>DATLQU010000066.1:0-100499 GCA_035535015.1 Acidimicrobiales bacterium | reverse complement strand
AGATGACTTGTGAAGACCAACAGATAACGCCGGGCACCTTGACCGTGCATTCCGACAACGGACCGCAGATGCGCTCTGACGCCATGAACGAGTTCTACGCTATAGCCGGGATCTCCCAGAGCCGGTCACGACCTCGGGTCTCGAACGACAACCCATACTCGGAATCGCTTTTCAAGACCGCAAAGTATGTGCCGCTTTATCCAGGGTCATTCGAGACCGTCGACGATGCTCGGCTCTGGTTCGCATCGCTCTTCGCTCACTACAACTACGAGCACTACCACTCTGGCATCGGCCTACTCACGCCGGCCAGCGTGCACAACGGGACGGCCACCGAGATCATCGCCGCCCGCCAGTGCGTGCTCGACGACGCCTACAGCGCTCACCCTGAGCGGTTCCGCAAAGGCCGACCCAAGGCAACCGCGCCGGAGCCCGCCTGGATCAACAAACCAGCGAACGCCGACCAGAAGGAGGCCGTCACTCAGTAGTTTCCTGCAAAACCTGTCTAATCAAGGTTGACATATTCCGACCTGATGGTGTCATCACAAGGTCAATGGCCAAGGATCTGTTCGCCCATTGGCGTCGGGCCACGCATGACCAGTTCGGAGTCATGGTGCCCACCGGTGTCCGGGCTGCGATCTGCGAGGCCACATCTGTCCTTGGGGGTGATGACCATCGCCCGGATGTGGGAGTCGAATAGTTGGCTCTCAGCTCTGACGTTGACCAGCAGAACACTTCCAGGTTCCGGAGACGGAGATCGGCTTTTTTGCCATACCGATCCAGGGTGTTAGCGGGGACGCCCACCAGGTCAGAAGAATCGCAAGGCAGCAGGACCCGAGGGGTCATGGTCCGGGCTGGGTGTGTGAGAACTCCCTCTACGAAGATCGAGGAGGAACTCCCTCGAAGGAAAGGACCGCAGGCAAGTGATCCTGGCGTCTTCTTCAACCGACAAGATTTCGCCCATCTGAGGCTCTGGCAGAATGGCATCTAAACATTGAGTTTGATCGAATTTGAAGTCTGGCTTGTTCGGCGTGGTTGCCACCGTATAAATCCAGAGCCAGCACCCTTTCCCAATCGCCGAACATCCATGGACCTTTGAGAAAGGCCGTGCCAGTCTTACAATCGACAAGGCGCAAGGAGCCTCACGATGCACTATGGCAGAGTTTCTTCAATTGGCCTGATATCGGGGTTTGTAATTCTCACTCTGATGGTTGCCTCTTGCGGATCAAGTCTCCCAGATGCGGGTAGTCAGGGCGGGTTGACATCGACACCGACGAGTACAACGGTGCCTGATTCAACGAGCACGACCACTCCCGGTCAGTACAATCCCAGTTACGATACTATCGCTGGGCTCGCTAACGACGCTCAGGCAGTGTTTGTGGGCACTGTAAAGCCCTTCTTTCAAGACCCGTCCAACGGTGGACTCGTTGCACCGGTGGCCGTAGACCACCTCCTTGAAGGGGTGATCCCGAGACTCGAACCGGAGCCAGAATTGCCCCAGGGGCAACCGGGTGACGTAGCGGTGGTGGTCGGTGACACTTATCTCGTCTTCTGGTCAGAAGGAACGACTGGCGAAACGTCGTGTGCAGTCGGAGGCACAAGAGGTCTCTTTAACTATGACCCGGCTACTCAGACGGCGACACGTACTTCAACTCAGCCATCTCAGATCCCGACGACCATCTCGCTGGCGCAAGTCACTTCTCAATTGCCCAGTTTTCAACCATCTGGTCCGGAGGTGCCTGTTTGCTCGCCGTCATTGACTGGGAGCGCATCATGAGTAGGCGGGGGCTCTCACGCGGTGGTCCGGTGACCATACTTGCGGCTCTCGCCCTTGTAGCTTCTGCGTGCCTAGTTCCACCGAGCTCGGTCACTGCCCCCCATCCTCATTACGACATAGCGGACCCAGCCATGGTGCAATATTTGAGCGCCGCGGAAGTTTACGGGGGCTCAACGTGCCTTACCCACGAATGCAACAGTCAGACAACCAACATCCCTGAGTATGGCGTGACTCTTCCCGGCAGTTCGCCTACGTCGGTTACCGAGGCGCTCGCAACGCTGCCCACCTGGTCGGGTTACAACGCGAAGCAGGTCTGGGCCCCCTCCGTACGACAAATCGGAAGCAATTGGGTAATGGCGTATAGCGAATTCTACGGGGCCAACGAGCCGGGACAATCTAACTGCATTGGTTGGGCCACTGCGCCGATTCTGGGCGCGCATTTCACGTCAGTACACCAGAAACCATTCTGCAGCAGTGTCGCCGGTCATGGGTTCTTGGATCCGTCAATCTTTACCGACTCTACGGGCACTCTTTACCTTCTGTTCAGTGAGGAGTGGGGGACAGGAAGTCTGAGTACAGACTCGACGCTGTGGATCGCGCCCCTAGCGTCTAACGGCCTAAGCGTAACCAACCTGCCCACGATGTTGTTGCAAATGGCGCAAGTTACGGGCCAAACGACTCCACCCTCAACTGGCATTCAGGGGTGGTGCTCGTGCGATGCCGGAGATCGTCCCTTCCTGGAAAATCCTTCAATGACCGAGGACGATTACAATGGCAATGACCTTACCTTCTCCTGGGGCACCTTCAATGAAAAGGACAATCTGAACACGGACTATGTGACCGGAGAAGTCGCATGTCCGAATATATATCCGTCATCAAATTGTACGAGCTACGTAAGCAGGGGTAAACAAATCATGGGGTACGGCTCGGCATCGATGGTAAATGACGCCCAACCCGATGTGAACTACATGGTCTATGACGAATGGGCGACAAGCTCAACCGGAGCGAACGTTCGAATTGACGAGATCGGCGCCACCACAGAACTCGACTGTAATAGCAGTTGTTAGGTGGATAATGGCCGCGTGCATTCAGCCGGTTCTCTCGAACTGGGACCCGCCCTCCGCGCAGGCGTGCCCTCGAGGTGGCCGGTCCTTGAAGGAGGTTCTGGCAGGAGATTTGGCAACTTAGCTTGTCCAACTTGAGCCAATTTGTACCTATCGCCAACCGACGTGTGGGCAGACGTATGGGGTGTCAACGAGGCCACGGGGACCGAATTGTCGAGTTGCGCGGGACACTCCGGCTCTCATGGCTTCCATGCGGGCCAAACCGTGACTGGTTGCCAACAACTGAGTTGCCTGTTGAGATCGCAGTCAGTGCGTCAGCGACGTTGATGTTTGCGGTCAAGGGTTCAACGACACAACGACGAACTTCTATAAATGCGGCCCGCAAGATGGTTACCGGGACTGTGCGCACTTGCTGAATCTGAGCGAGGATGCGGAGACGTCGTTGCCGACCAACGACCCACCCACCAACAACGGGGCCAGTCACAATTGGTTTCGTGCCCCACCCGTGCCCCACCGAGCGGGGATTCTCGGTCTGGAGTGGGATCGAACGGTCAACAGCCGTAGTCCAGAAGTGGCCCTTGAACAGCGAGTTCTCCAAAACGAACCTCGCTACATCTCCTTACAAACAACCTCTGCAGCCCGCCTGAAAGCGTGAGGTCACCGGATCGACGCCGGTCCCGACCACCGAAAAGCGTCACGGTCACGGAGACTCCGGCCGCAGTCGCGCCGTGCTCGTCCTGGAGGCCGCAGCCCGATAGGACGATCCCTAGCCGAGGCAGGCACCGAGGAAGGCGTCGAGCCTCTCGACATTGCGCCGGAGATGCAGGTGGCCCTCGGCCTCCTTGGCGATGTCGAGCGATGGACAAAAGACATCGAGGTCGTCGCCGGAAAAGAAGTGCGGCAATCCCCTGACACCGCGACGCTCCCCCTCGTGCCACTGGTCGAGGAGGCTCTGATCGTCTCGGGCGTCGACATCGACGATGCCGTGGTCACGGGCCAATTCGGCGAGGACGTCCGGACGCGAGATGTCGCGGCCTGCTCGAACAGCGCATCGCGCAGAGCCAGGCTGACGGCTTCACCGGTCCTCCACGCCCGTGCTCTCGTCGGAATTCGAGGCCATGGCCTTCGAATGGAACGCCGCCGCCGGCCGCTCCGCCGAGACCGCCCCCGACACGACGGTGACGCCCATCACCGCCCTCGCCTCGAGAGCAGGGCGTCTGCGCCGGTTTGACGTCGCCGGTTTGACGTCGCCGGTTGATGAGGGGGTGACGTGGCAGGCTGACGGCATGACGGCCACCTCTTCCGGCGGCAGCGGCAGCGTCGACGTCGTCGACGTGATCGTCCTGGGGATGGGCCCGGGCGGAGAAGACGTCGCCGAACGGCTGGCCGTGGCCGGTCTCGAGGTCGTGGGAATCGACGGCAAGCTGGTGGGTGGCGAGTGCCCCTACTGGGGCTGCGTGCCCTCGAAGATGATGATCAGGGCGGCGGACCTGCTGGTCGAGGGCCGGCGGATCCCGGGGATGGCCGGATCGTCGACCATCGAGGCCGACTGGGCCCCGGTGGCCGGTCGGATCCGCAACGAGGCCACCGACCACTGGGACGACACGGTGGCCGTCGAGCGCTTCGAGCGCAAAGGCGGCCGCTTCGTCCGGGGCTGGGGCCGGCTCGACGGGCCCCGCCGGGTGGTGGTGGGCGACCGGACCTTCGAGGCCCGGCGGGGGGTGGTGGTGAATACCGGGACCAAGGCCTTCGTGCCGCCCGTCGACGGCCTGGCCGGCACGCCCTACTGGACGAACAGAGACGCCATCGAGACCGAGGAGGTGCCCGGACGGCTGCTCGTGATGGGCGGAGGCGCCATCGGGGTGGAGCTGGGTCAGGTCTTCTCCCGCTTCGGCGCCTCGGTCACCGTCATCGAGGGCACCGAAAGGCTGCTTCCCCCCGAAGAGCCGGAGGCCGGAGAGCTGTTGGCCGAGATCTTCCGGCGCGAAGGCATCGCCGTGCACACCTCGGCCAAAGTGACCGCCGTCCGCCACCGCCACGGCGCCTTCGAGGTGGCGTTGGACAGCGGTGACCGGCTCGCCGGCGACCGGCTGCTGGTGGCCACCGGCCGGCACGTGGACCTCGCCGCCATCGGCGCCGGCAGCATCGGCATCGACGAGAGCGAACGGGCCCTGCCCACCGACGACCACCTCCGGGTCGGCGACGGGGTCTGGGCGATCGGTGACATCACCGGCCGGGGGGCCTTCACCCACGTCTCGATGTACCAGGCCGACATCGTGGTCCGGCAGATCCTCGGAGAGCCCGTCACTCCGGCCGACTACCGGGCTCTGCCCCGGGTCACCTTCACCGATCCCGAGGTCGGATCGGTCGGTCTGGGCGAAGCGGCGGCCCGGCGCGCCGGGCTCCGCGTCCGGACGGGCACCGGACAGGCCCCGACCTCCACCCGGGGCTGGATCCACAAGGTCGGCAACCACGGCTTCATCAAGCTGGTCGAAGACGCCGGGCGCGGCGTTCTCGTCGGCGCCACCTCGGTCGGCCCCATGGGTGGCGAGGTGCTGGGCCTGCTCACCCTGGCCGTCCACGCCGAGGTGCCGACGGAAAGTCTCCGGCACATGATCTACGCCTATCCCACCTTCCACCGCGGCATGCTGGACGCGCTGGCCGACATGACGGAGTGACAGCCGTGAACGCAGGGAACGAAACCGCCGGAGGCGCGGACACGCTGAGCGCGCGGGCGCAGAGGCACCTGTGGATGCACTTCACCCGGATGGGCGGATTCGACGGCGGTCACGAGGTTCCTGTGATCGTCCGGGGCGAGGGCGCCTACGTCTGGGACCAGCACGGCAAGCGTTACCTCGACGGCCTGGCCGGACTCTTCACCAGCCAGATCGGCCACGGCCGGACCGAGCTGGCCGAAGCGGCCTCCAAGCAGGCCAGCGAACTGGCCTACTTCCCGCTGTGGACCTACGCCCATCCCCGGGCCATCGAGCTGGCCGAACGCATCGCCGGGCTCACGCCGGGGGACCTGAACCGGGTCTTCTTCACCAGCGGCGGTTCCGAAGCGGTGGAGTCGGCCTGGAAGCTGGCCCGGCAGTACTTCCGGGCCATCGGCCAGCCCTACCGGACGAAGGTCATCAGCCGGGACATCTCCTATCACGGCACGACCATGGGAGCACTCTCCATCACCGGGATCCCGTCTCTCAAGACACCGTTCGAGCCCCTGGTGCCCGGCACCGTCAAAGTGCCGAATACGAACTTCTACCGGGCCCCGGAACACGCGGACGATCTGGGGGCCTTCGGCCGCTGGGCGGCCGACGAGATCGACCGGGCCATCGAACGCGAAGGGCCCGACACCGTCGCCGCGGTCTTCCTCGAGCCCATGCAGAACGCCGGCGGTTGCCTGCCCCCACCGCCGGGCTACTTCGCCCGGGTCCGCCAGATCTGCGACCGGCACGGGGTGCTCCTCGTCTCCGACGAGGTGATCTGCGGTTTCGGGCGGCTGGGCGAGTGGTTCGGGGCCATCCGCTACGACTACCAACCGGACATCATCACCGTGGCCAAGGGCCTGACCAGTGGCTACGCCCCCCTCGGGGCCATGATCGCCAGCGACCGACTGGCCGAACCTTTCCAGCACGGCGACGCCAATTTCTCCCACGGCTTCACCTTCGCCGGCCATCCGGTCAGCTGTGCCGTGGCCATGGCCAACCTCGACGTCTTCGAGACCGACGACATCCTGGGACATGTCCGCGCCACTGAAGGTGCCTTCCGGACCGGCCTCGACAGCCTCGGGGATCTCCCCATCGTGGGCGACATCCGTGGTGACGGCTTTTTCTATGCCATCGAACTGGTGAAGGACAAGGACAGCCGCCAGACCCTCGACGACGCCGGGGGCGAAGCACTTCTGCGCGGTTACCTGTCGGGCGCGTTGTTCGACGCCGGCCTCATCTGCCGGGCCGACGACCGCGGTGACCCCGTCGTCCAGCTCTCGCCCCCGCTCATCTGCGGCCAGACCGAGATCGACTTCATCGTCGAGGTCCTCGGCCACGTCCTCTCGGAAGCCTGGCGCCGGATCTGACGCGGCACCGCTCCGGCCGAAGGCCCCGAATCAGCAGTAGGGGTTGGCCAGGGTGAGCAGGAACTCCCCCTCGGGGGCTTCCCACATGGCGTCCACGACGAAGCCGGCCTGGAAGAGCTCGGACTCCACGCTCTGCCGGGTGAACTTGCTGCTGATCTCGGTGAGCAGATCCTCGCCGGCATTGAAGCAGACGGTGAGACCGAGATCGGCGATCCGGATCTGCTGGTCATCGAGCGAGCGCAGCCGCATCTCGATCCGGTGGTCCTCCTCGTTCCACAACGCCACGTGCTGGAAGCGCTCGGGCCGGAAGTCGGCGTGCAGTTCGCGGTTGAGCACCTGCAGGACGTTGCGATTGAACTCGGCCGTCACCCCCGCGGCGTCGTCGTAGGCGGCCACCAGTTTCTTCTCGTCTTTGATCAGGTCGGTGCCGAGCAGGAAGCTGTCGCCGTGGACCATCATGCAGTCCAGGTCGAAGAGGAAGCGGCGCCGATGCTCGGGGGCGAAGTTGCCGATGGTGCTGCCCAGGAAGGCCACCATCCGCCGTCCGACGGCCGGGATCAACCCGATATGGCGGTCGAAGTCCCCCACCACGGCGTGCACGTCGAGTCCCGGGTAGTCCTCCACCAGGGCGTGGGCCGCCGTCCACAGGGTGCCGTCGCTGACGTCGAGCGGCACGTAGCGCCGGAGGCTGCCGGCGGCCACGAAGGCGTCGAGCAGGACGCGTGACTTGTCACAGGTGCCGGCGCCCAACTCGACCAGCGTGTCGGCCCCCGACCGGGTGGCGATCTCGGCGGCGTGGGCCTCGAGCAGGCCGCGCTCGGCCCGGGTCGGGTAGTACTCCTCCAACCGGGTGATCTGGTCGAACAGCGCACTGCCCCGGTCGTCGTAGAACCAGACGGGGGGCAGCCACTTGTCCTCGGCCGAGAGCCCGATCCGGACGTCGTTCTCGAGGGCCCGGCGCAGATCCGATGCCGTCAGGTGGACCTCGATCGAGGGAGTGGCGGTGCTCGTCATGGCGGATCGGCCTCGGCGGTAGCGGTCTCAGCAAGCGGGGTGGGGGTCGGCGCTCGGCGCGATCAGCCGTCGTGGGCCAGCCGGAGGCCGGAGAAGGCCCACCGGGCCGACGGCGGGAAGAAGTTCCGGTAGGTGGGCCGGACATGGTCGGCCGAGGTGACGCAGCATCCCCCGCGCAGCACGTACTGGTTGACCATGAACTTGCCGTTGTACTCACCGACGGCACCGGCGGCCGGCTGGAAGCCCGGATAGGGGCTGTAGGCGCTCG
This sequence comes from Acidimicrobiales bacterium, assembly GCA_035535015.1. GTDB lineage: Bacteria > Actinomycetota > Acidimicrobiia > Acidimicrobiales > UBA8190 > Palsa-661. The sequence continues at coordinate 92,304 of DATLQU010000066.1, read as the reverse complement.
AGGTCCACTGCCAGACGTCGCCGAACATCGACTCGGTGCTGCCGGTGGGCCGGGGGTGAAGGACAGAGGTGTCCAGGAACTTGGCCCCGTCCACGTTGCCAGCCGATCCGGCGGCCACCGTCTCCCATTCCGCCTCGGTCGGCAGCCGGCCGCCCGACCAGCGGGCGAAGGCGTCGGCCTCGTAGTAACTGACATGGCAGACGGGCTCGGACGGGTCGACCAGTTGCGGACCGCCCAGGGTGAACAGCCACCAGTCGTCGACCACCCGGAACCAGTAGAGAGGGCAGTCCCATCCCTCGGACTGCGAGGTGGCCCAGCCGTCGGAGAGCCAGAGGTCGGGCCGTTCGTAGCCGCCGTCGGCCATGAAGGCCATCCACTCGCCGCAGGTGACGGCCCGGCCGGCCAGGGCGAAGGGTTCGAGATGGACGGCGTGGCGCGGGGACTCGTTGTCGAAGGCGAAACCCTCCCCGCCGTGGCCGGTGTCGACCAGGCCACCCTCGTGCTCGATGAAGTGCACCGGCGCCTGGGCCGACGGTTCGGCCACGGTGACCGTGGCGTAGGCCGGCTGCATCGGATTGCAGGAGAGGACGTGCTTGATGTCCATGAGCAGCAGTTCCTGGTGCTGTTGCTCGTGGTGCAGGCCGAGTTCGACCAGATCGGCGTCGGCCGTGGTCAGCGCCCCCCCAGTCAACAGACCGGCCATGGCCTCATCGACGTGGTCCCGGTATTTCGCCACCTCCGCCACCCCGGGTCGCGAGACCACCCCGCGCCGGGGACGGGGATAGCGCGCCCCCACCCCTTCGTAATAGGAGTTGAAGAGATAGCCGAAGGCGGGATGGAAGGACCGGTAGCCGGCCAGCCGGGGCTCGAGCAGGAAGGTCTCGAAGAACCAGGAGGTGTGGGCCCGGTGCCACTTGGTGGGACTCACGTCGGGCATGGACTGGACCGTCTGGTCCTCGGGGGTGAGGGGCGTGGCGAGCACCTCGGTCGTCTGCCGGACATCGCGGAAGCGACTGCCCAGGAGATCAGTGCGTTGCGCTGTGGTCATCAGATCGGCCATGGTGGTACCCCGTGTCATCCTTCCCCGCCCGCGGGGGAATTACACGTCGTCGCCGCAGAGGCTACCGGGAGGTTGTCGCGGCCGGTACGGCCGGCTCAGGGCTCGTCGAAGTCGAAGCCCAGGTCGGGCGCACCCAGAAGGGCCCGAAAGGAAACACCCTCCCGGGCCAGGAGGGCTTCGGCGGTCCCGCCCCGGTCGACGACGGCAACGGCCAGGACCACCTCGGCCCCGGCCTGGCGGACGGCCAGGACCCCCTCGAGCAGCGATGTCCCCCGGGTGGTGGTGTCCTCGGTCACCACCACCCGGTCCCCGGGGTCGAGAGCGCCGGCGATCCGGCCCCCACCCCCGTGGTCCTTGGCCTCCTTGCGGACGCTGAAGATCTTGAGCTCCCGGCCCCGGTCGGCGGCCACCCCGGCGGTGACGAAGGCCACCGGGTCGGCCCCCATGGTGAGGCCTCCGACGGCGGTGGCCTCGTCGGGGATCTCCCCGAGCACGGCCTCGGCCACGAGCAGCATCCCCCCGGGCCGGCAGACCGTCTGCTTGGAGTCGATGAACCAGGTCGACTGCCGGCCCGACTTGAGCACGAAGTCGCCGGTGCGGACCGAGTACTCGAGCAGATGGGCCCGCAAGGCCTCGAGCCCGCCGGCGGCGCCGCCGGGACCGTCGGAGTCGGTGAAGGCACTCACGGCAAGGCACTCACCCGGTGCCGGCCATCTGGACAAGGCCGCGGCCGGCGACCACCCGGCCGATGACCGAGGCCTCCTGGCCCGCCGCCTCCAGGGCGGCCAGGACGGCGGCTTCGTCGGCCGCCGCCACCACCAGGATCATCCCGACCCCGAGGTTGAAGACCCGGGCCATCTCGTCGTCGTCGATGTCACCGAGTCGCTGGATCTCCGAGAAGATCGCCGGCGTCGGCCAGGTGCCGCGCTCGACGACGGCGTCGGCGTCGGAGGGAAGAGCCCGCGCCAGGTTCCCGGTGATCCCTCCGCCGGTGATGTGGGCGGCGGCGTGGACGGCCCCGGCGGCGCCGGCCAGCGCGGCCAGGACGGCCCGGGCGTAGACCACGGAGGGTCGGAGCAGTTCGTCGGCCAGGCTGTGGCCGGCGCCGGGGAAGGCCGGGTCGTCGAGCGACCGGCCGGCCCGTTCGAGCAGGACGTGCCGGGCCAGGGTGTAACCGTTCGAGCGCAGTCCGGGCGAGGCCAGACCGACGAGGACGTCACCGACGGCCACCCGGTCCGGCCCGAGCATGGCCTCGCGGTCGACCACGCCGACGGCGAAGCCGGCCAGGTCGAACTCGCCGGGGCCCATGGCCCCGGGGTGCTCGGCCATCTCCCCGCCGAGCAGCGCGCAGCCCGCCTGCCGGCAGCCGTCGGCCACACCGGAGACGAGCGCCTCCATCTGGTCGGGCACCAGCTTCCCGGACACCACGTAGTCGAGCAAGAACAGCGGCTCGGCGCCCAGGCAGACCAGGTCGTCGACACACATGGCCACCAGGTCGATGCCCACGCTGTCGAAGCGGCCCGTGGCCCGGGCCACGAAGACCTTCGTCCCCACCCCGTCGGTGGAGGAGACGAGGACGGGCTGGGCGAAGCGGTCGGTGTCGAAGGCGAAGCAGCCGCCGAAACCGCCGATCCCGCCGAGCACCTCGGGCCGCGCCGTCGAGGCCACCAGATCCCGGATCCGCTGCACGGCCCGGTCGCCGGCGGCGATGTCCACCCCGGCCGAGGCATAGGTGGCCGGCCCCCGTCCGTCGGAGCCGCGGTCGATCACGTCAGGCGGGAGCCGGTGCCGCGTGGCGCGGCACCGCGGCGGTAACGGTGGCGCCCAGCTGGACGGGCACGGGGGCGGGGTAGTTCCCGGTCAGGCAGGCCGAGCAGAAGCCGGCCCCCGGCGCGCCGATGGCGGCCACCAGGTTCTCGAGCGAGAGGTAGGCCAGGGAGTCGACGCCCAGGTACTTCTCCAGCTCGGCGATGGAGCTGTCGGCGGCGATCAACTCGTCGCGCCGGGGGATGTCGATGCCGTAGAAGCAGGGCCAGGTCACCGGCGGGCAGGAGATCCGCAGGTGCACCTCGCGCGCCCCTGCCTCCCGGAGCATCTTGGCCACCGCCCTCTGGGTGGTGCCGCGGACGATGGTGTCGTCGACGACCACGATCCGCTTGCCGTCGATGTTCTCCCGTAGGGGATTGAGTTTGCGCCGGACGCTGTCCTCGCGCGCTCCCTGACCGGGGGTGATGAAGGTCCGGCCGATGTAGCGGTTCTTCACCAGGGCCTGACCGTGGGGGATGCCGGTGGCGGTGGCGAAACCCTCGGCGGCCGGGACACCCGACTCGGGCACACCCATCACCAGGTCGGCTTCGACCGGTGCCTGGGCGGCCAGCCTCTCCCCCATCCGCCGCCGGGCCGCGTGGACCTCGCGGCCGTAGAGCCGGCTGTCGGGCCGGGCGAAGTAGACGAATTCGAAGATGCAGAGGTGGGGGTCGACTCGCTCGACGGGGACGGCCTGGGCCGACCGGACGCCGGTGGAGTCGACGATGACCAGCTCGCCGGGCTCGAGCTCGCGGACGAAGGTGGCCCCGACGATGTCGAGCGCCGGGGTCTCCGAGGCCAGCACCCAGCCCTCGGGCTGGTCGGCGGGGCCGAGACGACCGAGGCAGAGCGGCCGGAAGCCGTGGGCGTCGCGGACCCCCATCACACGGCCGGCGTCGAGCAGGACGAAGGAGAAGGCGCCCTCCAGAACGGGCAGGACGGTCATCAGGGCCTTCTCGAGCGCGTCCTCGGCCGGGGCCGCCCCTTCGGCCGGAACCGGGAATTGCCGGGCCAGCAGTTCGGCCACCAGATCGCTGTCGGAAGCCACCACCCCGGGGAACATCCCCGCCTCCTCGGCCAGCGCCGCGGTGTTGGTCAGGTTGCCGTTGTGGCCGAGGGCGAAGCCCGATCCGCCGACCGAGCGGTAGACGGGTTGGGCGTTGCGCCATTCGGAGGCGCCGGTGGTCGAGTAGCGGGTGTGGCCCATGGCCAGATCGCCGGGCAGACAGGCGATGGTCCGCTCGTCGAAGACGGTGGTGACCAGACCCATGTCCTTCACCACGGTGATGGCCTCGCCGTCGCTCACGGCCATACCGGCGGATTCCTGCCCGCGGTGCTGCAGGGCGTAGATGCCGTCGAAGGTGAGCTGCGCCACCCCCTTACCGGGGGCGTAGACGCCGAAGACGCCACAGGCTTCTTTCACTCGGCCCTCACCGCATCGCCCTCATGACGCCATCGGTCGAACCAGCGCCGCGCTCTCCACCTGTCGCGAGCCTACCGGTCCCCGCCGCGTCGGGGTCCAACCGGGCACCGGTAGCCTCGGCCGGTGATCGATCTGCACACCCATTCGACCGAGTCCGACGGATCAGAGCCGCCGGGGTCGATACCGCAGAGGGCGGCGGCGGCCGGATGCTCGGCCTTGGCCCTGACCGACCACGACAGCCTGGACGGCCTGGCCGAGGCCCGGGCGGCGGCCGACCGGGTGGGCGTGACCCTCGTCCCGGGTTGCGAGGTCTCCTGCCGCAAGCCCCCGCCCCCGGCCGGCGGGCAGCCCATCGCAGGCGGGGTCCATGTGCTCGTCTACTTCGTGGAGCCGGGGGAGGGACCGCTGCAGGACGAGCTGCGGAACCTCCGCCGGGACCGCGCCGCGCGCAACGCCCGGCTCCGGCAACGCCTGGCCGAGCTCGGGGTCCCGGTCGACTACGACGCCATGGTGGCCGACGCCGGGGCCGAGGCCGGCCTGGGCCGGCCCCATTTCGCCCGGGCTCTCGTCCGGTCGGGTGCCGCCGAGGACATCGACGACGCCTTCGACCGCTTCCTGGCCGATGGCCGGGCCGCCTACGTTCCGAAGGCCCGCCTCTCGCCCAGCGACGTGGCCCGGCTGGCCACCGCCTCGGGGGGCGTGGCCGTCCTCGCCCATCCCCTCACCCTCGGCCTCGACCCCTCGGCCCTCGAACGTCTGGTCGCGGAGTTGGCCGGGGCCGGCCTGGCCGGCATCGAGGCCATCTACGGCCGCTACAGCACCGAGCAACGACGCGGCCTCAAACGGATGGCCACCCGCTGCGGCGTGGTGGCCACCGGTGGATCGGACTACCACGGCTCCTTCAAGCCCGACCTCGAGGTGGGCACCGGCATGGGCGACCTCGACGTCCCCGACTCCGTGCTCGAAGCCCTGGCCGCCCGCTGTCCCTGAAGGGACTCTGTCTCTGAAGGGACTCTGTCCCTGAAGGGACGCTGTCTCTGATTCAGGCCGCCGGCGGCTGGCCCAGGGCGTCGGGGAGGGCCCGGCGCCAGGCCGCCTGGGCCTCGGCCACGGCCAGGTCGACGAGGCCCTTCACCACCAGGCGGTCGCCGCCGGGGTGGCCGAGGACGCGCCCCGCGATGCCGGCGGCGGCGGCCCGGGCGAGCAGCTCGCGGGGATCGGTGGTGTCCACGAGGACCCGACCGGGGGACTCGGAGAAGAGCTCGGCGTGGCCGTCCACCCCGTCCACCAGGCAACCGAGGCCCGACCGGACGGCGCACTCGGCCAGGGCCAGGCCGAGACCACCGTCGGAGACGTCGTGGACGGCCACGACCAGGTCGGGGTCGGCCACCAGATCGGCCACCAACTGCAGTAGCGCACCGTGGGCGGCCAGATCGAGAGCGGGCAGGACGCCGCCGCCATGGCCGTGCCGGTCGACGGCCCAACGGGAACCGGCCAGCGAGAGATCGGTGGGGCCGAGCAGGACGAGACAACTGTCGGCCCGGAAGCCGCTGTCGGGGGGGCGGCGGGCCAGGTCGTCGATGACACCGAGGACGGCCACCACCGGGGTGGGGTCGATGTCGACGCCGCCACTCTCGTTGTAGAGGCTGACGTTGCCGCCGATGACGGGGATACCGAGGGCGCGGCAGGCCTCGGCCATGCCGTCGATCGACTCCGACAGCTGCCACATCACCTCGGGATGCTCGGGGTTGCCGAAGTTGAGGCAGTTGACCAGGGCCACCGGTCGGGCCCCGGTGCAGGCGACGTTCAGGGCCGATTCGGCCACGGTCAGGGCCGTGCCGGCCCGGGGATCGAGGGCACACCAACGCGGGTTCGAGTCGGTGGAGAGCGCCAGGCCGCGCCGGCTGTCGGGCAGCCCCGGTGCGGCCAACCGCAGGACAGCCGCGTCTCCGCCCGGTCCCACCACGGTGTTCAGAAAGAGCTGGTGGTCGTACTGGTGCCAGACCCAGGAGGAGTCGGCCAGCATGGCCAGGACCTCGGCCCCGCAGTCGGCCGGAGCCGGAAGCCGAGACGGGTCGTCGGCCCGGCGGCGGGCCAGATCGGCGGGCGGGGCCAGGGGCCGGTCGTAGAGGGGGGCGTCGTCCGACAGCGAGGCGGCGGGCACGTCGGCCAGCAGCTCGCCGCCGGGGCTGTCGAAGATCCGCAAGCGGCCGCCACCGCCGCTGTCCTTGCCCGGCAGGGGCGCCGTCACCGTCCCGATCATCGTGGCCCGGACCTCCCAGCGGCGGCAGACCTCCTCCACCTCGGCCCGGTCGGCCGGGCTGACGATGGCCAGCATCCGCTCCTGGCTCTCGGAGGTCATGACCTCGAAGGGCTCCATGGCCGGCTCCCGGCGGGGGACGGCGGAGACGTCCACGTCCATGCCCATGCCGGCCCGGCCCGCCGTCTCCGAGGTGGCGCAGGCCAGACCGGCACCGCCCAGGTCCTGGATGCCGACCACCAGGCCGCGACCGAGCAGTTCCAGACAGGCCTCGATCAACCGCTTCTCCTCGAAGGGGTCGCCCACCTGGACGCTCGGCCGCTTCTCGTCGTCGGCCCCGGCGTCGGCGAAGCCGGCCGAGGCGAGGACGCTGACGCCGCCGATGCCGTCACGGCCGGTGGTCGAGCCGAGCAGGATGGCCAGGTTGCCTTCGCCGTGGGCGGCGGAGAGGACCAGGTGTTCCTTGCGGAGCACGCCCAGACAGAGCACGTTGACCAGAGGGTTTCGGGCGTAGCAGGCAGAGAAGGTCAGCTCGCCGCCGATGGTGGGGACGCCCACGGCGTTGCCGTAGCCGGAGATGCCCGCCACCACGCCCTCGACCAGCCAGCGGCCCCGGGCGTCGTCGGGAGGGCCGAAGAAGAGGGGGTCCATCAGGGCGATGGGCCTCGCCCCCATGGTGAAGATGTCGCGGAGGATGCCTCCCACCCCGGTGGCCGCCCCCTGGTAGGGCTCGACGGCCGAGGGGTGGTTGTGGGACTCGATCCGAAGGGCCACGGCGATGCCGTCGCCCACGTCGACCACCCCGGCGTTCTCCCCCGGCCCCACCATGACCTGCGGGGCCTCGGTGGGCAGCCGGCCCAGGTGCTTGCGCGAGGACTTGTAGGAGCAGTGCTCGGACCACATCACGGCGTAGAGGGCCAGCTCGAGATGGTTCGGCGGCCGGCCCAGGATCTCGGCGATCCGGTCGGCTTCGGGGTCGGTCAGACCGAGGGCGCGGTGCAGTGTCTCGTCGGCCGCGGCGGCGGTGTCACGGTCGGCCATCGATGTCACGGTACCTGCTCCGGCTCCGTTGCAGGTACGGCGGCCGACCGGCATGATGGCCCCATGGCGCCCCCCGAACAGCAGTCCAAGCGACCGATGACGGCCGAGCACAAAGAGGCACTGGCCCGCGGCCGGGATGAGGGCCGGGCCGTCCGGCTCTACCTCGAGGCCATCGAGGAGCAGCGGCCCCGGCCGGGCCGGAAGCGGACCACCGAATCGATCAACCGCCGTCTCGGTGTGGTGAACGACAAACTCTCGGGGGCCGACGCGCTGACCCGACTGCACCTGCTGCAGGAGAAGTCCGACCTGGAGGCCGAACTGGCGCGCGCCGACGGTGGTGACGACATGGCCGACCTGGAGGCCCGCTTTCTGAAGGTGGCCAAGTCCTACGGCGAGCGCAAGGCCATCGGCTACTCCGCCTGGCGCGCCGCCGGCGTGGACGCCGGGGTCCTCGAGCGCGCCGGAATCGGCCGGGGCAAGGCGGCCAAGGCCTGAGCACCTTGGGCCCGTCATTCCCACCGACCGACGGTGCGGAGAATGCCGACCAAGCGACCCGACGCATGCCGTCGGACCCGGACGACGTCGGCGCCTACGAGGAGCTGTTGGCCCGAACCTGGGTCACGAAACCCCAGCCGTTACAAAGCCGCATAGAGATCCGGGCCTACGATCCGGCCTGGCCCGCCTGCTACGCCGGCGAGGCGGAGCGGCTCCGACAGATCCTCGGTGACCGTGTCATCCGTCTCGAGCACGCCGGCTCCACGTCGGTGGTGGACCTGCCGGCCAAGCCGATCATCGACATGGTGCTCGAGGTGCCCAATTCGTCGGACGAGCCCGCCTACAGGCTCAGGACCAGAGGATCCCGGCGACGAAGGATGAGGGGCTCAAGCGGTAGCCAAGGCCGAACGGGCCGAGCGACCGGAAGAGGCGGCGGCCAGCAGCCCTCGCAGAAGGCCCACTCCGTCGGTGGCCCCGGTGAGGGCGTCGCACGCGCGCTCGGGATGGGGCATCAGGCCAACCACATTGCCCTCGACATTGCAGATGCCGGCGATGTCGTCGATGGAGCCGTTCGGGTTCTCGGCGTAGCGCAGGACGATCCGGTCCTCGTCGCGGAGGCGTTCCAGGGTGACGGCGTCACAGATGTAATTGCCCTCGAAGTGGTTGACCGGCAGCCGCAGTACGGTGCCGGGCGTGACGGTCGCCGTCAACGGGGTCCGGCTGGTGCAGATCTCCACCGGCACCGTCGTGCACAGGAAGCGCAGCCCGCTGTTCTTCTGCAGCGCCCCGGGCAGCAGACCGGCTTCGGTGAGCACCTGGAAGCCGTTGCAGATGCCGATGACCGGTCCCCCGTCGGAGGCGAAGCGGGTCACCGCTCCCATGACCGGCGAAAAACGGGCCAGCGCGCCGGGCCGGAGGTAGTCGCCGTGGGCGAAACCCCCGGGCAACACCAGGGCGTCGAAACCGTCGACCGAGTCGGCGCCGTGCCAGACGAGCTCCACCTCGACCGCGGAACCAGCAGCACCGGCAGCACCGTCGGTGCCGGCCACGATACGCAGGCCGCGGACGACGTCGTGTTCGCAGTTGGTGCCCGGGAAGACGACGACGCCGATCCGGGTGGTCACCGGACGGCTCCGGCGACCGGGGCTGTGCCGGCCGCACTGACGGCGGTGATCTCGACGTCGGAGTCCTCGATGACGGGATTGGCCAACAGGCGGAGGCTCATCTCGGTGGCCTGGTTGCGTGCCGATGCCTCGTCGGGCGCTTCGATGGCGAAACGGATCGACTTGCCCACCCGGACGCCGTCGACACCGGCGAAGCCGAGGGCGGGCAGGGCCCGCTCGATGGTGGCGCCCTGAGGATCGGCGATGCCGGGACGGAGCCGGACCTCGACACGGACATCGAATCTCACCGGATCACCTCGTCGCTCAACTTTGACGGGCCATACCAGTCGGCCAGGGACTTGCCGCTGATCCGCTCGTAGGCGGTGACGTAGCGGGCGCTGGTGGCCGCCACCACCTCGGCCGGCAGCAGCGGCGGGGGGGGTTGCTTGTCCCAGCCGGTGCCGGCCAGCCAGTCGCGGACGGGCTGCTTGTCGAACGACGGCGGGTTGGTGCCCGGCTTCCATTCGTCGGCCGGCCAGAAACGCGAGGAGTCGGGGGTGAGAACCTCGTCGCAGAGCGCCAGCCGGCCGTCGATCATGCCGAGCTCGAACTTGGTGTCGGCCACGATGATGCCGTTTCTCTCGGCCGCGGCGGCCGCCCGGCGGTAGGCCTCGACGCAGATGTCGCGGGCCTGCTCCGCCAATTCCTTCCCCACCAGCGCCACGGCGTCGTCGTAGGAGATGTTCTCGTCGTGACCCTCGGTGGCCTTGGTCGACGGGGTGAAGAGCGGCTCGGGCAGACGATCGGCCTGACGGAGACCGGCTGGCAGGGGCGTGCCGTGCAAGGTGCCCGACTTCTCGTACTCGGCCCACCCGGAACCGACCAGGTAGCCGCGGACGATGCACTCGAGCGGGAGCATCTTGGCCTTCCGGACGAGCATGGCCCGGCCGGCGATCCCGGCCAGCCCGGCATCGCCGCCGAGGCCGGCCGCCCCCGGCGGCAGGCCGGCCGGATCGGCCGTGACCAGATGGCTGGGGGCCACGTCGGCCAGCAGGGCCAGCCAGTGGATGGTCATGGCCGTGAGCACCCGGCCCTTGTCGGGGATGGGTTCGGCCAGGATGACGTCGAAGGCCGAGATCCGGTCGGAGGCCACCATCAGCAACATCTCGTCGCCGGCGTCGTAGAGCTCCCTGACCTTGCCGGCATGGACCAGTCCCAGAGTCACGGCTCCACCTCCTGCAACGCTTCCACGAACCGGCTCACGTGATGCAGCGACCGGTCCAGGCTGAACGCCTCGTCCAGGACCTCGGCCCCGACGGTCACCTCGGGGTCCTCGTCCAGAACGGCCCGGAAGGGCCGGCGCTGCTCCCAACTCCGACGCGCGTCACGTTGGACCACACGATACGCGGCGTCGCGGGACATGCCGGCGGACACCAGCGCCAGCAGCACCGGCTGGGAGAAGACGAGGCCGAAGGACCCCTCGAGCACGTTGGCTCGCATCCGCTCGGGGTGGACGACGAGGTTCTCGATCAGTCCCGCCCCGCGGCGCAGGACGTAATAGGTGAGAAGGCAGGCGTCGGGGAGGATGACGCGCTCCACCGAGGAGTGGCTGATGTCACGTTCGTGCCAGAGGGCCACGTCCTCGAGGCCGGCCCCCAGATAGCCGCGCAGCACCCGGGCCAGACCGGCCAGTCGTTCCGAGAGGATCGGGTTCCGCTTGTGGGGCATGGCCGAGGAGCCCTTCTGGCCGGCTCCGAAGGCCTCCTCCACCTCGCCCAGTTCGGTCCGGGCCAGATGCCGGATCTCGGTGGCCATCATCTCGATGCTCGCCCCCACCGAGGCGCAGGCCCAGAGCAGCTCGGCGTGCCGGTCGCGGGCGATGACCTGGCTGGCGGGCACGGGGACGAGGCCGAGGGCCCGGCAGACGAAGGCCTCCACGGCGGGGTCGATGTTGGAGTAGGTGCCGACGGCGCCCGAGAGCTTCCCCACCGCCACCGCCCGGCGGGCGGCCCGGAGCCGATGGCGGTCCCGGTCGGCCTGCAGGCACCAGAGGGCGAGCTTGGCCCCGAAGGTGGTCGGCTCGGCGTGCATCCCGTGGGTCCGGCCCGCCATGGGGGTGTCCATGAAGGCGAGGGCGCGCGTCTTCAAGACCGCCACCAGCGCGTCCGAGGCGTCGATCAGCAGATCGGCGGCGGCCACGAGGGTGGCGCAGAGGGCGGTGTCGACCACGTCGGACGAGGTGAGCCCGTGGTGGACGAGCGATCCCTCGGGTTGGCCGACGGCGGCCTGGACGACGTCGACGAAAGCGGCCACGTCGTGGTCGGTCACCCTCTCCCGGTCGGCGATGGCGGCCACCAGTTCGCCCGTCACCTTGGGGGCCCGGCCCCGAACGACCACGGCCTCCTCGACGGCGATCTCCCCCCGCTCGGCCCGGGCTTCGGTGGCCAGCAGCTCCACCTCGAGCCACTTCTCGATCCGGGCCTCGTCGGTGAAGAGCGCCGCCATCTCGGGTAACGAATACCGGGGGATCATGACGTCAGGTCCCCGATGTCGGTCCGGTACTGGACGCCGTCCCAGCTGATGCTGTCCACCGCCTCGTAGGCCCGGGCCCGGGCCGTGGCCATCTCGGCACCGGAGCCGCAGACCCCGAGCACCCGGCCGCCGGCGGTGACCAGCCGGCCCTGGTCGTCGAGGCCCGTCCCGGCGTGCAGGACCGTCACATCGGCCAGCATCCCGGCCCGGTCGAGACCTTCGATCGGGTCGCCGGGACGGGGGGCGGTCGGGTAGCCGGCCGAGGCCATCACCACGCAGACCTCGGCCGAGGCCGTCGGCCGGGGATCGGTCCGCAGCCGGCCGGCGGCCGCCTCGGCCAGCAGGCCGGTGATGTCCTCGTCCACCCGGGGCAGCACCACCTGGGTCTCGGGGTCACCGAAGCGGACGTTGTACTCGAGTACCCGGGGGCCGTCGGCGGTGAGGATCAGCCCGGCGTAGAGCACCCCCCGGTAGTCGATCCCCCGCCGGCGGAGCGCGGCGACCAGGGGCTCGACGGCCTCGTCCAGGATCCGGTCGACCACGGCGTCGTCGAGCAGTCCGGTGCCGGAGCAGGCCCCCATGCCGCCGGTGTTGGGCCCAAGGTCTGCGTCTTCGAGTCGTTTGTAGTCCTGGGCCACCGGCAAGGGCACGATGCGACGGCCATCACAGAGCACGAGCAGCGAACACTCGGCCCCCACCAGGCCTTCCTCGACGACAATCCGCCGGCCGGCGTCGCCGAAGGCCTCCCCCGAGAGCTTCGTCTTGATGTCGGCCTCGGCCCGTCCGAGGTCGTCGGTCACGAGCACACCCTTGCCCGAGGCGAGCCCGTCGGTCTTCACCACCCAGGGGCCGGGCAGCTGCGCCAAGAACTCGAGGGCGGGGGCGACCTCGTCGAAGGCGCCGTAGCGGGCGGTGGCCACCTCGGCCTCCTCGAGCATCTCCTTCATGAAGGCCTTTGAGCCCTCGAGCAGCGCGCCGTCGGCCCCGGGCCCGAAGACGAGCTTGTCGTCGGCCCGCAGCTTGTCGGCCAGCCCATCCACCAGGGGCTGCTCGGGCCCGATCACCCAGAGGTCGGCGGTGATCTCGTCGGGGGCCCGCTCACTGCACGAGATCGGGTAGCCCCCCACCGGCGTCCCCGCCATCCCCGGGTTCCCCGGCGTCACCACCACCTCGGCCGTCCGGGCCAGCGCCAGCGCCAGCGCGTGTTCGCGTCCCCCCGAGCCGACCACGCAGACCTTCATGCCTTGCCCGCCTTCATGCCTTGCCCGCTTTCATGCCTTGCCCGTGTTCATGCGGCAAAACGGACGAACTGGTCGCGGCCCGGTCCCACGCCGACCAGCTTGATGGGGACACCGATCTGGGTGGCCAGGAACGAGACGTAGGCGCGCGCCGCCGGCGGCAGGTCGCCGAGTTCGGTGGCGGCCGAGAGGTCCTCGCACCAGCCGGGCAGCTCCTCGTAGACGGGGACGACCTGGTGAAAGGTGGACTGGTGGTAGGGCGGGTGGATGAAGCGCTCGCCGTCGGACTCGTAGGCCACGCAGACCTTGACCGTCTCGAAGCTGTCGAGCACGTCGAGCTTGGTCAGTGCCACCTCGGAGAGCGAGTTCAGCCGGACGGCCTGGCGCATCATGACGGCGTCGAACCAGCCGCAGCGTCGGCGCCGGCCGGTGTTGGTCCCGAACTCGTGGCCCCGCTCGACCATCAGATCGCCCACCTCGTCGAGACACTCGGTGGGGAAGGGCCCCGCCCCCACCCGGGTGACATAAGCCTTGGCGATCCCGATCACCTCGCCGATGTCGCGCGGGCCCACCCCGGTGCCGGTGCAGGCGCCGCCGGCCGAGGGGTTGGAGGAGGTGACGAAAGGATAGGTCCCGTGGTCGAGGTCCAAGAAGGTGGCCTGGGCCCCCTCGAGTAAGACGTTGCGGCCGGCGTCGAGGGCGTCGTGGACGAGGGCGACGGTGTCTGCGACCATGGGCCCGATCCGCGGCGCGTACTCGTCGAGGTAGCGCTCGCAGATGGAGGCGGCCGTGATGGGCAGCCGGTTGTAGACCTTGGCCAGAACGGCGTTCTTCTCCTTCAGAGCCACATCGAGCTTCTGCCGGAAGATCTTCTCGTCGAGCAGGTCCTGCACCCGCAGCCCCACCCGCGAGGCCTTGTCGGCGTAGGCGGGGCCGATCCCGCGCCGGGTCGTCCCCAGCGAGTTCTTGCCCAGGAAGCGCTCGGTCACCCGGTCGAGCTCCTGGTGGTACGGCATGATCAGATGGGCGTTGCCCGAGACCACCATCCGGGAGACGTCGACCCCCTTGGCCTCGAGCGTGTCGAGCTCGGCCAGCAGCACACCCGGGTCCACCACCACGCCGTTTCCGATCACGGGGGTGATGTGCGGGTAGAGCACCCCGGAGGGCACCAGCTGCAGGGCGAAGGACTCTCCCTCCACCACCACGGTGTGCCCGGCGTTGTGGCCGCCCTGGTAGCGGACGACCATCTGCATGTCCCGGGCCAGCAGGTCGGTCAGCTTGCCCTTGCCCTCGTCGCCCCACTGGGTCCCCACGACCACCGTTGCGGGCACGCGTTTCTCCTGCCTCGAAAGACTCCGGATTACGTCGCAGTGTACCCCGGGGCCTGGGGGGATCTCCCCGTCCGGTGCCGGCCGGGCTCTCAGGTGAGCACCAGGGTGCCGTGGTCGCCGACGTCGACGGTGACGGTCTCGCCCTCGGTGTAGCCGCCCTTCAGCAAGGTGAGGGCGAGGGGGTCCTCGATAGCCCGTTGGATGACCCGGCGCAGCGGCCGGGCCCCGAGGTCGGGGTCGTAGCCCTTGTCGGCCAGCCAGTCTCTCGCCGCGTCGGTGACGGCCAACTCCAGCCGGCGATCGGCCAGGCGGTCACGGAGGTGGGCCAGCTGGATGTCCACGATCCGGCGCAGGTCGTCGCGGTCGAGGGAGCGGAAGCGGACGACCTCGTCGATCCGGTTGAAGAACTCGGGCTTGAAGAAGTCCTGGGGATCCCCGGCCAGGTTCGAGGTCATGATCAGGACGGTGTTGGTGAAGTCCACCGTCCGGCCCTGGCCGTCGGTCAGCCGGCCGTCCTCCAAGACCTGGAGTAAGACGTTGAAGACGTCGGGGTGGGCCTTCTCGATCTCGTCCAGTAGGACCACGGCGTAGGGACGGCGGCGGACGAGCTCGGTCAGTTGGCCGCCCTCCTCGTAGCCGACGTAGCCCGGAGGGGCGCCCACCAGCCGGGCCACGTTGTGCTTCTCCTGGTACTCGCCCATGTCGATCCGGGTCATGGCCCGGTCGTCGTCGAAGAGGAACCCGGCCAGGGCCCGGGCCAGCTCGGTCTTTCCCACCCCGGTGGGACCGAGAAAGAGGAAGGAACCGATGGGCCGGTTCGGGTCCGAGAGGCCGGCCCGGCTGCGCCGGATGGCGTTGGCCACGGCCTGGACGGCCTCGTCCTGGCCCACCACCCGGGCGTCGAGGTCCTGCTCCATATGGACGAGCTTCTGGAGCTCCGACTCGAGCAGCCGGGTGACCGGCACCCCGGTCCAGCGGCTGACCACCTCGGCCACGTCCTCGGCGTCCACCTCTTCTTTCAACATGGCTCCGTCGACCTGCAGGGTGGCCAGGGCACGGGTGGCGTCGTCGATCCTGCGCTCGATCACGGGGACCGTTCCGTAGCGGATCTCCGAGGCCCGGGTCAGGTCCCCGTCGCGGGTGAAGCGCTCGGCCTCGCCCTTTCTGACCTCCAGTTCCTCCTTCAGGGTCCGGATGGAGGCGATGGCGTCCTTCTCGGCCTGCCAGCGGCCCGTCATGGCGTCGACCTGCTCGGTGCTGTTGGCCAGCTCCTCCTCGAGCCGGACGAGCCGCTCGGCCGAGGCCGGGTCGGACTCCTTGGCCAGGGCCATCCGCTCGATCTCGAGCTGGCGCATCCGCCGGCTGACCACGTCGATCTCGGTGGGCATCGAGTCGATCTCGATCCGCAGCCGGCTGGCCGCCTCGTCCATCAGGTCGATGGCCTTGTCGGGCAGGAAGCGTCCGGTCACGTAGCGGTCGGAGAGGACGGCCGCCGCCACCAGCGCGGCGTCTTGGATCCGGACCCCGTGGTGGACCTCGTAGCGCTCCTTCAGGCCGCGGAGGATGGCGATGGCGTCCTGCACCGAGGGCTCGCCCACCACCACGGGCTGGAAGCGCCGCTCGAGCGCCGCGTCCTTCTCGATGTACTTCCGGTACTCGTCGAGGGTGGTGGCTCCGATCAGCCGGAGCTCGCCCCGGGCCAGCATGGGCTTGATCATGTTGCCGGCGTCCATGGCCCCTTCGGCCCCGCCCGCCCCCACGATGGTGTGGAGCTCGTCGATGAAGGTGATGACCTCGCCCTGGGCGTCGGTGATCTCCTTCAGCACCGCCTTCAAGCGCTCCTCGAACTCGCCGCGGTACTTGGCCCCGGCCACCATGGAGGAGAGGTCGAGGGCCACCACCAACTTGTCCCGCAGGCCCTCGGGCACATCGCCTTCCACGATCCGGTTGGCCAGGCCCTCCACGATGGCGGTCTTGCCCACGCCGGGCTCGCCGATCAGGACGGGGTTGTTCTTCGTCCGCCGGGAGAGCACCTGGATCACCCGGCGGATCTCCTCGTCCCGGCCGATGACCGGGTCGAGCTTGCCCTGCCGGGCCGCCTCGGTCAGGTCGCGGCCGTAGCGCTCGAGGGCCTGGTACTGCTCTTCGGGATTCTGCGAGGTCACCCGGTGGCTGCCGCGGATCTGGCGCAGCGCGGTGAGCAACTGGTCGCGCGAGACGCCGATCTTGTCGGCCAGGGCCAGCAACAGGTGCTCGACCGAGAGGTACTCGTCGCCCATGTCACCGCGGATGGTGTCGGCCTCGTCGAGCACCCGGCTCGTCTCGCGGCCCATGGCCGGCGCCGAGGAGCCGTAGGCCTTGGCCAGCTTGTCCAACCGCTCGTTCACCTGCTGGCCGAGCGCGGCGGGCTCCACCCCGGCACGGCCGAGCAGAGGGACGGCCAGACCGTCGGGCTGGGCCACCAGGGCGGCCAGGAGATGGTCGGGGGTGATCTCGGCGTGATCGCCCGTCCGGGCCCGGTCGGCGGCGGCGGCCCAGGCCTCCTGGGTCTTGACGGTCCAACGGTTCGGATCGATGGCCATGGGATTACCTCCTGCGATCGCTGCGGCGATCGGTGACGCTGCTGTTGGTGCGGCCGGTGGCCGGCTTGGGCCGGGCCACGATGGCCTGGCGGACGGGCACGAGATCGCGTCGGTAGTGGCGGTGGGTCTTCTCCACGGCGGCCTGCGCCTCGGCCCGGACCCGGTCGACCTCGGCCTGCAGACGGGTCAGCTCGGCTTCGAGCTCGAGCACCCGGCGGACGCCTTCGAGATTGAGGCCGGCCGCCGTCAGGTCCTGGATCCGCCGGAGCTGTTCGATGTCGCGCTGCGAGTAGCGCCGGTTGCCGCCGCCGGTGCGCGACGGGTCCACCAGACCGCGGCGCTCGTAGACGCGCAGCGTCTGGGGATGCATGCCGGCCAACTCGGCCGCCACCGAGATGACGTAGACGGCGCGCGTCGGTGACTCGGGCGGGCCCGGTTGGCCGGACCGGCGGTAAGGGTTGATCGTCATGAGCCGGCCCCCAGATGGTCACGGGGCGCAGGGTCCGAGACGCGGGCGAGCTCTTCGACGGCGGCGCGTTGCTCGTCGTTCAGTTTCTTGGGGACGACGATGTCGACGGTGACCATGAGGTCGCCGTGACCGCGTCGGCCCGACGAGGGGACGCCGCGTCCCTTGACCCGGAAGGTCTGGTTCGACGAGGTACCGGCCGGGATGCGCAGGGTGACGGGGTCGTCGAGGGTGGGGACGGTGATGGTGGTGCCCAGGGTGGCCTCGGGGAAGGTGACGGGGACGGTGAGGGTGAGATTCCGGCCGCGTCGTCCGAAGAGGGGATTGCTGTCCACGTGGACGATGACGTAGAGATCACCGGAGGGGCCGTTGCCGCGCCCGGGGGCGCCGCGTCCCTTCACCCGGATCCGCTGTCCGTCCTCCACGCCGGCGGGGATCCTGACCTTGACCGAACGGGTCCGGCGCTGGACGCCCGATCCCTTGCAGGTGGGGCAGGGGGTCTCGATGATGGTGCCCCGGCCCGAACACTGGGGGCAGACGCGGCTCAGGGAGAAGAGGCCCTGGTTGTCCTGGAGTGAACCGCTGCCGTGACAGGTGGGGCAGGTGACGGGTTGGGTACCGGGGGCGGCGCCGTTTCCGTGACAGGTCTCGCAACGGGCCTCGCCGGCCACGTTGACCGAGGTGGTGACCCCGCGGACGGCGTCCTCGAACGAGAGGTGCAGTTCGGCCTCGATGTCGGCCCCGCGTCGCGGTCCGGCCTGACGGGTCCGTCGTCCGCCGCCGAAACCGCCGAAGAGGTCACCCAGGTCACCCAGGTCCTCCACCCGGAAGGTGCCGGCCCCGGGACCACCGGCCCCCCCGAATCCGCCCGGCCCGCCGAAGCCGCCGGGAAAACCGGAGGCGCCCAGCCGGCGGACCTCGTCGTACTCCTTGCGCTTGGCCGGGTCACCGAGGACGTCGTAGGCGGCGGAGATCTCTTTGAACGTGTCCTCCGAGGCCGGGTTGGTGTCGGGATGGAACTGCTTGGCCAACTTCCGGTAGGCGCGGGTGAGCTCTTTGTCGGTGACCGTCGACGAGACACCGAGTGTCTTGTAATAGTCCTTCTCGATCCATTCACGTTGTGCGGCCACCGTTCACCTCCTTCTTGCCTTTTCTCGTTACCTTCACGCCTTGTTGCCTTCACCCCTTGTTGCCTTCACCCCTTGTTGCCTTCACGCCTTCGACTCGTGCCGTCAAACGTCAACCGCGGACGCGGACCATGGCCGGTCGGATGACCCGGCCCTTCCAGCGGTAGCCGGCGCGCAGGACGCCGTCGACGACACCGGAGGCGGCATCGTCGTCGGCCGCGGCGTGCTCGACGGCGTCGTGGACGGTGGGGTCGAAGGCGGCCCCCGGCTCGTCGATCCGCTCGAGGCCGTCCTTGGCCAGGGCGTCGGTGATCAGACCGGTGGCCTGGAGCAGTGCCTTCACGTCGTCGGAGGCGGACTCCCCGTCGCTCAGATGGGCGCGGGCCAGGTCCAGGGCGTCGAGGGCGGGCAGCAGTTTGGTCACCAGGTTCTCGCTCGCCCGTTCCATGGAATCGCTCTGTTGGCGCTGCATCCGCTTCTTGTAATTCTCGAAGTCGGCCTGGACGCGACGGACCATGTCGAGGTACTCGTCGCGTTCGCGTCGGACGGTCTCGAGTGCAGACTCGCTACCGGCAGTGCCGGCCGCGGTCGGCGCACCCGGAGCACCGTCGTCGATGAGTGCCGCCGTCTCGTCGTTGACGATGCTGTCGTGGCGCTGCGCACCGTCGAAGTCGTCTGCCGTACCGGGGCCTTGACCGGGCCCGCGACCGGAGCCCGGGCCGGTGGGGGGACCGGCTGGGGATCCGGGTGCGGACCCGGCGGAGGTATCAGCGCGCGATCCGGTGCCGGTGGGGGAGCCGCCGGCGACCGGGTCGCGGTCGAGATGGGGGCGATGGACCTCGGGGCTCATGCCGAGGGCTCGTCCACGATCTCAGCGTCGACCACTTCGTCGTCCGACTGGTCGCCGTGGTCGGAACCTCCGTGGCCGTCGGCCGAGGGACCGGAGGAGGCCTGGGCGACCTCCTCGTAGAGACGCTGGGAGAAGGCGTGGCTGGAGTTCATGAGCGCCTCGGTGGCCGACTTGATGGCCTCGAGGTCCGATCCGGCCAGGGCCGTGGTGAGGTCCTTCAGACCGGCCTCGACCTTGTCCTTCTCGTCGCCCTGGAACTTCTCGCCCTGATCCTTCAGGAGCTTCTCCGTCTGGTACACGAGGGAGTCGGCGTTGTTCCTGATCTCCGCCTCCTCGCGGCGCTTGCGGTCGTCTTCGGCGTGGGCCTCGGCGTCGCGGACCATGCGGTCGATCTCATCCTTGGCCAGTGAGGACTGGCCGGTGATGGTCATCGACTGCTCCTTCTGGGTGGCCAGGTCCTTGGCGAAGACGTGGACGATGCCGTTGGCGTCGATGTCGAAGGTGACCTCGATCTGCGGGACGCCGCGGGGCGCCGGGGGCAGGTCGACGAGCTGGAACTTGCCCAGGGTCTTGTTGTACATGGCCATCTCGCGCTCACCCTGCAGCACGTGGATCTCCACCGAGGGCTGGTTGTCGTCGGCCGTGGTGAAGACCTCCGAACGCTTGGTCGGGATGGTGGTGTTCCGCTCGATGAGCCGGTGCATGACCGAGCCCTTGGTCTCGATGCCGAGCGAGAGAGGGGTGACGTCGAGAAGAAGGACGTCCTTGACCTCACCCTTCAGGACACCGGCCTGGACCGCCGCGCCGATGGCGACGACCTCGTCGGGGTTGACGCCCTTGTGGGGCTCCTTGCCGGTGAGGGCCTGGACCATGTCCTGGATGGCCGGCATCCGGGTCGAACCACCGACCAGGATGACGTGGTTGAGGTCCGACATCTTGAGACCGGCGTCGGAGATGGCCTGCTCGAAGGGGCCCTTGCAGCCGTCGACCAGGTCGGCGGTGAGCTCGTTGAACTTGGAGCGGGTGAGCTTCAGGTCCAGGTGCTTGGGGCCCTCGGAGGTGGCGGTGATGAAGGGCAGGTTGATCTGGGTCTCCTGAACGGAGGAGAGCTCGATCTTGGCCTTCTCGGCCGCTTCCTTCAGCCGCTGGAGGGCCATCTTGTCGGCCGCCAGGTCGACGCCCTCGGTGTTCTTGAACTCGGTGACCAGCCAGTCGATGACCCGCTGGTCCCAGTCGTCACCACCGAGATGGGTGTTGCCGGAGGTGGACTTGACCTCGAAGACGCCGTCGCCGATCTCCAAGACCGAGACGTCGAAAGTGCCACCGCCGAGGTCGAAGACGAGGACGGTCTGCTCCTGGTTCTCCTTGTCGAGGCCGTAGGCGAGAGCGGCGGCGGTGGGCTCGTTGATGATCCGGAGGACCTCGAGACCGGCCACCTGACCCGCCTCTTTGGTGGCGGTCCGCTGGGCGTCGTCGAAGTAGGCGGGGACGGTGATCACGGCCTGGGTGACGGTGTCGCCCAGGTAGGCCTCGGCGTCCCTCTTGAGCTTCTGCAGGATCCGGGCTGAGATCTCCTGGGCGTTGTACTTCTTGCCGTCGATGTCGATGGACCAGTCCGTGCCCATATGACGCTTGACCGAGCGGATGGTCCGCTCGGGATTGGTGATGGCCTGGCGCTTGGCCACCTCACCGACGAGTACCTCGCCCGACTTGGAGAAGGCGACGACCGAAGGCGTGGTCCGCCCTCCCTCGGC
Organism: Acidimicrobiales bacterium; assembly: GCA_035535015.1. GTDB lineage: Bacteria > Actinomycetota > Acidimicrobiia > Acidimicrobiales > UBA8190 > Palsa-661. Next base: position 71,236 of record DATLQU010000066.1, on the reverse strand, counting down.
GTTGGGGATGACGACCGGCTCGCCGGCCTCCAGAACGCTCACCACCGAGTTGGTCGTGCCGAGGTCGATTCCGACGGCCTTGGACATCTGTGTTGCCTCCACATCCTCTAGTGCCCGGCGACCTTCGCCCGGCCCTGATTGCTTTAGCCTAGTGTAGCAAAATTGAGTGCTTATGAGGCAAGATTTCTAGGTCTTGGTACTGCGAAGCAGAGGATACCTGGTGGGACCCGGTTTCTCGATCGGCAGGGAGCCGGAATCGGCGGTCGCGTGGACCGCGTGTCCTAGTCACGAATGACGAGAGTGGTCAGATACACACTCTGTGAGGGAGACGAGAGCCCGGGGGGCGCGTTCGAGCTCGATGAGGACGGCGAAGAGTTTGGCCGCATCGGCCGCCGTCAGCCGTTCGGGTTCGACGCTCACGGCCCCCGCATGATGCCGAGGCCTTCTCCAGATCCGCCACCGTCACGATCACAGGATGACATCAGGGTGTATCAGTCATGGCGGAGAGGGAGTCGGGACGACGGGGAGCACCGAGATATCTCGTCCCCGCGATGCAGCGGGCTACCCTCGGAGACGTGCCCGACCTGGTCCTCCTCCGCCATGGACAGTCGACCTGGAATGCCGAGGGTCTCTTCACCGGATGGGTCGATGTCGACCTCTCTCCCCGTGGCGAAGCCGAGGCCCGCCAGGCGGGCAAGCTGATCGCCGCCGAGCAGGTCCACGGACTGGACCTCCGGGTCCTCCATACCTCGGTGCTCACCCGGGCGGTCCGCACGGCCAACCTCGCCCTCGAGGAGCTCGACCGCACCTGGCTCCCGGTCCGCCGCCACTGGCGGCTCAACGAGCGCCACTACGGCTCTCTCCAGGGGAAGAACAAGAAGGAGACCACGGCCGAGTTCGGCATCGACAAGGTCAAGGTCTGGCGCCGTAGCTACACCACCCGACCGCCGGCGCTGGACCGCAACGACCCCCAGCACCCGGCCAACGACCCCCGCTACCGCGATGTCCCCGCCTCCGCCCTCCCGGCCAGCGAATGCCTGGCCGACGTCGTGGCCCGCATGGTCCCCTACTGGGAGGACGCCATTGTCGCCGACCTCCACGCCGTCGGGGCCGTCCTGGTCGTGGCCCACGGCAACTCGCTGCGCGCACTCGTCAAGTACCTGACCGGCCTCTCCGACGACGAGGTCGTCGAACTCGAGATCCCCACCGGTGTCCCGTGGTGCTTCTCCCTGGCCGACGACCTCTCGGTCAGAGACCACCGCCAGCTCGGTGACCCCGAGGCCATCAACGCGGCCATCCAGGAAACGGCCCACCAGGCCGGCTGACCACCGTCAAGAGAAACGACCGGCCCGGAGACCAGCCGGTCGTGCGACGAAGTTCTGTCAGCCCTGGACCCGTCGAGAGTCGGGAAGCGACTGGCCCGGTGGGGGCCGGCAGTACCGGCCCCCACCGTCCAGTCACCTTCTCAGATGGCGTCCGCCCCGCGTTCCCCGGTGCGCACCCGCACCACGGTGTCGACGGGTAGGACCCACACCTTGCCGTCACCGATCTTGCCCGTCGATGCCGTCGAGACGATGGCGTCAACCACCGCATTCGCCTCGGCATCATCGACCAGGACCTCGATCCGCAACTTGGGGACGAAGTCGACTTCGTACTCCGCTCCCCGGTACACCTCCGTGTGCCCTCGTTGGCGACCGAATCCCTGCGCCTCGGTCAGGGTCATCCCCTGTACCCCAAGCGTTTTCAGGGCTTCCTTCACCTCGTCGAGCTTGAACGGCTTAAGAACAGCCACGATCAATTTCACCGGAATGGTCCTTTCGTTCTCGCTCGACCGACTACGTCAGATCCTCGTTGGGTGGTGACACCGTACCCACGTCCAGCCCGGCGAGAGCGAACGCACCACCTCCCCCGCCGCCGCCGACCCGTTCGGCAAACTTCTCCTCGGGGAAGGCTTCCTCGTCGTGGATGGCCAGGTCGCCGATCTCGAGGATCTCGTCGCTGTAGCGGGTACCGCGGAGTACCAGCCCGATCAGCTTCATCAGGATGAAGGTCACCAACGCCGACCAACAGATCACCCATATGGCTGCTCGGAACTGTTCCCACAGCTGGTGAGCCGAGCCCGTATACATCAGGCCTCCCACCCCGAATGGCGTACAGGACGACGTCGCCGTCCCAAACGCCGCCTGCGAGGTGTTCACTACCTGGCCGGCGCCGTTCAGGTGCCCGCAGCCCAGTTCCAGCGTGTTCGGGTCACCGAAGATGCCCAGGAGCAGTCCACCGAAGAGCCCGGCGATCCCGTGGGTGTAGATGACCCCGAGAGCGTCGTCCACCTTCGAGAAGGGCTTCACCTTGGACAGGAAGTTCCAGGCGAACCACACGATGGCGCAACAGATGCCTCCGACGGCGATGGCACCCCAACCGTTCACGAAGCCGGCGCACGGTGTGATCCCGACCAGACCGCAGATCATCCCGTTCACCGCACCCAGGAAGGTCGGCTTCTTCGACTTGCTGAGCCAGGCGTCCATGGCCACCCATACGAGGACACCGACGGCAGTGGCCAGGTTGGTGTTCACCACGGCGGCGGCAGCGTCGGCGCCGGCGTAGTAGGGGTCACCACCGTTGAAGCCGTTCCAGCCGAGCCACAGGATCCCTGCTCCGACGGCCGCCATCACCAAGTTGTTGGGTATGGCGTTTCGCCGATCTCGGAGCAGTCGAGGTCCTAAGACCCAGGCCGCCACGAAGCCCGACACACCGGCCGACATGTGGATGACGTACCCACCGGAGAAGTCGAGGGCACCCTCCTGGGCGAAGTATCCGCCGCCCCAGAGAAGGAAGGCGTCCACGCAGTAGACACAGGTGGACCACAGCGGCACCAAGAGGCACCAGGCGCTGAACTTGATCCGTCCCAAGACGCTGCCCATGAACAGAAGCGGCGTGATGGCGGCGAACACGAACTGGAAGTACGCCAGTGTCGTCGTCGGGAAGTGGAACGGCACTGCCGTGTTAGCTGCCGATCCCGCTTGACCCTGTTCGTTGGTGGCATTCAGGATCTGGCCCGGTTTGCCTATGAAGTTGTCGATGAAGTGTTTCCACCACCCCGTGCCAGTCAGCTGGGTCTGCGTCACCACTCCGTGGATCGTCTGAACTCCGCCACCGAGGGAAGTGCCGCCGAAGCCCAACTTGTAGGCGTAGAGGACCCAGATCACGAGAACGAGCGAGAAGCCGGCGAACATCATCGCCAGCACGTTCACCGCCCACTTCTTCTGCACGATCGATGCGTAGAGCACCGCCAGGCCGGGAAGGCTCATCAGGCCGACGAACGTCGCGGCCACCAGCTGCCACGTGTTGTCGCCTGTGTTCAACCAGCTTGGATAGGGAACCAATTGTGCTGCAGCCGATAGCACGGCGAATGCTCCTCTCGTAGGTCGAATGCGTCTTGGCTCCCCCCCCGAATGCCATGGACGCAGCGTCACCGAAGCACGGGTCCGCCAAGGCCACGACAGGAGTTCGCCCTGCCGACCACAGGATGACGGGCGGGGGTTTCGGCTCTATCTCCGCAGTGTTACCAGCGCGTGAACTAGGCCGGCCTCAGGCAGGGCCACTGGCCTCCCGAACCAGGTCGCCGCTACGATCGCCGGATCGTGGGAGGACCGACACCGGGGGAGACCGTTCCGTCCGACGAGCCGCTCGGCACCCTCCGGGGAGCCGGCATCAAGGTGGACGGCCGCCGCGTCGGCCGCGTCCTTCTAGCGCTCATCGTGGTCGCTCTGGCCGTCCTTGTCGTCATCCTCTACGCCACCGGCATTCAGAAGAACTCCCAGATCACCCGGCTCCATCAGCACGGTGTGCCCGTCGACGTCAGGGTCTCGGGTTGCCTGGGCCTCCTCGGTGGCAGCGGCAGCAACCAGGCCGGCTACGCCTGCCGGGGCTCGTTCACCCTCGACGGCCGGCGCTACTCGGAGTCGATCCCCGGCAACATCCTCCGCATCCCGGGCACCACGGTCAGGGCGGTCACCGTGCGGGACGATCCGGCTCTCCTCGAGACGGCCCGGGCCCTGACTGGTGAACAATCGTCGGGGAAGGTCTTCGTCCTCCCGACAATCCTGCTCATCCTCCTGCTGCTGGCCCTAGCCGCCCTCGAACTCCGGCGGCGTCACCTCCGGCAGCAGCCCAGCTAACCGGCCCGCTTCTCGTCGTCGGGCTTGGACGGCGGTTTCTTGGCCCGCGGTTTCTTGGCCGGCGGCTTCGGCGGCGTGTAGCGCTTGTTGGGCTCGGCCCGCCCCGTCGTCGGCGCTCCACGACCTCGGCCCTGGCTGCCCGGTCGCGCCGGACCCTCTCCGGTCGCTACTTTCAGGTCTCGCTGCAGCCGGTAGGCCCGCACCAAAAGCCAGGCGCCGGCCAGGATGTAGGGAAAGGCGAATCCCCAGTACGGCGGCAGGTTGAACAGCGACAGCCCGTAGAGGGCCATGATGATCCCGAGAAAGAGCCGCTTCCGGAAGTACGCCGTGGCCAGCATCAGCACGGCCAGGGCCAGGAACACGATCTCGAGCGAGTTGTAGATCCCCAGATTCGCGTGTTCCGGGTTGACCTTGCCGTTGACAAGGAATGCCGGACGGGCGTTGGCGATCTTGAGCCCACTCACCACGAGCCCGATGGCGGCTGCCACCGGCGCCAGCAGCAGCCCGGTCAGCCGCTCCTTGTCGTCGGCCGAGGCGATGGCATCCTCCAGCTCCGCTACCGTCATCGGCCGGTCCGCGTCCTGGGACTTCTTGGCCGTGCTCGGATCCACCGGCTTCACCATGGAGTCGCGCAGCCGCGTGAACAGCGGTGGTTTTTCGCGGTCGCGCTTCATGCGCGGCAGGGCCAGCGACAGCCGTTGGGCCAGGCTCAATTTGGGCGGGACGCCCCCAGAGTCGTCCGACTCACGGGCTGCGGGCATCGAGAAAGGCTAGCGCGGCCTCTTCGCCCACCGCGAAGGCGCCGGTCTCCGAGGGAGTGCCTCCCTAACGCCTGAGCACGACCAGAAGCCAGCACGACGGGGGCGTCCCTGGCTAGCCTGCGGGCCATGACGCCGCGGCAGAAAGACATCGATCTCGGGGACATCTGGCTCTTCTCGGCCCTCTCGGCCAGCCAACTCCGCACCCTCCGACGCACCGTCGACGAAGTCGACGTCCCTGCCGGCAAGGTCCTCTGCGAAGAGGGCACCGTCGGCCGGGAGTTCTTCTTCATCGTGAAGGGCAAGGCCTCGGTCCGCCGAAACGGACGCAAGGTCGCCACCTTGGAGCCGGGCGGCTACTTCGGCGAGCTCTCTCTCCTCGACCGCCGGCCCCGCTCGGCCACCGTTATCTCCGACACCGATATGACCCTGCTCGTCCTCGAGCAGCGTCGATTCAACGGCCTGCTCGACGCCATGCCCGCCCTGGCCCACAAGCTGCTGGTGGCCATGTCGGAGCGCCTACGCGAAGCGGACGCCAAGGCTTTCCACTAGGCCGCAGGCTGGGAGCGGATCAGCTCTCGCTGTCAGCGGGTGCGGGACCGGGAGCCGGACCCCTGCCGTTTGCGTTCAGAGACGCCTCCATCACCTGGGACACGTCCATCACCCTGACGTCGTCCTCCCGGGACCGGGCCCGCACGGCGTCGTCCAGCATGATCAGGCAGTAGGGACAGGCCGTCGACACCACGTCGGCCCCCGTGGTCAGGGCCTCGTCGGTCCGCTCCAGGTTCACCCGCTTCCCGATGTTCTCCTCCATCCACATCCGCGCCCCACCGGCGCCGCAGCAGAAGCTCTTCTCCCGGCACCTCTTCATCTCGATCTGCTCCACCCCGGAGATCGAGTCGAGAACCTGCCGGGGCTCGTCGAACACCCGGTTGTGCCTCCCCAGGTAGCAGGGGTCGTGGTATGTCACCTTGGCCTCGAAGGTCCCCGACGTCAGCTTCCCCGTCTCGATCAGATGGCTCAGCAGCATCGAATGGTGAATCACCTCGAAGTTCCCCCCCAGGTCGGGATACTCCCGCGACAACGAGTTGAAGCAGTGCGGACAGGAGGCCACCACCTTCTTCGCTCCCGCCTGGTTCAGCGTCTCGATGTTGGCCTTCCCCATCTCCTGGTACAGGTACTCGTTCCCGAGCCGCCGGGCCGGGTCCCCCGTGCACGACTCCCGCGGCCCCAGGATCCCGAACTTCACCCCGGCCCGATGAAGCAACCGGGCCGTCGCCTGCGTCGCCTTCCGGGCCCGCTCGTCGAGCGCCCCGGCACAGCCCACCCAGTAGAGGTACTCGATCTCGTCGGGGATCTTCCCGGTGATCACCGGCACCTCGAAGTCGAGCACCTCGGTCCACTCGCTCCGCTTGGACTGGCCGAGCCCCCACGGGTCGCCCTGGTTCTCGATGTTCCGCAGCATCAGCCCGGCCTCGGCCGGGAACCGCGACTCCATCAGCACCTCGTACCGCCGCATGTCGACGATCGTGTCGACATGCTCGATGTCCACCGGGCAGGCCTCGACGCACGCTCCGCACGTCAGGCACGACCACAACACATCGGGGTCGATCGTTCCGGGCACCAACGTGGGCACCTCGGCCACACTTCCGGCGCCACCGGCGGGGCCACCCTCAGCGCCGTCCGCACCCTCCGACTTGGCCGACTTCCCGGCTCCGACCAGGCGCGGGGCGGACTCGTAGAGATTGTCCCGCAACCCCATGATCAGCAGCTTGGGCGACAGCGGCTTCCCTGTATTCCACGCCGGACAGGCATCCTGGCAGCGGCCGCACTCGGTGCACGTCAGTGTGTCGAGCAGCTGCTTCCAGCTCAGATCCTCGATGTGCCCGGCCCCGAAGATCGTGTCCTCGGAGATGTTCTCCATATCCATGTCGGGCGTCGTATAGAGCGGCCCCAAGGCCCGGGGCCGCCGGGAGGTGGCCACGTTGATGGGGGCGGCGAAGATGTGCAGGTGCTTCGAGTAGGAGAGAAAGACCAGGAAGCCGGTGATGAAGCCGATGTTCAGCAGCAGGAACACCGTCTCGAAGGTCAGGGCCGTCCCCGGGCTCACCGAGTTGAAGGCCTCCCCGATCCCCCGGGAGGCGAAGGCCCACCAGCTGTGGTCGTAGGGGAAGTTCCCCGTCCGCGTCTGTGCTGCCCGGTAGCCGAGCAGCGTGATCATCACCCCGCTGATCATCGCCAGGGTGATCCAGGCGGCGTCGAGGTGTGAGCCGTAGAAGCGTGAGCCCCGTTCGCGGCGCTTGGGTGAGTTCACCGTCCGGATCACGGCGAAGACACCCAGCGACACCAGCACGGTCACGGCGAAGAAATCCTCGATGAAGCCCACCGCGGCCGAGTGCCCGATCCCGGGGATGGCGAAGGTCTTCTGAAAGAGATCTCCGTAGGCCTCGATGATCGTCAGCATCAGGATGGTGAAGCCCCAGAAGGTGAAGGCGTGGGCCAGTCCCGCCACCGGCCTCTTCAGCAGCTTCCGCTGCCCCCCCACCTCGGACAGCTCGGCCCAGATCCTCCCGGGGATGTTCCCCATCCGGCCGTGGTCGGCCTTCCCGGACTGCACCAACCGGAACAGGAAGTAGAACCGTCGGCCGGCGACAGCAAAGGCGAGGCCGGTCGCGGCCAGACCAATGACGATCCTGACGGTCACATCTCCTCCTGGGGTTCCCTGGTCAGTTTGAGGGTACTGATCAGCGACGGAAGTTCTCGAAGTACCGGCTGGGAGTCGGTCCCCGCTGGCCCTGGTACTTCGATCCGAGGCCCTTGGAACCGTAGGGGTTCTCGGCCGCCGTCGTCATCTGCAGGAAGCTGATCTGCCCGATCTTCATTCCCGGATAGACGGTGATGGGCAGGTTGGCCACGTTCGAGAGCTCGAGGGTCAGGTGCCCGTCCCAGCCGGCGTCCACGAACCCGGCCGTCGAGTGGATCAGCAGCCCCAGCCGCCCCAGGGAGGACTTCCCCTCCAGCCGGGCCACCAGGTCGTCGGGCAGACCCACCCGCTCACGGGTGGACCCGAGCACGAATTCCCCCGGGTGCAGGATCAGGGCGTCCCCGTCGGCCACCTCGACCAGCTCGGTCAGGTCCTCCAGGTCCTCCCGCACGTCGATCACCCGCATCGAGTGGTTCCGGAACAGCCGAAAGTGCTGATCGACGTGCAGATCCACCGACGACGGCTGGATACAGCCCTCCCCCAACGGATCGATCACGATCCGCCCCTTCTCCAGCTCTTCACGAATCGTCCGGTCTGAGAGAACCACGGCCAGCACGATACAGTGACCCCACTCTCGCGGGCGTAGTTCAGCGGCAGAACATCAGCTTCCCAAGCTGAGAACGAGGGTTCGATTCCCTTCGCCCGCTCTCACCTCACCTCACATTCCTCCTGGTCAGCGACGGGCCGTTGCCCGTTGACATCAGCGTCATGGCGCCGTCATGGCGCACTTCCTGACGCAGTCGTGTTGCCACTCGGCGTGCAACAGTACGCTCGAACGCCGATGACACCGACGGTTCTGCGCTGCACCGCGAAGGTCCTGAAGCTTCTCGAACCTGACACGCTCGAGACTGCGACATCTTCAATGGCTCCGCATAACGACGACTGGTACATGAATCTGCTCTGGTTCGATGGACGCAAATGCCTCCTTGTCACTCATGCGGGAACCATGTTCTCGGCTTTCGCCACCGATGTCAGAGTGGCTGCGCTCCGGTCCATTGGGAGCTTCACAACCAGGCTCATCGAGCAGGAGCTCGACTCGGAAGGGCTGCCACTTGACACGTTTGGTCGGCTCGACCCTGCCAATGTTCGGATCGCCAAGACTGCCGATCGAAGCGTGCTCGGTTGCATGAACGACTTGAGCCAACGTTGTCGATTCGCCATCGAGGATGCTGGTGGCCTTGAACGCTGCGATGTCCGTGCGATCAATCGTTGCCTTCGGAGGACGATCCTTGGTCCCCTTGGCTCCAACTATCCAATCGAGCTTGTCTTCCAGCGCGTCGGGGATCTTGGCGCCTCGCCCACGAACGTTCCTGCCGTATCCGACGCATGCCGGGACTGCGGCGCCGCCGATCCGAGGGCCTCGATCGATGGGGACCACCTGTGCGACCGCTGCGCCGATCGGCGAATCGCCCACCACACCGGCCATCCCGAGCTACCCGATCCTCCAGCTCCGATCGTTCTGAGCGGCGTCGACGGTCGCCCCATCACACTCCGCTTTCGCCTCTGGCGGGCCCCTACCGGCGTCGAGATGGAACTCGAAGATGCGAGCCTCGAACCCCGGCAGGGCTTCCACCTGGCCGTCCTGGGTCCCCATGACGCGGACATTGCCGAGTTGGAGGCTCACCTCCGCCGCATGGCGAAGGAGGAGCTGGGGAGGCGATACCTGGCGCCGAACAAGCATCGGGCGGGTTGGCTCCTGGCGGAGGAGCACGACGAGCTGCGGGGCCGGCTGGTCTGGCACGAGGGCAACGAGGTCGGCACGCCATACGACGTGGTCGTCGACGGAAGGACGCTCAGCTGGGAGGAGCTCGGGCAGGCCCTCGAGGCTTACGAGGGCTGGCGGTTCGTCATTCGCCTCGATGATCCATGTGACGACGTCCGCCCAGACGCGGCGGTGCTTCCTCTCCGCCAAGTCCCGAAAACGCCGGGCGGAAGCACGTGAGTTGGCGTGCGGTCACTACCGGACGCCGAACCGTGCAAGATCTCGAACAGTTTGGGCGATGACGCAGCAACAACCTCCGGGTCCGTTCCACTGGGGCGACGCCGACGGACCGGTTCGTGTTGAACGCTCGTAGATAACCGACACTGTGCGTCCCCCGGAGAAGTCCATCTCGTTCCGACGGCCGCAGTTCTTACCGGGCGGCGAACAACCGCCCGAGCTCATCGGCGAACTGTGGAGCTCCTGACCGTTCGAGGCGGAGGATCAAATCCAGGGCCGTAAGGGGTGGCGCCTTGGAATGTTTCGCCTGCTCGCGAATGACATCCTGGACGATAACGGGGCTGAGGTCGAGCTGATCGAGCAGGAAGTCATCGGGATGAACGGCTTCGAGGTCGAGGGCAGCGAGGGTATCGGAGGGGAAGTCCGCCAAGTTGCTCGTCACAATGGCCTGGGCTCCTCCCCGGATCGCCACGGCGACCACGTGACGATCGTCGGGATCAGGCAGCGAGATCGTTTCCTCGAGGTCCTGCCATCCCGTCACCATGGCGTCATCGAAGGCCATTTCCATGTCGGTGAATCGCCTCGCGACTGTCGCGACGTCGATATCAGGGTGGATCGCAAGGATCGCCCCCTGTGCCTCGGCCAAGATCCGCCCGGACCACAGCGGACGGTAGAGACCACGCTCGGCGACTCGCAGGAGCGTGTCCGCAAGGACGATCGGGACCAAAGCGCAAGCGTCGAGCGCCACCGTATAGCGCGCCACGTTCAGGATCGATTACGAGCCAGACGCTTGCGCTCAACCTTCAGGGCAGCGGCGTAATCCCCGGGCGAGCCCTCGTAGATGCCCGCCTCGGAGGTCTCCTCTGTCATCCTGTTCAACGTGGCGCGGCGCTCTGTCTGCCTCTTCAGCTGGTACGCCAGGAGATCCGACAGGAAGACCCGCCGATGCCGACCGGGCTGCTCGAATGGGATCTCTCCGCGTTCGAGCAATTTGACGAATGTGGGCCGGCTGATTCCCAGGAAATCGGCGGCCTCCTGGGTGGTGAGCCGTTGTGTCTGAGGGAGGACGCTGATGGCTTTACCTTCCCGCATCGCCTGCACCACATTGACGAGGACCCCGTAGACCTCCGCAGGCAGGGGAATCCGCTCGCCGTCCGGGCCGAGCAGCATCCCGGGCTCGGTGTGCTGCTCCATGAACCTGGCCAGGTCGAGGAGCCCCTCAAGATCATCGGGGGGAAAGACCACCCCGTCATTGGCCCTTGTCGCCACTATGCCTCCCAAATCTCATTACCAGGATACCACTAAATCGAAAAAATCGAAAGGCTAAATCCCAGCCGACTGGACGCGAGATGAGGGCTTCCGGTGTCGACCGCGGACACTGACGCCAGCGTCATGGCGCATTTATGGCGCATCCGTATCCGTCTGAGGCCGTTCGCACTCGTTCGCCGAGTCGCTGACCTGCCGTTCTAGTTCGCCGCCGTTCGCCGAATCAGCCTGGGCGCTTTTCCCAAGCTGAGAACGAGGGTTCGATTCCCTTCGCCCGCTCCAACTGAAATTCCTGGTCAAGGGCTTGGGCACGCCGTCGGCAAATCGACCCACGGCGTCGATATCCTCAGGGAGCGCGACCGGCCGAGACCACCCGTTGCGCTGGCCATCTGCCTGCGCTCGCACGTCCATTCATCGTAGGACCCGGGTCTGGCACAGCCGTCGGGTCAAGCCAGAGGTTCCCGTGTCAGGAAAGATTCAGCGGCGCCTGACCGCCTCTCTGTGTTCGTCACAGGGTTGGTACTGGTGCCGGCTTCCGACCGCCCCGGCCGGCCGTCATTTGGCCGACGATGGCTTCGAGTTGACGATTGCCGGGGATCCCGTGGTCATTTTCGGCTCAGTCGGCTCTGGCGATACTCCAAGCTGAGAACGGAGGTTCGATTCTCCTCGCCCGCTGAACAGGGAAAGCTCTAGTCAAAGGCAACATCGCGCCTGACCATCGTGGCACCGGGACGCGCTTACTCAGCAGCGATAGAGCCGCTCGGCGTTCCCGGCGAAGAGCTTCTCCCGGGATTCGCTGTCGAGGCCGGCCGTCACGCCGCTGAACGCGGCGTAGAGTTCGTCGAAGGTGCCGTACATCGAGTCGACAGGGAAGTTGCTGGCGAACATGCAGCGGTCGACGCCGAAGGCTTCGATGGCGGGTTCGAGCCATGGAGCGAAAGCGTCGACCTCCATGGACTGAAGCGGCATCGCCAGGCCCGACAGCTTGCACACGACGTTGTCGCCGAGCCCGGCCAGTGCATCGATGCCGGACCGCCACAGGCCGCGCTCCTCATCGGAATTCGAGCGGGGCCATCCGGTGTGCTCTACGACGACGGTCAGTTCATCGAATCCGACGAGCTGCGCCGCCGCCACCTCGAGCTGATCGGGATGACTCATCAGCTCGAACAGCAGGTTCCGCTCCTGCAGAGCGTGGAGCACTCCCGCGTCGGGAACCGGCCCCATGTTGGCACCCATGGGCCGGACCCCACGGAAGCGCGGGGCCGCCATCTGCCGGTCGATGAGCGCGATGGCCTCAGCCACCGTCTCGGTCGGCGGGAGACCGCCGATGACGGCGTCGGGACCGCCACGGACCGCAGCGTTGGAATCGAGCTCGATGGTTTCCTCTATCGAGTGACGGCCGGTGGCGGCGGCGACGTTGATGAATTTTTCGACATTCCAGCTGGCCGACTCGGCCCGGTAGGTGTCGACGTCGAAGCGGCGGTACATCCTCGACGCCTCGCCGGGGCCGTTCGCCGGAGGATGTGCGAGATAGGGGTACCAGTCTGTGCGGGCGGGGTCCCAGATGTGCACGTGGGCGTCGACGACTCGGGTGGGCCGGGTCATCAGATCTCCGCCGACGATGGCTGGTCCGGCACACCGACGATCTCCCGGAGGGTGGCGTCGAGCCAGTCCGGAACGGCGGGACCCCCATACACGACGCTACCGATCGGTCGGGGATGACTGCGAAGCCCGAGCCGGCCGGCGCCGACCACCAGCTCCGCACCGGCGAGAGCGGCGGCATCGGCGTGGCCGAGCAGGTGGGCGACGAGTGCACCGACCGGTTGTCCGGCTTCCTGCTCTGACGCCTCGATGCCGGCCGCGAAGGCTGTCACACGCCCCTTCGTCGCCCCCCCCGCCGCGCGCGCCAGCTGCGCCGAGGCCTGGGCCCGACTGCGTCCTCCCGCCGTGGTGGCGTCGGTGAGGGTGACGAGCTGGACGTCACGCCTGGCAGTGGCGGCGTAGTCGGCGGCGGCACGGGCCCATCCGGCATCGGTATGGATACCCTCGATGATCCCGCTGTGCTCGGCGAGGACCCGCTCCCAGCCATCGGTCAAGGGGGCCGTCGGCCGATCACCGGCGGGGGCGACGACGATGGCGTCGATCGGCCCCGCGGCGGCAACGACGGAGCTCAGCGCCTCGGCGGCGTCGGAAAAGCCGTGAGCGGCCTCGACGCGATGGCAGGTGATGGACCGGGCCTCGAGCGCGGCGATGAGCGGCGGCGCCCATCGTGACCGGTCGGAGACAACGGCACACGCTCGGACGTGGGTCGACGCCACTTCGTCGGGGGCCGGCTCGTCGAAGATGGGCCCGAACCGGGGGTTGCCGCCGCCATCGCTCACTTGGTCGGTCTCGGCCGTGGCAAAGGCACGGGGGACGACGGCTTCGAGCACCCGGTCGAGTGAGACCACTTCGTCGCTGCGCACCACCTCGAGAAGCCGAGGCTCCCCTATCACCGCCACCTCCGAGCCGCCGACGAAGAGCACCCGGCCGCTGCACCAACCGAATCCGTCATCGACGAGGTAGGAGCCGAGCGGTCCGAGGTCCTCGGGGCCCGCCATCGTGAGAAACGAGATTCCCCCGCCGCCGGTCCGGCCCGCCTGGCGAGCGCGCTCGAGGGCGGCGGCGACCATCCGGGTGGCGGCGATGGGAGACATGGCGTTGACCGTCACACCGGGCGGCGTCAGCCGGCCCAATTGCCATGTCAGGGCGGCGATAGCCCGCTTGGCACAGCTGTAGGCGCCGGCGTCGGCGGCCCGCCAGCCCGAGCCGGATGTGACGCCGAGAATGTGGCCGTGGCCGGCGGCAGCCATGAGCGGCAGCGCGGCGTCGAGCACGTTGAGGTAGCCCCCGAGGTGCACGGCGAGTACCGCTCGCCAGTCTTCTTCGGTGCCCGTTGCGAAGAAAGTCGGCCGGGTGATGCCGGCGACATTGACGACGGCGTCGAGTCCTCCGTGCTCGTCGACAAGTTCCCGGAACAGGTCATGGACCGCGTCGCCGTCGGTCACCGACACCGACGAGGCCCGAGCCGAGCCACCCGCCGCCGCGATTCGACCGGCGGTGGTTTCCTGTGACTCCGGGAGCCGCTCGGATCCGTCGAGGGTCACGAGGGGGTCGACGGTGACGACGTACCAGCCGCCCCGGCCGAGCTCCTCGGCGATCGCCGCTCCGATCCCGCCGCCACCGCCGGTCACGACGACGACCCGCTGTCGCGTGCTCACGATGCCGGCGACCGAACCTCGAGCTCCAGGCCCTCGAAGCTTCCGGCTTCGAGCCACTTCTCCAGCAACTCGCGGTAACCGAACCAGTCGCCCATGCCCCGGCCGTAGTTGCCGCTGCGGGGGTTCATCGCCTCCGGGTGGCCTTCGTTGTTGATACGCGACGGCGTGCAGGCGGACATGACGGCGCTGCCGTCGACGAAGGAGTCGACGATCTTCTGCGTCCAGGCGTCCTCGGCCTCGGCACTCACGTCGAACACCTCCACCCCCCGCTCCCGGAGCAATCGGACGGTCCCGCCAATGAACTCGGCCCCGAAGACCGCCAGCTGCGTGTAGTTGACAGTCACCACCGCCTGCTGCCCCGGCGCCGGCATGACGAACATGTTCGGGAAGCCTCGGCTCATCATCCCGAACAGGCTGGCGGCACCATCGGCCCACTTCTCGGCCAGGGTGACACCGCCCCGACCGACGATCTCGTGGCCGGCGCGACAGAACAGCGGGGTCAGTTCGGCCTCGAAGCCGGTGCCGTAGACAAGGCAGTCGACCTCGTACTGCTGGCTGTCGATGACCGGGCCACGCTTGGTGATCCGCTCCATCCCGGCGGGGCAATCGACCAGCGTGACGTTGGGGTTGTTCAACGCCTGCAGATACTCGTCGTGGAAGCACGGCCGCTTGCAGAGATACCGGTAGTAGGGCTTCAGGATCGTGGCGGTGGCCGGGTCAGCCACCAGATCCTCGACCCGGCGTCGGTGCGCCTCCATGATCCGGAAGTCGAGCTCTTCGGCGCTGCGGAGATATTCGGCCGTCGTCATGCCCTTCTCACGCGGCGGGTGCTGGACGGCGGCAAAGTCATGGGTCCACCCATCGTCCACCTGGTCGAGCTCGGCGGGCCGGCCCAGCATGATCGCCTGGAAATTGTCCATTCGGGCCCGCTGCCAGCCCGGCTCGAGCCCACGGGCGAAGTCGGGAGCGGTGGGCCGGTTGCCCCGCTCTCCGATGGCCGACGGGGTGCGCTGGAACACGTAGAGATGTTTCGCCGACTCGGCCAGCGGCGGCACGCACTGGATGCCGGTCGCTCCGGTGCCCATGAGTCCGACCACCTTGTCGGCCAGGCCGGTCAAGGGCTCGTTCGGCCCACCGCCGGTGTACGAGTAGTCCCACCGCGCCGTGTGGAACGAGTGCCCGGCGAAGTCCTCCATGCCGGGGATGGTCGGCAGCTTGAGCAGGTTCAGGATCCCGACGGCCAGCACGTACCAGCGGCAGCTGACCTCGTCACCGCGGTCGGTGCGGACCCGCCACCGGGCGGCGTCCTCGTCCCAGTCGGCCCGGGTCACCCCGGTGTGGAACAGGGCATCGGCCTCGAGGTCGAACCGGACAGCGATCGCTTCCAAGTGGTGCAGAATTTCCTCGCCGAAGGCGTAGCGCCGGGTGGGGATGTAGTCGAGCTCCTCGAGCATCGGCATGTAGATGTACGACTCGACGTCGCACATCACCCCCGGATAGCGGTTCCAGTACCAGGTGCCCCCGATGCCCCCCGCTTGGTCGATGAGCCGAATCCGCTCGATCCCGGTCTTGCGGAGCTGCGCCCCGGCGCAGATTCCGGCGATCCCGCCGCCCACGATCACGACGTCGACGTCGTCGACGACCGGGTCACGCTCGGTGACCGGAGTGAACGGGTCGTCACGGTAGTGGGCGAAGTGCTCGTCCGTCTTCAGGTCGCGGATATCGGCACGGCCGGGAATCAGCCGCTTGTCGCGTTCAGCGAGGTACTTGGCGCGGACGGCCTCGGGATCGAACGTCGCGGCTCCGCCGTCTCGCGCCGTCGGTCCCCCGCTCGGAGACGACGGCGTCGTTGGACGGGGCCCGGACATGGTCTGACATTACTGTTCGATCCGGCTCGGACTCGGCGCCCGGGTCTAACGGTCACGCTCCGCTTTGCCGCTCACTTCCTGCACCATCCATCCCGTGCCATCGGGGTCGTGGAAGGAGAAGAACGAGTTGTAGTCGCCTCCGTCGGGATCGGGACCAGGCACCTGGTTCCCGTTCTCGAAATGGAAGACGTCGGTGGGCTCCGCCCCTCGCTCGACCAAGGAAGTCCGGGCGGCGGCGATGTCGGAGACCACCAGGTGGAGACCCTGAACCGAGCCGGCCGCCTCGGGATTCTTCATGAGGGCGACGGCACACGAAGAACCGGGGGGGTTCACCTGGACGACTCGGAAGTCGGCTCCGGCTCGGTGGTCGACGATCAGCTCGAATCCCAGCGTCTCGAGGTAGAACGCCTTCGCCCTGTCCTGATCTGAGACAGGGACCACCACGAGCTCGAGCTTCCACTCCATCGCATCTCCGATCGGGTCGGGTCGGGTCGGGTCGGGTGAGAGACTTACACAGCGGCGGCCACGGCTGCCCTGAAATCGTTGAAGCCATTCTTCCGCTGGCTCTGGCGGCTCCGACGGGGCTCCCCACAGCGACGACTGGATCGACGATTTGGGGCGCCGGAGCCCGCCCGAGCTGACCCAAGGTCTCGACGATCTTCCGACTCCTCTCCTTCGAGCCCGGCTCGTCCATCACCCTCGACGCGCAGACCCGGGCTTTCGGCCAGGTGGCCTCACCTACCGCGTCGCACCGGCCGGGCACGACCGGAGCCGTCTGGCGGCGAAGCTGACATTGCCGGTCCCGCCGGTCCCTACCGACTTGTGCTCCGTCATCTTCTGCCCGCCGGCGCCCCGGTCATGATGCGCCGGCAGCTCCTCGACCTGAAAGCCCTGGCCGAACTCGCCGCCGAGCCGACGTCGAGGACGTCTCCGGGCGCCGTCGCCCCGGGCCGCTCAGCGGTCGTAGACGGTGACAGCCTCCACCCGGAACGTGTGGGGGAAGAGATCCACGACGGTCAGGGCGCTGAGTGTGTAGCCGGCGGCCTGAAGCAGCGCCGCGTCACGTCCGAGACTGGCGGCGTCACAGCTGACCAGGACCAGACGGCGGGCTCCGGTGGCCGTCACGGTGTCGACACCGGCGCGGCCGAGGCCGAGTCGACTGGGATCGGCCACCACGAGATCGACCTGACCGGGTGTCCAGGTGGTGACGTCGGTGCCGACCACGGTGACGGCAGAGGTGGCCAGGTTGACCCGGGCGTCCTCGGCGGCACTGTGCGATCCCTCCACCGCCGTCACCGACCACCCCCGGGCGGCCAGAACGCCGGCGAAGACGCCGACACCGCTGTACAGATCGACCGCCGTCGACGGAGCCCCCAGCTCGTCGGCCGCCGACCCGATGACCTCGGCCAGCGCGTCGACGCCGTCGGCCCGGGTCTGGAAGAACGACCGGGCCGATATCCGCCAACGGAGCCCGGCCGCCAGCTCGTGGACGTACTCGGGATGCAGGTCATCGGGCAGGGCCAGGTCCAGACGGGTGGGGGTGGTGACGGCGAGCCGTTCCCCGGTTCGGGCCCCGCAACGCAGAAGAACGCTTCTGGCCCCCGGGTAGCGGACGTCGATCAGGAGATCACGGAGAAGGGGGTGGGCCACCCGGCAGGAGTCGACGGCGACGACGTCATGGGATCGGGCCCGGTTGAAGCCGGCGCGCCCTTCGTGGACCGCCGCGTTGATCGTCGTCCGGAAATTCCAGGGTTCCAATTCGACCGGGGCACGCGGCTCGGGACAGTCCACCTTGGCCCGCTCGATCGACTCCACCACGAATTGGCTCTTCAGCCGGCGCTGGGTGGAGAGCTCGATGTGTTGCCACTGACAGGCGCCACAACCCCGGGCCACTTCCGGACACGGGGGGGCGATCCGGTCGGGCGACGGTTCGAGGACCTCCTCGATGCGCCCCACCGCGTATTTGGCGCGGTCGGAAAGGAGGCTGACCCGGACCCGCTCCCTGGGGAGGGCTCCGCGCACGAAGACGGCTTTGCCCTCGGGGTCGCGGGCCACGGCGTCGCCGCCGCTGGCCATGGCCGTCGTCACCAGCTCCATCGGGGTGACGCTCACGATTGCCAGGCTACAGAGGGACCCGGCCGGTTCTTCCCGGTACCCCTTCACTACGATGGTTTCATCGAGTAGCCACGCTCCTGTCGGGTGGGGAGCGGGGACCGAGGAGTGTCCAGGTGAGGAAATCGGGGATCCGGCGGACGCAGGCGGTGAGCCTCGGGGTGCTTGGCATCGGCCTCGTTCTCTTCGGCATCCCCAGCACGGCGGGAGCGGGAACCTCCCGGGCGTCGACGGGCACCGTCCAGGCTTTCATGACCCTCTACGGCTATGCCGACAACTCCCCTCCGGGGACCGACATCGCCCATCCGTGTGGATCCCGGACGGGGGCCGGGGGGACGGGCAGCTATGCCGATCCGGTGACCTTCGCCACCGACGTGAAGGAACTGCCGTGGTGCGAGATCATCTACGTGCCCTATATGGAGAGGTACTTCATCCACGAGGACGAGTGTTCCGAGTGCGACCGCGGGTGGAAAAGAGCCCACCTCTACCGCTTCGACATGTGGGCCGGCGGTGACCCCGCCTCCGTCCACAAGCCGGAGAAGAAGGCGCTGCTGAGCTGTGAGAGAACGTGGACACGGGCCAACTCGGTGAGGGACAAGAACAACCCGACGATCACGCTGGATCCGCCGTCCGACCTGCCGGTGACGACGGCGCCCATCTTCTCGCCCCCCGGGACGTGTTGGAGCGGGCCGTAGCGGGCTACGGCCCGAACCGTGGGACGTCAGTCGACCCAGGCGTCACGGGTGAAGGGCATGCCACTCGATCCGTCGGCGTCGGGCACGACACCGAGGACCTGGTGGATGCCGAGGCCCCCGTCGTCGAAGCCGACGGCGGAGCCCGCCATGTAGAGGCGCCACACCCGGGCCCGGGCCGCCCCGACGAGAGAGACGGCTTCCAGCCAGCGTGACTCCAGGTTGGCCACCCAGGCGTGGAGGGTCCGGGAGTAGTGCTCGCGCAGGGACTCGACGTCGCGGATCTCGAAGCCGGCGCGCTGCATGGCCAGCAGGACCTGGCCGACGTCCTGGAGCTCGCCGTCGGGGAAGACGTAGCGGCCGATGAAGGAACGCGGCGTGATCGTCGATCCACCGGGGGAAGAGATGGCGTGGTTGAGAAGGCGGCCTGTGGGGACGAGCATGGCGCGGAGGGTGGAGAAGTAGCGCTCCATCTGTGACGCACCCACATGCTCGAACATGCCGATCGAGGAGATGGCGTCGAAGCGTTCGCCGGCCAGGTCGCGGTAGTCCTGCAGGCGGATCTCGATCCGGTCGGAGAGACCGGCCTCCTCCACCCGTCGTCGGGCGTCCTGCTGCTGGGCTGCGCTCAGGGTGACGCCGACGACGCGCGCCCCATGGTGGGCGGCGGCGTGAAGGGCCATCGACCCCCAGCCACAGCCGACGTCGAGAAGCCGGGCGTCGCCTGTCCGGTCGAGGCCCAGTTTTCGACAGATCAGCTCGTGCTTGGCGCGTTGAGCCTCTTCCAGACCGGACTCGGGGTGGGCGAAGCGGGCGCAGGAGTAGGTCATGCTCGAACCGAGGACGAGGGAGTAGAAGGCGTTGCCGACGTCGTAGTGGTGACTGACAGCCTGGGCGTCGCGCTCCGGAGAGTGCAGCCGGCCCCGGGGGCGGGCCTCCTCGGCGGGCGGAGGCGGGGGCGGGCGCAGGACACCGAGTCGAAGGGCCGCGTTCAGCGCGGCGGGTAGGGCGCTCGTCCCCAGACGCCAGAGATCCTTGACCGATGTCTCGGCCAGGGCCCGGAGGGTGGCGAAGATGTCGCCGTCGATCTCGATGTCACCGGACACGAACGCCCGGGCCAGACCCACCTCCCCCGGTGCCCACAGAATGCGACGGACGGCATCGACCGAATGGACACGGACGACGGCCGCGATGGCCGGTGGGATCCGGGTCGGTTCGATGGACGAGCCGTCCCAGAATTCGAAGCGAAGGGGCACCTGGCCGTCGAGAAGTCGGACGATGAACGGTCGGAGCGCATCGGCCGCCGACCGCCTTGTCGGTGGCGGCATGACGCGGGGTGCGTCGACTCTCGGTGGAATGGAGTCGGCGAGGTGGCGCAGGCGGGTGAAGCCGGGCGGGGTGGATGTCGGCACGGGTTGTCCTCCTCCATGCTCCGGCGTTGTCACGCCTGCGGGGATTGCCTGGATCGGATAGTGCGAAGTGGGGCGACCGATCAGCGGATGTTGGCGATGGCGGCGATGATCAGACCGAGCACGAGGAGTGATCCGGCCCGACGGGTGTGGACGAAGGCCACGGCGGCGAACCAGAGGGGCCAGACGGGGAAGTTGGGCGGGGGTTCGTCGGGCCGGGGCTGGCTGAGCGCCTTCCACGAAGGCACCAGCTTGGTGACGGCCAGGAGGCTGAGCAGGGCCGGCCAGGGCAGGGCCCTGACGGCCACACAGGCGATGACGGTGACGTAGAAGGCGGCCATCATGGCTTTGGTGGCCGTGCGGGCCCGGGCTTCGCCGAGGATGACGGGCAGGGTCTTGATCCCGAGGGGGGCGTCGAAGGGGGCCTTGTCGATGTGCTTGCCCATGAGGACGGCGGTGCAGAGTAGGCCGTAGGGGACCGAGGCGGCCACGATCTCCCAGGGGACGTGACCGACGGCGGCGTAGTAGGTGCCGCAGGTCATGAGCGGGCCCCAGACGAGGAAGACGTCGGGCTCGCCCAGGCCGCGCTTCTTGAGGCGCAGCGGCGGTGCCGTGTAGGCGAAGCTGAGGGCGAAGCCGGCCAGGGCGAAGGCCACCACGGGCCAGCCGCGGTAGACGGCCAGGACGACGAGGATGGCCAGGTCGAGAAGGTTGACGAGCAGGGCGCCGGTGGCCAGGCCCTTCTTGGAGATCATGCCCGACAGCACCGGGTGCGGGGCGTAGAGCGCCCGGGGATACGTCGACGTGTCGAGGCCGACCTCCACGTCGAACAGGTCGTTCATGAGGTTGTTGGCCGTGTGGGCCAGGATCAGGCCGACGAAGGCGAGGATCAGGAGACCGGGCCGGAAGTCGGGGCGACGCACCGCCAGCAAGGTGGCCACGGCCCCCGCCACCAGGGTCATGGGTAAGACGGCGGCCCGGGTGAGGACCAACCAGCGCGAGACCGGATCGAGGGGCCGGCCGGACGGCGGGTTGGTGGTGCGCAGGACCTCCTGCCAGGCCGAGAACCGGCCCTGGACAACGGTGCCCTCGGTGCTGGGCGGACGGACGTCGGTCACCTCTGCATCGTATCGACGGGACCGGCGCGCGAACGAAACGCGAGGCGTCAGCCCGGCGGTCGTCCGGCGGTCGTCCGGTCGTGGGCCGTCCGCCGGTGCCTGTGGGTGCGCCGGTCGTGCTCGAGGGGCCCTGTGGTAGAAAATCGCCCATGTCAGACACGGCGGATCACGACCACGTCATCGATACCGGCAAGGGCACCTTCGAGCTGAGCGAACTCGGTCACCTGATGCCCGGGATGGCCGAGATCATGCCTCTGGTGGGGGCCCGGATCTGGAAGTGCTACTACGCCGGGAAGGTCCACAATCAAGCGTTGGCCCGGTTCCAGTTGAAAGAGGCCCGGGGCCTGATGGAGAAGGGTGCCTTCCTGCGGCCCAAGTACAACGAGAACATGGACAAGTTCATCGACGAGGAGGTGGCCGCCGTGGCCAAGTGCATCGAATCCGAGGACTGGGACGGCTTCGAGACGGCCTTCGGTGCCATGGTCGACGCCGCCAACGCCTATCACGACGTCTACGACAAGTCGTTCCTCAAGTGGAAGATCCCCGACCAGCCGCCGCCCGACCTCGACATGACGCCCCGGCGATAGGGCCGCCATGTCTCCCGAGAAAGTCCTCGCCGGTCGGACCGCCGTTGTCACCGGTGCCTCGAGCGGCATCGGCCGGGCCATCGCCGAGACCTTCGGCTCCGCCGGCGCCCATGTCGTCCTCGGGGGTCGGACGCCCGACGCCATGGCCGAGTCCGTAGCCAAGATCACCGCTGCCGGCGGCACCGGCGAAGCGCACGTCCTCGACGTCCGGCAGGTCGACGAGATGCGGGGATTCGTGGGCCACGCCACCGAGTCCACCGGCCGGCTCGACGTCATGGTGAACAACGCCGGGCTGAGCCACCCCGACGCCATCCTCGATGAGAAGGACCCTGAGCACTGGCGGGTGATGCTCGAGACGAACATCTTCGCCCTGCTGGTCGGCAGTCAGGCCGCCGTCGAGGCCATGCGGGCCTGTGGGTCCGAGGGTCACCTGGTGAACATCTCCTCGGTGGCCGCTCAGCGAGCCGACTCCGGTGTCTACGGCGCCACCAAGCACGCCGTGAACTGCATCAACAACACGCTGAGGCGGGAGCTGATGGACGACCCCATCAAGGTGCTCACCGTGATGCCCGGGGCCATCGCCACCAACTTCGCCCGGAACTTCGACTCGGCCGTGCTGCAGGGGCTGGTGGGGGTGGCCGGAACGCCGGAGGCGGCGGCCATCGAGATCACCAAGGGCGAAAGGCTGCCCGACGAGGTGCTGGCCGGGGCCCAGGCTGCTCTTCCCGGCCACCTGTGCACGCCCGAGGACGTGGCCGAGGCCATTTTGTGGGCCGTCACCCGCCCGGCCAGCGTCCACCTGTCCGAGATCGTGGTCCGGCCGAAGCACGACCTGAATCTGTAATCAGCTCCCGCTGGGCCTGAGGTGCCATCAAGATCTGGGGCTCCTTGATCCCTCGGCCTGTGTCACCCACCCCGCTTACCATCGCCGTATGCGTCGTCGGATGGTAGTGCTCTTTGCCACCGCGATGATGAGTACGTCGGCGGCCGGGTGCGCCATCACGCCGACTCTCGGTCACAAGACGGCAGCGGTGACGACGGGACCACAGGCGCAGAGTTCGACGACCACAGTTGTACAGACGCCACTCCCGATCACGACGATGGCCGCGGCATGCGTCACCGACTGGACCGGAGGCCCGGTGGCGGCACAACTTGATCAGCTGCTCCTTACCCTCAAGGATGTCCCCAACGGCTACAACACGACGGGACCTGAGACATCGAACTCATCGCCCCCAGAGTTCGACGGCGTCGTTCCGATGTCGGTTCCCATCGCCTACATCACCTTCACCATGGGCAATGCCACGACAGGGCCCTCTTCCGGCATCGTCGAGGCGTTGGACCAAACACCCTCGCCGCAAGAGGCGGCGGGCCTCCTGAGCCGGGTGAACGCCGTCCTGGCCGAGTGCCGCAACGGAGAAGAGAAGACAGTCGATCTTCCAGGCTCGGTACCGAATCTCGTGGCCACGGTCTCCAATCTCGGCAGCAGCATTCAGAGCCTGTTGACGGCGACCGTCGTTACAAGCAAGGGTCCAGTTCTGTTAAAAGTCAGTTGGTTCTCACAGTCCCTCACCTCCGGCTCTCCGACGAACGCCGGGCTACCACCCCTGCCCTCTCCAACCGTGATGGGATCGGTCATGGACGCCGCTCTTGCGCACATCCCCGACTGAGCAGTTTGACACGTCGACCTTGCCTCGTTGCAGGGGCTGGCGGGATCCGTACATCGGCAAGATGCACAACCGCTCCCCAATGGTGAAGCGGTGACGCCCCGGTCGGGCACGACGACCCATGGCGACGGTGCGGTGATGGACCTTCGCCTCCAGTGGGTGAGTGTCGCCATCCCGACTATGGAGTCATGAACAACGCCGGAACCGGGGACTTGGACTTCGTTCGACGCCAACTGGACGACTTGGGCCTTGGCCGCGCCATGGGGACGATGACCGAGGAGGACAGGGCGCGCTACGACGAGCTCTGTGACCGGGAGCGGCTGCTGCTGCACCGTGGTCCCCACAGCGCCGGGCGCGTGTTGGCCGGTTCCCTCCGGGCGTAGGAGCCGCGTCGCAAAATCAAACGGCTGGGAACTCGGACCCTTCGGGCCCCTGTGTGCACCCCGGACCGTCAGTGAACGGGCGCCTCGAAGACGAGGTGTCCGTTGCGCTGCCCCGACCCGGTAGGCGGCGGCCCTCAGACGAGCAGGCGGAAGACGGGGGTATCGGGCGGGAGGCGCTGGGCGTCGAGGCCCGACGCGGCGATGCGGGCCACCAGGCCGTCGAGGTCCTGGCGCTGGGCCAGCTCGATGCCCACCACGGCGGGACCGAATTCGCGGTCGTTCTTCTTCACGTACTCGAAGAGGACGATGTCGTCGGTCGGTCCGAGGCATTCGTCGAGGAACCGGCGCAACGCCCCCGGCGACTGGGGGAAGGCCACCACGAAGTAGTGCTTCAGGCCCTGATAGACGAGGGAGCGCTCGAGGATCTCGTCGTAGCGGGCCACGTCGTTGTTGCCGCCGGAGAGGACGCAGACCACGGTCTTGGCTTCGATCGAGGGGCCCAGGGCGTCGAGGGCGGCGATGGCCAGGGCGCCGGCCGGTTCGGCCACGATGCCGTCGTCCTGGTAGAGCGCCAGTTGCTCGGTACAGACCCGGCCCTCGTCCACCACCTCGATCTCGGACACCAGGTCGCGGACGACGGCGAAGGTGAGTTGTCCCGGGGTGCGGACGACGGCGCCGTCGACGAAGTCGTCGGTGATGTCGATGGTGACGGGATGGCCGGCCTCGAGCGAGCGGACCATGGCCGGGGCACCGGCCGGTTGGGCCCCCACGATCCTGGTCGCCGCCCCCATGCCTTCCAGGGTGACGGCGATGCCCGAGATGAGTCCCCCGCCGCCGATGGGGACGACGAAGACGTCGGGAGGCTCACCGAGTTGCTCGACCGCCTCCAGGCCGACGGTGCCCTGACCGGCCACGGTCATGGGGTGGTCGAAGGTGGGCACCACGGTGGCACCCGTCTCAGCCGCATAGTCGGCGGCGGCGGCGTTGGCGTCGTCGAAGCTGTCGCCGGCGAAGCGGAGCTCGACCAGGTCGCCGGCCAGGGCCCGGATGCGGGCCACCTTCTGGCGCGGGGTACGGCGGGGGAGAAAGACGACGCCCCCCACGCCCAGATGCCGACAGGACCAGGCCACGCCTTGGGCGTGGTTGCCGGCCGAGGCACAGACCACCCCGGCCCGCAGCCGCTCGGGGGAAAGGCCGGCGATGAAGTTGTAGGCGCCGCGGATCTTGTAGGAGCGGACGGCCTGGAGGTCTTCGCGCTTCAGGTAGACCGAGGCCCGGTGGCGCTCGGACAGGCGCTCGCTCAACTGGAGAGGCGTCTGCACCCCCACGGGACGGAGCCGCTCGGCCGCCGCCCGGACGTCAGACAGTCCGACGAGCTGGCGCCAGGCCAGCGGTGCCGAGTCGTGCATGCCCCGAACACTACGGGCATCCCCCGAGGACCACGGAGGTGGGTCAGTCAGCCGGGCGTGAGGCCGACCGTCCGCGCCACCTGGGCCATCTCGTCCTGGGCCGCCGCCAGCTCCTTCTGCAGGCAGGTCACCACCAGACGGTCCACCCCCATCTCCTCGAGCTCGGCCGGCGTTTCGGGCGTCGTCCCCGTCGACACCCCGGTCAGGGTGAGCTCGATGGCCCCGGGGTCGCGCCCGGCCGCCTCGGCTTCCCGGTGCAGTTCGGCCACGGCCCTCGTGAGCTCCTCGCCCCGGATGCCGAGCGGGTGCCAGCCGTCGCCGCGTCGGGCGGCCCGGCGGATGGAAGCCGAGGAGTGGCCGCCGATGTGGATGGGGACACCGCCCGGCCGGGACGGCTTCGGGTGGGTGTGGGCGTGGGAGAAGTGAAAGAACTCACCGTCGAAGGCGGACCCGTCGGGCTCGGTGTCGGCCCACAGGGCACGCATGACGTCGATGCATTCGTCGGTGCGCCGGCCACGCGACGAGAAGTCGATCCCGCAGGCCTCGAGCTCCTCGCGCATCCAGCCCACGCCGACACAGAGCCGGACGCGCCCCTTCGACAGGGCGTCGATGGTGGCCAGGCGCTTGGCCATGATCACCGGGTGGTGGGCGGGCAGGACGAGGACGCCGGTGGCCAGCTGCAATCGGCTGGTGGCGGCGGCGATGAAGGCCAGGACGTCGAGGGGATCGGGGATGGCGCAGTCGTCGGCCAGGGGCATCCGGCCCGACGGGGCATAGGGGTAGGTGCTCGTGTAGCTGCTGATTACCACCGGATGCTCGACCAGGACGATGGATTCGAAGCCCAGGGCCTCGGCGTGCCGGGCGAAACCGATCATCCAGTCGGGGTCGGCGCAGACGCCGGCGCGTACCGGGGGCAGGACGGCGAATTGCACGGTCACGAGATCGGCTCGGTCATGATCGGTCCTCCAAGGGTCTGTCCTCGCGCCAGTCGAGGTGCAGTTGGCGTTCGGCGAAGCCCCATCCCCCGGGCTGGCGGGCGTAGGTGTCGGTGTAGCGGACGGCCATCACGAGCATCCGGCGGGTCCCGGCCGTTTCGTAGACGTGGTGGGCCAGAGAGACGGTGTCCCCCGATGCCCGGTCGCCGTCGAGGGCCACGACCTGGCCTCCCACGATGTGGGTGGTGGCGATATACCGGTCGAGCCCGGCCACCAGGGCGGTGGCGATCTCGTCCCGGCCCCGGCGGACGATGGGGGCGTCGGCCGCCGGGTTGTGCAACCGGGAGACGAGCCTGCCGTCGGCGGTGAAGAGCGCGGCCACCGCCTCGGCGTCGCGGCGATCGACGTGGCGGGCGTAGGCGTCGACCAGGTCGCGCAACGCCGCCCGGTCCGCTAGCAACTGCGATGTGTCGTCCACGGCCGTCTCCGGGTATCTGTCGGTCATGCACCGATGCCAGAAGGAGAAGCGACCGGCCGGACCGCATCGTAGAGCGGATCAATTCGTCACGTGCCGTGGCCAAGACGACCACCGAGACCGACAAAGAGGTCACGTCCTTCAGCGGGCGACACGCCACGCCGATGATGGGGTGACGAAGGAGGGTCCCGATGACTCTGGGCGACCGCTGTGACGAAATAGTCCGGCTCATCGACGAGACCCTGCTGTCGGTCGGCGCCGGGACGGATTCTCCTTCGGCGACAGCGATCGACACCGGTCGGCACCCGAGCGCCGCCGGAGGCGGCCGTCTTCGGAAGACGGCCACGGCGCGCCACGAGACCGTCCGGTCTCTCGACAGCACCGCGCCGATCGACGGCACCGCGCCGATCGACGGCACCACGCCGCTGGACGGCACCACGCCACGGGACGGCGGCCGGCGCCCGGTGGCCAAGGTGGTCCGTCGCCGGCTGGTCAGTCACCCCGACGCCCGCGGCTGAGCCGCTCCCCGGCGGGTCCTCTCCGACCTCTTCACGATCCTCCCCGATACTGTGAGATTTCTGAGAATGAGAGCCGGTCGACGCTCTTCACAGGAGACCCACAGAACACTCGTTCAGGATCGCGGCAAAGGAGGCCGAAGACCGTGTCCACTCCCGCGCGCATCCTCGTCGTGGACGACGAGCACAGCATCACCGACCTGCTCTCGATGGCCTTGCGCTACGAGGGCATGGACGTCCGGGTGGCCCATCTGGGCCGCCAGGCCCTCGAGGCCATGGGGACCTTCCGGCCCCAATTGATCGTCCTCGACGTGATGCTGCCCGACCTGAACGGCTTCGAGGTCCTCGAACGGATGAGCCGGGACATGGCCGGCACCCGGACGCCGGTGCTCTTCCTCACCGCCCGCGACACCCTGGACGACAAGCTCCGGGGCTTCACCCTGGGCGGCGACGACTATATGACCAAGCCCTTCAGTGTGGAGGAACTGATCGTCCGCGTCCGGGCCATCTTGCGACGGGTCCACGGCGACGACGACGACGGACGGCTGGAGTTGGCCGACCTCCGGCTCGAGGAGGAGTCCCACGAGGTCTTCCGGGGGACGACTGCCATCGATCTCACCCCGACCGAGTTCAAGCTGCTCCACTACCTGCTGCTGAACGCCGGCCGGGTCGTCTCCAAGTCACAGATCCTGGACCGGGTCTGGAACTACGACTTCGACGGCAACGCCAACGTGGTCGAGATCTACATCTCCTACCTCCGGCGCAAGATCGACTCCCTCGGACCTCCCCTGATCCACACCGTCCGGGGGGTCGGCTACACCCTGCGGCCGCCGCCGGAGTCGTGACCCTCCACCTCTTATGACCCTGCGCCTCCGGCTGCTGCTGGTACTGGTAGGCATCGTGGCCGGCGGACTGATCGTCTCCGACGTGGTGACCTACACCTCGCTGCAGTCGTTCCTGACCGCCCGGCTCGACCAGCAGTTGTTGGCCGCCCCCGGCCCGGTGGCGCGGGCTCTGCAGATCTGCCTCGACCAGAACGAGGGCGGCTTCCGCAGTTGCCAGCTGCCGGGCGACACCGCCGTGCTGCCCGGCACCTACGGACAGCTCCGCGACAGCACCGGCCGTGTCCTTCTGAGCGCCTGCTTCTTCAACGGCCGCCGGGCCCGGTCGGCCAAGCTGCCCACCCCGCTGCCGGTGTCCTCGGGCGGGACCAAGACCTCGACCTTCTTCGTTGTCACCGGCACCGGCTGCGGGGCCCACTCCTACGAGGCGGTGGCCCAGATCACACAGCCCAACAACGGGATCGGGAGTCTCGTGGTGGTGGCCGCCCTGCCCCTGACCGACGAGAACGACACCCTCGCCCACCTGGTCCGCCAGGAGCTCTTCGTCTCGGCCGCCGTCCTCATCGTGCTCGGCAGCCTGTCGTGGTGGATGGTCCGCCGGGGGCTGCGGCCCCTCGACGAGATGGCCACCACGGCCGGGGCCATCGCCGGGGGCGACCTGACCCAGCGGGTGGCGGAGACCGAGTCCCACACCGAGGTGGGTCGGCTGGGGGTGGCGCTGAACACGATGCTCTCGGAGATCGAGGTCGCCTTCGCGGCACGCGCCGCCTCGGAGGAGAGGCTCCGGCGCTTCCTGGCCGACGCCTCCCATGAACTGCGGACGCCCCTGACCTCCATCCGCGGCTACGCCGAGATCTTCGAACGCGGGGCGCGCGACCGGCCCGAGGACCTGGCCACCTCCATGCGCCACATCCGGTCGGAGGCCAACCGGATGAGCGAGCTGGTCGACGACCTGCTCCTGCTGGCCCGGCTCGACCGGGAACGGCCCCTCGAGCACGAGCACGTGGAGCTGACCGCCATCGCCGCCGCCGCCGTGGACGCCGGCCGGGTGAAGGCGCCCGACCGGCAGATCAGCTTCACCCCCACCGCCCCGGTGACGGTGGTGGGCGACGCCAACCGGCTCCGCCAGGTGGTCGACAACCTGGTGGCCAACGCCATCGCCCACACCCCGGCCGGGACCCCGGTGACCGTGGCCGTCCGGACCGACGGCGACACCGCCCTTCTGACCGTGGCCGACCTGGGTCCGGGCATCGCCCCCGAGGAGCAGCTCCACATCTTCGAACCCTTCCACCGGGCCGACCCCTCCCGGGCCCGGGCCACCGGCGGTGTCGGTCTGGGCCTGGCCATCGTCTCGGCCATCGCCCAGGCCCACGGAGGCTCCGTCGGCGTGGAATCGGAGGCCCCGGCGCCCACCATGGCCCCGGGACCGGCCGCCGACTCCGACCGCGGTCTCGGCCTCCGCCTCGGTGCCACCTTCTGGGTCCGGTTGCCCCTGGCCCGGCTCGACCCGACCGGGACACGGATCCTTCCCGACGGGGCCGGCTCTTTCGCCAGCGGTCCGCCGCCTACCGTGTCCTGATGGAGAAGATCGTCTATCTGGTCTGGGGGACAGACGCTGCCGGCGAGGGCGACGGCCTGCGCCGACGGCTCCTGGCCGAGACGGCTCCGGAGCTCCTGGCCGCCGGGGCCCGGGGCCTCGGGATCAACGTCCACGACTCCACCGCCGCCGAGGCCCCCTCACCGGTGCCCACCCCGCAGGGCGAGGACCCCCATATGGCCGAGGTCTCGGTCTGGGTCGACTCCTACGACCGGCGACAGCCGTTCGAGCAGCTCATCGCCGGTCTCGGCCTTCGCTATGCCGGCTATCTGGTGGTCGAGTCACTCTACGAGGACTACGGCACCACCCCCCACGCCCCGGTCCGGAGCTGGCCCGACGGGGAGCGCTCCCCCGGGGTGCTGACCGTGGCGCTGATCCACCGGCCCGAGGGCCTCGACTACCGACAGTGGATCGACCGCTGGCACGGCACCCAGTCGCCTCTCTCCGCCGAGCTCCAGCCCCGGACCCGCTACGTCCGCAACGAGGTCGTCCGCGGCCTGACCGACGGCGCCCCCGAGGTGGGTGGCATCGTGGAGGAAGCCTGGCCGTCGGCCGGCCACCTGGCCGATCCCCTGCTCTTCTACTCGGCCTCCTCGGCCGACGAGCTGACGGCCAACGTCAGCCGGATGCTCGAGAGCGTGAACGCCTGTCTCGACCTGGGCCGCTTCCGGACCTCCACCATGAGCGAGTACCTGGTCAAGACCCCCTGAGGACTCAGACCCGGGCCTGCTCGTCGAAGCGCGTGTAGCGGTCGACGAAAGCCAGATGGGTGACCCCGGTGGGCCCGTTTCGGTGTTTGGAGGTGATGATCTCCGCCGAGCCCCGCTCCGGCGAGTCGGGGTTGTAGACCTCGTCGCGGTAGATGAAGAGCACCACGTCGGCGTCCTGCTCGATGGAGCCCGACTCCCGCAGGTCGGCCAGCACCGGCCGCTTGTCCTGGCGCATCTCCAGGTTCCTCGAGAGCTGCGACAACGCCACCACCGGGATCTCGAGCTCCCGGGCCAGCACCTTCAGTCCACGGCTGATTTCCGACACCTCGACCTGACGGTTCTCGGCCCGGCTCCGGCCGTGGCCCGACATCAGCTGCAGGTAGTCGACCACCACCAGGCCCAGACCTGATCGGGCCTTCAGCCGGCGGGACTTGGCCCTGATGTCCATGACGGTGACGTTGGGGTTGTCGTCGATGAAGATGGGGGCGTCGCCCAGCCGGCCGATGGCGTTCGAGATCCGGGGCCAGTCCGACTCGAGCAGCGCCCCGTTGCGCATCCGGGTGGCGTCCACCCCCGCCTCCGAGCAGAGCATCCTCTGGGTCAGCTCCAGGTGGCTCATCTCCAGCGAGAACAGCAGCACCGGCACCCGGGCGTGGACCGCCGCGTGGCTGACGATGCCCAGGGCGAAGGAGGTCTTCCCCATGGCCGGCCGGGCCCCCACCACCACCAGGTTCCCGGCCTGCAGGCCGGCCAGCTGGGCGTCGAGGTCCCGGTAGCCGGTGGGCACCCCGGTGATCGTCTCCCCCCGCTCGACCAGGGCTTCCAGGTGGTCGAGGCTTTGCGCCAGCAGGTCGCGCAGCGGGGACATGGTGTCCACCATCCGGCGCTGGGCTACCTCGAAGATCATCGACTCGGCCCGGTCGACCACCTCGGTCACGTCCTCGGGGACGCTGTAACCGAGCTCGGCGATCTCCCCCGCCACCGTCACCAACCGCCGGAGCAGGGCGTGCTCCTCGACGATCTTGGCGTAGTAGGAGGCGTTCGCCGTCGACGGGGTGTTCACCTGCAGGGAGATCAGAACCGAGGGGTCGCCCACGGCCTCGAGCAGCCCCGACCGGCGCAACTCGTCGGCCACCGTCACCGGGTCGGCCGGCTCCCCCCGGGTGTAGAGGGCGGTGATGGCCCCGAAGATGTGGGCGTGGGCCGGCTTGTAGAAGTCGTCGGAGGCGCAGAATTCGATGGCCGAAGCGGTGGCGTCACGCGAGAGCAGCATGGCTCCGAGCAGTGACTCCTCGGCATCGAGATTGTGCGGGGGGACCCGGCCGCCGGCGCCCGGGAACCGGCGGACGGGGGTCTCTTCGAGTGCCTGGGTCATGTGCCCCTACCCTCCCCCATCCGGCCTGGGGGGAACGAGGGGAGCAACCTGGGGAAATCCGGCCGTTTGCCTAGGGATGACCCTGTGGACAGCGCGCCCTTCCAGCGGATAACCCTGGGGACAACCTGTTGATCCACACGGACCGTTGACCAGCCCGAACTACCGGCGACCACCACGGGACCGACCCTAGGCAGGGGTTGTGACAGCCCCCGGCTCAGGCGCTGGCGACGACCTCGACGGTGAGCTCGGTCGAGACCTCGTCGTGGAGCTGGACCGGGACCATATGGGTTCCCACGGTCTTGATCGGCTCGGCCAGGGAGACCTTGTGCCGGTCGATCTCGGCACCGGTCTGGGCGGTGACGGCGTCGGCGATGTCGGCGGCGGAGACCGATCCGAAGAGCCGGCCCTCGGCGGCGGCCCGCGCCGTTACGGTGATGGTGGCGGCGGCCAGGACGGCGGCCACCGACCTCGCCGCGTCGCGGTCGGCCACGTTGCGGAGATCGCGGCCCCGGCGCATGGCCGTGGCCTGCGTCTCGATCTTGTCCCCGGCCAGCAGGGCCCGGCCGGTGGGGAGGAGGTAATTGCGGGCGAAGCCCTTGGCCACATCGACGATGTCGCCCCGCTTGCCCACTCCGGAGATGTCGTCGCGCAGGAGAACGCGCATCAGAAGGGCTCCTCGTCGAATCCGTAGCCGCCGCCCTGGTCGGACGACCCGGCCGAGGCCGACGCCGTCGCCGCGGCCGCCTGACGGGGGGCGGGGGCGCCTTCGCCCGGTCCCCGGCGCTCGTTCTTGGTGACCTGGGCCGTGGCCCAGCGCAGGCTCGGGCCGATCTCGTCGGCCACCACTTCGATCTTCGACCGCTTGTCCCCGTCGGCCGTCTCCCAGGAACGCTGCTCGAGCCGGCCGGTGACGAGGACCCGGGAACCGCGACTGAGGCTCTCGGCCGCGTTCTCGGCCATCTCCCGCCAGCAGACCACGTCGAAGAAGGATGTGGCCTCCTCCCACTCCTGGGTCTGCCGGTTCTGCCAGCGCCGGTTCACGGCGAGCCCGAAGGTCGCCGTGGCCTGACCGGTCGGCGTGAACCGGAGTTCGGGGTCACGGGTGATGTTGCCGACCAGTGCGACGTTATTTCCGTTGGCCATGGTGATTCCTCCGCTCTTTCCGGTCTCAGCGTTCGCGGTCGCCCGAGGGCGCCGACCGGACCGGCGTCTTGGGCCGGGTCGACGCGCCGATGGCCTCGTCGGGTACCCGCATGATCTTGTGCCGGAGCACTTCGTCGGCCAGGACCAGCAACCGGTCGAGATCGGCGGCCGCCTTGGGCTCGGCGGTGAACTCTGCCACCACGTAGTAACCCTCACGCTTTTTCTGGATCTCGTAGGCGAGGGTCCGCTTGCCCCAGCGGTCGACCGTGCCCACCGTCCCGCCGTTGTTCCGGATGACGTCGAGACCCCGCTCGAGGACGGCCGTGATAGCCGACTCCTCCACCTCGGTGTCGAAGATGATCACAACTTCGTAAGGCCGCACGCGCGGCTCACCTCCCTCTGGACCCGACGCTCCTGCGCCCGGGGCCCCGCCGAGCGCGGGGCAGGGTGCACGACCTGTTAGCCGGTGGATCACACCCGGTCGTGGCCGCCATCCATCGTAGCCGACGGCCGCCGGCCTCCTTCCGGGGCCGATCCCGCCCGGGACTCGGGGGCCGTCGGGTTCGTGGCCGGTTCGGCTCGTGACCGGTCGGCCGGTTTGGCTAGTGACCGATGGGGAGGTGGTAGGTCTCGGCGGCGGAGGGGAAGGTCCCGCCGCGGACGTCCGCCGCCCAGGAGGAGATGGCGGTGACGGCCACCGAGGTGAGGTCGGCGTACTGGCGGACGAACTTGGCCGGCGGCCCCTGGCGCAGTCCCAGGAGGTCGTGGAAGACGAGGACCTGGCCGTCGCAGCCGGCGCCGGCGCCGATGCCGATGGTGGGGACGTCCACCTCCTCGGTCACCCGGACGGCCACCACGTCGGGGACACCCTCCAAGACGATGGCGAAGCAGCCGGCGGCGGCCAGGGCCTTGGCGTCGTTCATGAGAGCCTCGGCCGCCGTGGTCGAGCGGGCCTGGACCCGGTAGCCGCCCATGGCGTGGACGGACTGGGGGGTGAGTCCGAGGTGGCCCATGACGGGGATCTCGGCGTTCAGCAGGGCCTCCACCACGGCCAGCCGGGGCCGGCCACCCTCGAGCTTGACCGCCTCGGCCCCGGCCCGGATGAGGACCGCGGCGTTGCCGACGGCGTCCTCGGGCGAGAGGTGGTAGCTGAGCCAGGGCATGTCGCCCACCAGCAGGGCGCGCGGCCCGGCCCGGCCGACGGCCCCGACGTGGTGGGCCATGGCGGCCACGTCGACCTGGAGGGTGTCGTCGTGGCCGAGGACGGCGTTGGACACCGAGTCGCCCACCAGGATGATGTCGACCCCGGCGGCGTCGGCGATCCGGGCGCCGGGGGTGTCGTAGGCGGTCAGCATGACCAGGGGCTCGTCCCCGTGGCTGCGCTTGCGGGCGCGGACCATGGGGACGGTGACTTTCGGGGGCGGGGCGCTGGTGGTGGTGACAGGGTCAGCCATGTCGAGCGGAACCTCCTTGCCGTCCAGCGCCAGGGGCTGCCGGCGGCGTCGGGGACCGAAGACCCCCAGTGTACCGTTCCCCCGATGCCCTCCACAGAGGAAAGGCCCGACGAGAGCTGCGCCAGCTGCGGTGGTCCGGGGGACGATCTGGCCGAGGTCCGGCGGATCTACCTGACGGTGGACGCCGGCGGCCGGGTGACGGGTTCGGAGACCACCGAGGGCGCCGAGCTCTGGTGCCGGTCGTGCCGGACCCTCTACCCCCACGAGCCCTCCCCCCACGGGGCCGGCGGATGGTCGTAGCCTCGGTGGGAGAGTGCCGGGATCGCCGTACGTCATCGACTACCGGGGCAGCTTCGACTTCGCACTGCCCCCCGAGGCGATGTGGGACGTCCTCGAACACTCCGAGCGCTTCGAGAGCTGGTGGGGCTGGCTCCACGAGTTGCGGCGCGACGGCGGCTCCCTGCAGGCGGGTTCGGTGCTTCACGGTCTCGTCTCCCCGCCCGTGCCCTACGAGATGCGGGTCCAGGTCGTGCTCGACCACTGCCACCGGCCGGAGCGGATCGACGCCCACATCGAAGGTGACCTCGAGGGGTCGGCCGGCCTTCTGCTCGAGGCCTCTGGCGATGGCACCCGGGCGGCGGTGTCGTGGACGATCGAGATGAAGCAGCGTTCCATGCGGGTGGCGGCGCGTCTCGCCCCTGCGCTGATCCGCTTCGGCCACGACCGGGTGGTAGAGGCGACGGTGAACGGCTTCCGCCGCCAGCTGGGTCAGGCGGCCGGCCGGGCTAGATGATCGGAGCGGGGGGGAGAACGGAGAAGTCGGTGACGTAGGTCGGGTGGTTTCCCGCCTCGACGTCGGCGATGACTTCGGAGGAGCCGGCGGCACAGGAGGCGCCCTCGAAGATGAAGACGGCGTTGCCGTCGTCGTCCAAGATGGTGGCCACCTCGGGATTGGTGTTGACGCCCTGTCCGGCCACGGGGCTGTTGACCCCCGGTCCTGCGCCGATACCGGCGATGGTGTTCCCGGCCGACCAGACCCAACCCCCGATGCAGCGGCCCTCGAGCTGGGCGGAACCGATCTCCACCGTCTGCTCGGCGTAGACGGGGTTGGTCTCCACGTAGAAGACGGCGTAGATGTCGGAGTCGCCGCTGGTGGACGTGTCCCCGGTCTCGAGCTCCTGGTTGAGGCCGCCGAACCGCGGGTTCACCGAGATCCCCTCGGGTGTCACCACCGGCGGCCGGACGGTGAGGGTGGTGAGTGCGGTGAGGAAGGGGGCGACCTCGAGGTCCGCCTCGATCACGTCGCTTCCGGGGGCGCAGTCGAAACCGTCCATCACCACGGTGGCGTTGCCGTCGTCGTCGAGGACGACGTCGATCCGCCAGGGGTGGACGAAGACGCTCGGCGGAACGGTCTGGGGAGCCCCGCCGGGCTCCTGAAGCGATTCGAAGTCCATGGAGGTGCACGAGGCCGCCAGTTGGGACGAGTCGATGTTCACGGTGTCACCGGCGAAGGAGGGCAGGGACTCCACCTGGACGACGGCGTGGACCTCGGACTGACCCGTCTCCACCAGGGGCTGCGGGTCGACCTGGACGGTGATCTGGGGAGAGGAACCGCCGGTGGCCCCGCCGGAACCGGCCTTCTGACACTTGGCCCGGCTGGGGTGCTTGGCGCAGACCTTCGGTGCCGCCTTCGGGGTCTTGGCCGACGCCGCGGGGGAGCCACCCACGAGGGGCATGGCCGCGACGATCAGGAGCGCTGTCAGCCGCGTGAAACTGCGTCGAACGTTCACTTGATCGCTCCCCGTCTTGAAAGGGCCAGTTTTCCGCCTCGGCATGCTTTTGACCATCGTCACAGTTGATGAATCGTGCTCTTCGGCGCCTTATCACCACCCTTCGAGGTCAAGGGTGGCCCGGGTCGGATGCCCCCGGCAGGGCGGACGCCGCCGTCGGGGGAACCAACCGGCCATCCCAGGGGTCAAGATCGGATGTGAGGGCGGTGGCCTACCCAATGGGAGGGATCGAGGGGGTGCGGACGAGGACCGGGGCCACGAACACGGGGGCGGAGGACGCCTTCGGTGCCGCCATGGCCGACCAGGGTTTCCGGCTGGCCCGGCTGGCCTTCTTCCTCTGCGGCGACCGCACCCGGGCCGAGGACCTGGTGGCCGAGGCCTTCGCCGGCGCCTGGCCCAAGTGGTCGGCCGGACGGGTCGACAATCTCGGCGCCTACCTCCGCCGGTCCGTGGTCAACCTGGCCGCCAAGGACCGTCGGCACCGACTGGTCGTCTCCCGCCACGACGCCCGCGCCACCACCACCCGGCTGGTCACCCCCGGGGCCGACGAGGGTCTGGGGACCCGGATCGATCTGGCCCAGATCCTCTGCACCCTGCCCCCGGCCCAACGCGTGGTCGTCGTGCTG
Source organism: Acidimicrobiales bacterium (assembly GCA_035535015.1). Lineage (GTDB taxonomy): Bacteria > Actinomycetota > Acidimicrobiia > Acidimicrobiales > UBA8190 > Palsa-661. The sequence continues at coordinate 34,367 of DATLQU010000066.1, read as the reverse complement.
CGCTATCTCGAGGACATGTCCGAGGCCGAGATCGCCGCCCTGCTCGGGGTGCCGCCGGGGACGGTCAAGTCCCGGCTCTCCCGGGCCCTCGACGGCTTGCGGTCGCAGCTCGAAGGAGCAGACCATGCCTGAGCACGACGAGCCTGAGCACGACGAGCCTGAGCGGGAAGAGCCTGAGCGGGAAGAGACAGCCGATCGGCTACGGCGGGAATTCGGCCGGCAGGCACCCGAGTTCGACCTCGGGGCGTCGCTGGCCGGTCGGGTCACGGGCTTGGTGCGGCGTCGGCGTCGGCTCCGGCTGGTGGCCGCCGTGGCGGCCACGGCGGCGGTGATGGCGGCGGTGGCCGTCCCCTTGTCCGCCTTGCGGTCGACCCCCCTCGGTCACGGGGTGACGCCGGCCATGACGCCCACGACACCCACGACGACCCCGACGACCCCGACGACCCCGACGACGTCGCCGGGTCCCGCGCTGGCCTGCAACACCCTCGACCTCTCGACCACCGGATCGGCCACCCGGTTCACGACCACCACCAGCCTGGGCCCGGTCACCGCCACCCTGGCGGCCACCACCGGCGGGCCACCACAGGGTTCGGGGCTGTCCGATGCCGTGGTCACCGTGGCCGAGGGCGCCTCGCACTTCACGGAGGCCGTGACCCCCCCGGCGCAGGCCAATGGTGACGTCGTGCTGTCCTCGTTGGCCCCGCTCCCGGCCGACGCCGTCACCACGCCGCAGACACCCAACGACGACGCCCTCTGTTTGGTCCACTTCCCCGGTGACGCCGGGCCGACCCTTCTGATCGGGCTGGACACGGGCTACGCCCACTGCTGCACGGTCGTCCGGGCCCTCACCGTCTCTCCGACCGGTCTGGCCGCGCCGGTGGACATGAACACCATGAACGCCCCGGCGTCGCTCACCACGTCACCGACCGACGGCGGCCCACTCATCGTCACCGCCGACAACGCCTTCGCCTACCAATTCACCTCGTTCGCCTTCTCGGGCCTGCCCATCAGGCTGCTCCGGTTCACCGGGGGGGCCTTCGTCGACGTCACCAAGCTGAATCCGGACCTGGTGACGACCGACGCCAGGCGCTGGATGACGGCGTTCAACGCCAATGCCACCAACGGCCTGGGGCTGCTCGCCGCCTGGGTGGCCGACGAATGCGTCCTCGGTCACGCCCCGAGCGCCTACGCCACCCTGAACGGCTTGCTGGCCGGGGGAAAGCTGGTGGGGCCCACCGCACCGCAGGGCGCGGCCTATGTGGCGGCGCTCAAGGCCTTCCTCACCCAGCACGGCTACTGCCGGTCCTGAGCTCGGCCGTCCTGAGGAACCCGCCGGGCCATGGCGGGGCCGGGTGGATCAGGTGAGGCGGGCCACGGCCAGGGCGGCGGCCAGCGCCACCATGGCCCACGACATGGCCCGCAGGGCCGCTTCGAGGGGAGCGAGCAGGGTCCGGTCGTCGAGGGGGACGACGGTCCCGTCGGCCCGGGTGAGCGATCCCTCCACCGCACGGGTGGACCGGCGGACCAGTCGGGCCGGCGTGCTCAGGGCGCGCTGGGCGCAGGAGAGGCCGAAGGCGGCGGCACCGGCCAGGACGGGGGCGAGAGCCAGGGTCGACGTCTGCGCCACGTATCCGGTGAGGACGGGAAAGGCGCCCCAGGCGGCGGCGAAGCCGGCCGTGGTGTGCACGATCCCGCCGAAGAGCTCGGCGTTGTAGGCCATGACGAGGAGCGGTCCCACCACGATGAAGGGCAGAAGGACGAAGCCCACCCGGCCGATCCCGATCACGCCGAGGGCCACAGCACCAACGAGGGAGCCGACGGTGACGGTGACGAGCACGGCCGACGGGATCGCCGTCCGCAAGGGTCGGCCGTGGAGCTCGTCGACGGCGTGGGCGGCGACACCGACGGCGAGGAAGAAGGCGAGCACGGTGACGATCAGCCGAGACGTCTGCACCCGCGGCGCCAGACAGGCGCCGATCACGACGTAGGAGAGGTGCCAGGCCGTGTAGGGCGGATGAAGCAGCGTCCACCAGTCCCGCCAGCCGCCACGGCCGGCGGCGTAATAGGCGGGGCGACGCTCGGTCTCAGCCACCCGACCGGGTCCCCCACATCACCAGGCCACCACCCAGGCTCATGGTCCGGACACCGACGTCGACCAGGCCGGCCGCCCGCCAGGCCTCCACCGTCCAGGGCACCGGATACCGCCGGTAGTGCGCCGAGATGTTGGGCCCGAGGAAGCGGCCGACGTCGAACCACTCCCGTCCACCGGTCAGCCAACCCGCCACCGGCAGCACGAGACGTGTGTAGCCCCACCACCAGAAGCGCCAGAAGCCGTTCTCCGGGACGTGGAATTCGAGGTTGGTCAGGACACCACCGGGCTTCACCACCCGGGCCAACTCCCTGATGGTGGCGGCCGGATCGTCCACGTAGCGCAGCAGGTAGGTGAAGCTGACGGCGTCGAAGGTGGCGTCGGCGAAGGGCAGCTGTTCGCCGCGCCCGAGCGCGAAGGTGATCCGCGCCCCGGCCCGGGCCACGTTCTCCCGGCCCTGGCGCAGCATGGCCTCGGTCACGTCCACCCCCACCACCCGGGCCCCGGTCCGACCGGCCATCTGCAGTGCCACCCCGGCGGGACCGGTGGCCACGTCGAGGATCAGTTCGGGCGAGGCCGGCACGATGTGGTCGACCATGGCCCGGCGCCAACGCCCGTTCTGTCCGAACGACAGCACCTCGGCCAGTCGGTTGTAACGGCCGGGCAGACCGGAGAAGAGCCGCTGGGCGAAGCGGTTGGGACCCCCGGGAGCAGCTGAAGCAGTGGTGGGCATGCTCCGGTGCACGTCGCCGAGGATCGCACAGAACACCCCGGCCCGCCCGGGCAGCCTCCGGGCCTGCCCTCATGGCCGCCGCCGCTCAGACGACGGCCACCACCACGATGCCGAGGGCGGCCAGAGCGAGGGCCGTGGCCACGGCGCCGATCATGTTCACCAGGGCCAATCGGTCGAGACCGTCCTCGGCCAGCCGGACCGTCTCCCAGCTGACGCTCGACCACGTGGTGAAGGCCCCGCAGAACCCGACGCCCACGATGGCGTGGGCCCGCCCGCCGAGCCCGTGGTACCAGGCCAGTCCGGTGACCACACCCAGGACGAACGACCCGACGCCGTTCACCGTCAGCGTGCCGAAAGGGAACGAACCCGAGCTGCGGTCCTGGACGAAGCCGTCGGTCAGGAACCGAGCCACCGCCCCCACGGCCCCGGCCAGCCCCACGGCCAGAGCCACCGTCACCGGCGGACCACCGCGGCGGTGTCGTCGAGCCCGTCCCGGCGGCGGAGCCGGGCCAGCGCCGTCCCGGCGGCGGCGGCGGCGGCACCGGCGGCCATGGTGGCGGCCAGGTAGCCGGCGGCCAGACCGGCCGAGCCGCCACGGACCAGGGTGTCGGACTCGACGGCCACCGTCGACATCGTCGTCCAGGCCCCGAGTGCCCCGACGCAGCCGAACAAGCGCACGTAGCGCCAGACCGGCGACGGCGCCCGGGACGTGGCCACGGTGAGCAGGAAGCCGAGCAGAAAGGCACCGGAACTGTTGATCACGAACGTGGACTCCGGAAAACGACCGGCGGGGACGGGCCAGGCCAGCTGCAGTTCGTAGCGGGCCATGGCCCCGAGGAAGCCCCCCGTGGCGATGGCCAGGACCACCCCGGGATGGGTGCGCCGGACTGGACCGGTGGGCCGGTGTCCCGGCGACGGCTCGCCCGGATCGCCGGGCTCGAGATCCGGGTCGACGGGCAGTCCGGCGTCGGCCCCCAACAGCTGCGCCAACCGCCGTCGGACGGGCCCGGCCCGCCAGGGTTCCGCCTGGGTCACTCGATGGCCTCCTCACACTCATGAGTAGGAGCCATCAGGTCGCTTGGTCGACCGGTTCGGGCGAGCCCCATCGCCACCGTGTCTACGAGGTGGAGAGCTCGGGTTCCTCTTCCCAGTCGCCGTCGTCGTCCCAACCCGACGGCTGTGTCATGGCGGGCAGGGTCACCACCACGAGAACGAAGAGCGCGAACGTCACGATATGGACGCCGGTGCAGTATTCGCAGATGGCCTTGATCAGGAACAGCTCGGCGTAGATCAGATAGAGCACGAATCCGATGCCGCTCACCACCATGGCCAGACGGAGCCAGGCCACCCGCCGGTCGGTCGTCTTCCACAGCGGCGGCAGGTTGATCACCGTCATGGCCACGTAGAAGGCGAGGCCCAGGATGGCCACGGGGATGTGCAGGATCTCCGACTGGGGACTGGTGGTGACCTTCAGGCAGTTGACGGCGCCCGATGTCGAGCACGTCGTCTTCAGGATGCTCTCCTGAAAGTGCGAGATCGTCAGGTAGGTCGAGTCGGCCAGGCCGAGAAGCGACAGGACGAGCGCCGTGACCCGGACCCGGCGACCCACGCCCGCCGGGGCCATCCCGGCGCCGTCGTCGGCCACCGGCGCAGCGTCGACCTCAGTGGCGCCCGGGGGTCCGGCCACCGGGGTCGGTCGGCCTGATTCGCTCACCGGGGTCTTCGGGGCCATGGGACGGGCCCGTCAGCTTCCGTTCAGCGCGTGGGCCGCCTTGGCCACGACCGGGGCCGAACACACCGACGACGGCTTCTGGCCGGTGACGGCGCAGATGGCGGCGGTGATGTAGTTCGAGGTCCCCACGATGTCCTGGGTGACGGGGTCCTTCGGATTCTTCAACTTGGAGGCGATGTCCTGCTGGTCGAGTCCGCTCAACACCGCCGGGTTGTAGCTCGGGTTCAGCACGAAGTACTTGTTCCCGATGTCGAGGAAGGGGAAGCCCTCGGGGTTGTCGTACTTGGCCCACAGCTTCGATTCCTGCGAGGTCAGGGGCTCGAGCGTCGTCCTCGTCCCGAGCCCAGTGGTGTCGTTGCTCTCGTGCTCGGACGTGCTGAAGCTGATGTACGGACTCTCGTACTGCGTGCCCAGGAAGGAGAAGGTGGCGGTGGCCGGATCCGAGTCCCACGGCGAGGACGTCGTCTCCTTCAGGTTGGTGAAGGTTCCGAACTTGCCGAAGGCCATCACGATGGCCCACCGTTCGGCGGCGCACAGGGGACAGAACTCGCCACCGATGAAGATGGCACCGGGCTTCCCGGCGATGGTCAGAGGGGGCTGCCCGGTCTTCACCGTCAGCGGCGCCACCGTCGACGTCGACGGCAGCCCCACACTCTCGGCCACCGAGGCCGGCACGCTGGTCACGTCATTGACGACGGTCTGCGACGCGATCACGTCCTTCGGGGCCTGGGTCCCGTTCTTGGCCGTGGAGGGCGACGACCCGCCGGTGACCTTGATGACCACGAAGACCACGACCACGACCACGACGACGGCCACGGCCACAAAGGCCAGGGTCGACGCGGAGAACCGGGCCGGCGGCTGACCGGGCCGGTAGCCACCGGGACCTTTCGGCCCCTTGCCGCCGCCACCACCACCAGCCCCACCACGGGCGCCTCCGCCCGAACTGGTCTTGGTGCCCGGCGCCGGGCGACGGCCGGGGGTCTTTCCGACCCCGTTGGCACCGCGACTTCCGGGCGACGGTTTGGCACCGGCCGCGGGGCGGCCTCCGGCGGGGCTGCCGGGTTTCTGACCCGACCCTTTACCGCCCCCTGCCTGCACTGCACTCATCGAAATTCCCCTTGCCCTCGCCCGCGGTTGGTCCGTCAATGGTGCACTATCGCACGCCCCTTGTGGGCGCGACGTGGCGTCGGAGCGGCCGACGCCCTCTCACTGCGAGGTCGTTTCCGTGCCTGGTCAGCCGTTGCGACGACGGGCGGCCGTGACCGACTCCCGGTGCCGGCCCCCGGCCGGATACATCCTGGCCAGATGGTTCCAGGCACAGTCCGGACAGACCTCGACCACGTAGCAGACCACTTCGTCGGCCCGGCGGCACAGCCGGGACAACTCCGTCGGTGTCGTCGGGCAGCGGCCCTGGGAGGGCAGCCGGGGCCCGAAGACGTAGGTGACATGGACGAGGGGTGGTCCCTCGCAGATGGGGCATTCCTCGGTCAGGGGCACCCCGACGTTGCGAGCCGCACGCATCAGCTCCGGGTGCGCATCGCACACGTCGAGCTTGGACAACCGGCCTTTGTGGAATTCGCTCACCACGGCGTTGCGGGCGAGGCGGTACTCGACCCGACCCCCGGTCCCGGTGACCGGGAACCCTCGCAAGGTGGATTCCCCGAAGCTCATCGCTCACCAGGGTACCGCCGGGCGGCTGCTTTCCACTGTGACAAATTGCCCTCTTTTTTGGGCGACTTGCCGCGGCCGAGATATATCGATACGATAGGTCACAGCGATGTATCACGCCCGCACAATTCTGATCATGGCCCTTGACAGGACGGCACCCTGTGCTTGAGCTGGCCATCCTCGGCCTGCTCGAGGACCAGGAGCTCCACGGCTACGAGATCCGCAAGCGTTTGCGCGACGAACTCGGCCTCTTCTCCAACATCTCGTTCGGTTCCCTCTACCCGGCGCTGTCACGCCTCGAGCGGGCCGGGGCCGTCCAGGCCATCGAGGAGACCGGTGTCGACGCCGTCGACCCTGTCCCCATGACGGGGTCACTGAGCGGAGAACGCGCCGCCCTGCGGGCCCGGCGCACGAGCCCGGCCCGGGGTCGCCGGGGGCGCAAGGTCTACCGCATCACCCACGAAGGACGCCGCCAGTTCACCGATCTGCTGGCCAGCGAGGTGGGTGCGGGCGCCGAAGACGCCCGCAGCTTCGGCCTCCGGCTGGCCTTCGCCCGCTACCTCCCGCCCCAGGCCCGGCTGCGACTGCTCGAGCGCCGCCGGGCCCAGCTGGCCCAGCGTCTGACCGAGACCCGGGCGGCCACGGCCGGGAGCCGGCTCGACCCTTACGCGCGCTCTCTGGTGGAGCACACGACGGAGTCGACCGAACGCGACATTTCGTGGCTCGACCGGTTGATCGATGCCGAACGGGCGCGGGCCTCCCATGTCATCGCCGCGGCGACGACGGGGGCGACGGGGCCGGGACCGACGGAACACGACGAGTGGGAACACGCCGAATGGCGGACAGAGATGAAGGGGATCACACAGATGGAGGGAGAATCTCGATGAGCGCTGTCCGGGTGGCCATCGCCGGCGTGGGCAACTGCGCCAGCTCGCTGGTACAGGGAGTGGAGTACTACCGGGACGCTGATCCCGAGGACACGGTGCCGGGCCTGATGCACGTCGAGCTCGGCGGCTACCACGTGGGCGACGTCGAGTTCGTGGCCGCCTTCGACGTCGACGCCAGCAAGGTGGGCGTGGACCTGTCCAAGGCGGTCTTCTCCGGTCACAACAACACCATCCGCTTCGCCCCCGTCGGTCACCTCGACGTCACCGTGCAGCGGGGACCCACCTTCGACGGCCTCGGGATCTACTACCGCGAGACGGTGGAGGAATCACCGGCCGAGCCCGTCGACGTGGCCCAGGCCCTGCGCGACGCCCGGGCCGACGTGCTCGTCAGTTATCTCCCGGTCGGCTCCGAGGACGCCCAGCGGCACTACGCCCAAGCCTGCCTCGACGCCGGCGTGGCCTTCGTCAACGCCATCCCCGTCTTCATCGCCAGCGACCCCGCCTGGGCCCGCAAGTTCCGTGACGCCGGCATCCCCATCGTGGGCGACGACATCAAGAGCCAGGTGGGATCGACCATCGTCCACCGCGTCCTCACCCGGCTCTTCGAAGACCGTGGCCTGGCCCTCGACCACACCTACCAGCTCAACTTCGGCGGCAACATGGACTTCAAGAACATGCTCGAGCGCAAGCGGCTCGAGTCGAAGAAGATCTCCAAGACGCAGGCCGTCACCAGCCAGGTGGAGAACTACGTCCTCAGCGCCGACGACGTCCACATCGGGCCATCGGACCACGTGCCCTGGCTGAACGACCGCAAGTGGGCCTACATCCGGATGGAGGGGCGGAACTTCGGCGACGTCCCTCTCAACCTGGAGCTCAAGCTCGAGGTGTGGGACTCCCCCAACTCGGCCGGCGTGATCATCGACGCCGTCCGTTGCGCCAAGCTCGCCCTCGACCGCGGGATCGGCGGGCCCCTGCTCGGCCCGTCGGCCTACTTCATGAAGTCGCCGCCCGTGCAGTACCACGACGACGAGGCCTACCGGATGGTGGAGGCCTTCGCCGACGGCGAGCCGGCGCCGAGCTGGCCCGAGGACTGACCCCGGAACCTGATCCCGGGGACCAGCCGTTCAGCCGGCCGACCCCCTCTGCTCCCACCAGCTGTCGAGCCGGCGCACGACCTCCTCCTGGCCGAGCGGACCCTCCTCCAACCGCAACTCCAGAAGGAAATCGAGGGCCTGGCCCACCGCGGGCCCCGGGCCCAAACCCAGGTGATCCATCACCTGACGGCCGTCCAGCTCCGGCCGGATGGCGTCGAGCTCCTCTTCGGCCCGCAATTCCTCGATCCGCGTCTCGAGCTCGTCCATCCGCTGACCGAGGGCGCGCGCCTTGGCGGCATTGCGCGTCGTGCAGTCGCAGCGCGTCAACTCGTTCAGCTGCTCGAGCAGTGGCCCGGCGTCGCGCACGTAGCGCCGGACGGCGCGATCGGTCCAACCGAGCCGGTAGGTATGGAAACGCAGGTGCAGCTCGACCAGACGGGTCACCGTCTCGATGTCCTCTTTCGAGAAGCGCAGTGCCGTCATCCGGTCGCGGGCCATCCGGGCCCCGACGACCTCATGGTGGTGGAAGCTCACCCCCCCGGGGCCGAAGTCCCGGGTCCGGGGCTTGCCGATGTCATGGAGAAGAGCGGCCAGGCGCAGCTGCCGATCGGGCTGGGTCTTGTCCACCACGGCCAGGGTGTGGGCCAGGACGTCCTTGTGCCGGTGGATGGGATCCTGTTCGAGGGCGAGACCGGGCAGCTCGGGGAGGAACGCGGCGGCCAGACCTGTCCTCACCACGAACCACAGCCCCGACGAGGGTTGGCGGACCACGAGCAGCTTGCCCAGCTCGTCGCGGATCCGTTCGGCCGACACGATGGCCAGGCGGTCGTGCATGGCCTCCACGGCGGCCACCAGAGGGGGGTCGGGTTCGAGGCCGAAGCGGGCGATGAAGCGCGCCGCCCGCAGCATCCGCAGTGGATCGTCGGAGAAGGAGATCTCGGGGTCGAGCGGCGTACGCAGCCGGGAGGCGGCCAGGTCGTCGAGCCCGTGGTAGGGGTCGATCAGCTCGAGGGTCTGGCCGAGCCGGAGGGCCATGGCGTTCACGGTGAAGTCCCGGCGTGACAGGTCGGTTTCGATCGAGTCGCCGAACACCACCTCGGGCTTGCGCGAGTCGGGGTTGTAGGCCTCGGCCCGGTGGGTGGTGATCTCGAACGGCCGCCCCCCCTTGAGCGCCCCGATGGTTCCCCAACGCTTCCCCTGGAGCCACACGGCGTCGGCCCAGCCACCCACGATCTTCTCGGTCTGCTCAGGCCGGGCATCGGTGGTCAGGTCGATGTCGGCGTCGTCCGACGGTTCGTCGGTCGAGAACACGTCGCGGACCGAACCACCGACGGCGTACAGCTGGTGACCGGCGTCGTCGAAGAGCGCGGCCAGCTCCGCGGTGGCATCGACCAGCGCCTGCGCTCGTGACGGGATCACCGGGCCGAGGGTAGTGCGCCGTGCCCCGGGGCCCGGGCAGCGGCCGACGTTGACCGCGCGTCGGCTCCGCCGTAGCGTGCCGACGGATGGCCATCGCCCCTCATCGCTCCGAGCGCACGGCGCTGTGCGATCTGCTCACCCGTGTCGGGCCGGCGGCGCCGACGCTGTGCTCGGGCTGGACGACGACCGACCTGGCCACCCATCTGGTGGTGCGCGAACGCAAGCCCCTGGCCGCCCTCGGCCTCGTCCTCCCCGGGCCGTTCGCCGCCGGGCTGGCCAAGACGATGAAGCGCATGTCGACGTCGGAGTCGTATGACGGCCTGGTGGCTCTCGTCCGCCGCGGTCCGCCCTCTCTGCTGCGGCCGTTCGACACCGCCATGAACATGGGCGAGTACTTCATCCACCACGAAGACGTCCGGCGGGGATCCGGCGACACCACGCCGCGCCCGATGGCCGACATCGCCGTCGTCGAGGAGGCGCTGTGGCGGTCCGTGGGGCGCGGGGCGCGGCTCATGACCCGTTCCCTCGGTCCCACCGGACTCGACCTGATCCACGTCGACGGTCGCGTCGTCCATGCACGGCGCGGCGAGCACACGGCCACGCTCACCGGTCGTCCGGGTGAGATCGTTCTCTATCTCTGGGGCCGCGGCGATGCCGCTCACGTCGAGCTCGGGGGGCCGTCGGAGGCTGTCGCCGCCGTGCGCAACGCCCGCTTCGGCATCTGAGACGGCGGACGGCCGGAACCGTCGCCGGGGGCCGGTGGCCGACCCGGCCGACGGTTCGACCAGTAGGCTCCGACGCCGAGGTGGACCGGACCGAGGCGAGAATGGCTCCCGCACGCGGCGGTGACCGCACGTACCGCGTTGGCCGAGCCCGGTGGCGGCAGGCGGTCGGCCGGATGCCGGCCGTTCTCGTCGTCCTGGCCGTCGCCCTCCCCGCACCCCCCGCCCTGGCGGCGGGCACCTCGTCGCCGACGGGCACCGCCACCTCGTCGACCGGCTCGAGTTCGCCGACAGCCGGATTGACTCTTCTGGCGCCCCCCACGATCGCCGGTCCGGGCCGCCCCTTCTCCCTCCGGCTGGGCGTCCCGGGAGGGGTGGGCCGCACCAACCTGTCCCTCGGTATCTCCGTCTACCGGCACATCGTCGACCCGTCGGAGTTCGACGAAACCCTGGGGGGCACCCCCGTAGGGAGCATCATCGCCCGGTCGGACGCGCCCATCCCCCTCTCCTCGCTCTCCCCCGACGCCGCCGACCCGCAGAAAGGCGTCGACCTCTCGGTTCCCGTGGCCGCCGGTGGGGTGAGCGCAACGGGAACCGGCCCCTTCACCGCCGATCTCAATTGCAGCCTCGGTTCCTGTGGTGGGGTCTACCCGGTCCGGCTCGTCCTCACCGACGGGGCCGACGGGGCCGTCGTGTCCCGGCTCCTCACCTACCTCGTCTACACGGATCCCTCGGCCGACATCGAGCCTCTCCGGTTCGCCCTGGTCGTCCCCCTGGCCTTGAGTCCGACCCCGACCTCTCCACCAGACACGGCCGCCGCCGTCACCCCTTCGTCGCTGGCCAGCCTGACCGCCCTCATGGGATCGCTTTCGGGATCGCGCGCCGCGGTGCCGGTCACCTTGCTCCCGAGCCCGGCGACGGCCGCCGCCCTCGCCGCCGACCGCCAGGACAGGTCCCGTCAGGCGTTGTCGTCACTCGTCTCGCTCACCACCGACCCGGGTCGCCAGACCCTGTGCAGTTCGTTCGTCCCCGTCGACGCCGGCGCCCTCGACACGGCGGGATTGTCCTCGGAGATCCCCGAACAGGTCCATCGCGGCGCCCAGGTACTGAGTGCCATCCCCGGTCTGCGGACGAGCGGCTGCGCCGCCGACAACGCCTGGGTGACCGAAGCGCCGCTCGACGCCGGCGCCATCACCACGCTCGCCACCCTGGGCTACAACCACCTGGTGGTGGCGCCCACCGCCGTCGCCGGCCCCACCTCCTCCACCACGCCCAGCCGGCGCTTCACCCTGAGCGGAGGCAGCGCCGGCGACGCCGTTCTTTCCGATTCGGACATCTCGTCGCGCCTGCGCTCGTCCTCGCGCGCCGATCCGGCCCTGGCCGCCGATCAGCTCCTGGCCGAGCTCGAGCTCGACTACTACGAGGCGCCGAACACCCAGAGCGCCCGGGGGGTGGCGGCCGTGGTGCCGGCGGCCGGGGCCGTCGATCCTGCCGTCATCACCGATCTCCTCGACGGCCTGCAGGACAATCCCATGGTCCGAGCCGTCACCCTGGCCACGCTGTTCTCCGACGTCCCCGTGGGTGGCGCCGTGGCCGGCGTCACCCAGCCGTCCACCCGTCGACCGGCGGTGGTGACCGGTGCCGCCGGCCTGCCGGCCCGGGCCATCAAAGCGGCCCGGCTCCAGTGGACCGGGTTCTCGGCCGCCGTCGCCGGTAGCACCGCCGGGGCGACCGTGGCCGCCGGCTTGAACGACATGCTGCTCGGAGCAGAGTCGCAGCAACTCGCTGCGGCCCGGAGGAACCGGCAGGTGGCCCACTTCGGCGCCGCCCTGGCCGCCCAGTTGGCCCTGCTCTCGGTCACGTCACGCGAGGTCCGTCTGACGGCCAGCGCCGGCAGCGTCCCCATCACCGTCATCAAGAGCGCCCCCTACCCGGTGAAGGCCGTCCTCTCGTTGACCAGTGACAAGATCGCCTTCTCGTCCGCCAATGCCCAGGCCCCGAACACGCAGTGCGCCATTCCGGTCGTCACCGGCGCGGCCAATACCTCCAGCGTCTCGGCGCAGTCGAGCGTGTCGATGCAGTGCACATTCGTCCACGGCACCAACGCCGTCTATGTCGAAATGCAGTCACGTGTCTCGGGCGACTTCCGTCTGACAGTCACCCTGGACAGCCCCCAGGGCGGCCTGCAATTGACGAGCGGCCAGCTCACCGTCCGCTCGATGTCGACCTCGGCCGTGGCCATCGCCCTGTCGGCGGCGGCCGCCGTCGTTCTCCTCGGTTGGTGGGGACGCACCATCTGGCGCGGCCGGCGGACCCGGCGGGGTGCCCATCGCCGGCGCCCGGCGACCCCGGCATGACCGACGCCGAGGAGCCGCCCCCGGGCGGCCGCCGTTGGTACGAATTCGACGAGACCGACGATGTCGTCGTTATCGGTTCCCCCGACCTGTCCGACACCGGCGAGGCCGACACCCGGGGCGACGCCGTCGCCACCGACGTTCCGGCCGATTCGGGGGGCGGTGCCGATGCGGGGGGCGGTGCCGATTCGGGGGGCGGTGCCGATTCGGGGAATGCCGAGCCGCCGGCGACAGCGGCGATCGACGTCGGCCCCGCTGCCCGGATGGGCGGCGACGACATTGGTTCGGGGGTGGGACGGGCGACCGCCGTCATGGCCGTGGGGACGACGCTGTCGCGCTTCACCGGGGTCATCCGCATCATCGCTCTGGCCTACGCGTTGGGGACGAGCCACCTGGGCGACGCGTACAACTTGGCCAACACCATGCCGAACATCATCCATGACATCGTGCTCGGCGGTGTGGTGTCGGCGACGTTCATTCCCGTCTTCGTCCAACGACTGACCGCCCGGAGCGACGACGAGGCCTGGAATGCCATATCGGCGGTGACGAGCGTGACGCTGATCGTGATCGGGGCGGCGTCGGTCGTGTTCCTGGCCGTGGCCCCTCTTGTCATCGACGCCACCACCGCTCTGAACCACTCCGCCCAAGCGGCCCAGGACCGGCGGGTGGCGACGGAGCTGCTCTTCCTCTTCGTGCCTCAGCTGGCCGGCTACGGCTTCATCAGCCTGGGGACGGCGCTGCTCAACGCCCGGCGACGCTTCGCCGCGCCGATGTTCAGCTCCATCGCCAACAACCTCGTGCTCATCGCCGTCCTGCTCTATTACGGCATCACCGTCGGGCACGCCGAGCGCAGCATCGGCGGGCTCTCCGCCCATCGGGGCCAGTTGCTGCTACTCGGGCTCGGCACCACCGCCGGTGTGGTGGTCCAGGCCGGCTTCATGGTGCCGAGCCTGCGCCGGGCGGGGCTGCGCCTGACCTGGAAACCCGACTTCCACCACGAAGCGGTCCGCACCATCCTGCGCTTGTCGGGTTGGACCTTCGGCCTGGTGGCGGCCAATCAGGTGGCTCTGATCGTGGTACTGACGCTGGCCGGACACGTCCGGGGGGCCGTGAGCGCCTACACATATGCGTGGACCTTCTTCCAACTCCCCTACGGGGTGGTGGCCGTCTCGGTCATGACGGCCACCGCTCCTGAGCTCACCTCTCTGTGGGCGCGCCACGACCTGGTCGCCTTCCGCCGGCGTATGGCGACCGGACTGCGCACGATGTTGGCCGTCGTCGTGCCGGCCGCCGCCGGCGAGTTGATCCTCTCCCATCCCCTGGTGGCGTTGCTCCTGGCCCACGGGGCCACCGACGCGGCGGCCACCATTCCCACGGCTACCGCCCTCGCCCTGCTGGCCCTGGGGCTCCCCGGTTTCTGCGTCTTCCTCTACGCCGTCCGGGTGCTCCAGTCCGTGCAGGACCTGCGATCGGCTTTCTGGTTGTACGTGATCGAAAACGGCATCAACATCGTGGCCGCCGTCGCCCTCGTCGGACCCCTCGGTGTCGTCCGGGGCATCGCCGTCTCCATCACCATCGCGTACACCGTGTCGGCGGTGGTGGCCCTGATCCATCTGCGTACCCAGGTACACGGTCTCGACGGCGACCTCGTCCTCGGGCCTCTGGCCCATGTGGCTCTGTCCACCGCTGCCCTCGTGGTGGGCGCCGCGCTCGGCAGCAATATCTCGGCCTCGGAGACGAGCGTCGGACTCCTGCTCCGGGTGGCGGTGGGCGGGGTGGCGGGAACGGGGGCCTTCGTCCTGGCCGCCGGAGTTCTCGGGGGTCTCGGCCAACGCGGACGGCCGCCGGCACCGACGCGACGGGGGCCGTCGCCCGGCACCGATCCACCCGGTCGTCAGCGGCGGGGCCGATCGGGCGTTCCCCCGCGACCGGCCCCGCTCCCGCCGGCGGGGAGACCGCCGCGACGACCACCGAATCTCGGGCCGACACGACGTGGGGGGCCCCAGGGGTCTGACCGTGGCAGACTCGGCGCGTAAGCAACTCGCGTCCGTGGCGCACGCCGGCGCCACGACCAGAGGGAGGCCGATGGCCAACATCCAGGTGGTCACCGACAGTGCCTGCGACCTGAACCCGTCGATGACCGAAGCCCACGACGTCCGGGTGGTGCCGTTGGCCATCCGCTTCGGATCCGAGGAACTGGTCGACCGCGAGGAGCTGTCGGTGAAGGAATTCTGGGACCGGGTCATCACCGGGCCCGATATGCCCGAGACGGCGGCGCCGTCTCCCGGTGCCTTCCGCCAGGCCTACATCGACGCCGCCGAGGCCGGCGCCGACGGGGTGATCTGCATCACGCTCTCCTCCGGTCTGTCGGCCACCTTCCAGGCGGCCACCACGGCGGCGACCGATCTTCCCGTGCCCATTGCGGTCAAGGTGGTCGACTCGCAAAGCGTCACCTTGGGAGAGGGCCTCTTGGCGTTGGCCGCCTCCGACATGGCCCGTGACGGACGAAGCCTCGACGACATCGTCACCGAGATCGAGTCGCTGCGGGACCGGACCCACGTCTACGGCGTCCTCGGAGGTCTCGATTTCCTGAAGAAGGGCGGCCGCATCGGGGGCGCCTCCCATCTCATGGGATCCCTGCTGTCCATCAAGCCCGTCATCGAGATCCGCGAGGGGGTCGTCGAAGTCGAGTCCAAGCAGCGGACCCGGTCTCGCTCCCTTCAGTACCTGGCCGGAAAGGCCCTCGAGGCCGGGCCTCTCGAACGTCTGGGCGTGGCCAACGGCGTAGCCGACGACATCGACGAGCTGCTGTCGATACTCGCCTCCGCCCATCCCGAACACGAGATGGTGGTGAGCGACCTCGGTCCCGTGATCGGCAGCCACGCCGGACCGGGCACCGTCGGCGTATGCTTCCAGGTGGCTCGCACGGCGGGCTGATCTGGGCTCCCGGCTAGTCTCGGGACCATGCATGACCAGGGTGCGGGCGCATCAGCGGGTCCCGAGGACGCCGGGGCGTGGCAGACACGTGTCGTCGACATGGTCGAGGGCGTCGTCACCGTCGCCCATGACCGCGTCATCCGCCCTCTGCTCATCGTCGCCCGGGCCGTGGTCTTCGGAGTTCTCGTGGCCACCATGGCCCTGTTGGTGAGCATCCTGTTCTCGGTGGCCGTGGTGCGCCTTCTCGACGTCTACGCCTTCCGCAACCGGGTCTGGGCTTCGGACGCCGTCGTCGGTGGTCTCTTCACCGCCATCGGGATCCTGGCCTGGACGAAACGCCGTCCCCGCCGGGACGCCGAGGCCCCCTGACCATGTCCGAGAGCCACGACGTCATCATCCTCGGGTCGGGCCCGGCCGGGCTCACGGCCGCCATCTACACGGCGCGGGCGAACCTTAAACCCCTGGTGGTGGAGGGTGAACCCTCATCGACGAGCGACCAGCCGGGTGGGCAACTGATGCTCACCACCGACGTGGAGAACTATCCCGGCTTCGTCGACGGGATCATGGGTCCCGAGCTCATGGAGCGCTTCCGTGACCAGGCGGCCCGTTTCGGCGCCACCTTCGTCACCCGCAAGGCCACCCGGGTCGACCTCTCCGGCCGTCCCTTTCGGATCTGGACGGACGCGGCCCACGAGTCGGAGCCGGATCTCACTGCCCGGGCGCTGATCGTGTCCACCGGGGCGCGGTCACTCATGCTCGACGTCCCGGGCGAGAGCCGTCTGCTCGGACACGGCCTCTCGACGTGCGCTACCTGCGACGGCTTCTTCTTCCGTGAGCAGGACATCGCCGTCATCGGGGGAGGTGATTCCGCCATCGAGGAGGCGGTCTTCCTGACGCGCTTCGCCCGATCCGTCACCTTGATCCACCGGCGCAAAGAGCTGCGGGCTTCGAAGATCATGCAGGACCGGGCCTTTGCCAACGAGAAGATCGTCTTCCGCTGGGACACGGTGGTGAACGAGGTGTTGGGCGATGCCAAGGTGTCGGGGCTCTCGGTGCGCAACACCGTCACCGGCGAGGAGGAGCATCTGCCCCTCTCCGGAGTGTTCGTGGCCATCGGGCACGTGCCCAACAGTGGAGTGTTCGCCGGTCAACTCGACGTGGACGAGGCCGGCTACATCCGCACCACCGAGGGATCGCGGACCAATGTCGAGGGGGTCTTCGTCTGCGGCGATGTCCAGGACCACGTCTATCGCCAAGCCATCACGGCCGCCGGTTCGGGTTGCATGGCCGCCATCGACGCCGAGCGCTGGCTCGAGGCCGTGGACCACGGCTGAGGACGCCGGACCGGACCCGGTCCGGGTGGCAGATGGTCCCCCTGGAATGCGACCGCTGCGCCCGGTGTTACATGTCTGTTCGATGTGCGTGCCCGACATCCGGCACGCGGGGGAAGGAGCACTTCATGAGCGAGGGGATCGCAACACTCAGTGACGCTACGTTTGACGAACATGTCACGTCGGCCGACACGCCGGTACTGGTGGACTTCTGGGCCGAGTGGTGTGGTCCATGCAAGATGATCGCCCCCATCCTCGAGGAGATCTCGGGGGAGCAGAAGGGGAAGATCGAGATCGCCAAGCTGAACATCGACGAGAACCTGGACATCACCCGCCGGTACGAGGTGATGAGCATCCCGACGATGATCCTGTTCAAAGACGGGGAACCCCAATTGCGGGTGGTGGGCGCCCGTGGCAAGGCGCAGCTGCTGCAGGAGTTGCAGGCGTACCTGTAAGCCCGGGGTCTGTCCTTCCCTTGCGCGCCGGTGACCTCGGCGCCGCCGTCGCCGATCTGCAGCAACGACTCGGCGCGGTGGGTCTGCCGTGCCCTCCCGATACCGACGGCCTCTTCGGCGCGGGCACGGCCGCGGCGGTCCAGGCCTTTCAACATCGCCGCGGGTTAAGGGTCGACGGCATCTGCGGCCAGCAGACCTGGGGGGCCCTGGTCGAGGCCGGCCTGCGCCTCGGAGACCGGTTCCTCTATCTCCACGCACCGATGTTCCGGGGAGACGATGTCGCTGACCTGCAACAACGCCTCTCCGCCCTGGGCTTCGACACGGGTCGGGTGGATGGCATCTTCGGGGGCCTCACCTCCTCGGCCCTGGCCGACTTCCAGCGCAACGTGAGCCTGCCGGTGGACGGCATCCTGGGCGCCTCCACCTTGCGGGAGCTGAAGCGGGTCATGCCCCGTCATCCCGAGCCCGAGCTGGTCAGCTCGGTGCGCGACCGGGAACGCCTCCGCCATGCGCCGCGTACCCTGCTCGGCCGCAGGCTGGCCATCGGTGAGGAGGGGGGCCTCGACGTGCTCGTCACCGCCGTACGGAGGCAGCTGGGAGCCGCTGGTGCCGAGGTGCTGCCCCTGCTGCATCCGGACGGCTCGCTCCAGGCGGCGGCGGCCAACGCCGCTCAGGTGGAGGCCTACGTGGGCTTGCGGCTCGACCCGGACCGGACCAGGTGTTCCGCCTCCTACTACGCCGGCTACAGCTACGAGTCGGCGGGCGGGCGCCGGCTGGCCGAACTTCTCCAGTCGCTGGCCGCCGTCGCTCTCGAGATCCCGGCCGACGGGGTGACGGGGATGTCCCTGCCCGTCCTGCGTGAAACACGAATGCCGGCTGTCATCTGCGAGGTGGGACCCCCGGCCACCGTCGTCGCCCGGGTGGCCGCCCTGGCCCACGCCATCGTGGAGGCCCTCACCATCTGGGCCGTCACTCCCGTCGACTGAGCCTTTCGGGAAGCCCGATGACCTCGAGGTCCGTCCGGGCCACTCGAGGTCGAGAGTCGACCACTCCCAAGGTCACTGTCCACAGCCTCATGCACAGGTTGTGGATGACACTCCACGTTCCATCGACCGTTAGATTCCCACGTTGAGTGGTCCCTTCTAGGCACAGATCCCCTCACCTCGACCACTCTACGTGAGACTCGGTGGGGTCAGACCTCAATCGTTCCTCCACCAACCATGAGCTTGTAGATGCGCTCCAGGTCTTCGAGGGTGGCGAACTCGACGAGAACGCGCCCTCTCTTGGCCCCCATGTCAACCTTGACGCGCGTGTTGAGGTGATTGGACAGCAGGTCCTCGAGCTCGAGGACCCCGGGGGCCGGCAAGCGGCGTCGGGTTTGTGTCTCGATGACCGTTGCACCGCCCGCGGGTTTGGCGTCCGCCCCCGTCGGGTCCACACTCGGTGCGACCGCTCCGTTGGTGGCGTCCGTGGTTTCCGCCTCGGCGTCCTGGACGTGACGACGGATCGACTCCTCCACGGCCCGCACGGTGAGGCCTTCAGCCACGGCCCGCTTGGCCAGATCCTCCTGGTACGTCCGATCCGGGGTTCCCAGCAGAGCACGCGCGTGGCCGGCACTGATGGTGCCATCGGCCAGCGCCCGTTGGACGCCGGCCGGGAGCTGGAGCAGGCGGAGGGTGTTGGTCACCGTTGTTCTGCTCTTGCCCACCCGGGCCGCCACCTGTTCGTGGGTGTAGTCGAACTCGTCGACCAACTGCTGAAAGGCGGCGGCCTCTTCCAGGGCGTTCAGGTCCTCGCGGTGCAAGTTTTCGACCAGCGCCTGTTCCAGGCTGTGGACGTCGGAAACGGTCTGAACCAGAACCGGCATCGTCTGCAGGCCGGCCCGACGGGCGGCCCGCCACCGACGCTCGCCGGCGATCAGTTCATAGTCGTCGGTCGCCGCCTCCCTGACGAGAACCGGCTGCAACACTCCGACCTCGCGGATGGAGGACGCCAGGGAGGTCATCGCCTCTTCGTCGAAGTGTGTTCGCGGTTGGAGAGGATTGGGGCGAATGCTCGAGATCGACACCTCCCGCAGGGTCGAGCTCCGGTCCCTCGCCACCTCCGCCGGGATCAGTGCGCCGAGACCCTTGCCCAATCCGCTACGCCTCGCCACCACTGACCTCCTTGGCTAGCTCCCGGTAAGCGATGGCCCCACGAGACGTCGGGTCGAAGACCGTGATCGGTTGCCCGAACGACGGGGCCTCTGAGATGCGTACGGTGCGCGGTATGACGTTGCGGCACACCTTGTTCCCGAAATGCAACCGCACCTCATCGGCCACCTGCTCCGCCAACTTCGTCCTGGCGTCGTACATCGTCAGCACGATGGTCGAGACCTCGAGCTTGTCATTGAGATTGGCCTGAACCAGATGAACATTGCGGAGAAGCTGGCCGAGACCCTCCAGGGCGTAGTACTCGCACTGGATCGGCACCAGGACCTCGTCGGCGGCGGCCAGGCCGTTCACAGTTATCAGCCCCAAAGATGGCGGGCAATCGATCAGGATGAACTCGAAGTCCCCGTAGACGGCTTCCAGTGCCTTGCGGAGCTTCAATTCCCGACTGAAGCTGGGGACGAGTTCGATCTCGGCGCCGGCCAGATCGATGGTGGCGGGGGCCACGAAGAGATTCTTCATGCTGGTCGGCTCGACGGCGTCCTCCAGGGGGACGTCCCGCATCAGGACGTCGTACATCGACAGTTCGAAGGACCTGGCGTCGATCCCCAGGCCCGTGGTGGCGTTTCCCTGGGGATCGAGATCGACGACCAGCACTCGGTACCCGAGCTCGGCCAGGCCGGCTCCGAGATTGACCGCTGTCGTGGTCTTGCCTACGCCGCCCTTTTGGTTGGCCACGGCCAGAATTCTCGGAATCGGTCGAGGAATGTACGGTCCCCTCTGGACCTCACCCTCTTCAGCCACCACCCCCCGGGTGTCCTTCTCGGGGAGAACGGCCCGGCCCGGTGAGGCGGCGACGGGTTCTGGCCCGTCTTCGGCGAGAACCGGTTCCTCCTCGGTGACCTGACGACCCTTGGTCGCCTGTCGCTCCACGACTCGTTCTTCCACCGATTCTCCCGCCTCGTTCCGCGTCTCATCACCCTCGGCTGCCGATTGGCCTGTTTCCGCGCTCTCCCGGACATCCGGCTGTGGAGCGTCGGCCGCCTGCGGAGGGAATTCCCCGGCACTTCCGTCGGAGCGGGGTTCCGGCAAACCCTCGACGGGCCCCTCTCCCACCATTTTCGGGCCGTCCTCCGTTTTGGGATCCCGTTTGGCCTGGTCGGGACGCTGATCTCGACCTCTGATCCGGACGCGCACCGTCAACTCTTCAGATGGTTCGGATTCACCTGACCCATACTTCCCATCCATACCCGCCGGGTCAAGCTTTAACAGACGCATTCCTCGTTTGTTTCACGTGAAACATGGTATTCCCGACGGTAGGGACCCAGTGGCCCTGCCGGCTGCCGGAGGGGACCGCCTGAATGTTTCACGTGAAACATCGAGCCTCCCGAGGGCATTTCGGCTGGTCAGCGAATTTCTCTGCCTCCTGCCTTCTGCCGTCAGTCGCCTCCGGTCCCATAGATCGGACGCTTGCCCGGCACACCCACACGACGAGGGAAGCGATCGGGACAGTCTTCTGCCTGCCGGAGAAGGGCGTAACCGAACTCGCCCCGGCGGAGGGACAGGCGGGTCAATCCCACGATCCGAAGCCCTTGCTCGGGCCAGCGCACTTCGTCGAGTTCGTTCCTGGCGCTCGAGTGCGGGGGTTCGGACACGACCAGGACGCCGCCCCGGCGGAGGAAGGGCGCCGCACACTCGGCCGTAACGGGCGGGGATCCGAAGGAGCGGGCTACGACCAGGGTAAAAGCACCGCGGTAGGCGGCGGTCCGGCCTGCCAACTCCGCTCGATCGGTCACGATGGTCACCCGGTCATCCCAACCCTGGTCAGCGATGATCTGGGAGAGGAAGCTGGTGCGGCGCTCGCTGCTGTCGAGCAGGACGGCCTCCCGGTCCGGCCACCGGTTGGCCAGAATCAGCCCGGGAATGCCACCTCCCGAGCCGAGATCCATCCAGGGACCAAGGCTGCGTTCGCCGGTCGGCGTGACGTCCGGAGCGGCTTCGGCGGCTTCGGCGAAGCCGATGGCGTGAGCCACATGGGACTCCACGGGGCCGTCTCCGAGGAATCCCCATTCCCGCGATCGACGAAGGGCGTCAAGCAACGACGGGGAGACGTCGGGACGAGAACCGACACTCACCGAGCCCACCGCCCGGGAAGGATCGGCTGCCTGTGCCCCGATGAATCGGGGCGTTGGCTATTCGTCGCCGTCGGAGGATGCAGCGCCGGTGGGCCGGGGGGAAAGGACGACATAGCGACGCGGCTCTTCACCTTCGGACCGGGTCTCGACCCCCTCGATGTCACCCACGGTGTCGTGGACGACCTTCCGGTCCGGGGCCAGCATGGGCTCCATGGCCTGCTCCGTTCCACTGGCCAGGACCTCGTCCGCCACCTGCTTGGTGAACCGCTGGAGTGCCTCGGCACGCTTGGCCCGGTAGCCGGCGACGTCGACCAGGATCCGTTCGGTCGGACCGACCGTACGACTCTGCACCACGGTCCGAGCCAACTCCTGCAGAGCACCCAGGGTGGCTCCCCCACGTCCGACGAGGACCCCCAGTTCCTGACCGTCGACAACCACCTCGACCGTCTCGGAATCCACCTCACGGGCCGAGACGGTCGCTTCCAGTCCGAGCTCCTCGATCAGACCCTCAATGAACTCCCGAGCCGACTCCCCCTGCTCCTGCAGTGACAGGACTTCACCCACGTTCGCCTCCTTGCTTGAGTCAAACCGTCCAGACCTCTCCCCGCCGCGTGCTGGGCGTTCTCTGTCGGAACCAGCCCCGCCAGCGTGTGTAGACCCCTGAGAGGCCCTCTCGGCGCCGCCGGAACGACCGGTTCCGCCACGCGATCCGCGCCGCCGGTTCCGCGACCCCGTGCCCTGGCCACTCGATCCGTTCCTGGCCGGCGTACCGCCGGTGAGGGTCTCGTCGATCTCGGTGGGAGGGGAGTCGGCCACCGTCGCGGTCCGGGACGCGGCTCGCGATCCCCCCCGGTTACCGCCTTCGCGTCGCTGCTCGGGGGCCGGCCGTCGGGACCGGGCGCGCTTGGGCCGCGGGCTGGTGGGACGGACGCGGGCACGGACGCGGGCTTCCCCACGCATCCTCCCGAACAACCCGGCCTTCGGCTCGGTCACCACGACAAACTCGGCATCGGCATCGTCCACGCCCAATTGATCCAGGGCGGCATCCTTCGCCTCAGCGACGGTGCGTCCCGTCGTCTCGACCCATTCCATACCGCTATCGATCCTTCCTGTCCCGCTTCGTCTTCGAGCGGGGATGCGTCGGCTTCTTGGCACCCGAGCCGTTGGACCCGGAGCCGGTCGTGTTCTTCGCGTTCGGGGCCGAGCCTTGACCGTTGGCTTTGGCACCGTTCGAACCTGTGGACCGTCCGGAGTTCTTGGACGCTCCACCAGAGGGCTCCTTGGGGGAACCGTTGGTCGAGGGACCCTTCTGATCACCGGCAGGGAGAGTGGGGGTCCGGCCCTGGTTGGTGGGTTTGCCTTCGCCCGACGTCATTCCCCGCTTGGCCCGTTCCTGGACTTCCTTCTGTTCCAGAGCCTGGCGTTGGAGATCGGCCAGGCGCTCCATCATCGTCCGTCGCCGGGGCGCGGCGTCCTTCCCGCCGCTCGAGGGAAGGACGCCCTCGGCGGCCGGAGCCGCCCTATCCAACGTGCCCGATCGGAAGATCGCCTCCTGAATCCCGATGCGGCACATACTCGAAACAATGAAGTAGACGTTTACTCCGGCGGCAATATTTACGTAAATAACTGCGAAAATAAGGGGCATATACCGCTGCATCATTTGCGCTTGTGGATTGGACTTTGCGAACTGAGGATTTCGGTTATTAAGTTGCCGCATTTGGAGGTATTGAAGACCGATGGCAATCAAGATAAGAAGGGCGTAGGGGAGGGCCGAGACCACCGAGTGGTGGCCCAGAACCTTGTCCGCCAGATTTATCCCGAAAGCATTGATCTTTCCGGGACTCTTGACCAGATTCGTGTACAGCTTCGTGCTCGTTCCGATATAGCGGGGAAGAGCACACAATGCTTGGTGGCAAATACCGTGGGGTGCGCTCGCCGTGGGTAGGGGATTTCCCTTTGTGACCGTGTTGGCAAGGCCCTTGATAACTCCATATAGGATAATGAAGACCGGAAATTGCGCCACCATCGGCAGGCAGCCACCCGCCGGATTGGCGCCATGCTCTTT
Source organism: Acidimicrobiales bacterium (assembly GCA_035535015.1). Classification (GTDB taxonomy): domain Bacteria; phylum Actinomycetota; class Acidimicrobiia; order Acidimicrobiales; family UBA8190; genus Palsa-661. The sequence goes on along the minus strand of DATLQU010000066.1, from coordinate 10,596 downwards.
GTAGAGCTTCATCATCTCTTCGTTGAGGGTCTGGCGGTCCCCCTTGTACTTCTGCTGCAGCTTCTTCAGCTCCGGGCTGAGCTTCTGCATCGCCACCATGGACTTGGTGCTCTTGACCGTCAGCGGCGCGGTCACCGCCATCACCACCACCGTGAGCAGAGCGATGGCCACGGCGTAGTTGGGGATGACGGCGTAGAAGAACGCGATCAAGGTCCCCATGAGCGTGTACAGGGGATGGAAGATGTTGCCCAGGGTGCTCCCGAGGACGTGGACGAGGCTCAACACGACGGCGTCCCCCTACTCCGGTACCGGGTCGACGCCATGACCCGCCCAGGGGTGGCAGCGAGCGATCCGGCGCAGGGCCAGGGCCCCGCCGCGGACGGGTCCGTGACGTTCCACGGCCTCCAGCGCGTAATCCGAACAGCTCGGCAGGTAACGGCACGGCGAAGGCCGCCCGGCACGTAATAGCTGGTAGAGGCCAATCGCCCGGCTGATCGCTCGGCCGACGGGGTGAGGCCGAGATGACGCGACGGCCGAAGGGGGCGTTGCGGTGATGGCGCTCACCGTCGCCGGTCCGCGCTCGCCGCTGTCATCGCTGTTGCCACTTTCGTCCTCAAATCCTCGTAGGAAAGCTCAGATGCCACCGGGTCGGCCGCCACCAGATAGGCACCGGGGGGCAGGTCGACCGTGCTGTCCACGGCCGCTCGGAGCTGCCGCCGGAGCCGATTCCGGACCACCGCCTTGCCCACCCGCTTGCCAACTGCGTAAGCGACCTGGGGTTTTACCGCTTCACCGACCGTGGCGTACGTCACCAGCACCGGCCCACGGCGGGCACGGTGGTCGGATCGACGCAACGCCTCGAAGGTGGAGCGGTCGCGAATGCGCCAGACCACTCCGGGGTTGCCCGGCCTAGGCGGAGAGGCGGTTCCGGCCCCGCAGACGGCGGGACCGGATGATGGCACGGCCGGCCCGCGTGGACATACGGTGCCGGAATCCGTGGTTCTTCGCCCGTTTCCGGACGTTGGGTTGGTAAGTTCTCTTCACGTCCCTTCGTTCCTTCCTGGGCTGGCGGGGGAGAGGTGCCAGCCGAGCGCCGTGCGGATCCGCACGGAATCGCCCTGAGTAGTGATCCTCGATGTTAGGCGAGTCCCCGTAGCCCGACCAGGCGACAGCCCCCGGAGTTCCTCCAATCGGCACTAGCAGCCCCTGTGGAGGCGGTGTACCGTGCGGGCACACCGGTCGCTTCTCCCCATTGAGATCCGCCCGGCTGAGGAGCCCTCCTTCCCCGGGGCCACCGGACATCCCGCCCACATGGCCGGGAACGAACTTCCGAGCAATCCACACCTGTGGATCTCCTTGTGGACAAATCCGGCGATCGGAGGGCGGAGGACCTGGTGAACGACACAAACGACCTGTGGAAGCGCTGTGCGGACGCGCTCCGGGAGCAGGTGTCGGACGCCACCTGGCGTACCTGGTTGACGGGGCTCGTCCCCCAGGCCTTCGACGGCGACCTCCTCGTCCTCACCGCACCCAGCACCCTGGTTCGGGATCGGATCGAAAACCGCTTTCTGGGGCTCATCGCCGCTGCTGTCTCCGACGTCGCCGCTCAGCACGTCACCGTCAGGCTGGACGTGGCTCCGGCCGCTGTCGTCGAACCCGCGCCCGACGAAATGACCTCCGTCCCCACCGACCAGACCGACACAAGCCCTTCTCAGGGCGGCAATTCCGGTCGACGACGGCGGTGGCCCGACGATGCTGCGGCCGGAGGCCTTGACGCCCGCTACGGCTTCGACTCCTTCGTCATCGGTTCGTCCAACCGCTTCGCCCATGCAGCGGCGCTCTCCGTGGCGGAAATGCCGGCCCGGTCGTACAACCCCCTGTTCATCCACGGCGGCGCCGGTCTCGGCAAGACCCACCTCCTCCATGCCATCGGGAACTACGTCCGCGACAATTTCGCCGGTCGGCATGTCCGGTATGTCTCCACCGAGACCTTCATGAACGAGTTCGTGGATGCCATCCGCAACAACACCACCGCCGCCTTCAAGCGTCATTACCGGGAATGCGACGTCCTGTTGATCGACGACGTCCAGTTCATGGAGGGCAAGGAATCCCTACAGGAGGAGTTCTTCCACACCTTCAACCACCTCTACGGGGCCTCCAAGCAGGTGGTTCTCACCTCAGACCGGCCGCCCAAATCGATCGCCACCCTGGAAGACCGGCTCCGCAGCCGTTTCCTTTCCGGCCTCATCACCGACGTCCAGCCCCCCGAGCTCGAGACACGTCTCGCCATTCTGCAGAAGAAATCGGAGCGCGAGCCCGTTCCTGTCCCCGACGACGTCCTCGAATTCATCGCCGCCAACGTCAAGGGCAATATCCGTGAGCTCGAAGGCGCCCTGATCCGCGTCTGCGCCTTCGCTAGCCTCAACCACCAACCTTTGTCCCGTGACCTGGCCGAACACGTCCTTTCCGACATCCTCCTGGCCGGCCAACCCCGCCGCATCACACCGGGGATGATCCTGGAGGCCACCGCCTCCACCTTTGGCTTCACCGTCGACGACCTCTGTGGCCCGAGTCGACGCCGACCCCTGGTCATCGCCCGCCAGATTGGTATGTACGTCTTCCGGGAGATGACCGACTTCTCCTATCCGGCTATCGCCCGTGAATTCGGTGGCCGCGACCACACCACGGTCATGCATGCCGTCGACAAGATCTCCTCCCTCATGAAGGAACGCCGCCAGATCTACGACCAGGTGACCGAGCTGATCCTGCACATCAAGAGCGGTGTATGACCCTGTGAGCAAGATTTCTCAGGTTGTGGATACAGGTACCCTCACCGGGGATGACGGGGACCATCTGATCGATCACGCCGCGCGGCGGTGGACGACTGGGGATGAACGGTGGACGCCGAGATGCCTTCTGGCCTCGGATAACGGACTGTTATCCACAATCCACAACCCTTATTACTGTCACTGTCAGAATTCAATTAGTTAAAGAGCAAGGGGCCTTGTGTGAAGTTTCGTTGTGAACGCGACACCTTGGTGGAGGCGCTGACGACGGCTGGGCGGGCGGTGACCACTCGCGGGTCCACGGCGGCCGCGCTCTCGGGCATCCGGATCGACGTGGTGGGCAACCGGCTCACCGTGGTGGGGACCGATCTCGATCTGACGGTCCGTGTCGAGATCGAGGCCATCGGACTCGATGACGGCACCGTGGTCACCCCGGCGCGCCTGGCCGCCGATATCGTCCGGTCCCTGGAACCGGGTGCGGTCACCTTCGAGGGCGGTGACGACGAAGTGGAGATCTCGGCTGCCCGTTCACGATTCGTGGTGCGGACCTTCGCCGTGGAGGACTTTCCCGTCCTGCCCGATCCGCGCCCGGATCAGGTGAAATTGCCGTCGGCAGCCCTGGCCGAGGCGCTACGTCAGGTGGTGCGGGCGGCATCGAACGACGACGCCCGGCCTCTGTTGACGGGGGTCCTGGTGGCCGCCGAAGGGGCCGGGACCCGTTTGGTGGCCACGGATTCGTACCGGTTGGCCCTCCGGGACCTCACCGGTACCGGTCCTCTGCCGGAAGGTACCGACCAGATCCTGATCCCGGCCCGGGCCCTGACTGAGCTCCAGCGGCTTCTCCCGACCGGCGGGGGGAAGGAAAGCGCAGGGAAGGACAGGGACGACGCCGTCAGCGACGTGGGTTTCTCGGTGAGCGACCTCGATGCCACCTTCACGGCGTCGGGCGTCCGCCTGATGACACGACTACTCGACGGGAAATTCCCCGATTACCGGCAGCTGATCCCGCCGAGTTATCCCAATCAACTCCGGGTGGGCAAGGAATCTCTGCTCGACGCACTACGACGTGTGCGCCTCCTCGTGCGCGACAACACCACTCCTGTGCGGTTGTCCATGCGGGCCGGCGGTGTCGAATTGACCGTGGTCTCACAAGAAGTCGGGCACGCCAGTGAGGACGTCGACGCCGACTACGAAGGCGAGGAGCTGACCGTCGCCTTCAACCCGAGCTACCTGATCGACGGGGTCGAAGCCGTACTCGGTGACGAGGTCGTCCTCGAAACGCTCGACGCCACGAAGCCGGCCACCGTTCGGGCGCCGGATCACGACGACTACCGGTACCTCCTCATGCCCGTGCGCGTCTCGTAAAATGCGCGTCTCGTAAATGTCAGTCCCGCCAGGTCCGCATGGCCATTACCAGACTGTGGCTGACCGATTTCCGTTGCTTCACTGAGGCGTGTGTCGAACCCGATCCCCACGGTCTGACCGTTTTACGTGGTCCCAACGGCGCCGGCAAGACGTCTGTTCTCGAGGCGGTGGGCTGGCTTGCCACCCAGCGATCGTTGCGGGGAGCGCCTCGCGACGTCCTCGTGCGAACCGGAGCGGCGCGGGCTGTTCTCCGGGCCGAAACGCTCGTGGGGGAACGACGGATCCTGGTGGAGGCCGAGTTGCCGGCAACGGGGATGGCGCGGACACAGGTCAATCGACAACCTGTCCGCCGCCGTGCCGACCTGGTGGACGCGGTGCGAGTAACGGTGTTCTCTCCGGACGATCTGGACCTGGTTCAAGAAGGCCCCTCTGGACGCCGCGACTACCTGGACGAGGTCCTGGTGGACCGGCATCGCCGATTCGAGCTCCTCACATCCAATGTCGAGCGGGTGTTGCGTCAGAGAGCCTCGGTGCTGCGCCAGGCCGGTCACCGACTGGATGCCGACATCGTGGCTACGCTCGACGTCTGGGACGACCGACTGGCCACGTCGGGCTCGGAGCTGGCGGACGCCCGCGACGCCCTGGTGGCGGAATTGGCGCCCCTCGTTTCCGCCGCGTACGGGCAGTTGGCCGGCTCATCGGAGCCGATCACCCTCACGTACCGCCGATCATGGGAGGGAGATCTTGCCGATGCTCTCTCGGCCCGGCGTTCCGAGGATCTACGTCGTCAGATCACAACCGTGGGACCTCAGCGCGACGAGCTGGAGATCGCCGTCGGCCCGGGACCGGCGCGCACGCACGCCTCCCAGGGCGAGCAACGCTGTGTGGCGCTGGCGCTGCGCCTGGCCACCCACGAATTGCGGAGACGTGCCACCACCGAACCACCAGTGCTTCTCCTCGATGACGTCTTCTCGGAACTCGACGCCCGGCGGTCGTCCAGCCTCGTCGAGCAACTGCCGGCGGGTCAGGTGCTTCTGACCACCGCCGTGGATCCACCGGCGGCCGTCACGCCCGACCGTGTGGTGCGGGTCGAGGGGGGCACGCTGTCGACCGGGATGGAACCCACCGGGACGGAACACCCGTGACCGGGGGAGGCCGATTCGACCACCGGGGCCGCAATGGCGGGCCGGTGCCGATGGCCGAAGCCCTCGGTGCGGTGGCCGGGCGGCTGGGTCTCGGTCGCCCTGACCTGATCGCCGTTGTCTTCGGACGCTGGGAAGAGCTGGTAGGCGAAGCCATGGCTGTTCACGTCCGGCCGCTTCGCCTGGTGGCCGGGACCCTCGTCGTGAGCGCCGACCATCCGGCGTGGGCGACGCAGATTCGGCATTTGGCGCCGGAGATCCTCGAGCGCGTGGCCACCGAATTCGGTGCCGACGGGGCCCCGGTGCGCCTCGAGGTTCGGGTGCGTGCCTGACGGCGTGACCATCGACGCTCGCGCCTCCTCGGAGCCGGCTCCGAGGGGCCTCCACGGGCCCGTCAGAGCGAGGAGCCGGCACAGCCTCCTGGTACACTGGAGGCCATCGGTACCGCACGACGGAAGGTTGTATTTCAGCCCTTCGTCGCGTCGTTTCCCCCACACGTTCGAGGATTTGAAAGGGCGCGTTTGTGGCGCTGAAAGTTGAGCCGGAAGAGGTCGATAAGACGCGCGCGTCCTCCTACGACGCCAGCGACATCACTGTTCTCGAAGGTCTCGAGCCTGTCCGGCAACGCCCGGGCATGTACATCGGTTCCACGGGTCCGACCGGATTGCACCACCTGATCTGGGAAGTCGTCGACAACGCCGTCGACGAGGCCATGGCCGGGTACTGCACCCAGATCGACGTCACCCTCCTGGCCGACGGCGGATGCCGGGTCAAGGACAACGGCCGGGGGATCCCCACCGGACCCAGTCCCCAATACCCCGATCGTTCGGCAGCCGAGCTCGTCCTCACCACTCTCCACGCCGGCGGGAAGTTCGGCGGATCGGGATACAAGGTCTCCGGCGGACTGCACGGCGTCGGGGTCTCGGTGGTGAATGCCCTTTCCACCAAGCTGATTCTCGAGATCGACCGCGAGGGGGACCACCACCTGGCCGTCTTCACCGACGGCGGTGAGATACACGAGTCCATCCACGTCACTGGCCCGGCCCCGAAGGACCGCACCGGCACCACCGTGGCCTTCTGGCCCGACCCGTCGGTGTTCGAGGAGACCGATTTCCGGGCCCAGACCGTTCTCGAGCGCCTTCAGGTCATGGCTTTTCTGAACAAGGGCCTCGAAATCCGGTTCGCCGACGAGAGAGCCGACCGTGAGCAGAAGATCACCTTCCGCTACTCGGGGGGCATCGTCGACTACGTCAAGCATCTGAACACCTCCAAAGAATCGCTGTTCCGCAAGGTGTGTTCGTTCGGCCAGTCGGAGAACGACCAGGAAGTCGAGATCGCGCTCCAGTGGAACACCGGGTTCCACGTGTCGATCCACTCCTTCGCCAACGGCATCTCCACCAACGACGGCGGTATGCACGAAGAGGGATTCCGCAAGGCCCTTACCAACGTCGTCAACCGTTACGCCCGGGCCAAGGGCACCCTGAAGGAGAAGGACCCGAACTTCGACGGCGACGACATCCGAGAGGGATTGACGGCCATCATCTCCGTCCGACTCACCGACCCGCAGTTCGAGGGGCAGACGAAGGCCAAGCTCGGGAACGTGACCATCCGATCTCTGGTGGAGCGGGCCACGAACGAGAAGCTGGCCGAATGGCTCGAAGAGAACCCGCGTGAGGCCAATCAGATCGTGCAGAAGTCGACGACGGCGGCCCGGGCCAGGATGGCGGCCCAGACGGCGCGCGACCTGACGCGCCGAAAGTCGGCTCTCGACGGCGCCGGGCTGCCGGGCAAATTGGTCGACTGCTCGTCGCGTGATCCGCGCGAGAGCGAGCTCTTCATCGTGGAGGGCAACTCGGCCGGGGGGTCGGCCAAAGACGCCCGGAGTCCCCGCACCCAGGCCATCCTCCCCATCAGGGGGAAGATCCTGAACGTCGAGCGGGCCCGCATCGACAAGATGCTCAAGAACGCCGAAATCCAGGCACTCATCGCCGCCATCGGCGCCGGACTGGCCGAGGAATTCGACGTCGAGAAGATCCGGTATCACAAGGTGATCGTGCTGGCCGACGCCGATGTCGACGGATCCCACATCAGGACGTTGCTCCTCACCTTCTTCTTCCGCCAGATGAAGCCTCTGGTGGAAGGCGGCTTCGTCTACGTGGCCCAGCCGCCGCTGTACTCGACGTTGGTGGGCAAAGAGAAGGTGTACCTGAAGGACGACGTGGCCCGGGCGCGGTTCCTCGAGGAGCACCCGAACCACCAGAAGGAGTTCCAGCGCCTCAAGGGACTCGGTGAAATGGATTTCAACGAACTGCGCGACACCACCATCGACCCCGGCCGACGCTCACTGCTGCAGGTGACCGTCGAACAGGCGGCCGTGGCGGACGAGGTGTGTTCGGTCCTGATGGGCGACGACGTCGAATTGCGTCGCCACTTCATCCAGAGCAACGCCAAGGACGTGCGCTTCCTCGACATCTGAGGACGGCCCCCGGCCGGGCGAGCCGCTGACCGCACCAAGAACGACGCACGAAGGGACGATGAGAGACGATGGCCAAACGGGGCGCCGGGGGGACGGGAGACGCCGGGTCGGGCGGCACCGGTACCGACGTGCCGGACCCGCCCTCGGGTTCGATCGAGCCCATCGAGATCCAAGAGGAGATGGAGCGCTCGTTCCTCGAGTACTCCATGTCGGTCATCATGTCGAGGGCCCTTCCCGACGTGCGCGACGGACTCAAGCCGGTCCACCGCCGGATCCTGTACTCGATGGACAGCCAGAACCTCCGGCCCGACCGACCGCACGCCAAGTGCGCCAAGGTCGTGGGCGAGGTCATGGGCACTTACCACCCGCACGGGGACATGGCCATCTACGACGCCCTGGTGCGGATGGTCCAGGACTTCAGCCTCCGGCACCCTCTCATCGACGGGCACGGCAACTTCGGCGGTACCGGGCCGGACGAGGGACCGGCGGCCATGCGCTACACGGAATGCCGGTTGGCCCCGCTCGCTCTGGAGTTGCTGGCCGGCATCGACGAGGAGACCGTCGACTTCGTTCCCAACTACGACGGCTCGAACGAGGAGCCCGTCGTCCTCCCGGCCCGGTTTCCGAATCTCCTGGTGAACGGTTCCCAGGGCATCGCCGTGGGCATGGCCACGAACATCCCCCCGCACAACCTGGGAGAGGTGATCGACGCCACGCTGCACGTCGTCCAACACCCGGACGCCACCTCGGACGATCTGATGCAGTTCGTGAAGGGCCCGGACTTTCCCACCGGCGCCACCATTCTCGGCCGGCAAGGAATCCTCGACGCCTACCGGACGGGGAAGGGCTCGGTGAAGATGCGGGCCGTGGCCGAGATCGAGGAGTCGCGGGGGGCGACCAGGATCGTCGTCACCGAGTTTCCGTACCAGACGTCCGTCGAAGTGGTCGAAAAAAAGATCGCCGACCTCGTCCACGCCCGGGAGCTCGACGGAATCAGCCGGACCCAGAACGATTCGGCAGGGCGCCAGGCCCGTCTGGTCATCGAACTCAAGCGTGATGCCAACGCCAACGTGGTGCTGAACAACCTCTACAAGCACACGCCCATGCAGACGAGTTTCGGGGTCAACGTGGTCGCCCTGGTCGACGGTGTCCCCCGAACCCTGACCCTGGCCCAGTGCGTGTTCCACTATGTCGAGCACCAGGTCGAAGTGGTCACCCGCCGGTCGGAATACCGGTTGGGAAAGGCCCGCGACCGGGCGCACATCGTCGAGGGGCTCCTCAAGGCCATCGACATGTTGGACGCCGTCATCGCCGCCATCCGCGGCTCGGACGACCGTCCGGCGGCGCGCGAAGCGCTTATGGCGGAACCGTTCTCGTTCTCCGAGAACCAGGCCATCCACATTCTCGACATGACGCTCGGCCGGCTCACCCGCTTGGGTCGGTCCGAGCTCGAAGAGGAAATGGCCAAATTGCGCGAGACGATCGCCGCGCTCGAGGCCATCTTGGGCGACCCGGCCAAGCTGCGCGCCGTCATCTCTGAAGAACTGACCGAGATCAAGACGAAGTACGACAACCCACGACGGACCCGCATTACCCACGACCCGGGGGAGATGGGTGTCGAGGACCTCATCGAGGACGAGGAACTCGTGGTCACCATGACCCGGGCGGGGTATATCAAAGCCGTCCAGGGGGCGTCGTTCCGCACCCAGGGCCGGGGCGGACGCGGCGTCCAGGGTGCCCGGCTCAAAGAAGAAGATCTCGTCGACCAGTTGATCCACACCTCGGCTCACGCCTTTCTTCTTCTCTTCTCCAACCGAGGTCGCGTGTACCGGCTGCGGGCTCACGAAGTCCCGATGAAGGAACGCACGGCCCGAGGTACGGCGGTGGTGAACCTCCTGCCCCTCGCCCCCGACGAGACCATCCAGGCCATCGTGGCCACCCGTGATTTCGACTCGGGTGGATTCCTCACGTTCGCCACCAAGCAGGGTCAGGTGAAGAAGACCGCCTTCACCGAGTACGACAAGTCGCGCCGTGAGGGATTCATCGCCATCGCCTTGCGCGACGGTGATGAACTGGTGCGGGTGGTGGCCACGTCGGGCAACGACGACGTGGTCATGGTCAGCCACAATGGCAGTGGCATCCGCTTTTCGGAGCAAGACGTCCGCCCGATGGGCCGCGACGCTGCCGGGGTGAGGGGCATGCGGCTCCGGTCGGGTGACGAGGTCGTCTCTCTGGACGTGGTCCGACCCGACGCCGATGTCCTCATCGTGACCGACGCCGGCTACGGCAAGCGCACGAAGACCGACCACTTCGGCCGGCAGGGTCGGGGCGGACAGGGCGTTCGCGCCATCAAGCTGACGGCGGTCCGGGGCCGGGTGGTGAGCGCCTTCATGGCCGGTCTCGACGACGAGATCCTCCTGGTGTCGACCGGTGGGGTGGTCATCCGCACCGCCGTCCGCGAGATCGCCGCGCAGGGACGCGACGCCACGGGTGTCCGGCTGATGAGTCTCGACGCCGGCCATTCCGTGGCCGCCGTGGCCGCGGTGTTCGCCGAGGACGAGGACGGAGAGGGCTGAGCAGGCTCGCCCGGAGGGTCCGCCGTCCGCCGATTCTGGCCTTCGGCGCTGTACCGCTAACCTGTCACCCACGAGAACGACCCGCCCGGTGGGGGAGGGCTCTCGTAGATGGGGCTATAGCTCAGCCGGTTAGAGCGCAGCACTGATAATGCTGAGGTCGCTGGTTCGATTCCAGCTAGCCCCACCATCGTCTTCGCCCTGGTGAGGGGCCGAATCTTGGCCCGCTGCGGGGTGCACGTTCGGGTCCCCTG
>DATLQU010000065.1:0-8438 GCA_035535015.1 Acidimicrobiales bacterium | reverse complement strand
GAGAGCGGCCCCCGAGGTGATGTCGGCCAGGTCGGCGGGGCCGATGTCGGCGGGCACGGCCAGGTCGGCGGGGCCGATGTCGGCGGGGGTCATGTCGAAGTCGGTGCCGCCCGCAGTGGCGACGTCCGGGGTGGCTCCGTCCGCAGTGTCCGTTCCCCCCCCGACTCCGAAAGCAATGTTCGGGTCCGAGAAGGTCGGGCCGACGTCGGTGGGGGAGTCACCGAGAGTGTCGGCCACCCGGAACAGAACCGTGTCGAAGGAGCCAGCGCTGTCGTCAGTGGATCCTGCCGTGACGGGCGGGACCCAAGGTGGGGGTTGTGGCGGATCGGTGACCCGGGCGGGCGGCTGAGGTGCCGGGGTCAGAGGAGCTGGTGGGTCGGGAGTGATGTCGTTCACGTCGTCGGTGGCGTTGGCCATGGCGCTGAAGACGTCGCCGCCCTGCGAGGTCGGACCGAGGGTGCTCGCTGGTTTCAGCCCATCGGGTTCAACGTCTGGTGCTTCCACCACCACCCTGTAGTGCTCCTTGGCGAAGAAGCCGAGGACCCCGCCAACGCGTACCCTCTCGGCGCCGTTGATCTTGGCGTCTGGGCCTAGCTCTCGACGGATCCGGTCCAGCACCAGCTGGACGTCCGGACCTTCAAATGACTTGAGCAGGGGTGACACTAACGACTCCGATGCAGGAATTTTAATCTCCGGACCGAGCTCGTTGATGGATGGGACCTCCAGGCGCGCCGGGACGGGAGCATGGCGCCCGACGCAGGTATCGGCCAAGGAAGGAAAGTCCTTGAGAAGATCGTCACCGGGGGGATTGCTTCATTGCCCGCCACTCTCCGCGCTCGCTCGCCAGTCACCTCGATCCGATTGCCGATGCAGCTCAACCCAGTCTCCGCACCTGCCGAAATGAGGTGGTGCGATTCGACTGGATGGTGGTCGGGGCGGGCCTGAGCGGTGCCACCTTGGCCGAGCGGATCGCCACAGAGAGGGGACAAAGTGTTCTGGTGGTGGACCGCCGGCCCCATATCGGCGGCAACGCCTACGACGAGGTCGATGAGGCCGGCGTCAGGGTGCACCGGTACGGAGCGCACATCTTCCACACCGTTTCGGACCGGGTCTGGTCCTATATGGGCCGTTTCACGGACTGGCTGCCGTACACCCACAAGGTGATGGGCCGGATCGACGGTCTCACAGTGCCCCTGCCGTTCAACCTGACGACATTGCATGCGCTCTTGCCGGGCGCTGCCCCCGCGCTCGAAGAGCGGTTGATCAAGGAAGTGGGCGCCGGGTCCCGGATCCCGGTGCTCACGCTGCTCGAGCACGCCGATCCCGCCCTGCGCAGCCTCGGAGAGTTCGTCTACGAGAAGGTGTTTCTCCACTACACGACGAAGCAGTGGGGATTCCGGCCCGAGGAGATCGATCGGTCCGTCACCGGGCGGGTGCCGGTGGTCGTCTCCCGTGACGATCGGTACTTCCACGACCGGTACCAGGGGATCCCGACCGACGGCTACACGGCCCTGGTGTCCAGGATGCTCGATCAGCCCGGCATCACCGTGGAGACGGGTGTCGACTTTCGCCAGTTGGTCGAGCGGGTGAGCTACGACCGGATGGTCTACACGGGGCCCATCGACGAGTTCTTCGATCTGGCCCACGGAGCACTTCCGTACCGGAGCCTTCGCTTCGAACATCGCACACTCGAGATCGACCGCCACCAGACGGCGGCCGTGGTGAACTTTCCCGACAATTCGCCGTACACGCGGATCATCGAGCACGCCCACTTCTCCGGTCAACACCTGGGGCGGACAACGGTCACCCACGAGTTCCCCGAAGGCTACGAACCTGGCTACAACGATCCATACTACCCGTTGCCCCAACCCGAGAATCGACGACGCTACGCGCTGTATGCGGCGGCGGCCGCCGAGCTCGGTGGCCGGGTGCTGTTCTCGGGTCGGTTGGCGGAGTACAGGTACTACGACATGGACCAGGCCGTCGCCCACGCGCTGACGGTCTTCCGGCGGAAGATCGCCGACGGCCCGCGGGGCCGTGCGACGCGCGTGGGGACTGGAGTGGTGTGATGAGGATCCTGCACGTGGGTTGGGGCTACCCACCCGAATGGATGGGCTGCGGCCCCGTCGTCTACGTCCACAACCTGGCGCTCTCCCAGGCGCAGGCGGGCGACAAGCCCATGGTCGTCTGTGCCAGCGACCGGTCGGTACCGGGACGTCCCCTGTTCGACCCGGCCGTGAACGGAATCGACGGAATTCCCTACATCCATTTGCAGAACCGGCCGTCCCACATGCACGACAAGTGGAATCCCGGGCGCGAGGCCTTCGACCCGACATGTGCGGCGGCCTTCGAGCACGTTTTGAAGGAGACGAGTCCCGAGGTTGTCCACATCCACAACCTGGTCGGACTGTCATTCGATATTATCGGCGCGGCCAAGCGTTACGGGGCCCGGTTAGTGGCGTCTCTGCACAATTATTTCCCGATCTGCAGTCGTGACGATCTCTTTTTCGCCGACGCCGAGCGCTGCGACGGTCCTCTCGAACGCTCGTGTTCGAACTGTCTCGGAACCGTCCTGGGTGATGAGCACTACCGCGAACGCCACCGGGTGGCGGTTGAGGCGCTGAACACGTGCGACGTCTTGTTGGCCGTGTCCGGCCGGGTAGCGGATATCTACGCCGCCCAGGGCATCGATCGCCGCCTGCTGACCGTCGACCGGATCGGCTCCGTAGCCGCCGTCGAGCTCTGGCGAGAGGTGGGCGGGGCGCGGGTGCCGAGTCCGGCGCCGGTGGGTGGACCACTTCGACTGGTGTTCTTCGGCACGCTCACACCGCGCAAGGGGATCGTGTCGTTCTTACAGGCGCTGCGTCTGGTGGAACACCCGGAAAGGGTCGAGGCCCATGTCCACGGCAGCGCCGCCCCGGATCTGGTGGAGCCGATCAACGCCCTCATCCGCACCTTCTCGCCCGGCCATGCCTCCCGGTTGACGTTCCATGGCGCCTTCAGCCAGGCGGATCTGCCGGCGGTCCTGGCCGCGGCGGACGTAGCCGTTCTTCCTCCCCGCTGGGACGACAACGGACCGCAGACGGTCTTCGAGGCCCTGGCGGCCGGGTTGCCGGTCATCGGCACCCGGGTGGGCGGTATCCCCGACATCGTCGAGAACGGGCGCAACGGCCTTCTCGTCGACGACGGTGATCCTCGGCAACTGGCGGCGGCCATCGACCGACTGGCCCATGATCCGGCCCTGGTGGCCCGGCTCCGACGGGGGATCAATCCGCCTCTCAGCATGGACGATCACCGGGTGACCCTCGAGGGGTACTACCGGGCTCCGGTCAGCTGAGTTCAGGTCCCGCTGGACGCGGCGTGGCGTCGTAGGCGTCGTCGGTGTCGTAGGCCCGACGACGCATGACCGTGATCAGCGCCGCGGCCTCTTCGATGGTGCGGCAGATCGGCATGAAGTTCTCGACGCCGCTCTCGTCGATGACCTTGCGTACGGCCGGAGGCGGGGCCACCACGATCAGGGCGCAGTCGTGCTCTCGGAGCCGGCGGAAGGCCTGGACCAGGACACTGAGCCCGAGCCCGTCCATACCGGTGGCCCCTTCGAGGTCCACCATGACTGGCCGGGAGCTGCTGGAGAGATGGTCGAGAGCCTTGCCGAAGGCAGGTGCCGTCTCGGCCGCGAGTTCCCCGGTCACCGAAACCACCGCAGCGCCGGCGGCGTCGCTCACCTTGATTTTCAGGTCCACGATTCCTCGACTCTATTGAGCGGGATCGGCCGTGCCGCGGATGGGCGGCGGAGGCTCAGGACGTGGGGGCGAGCGCCGGACGGGGGCGGGGGGAAGCGGAACCGACGCCGTCGAACAGCTCCGCCACGCCCTGGCCCATGCGGTCGATGCCGAAATGGTCGAGGACGTGGGCGCGGCCGGCGTCGCGGAGTCGTTGCCAGAGCTCAGGATCGCCCGACAGCCGCTGGACGGCGCCGGCGAAGGCCTCGGCGGTGTCGGCGACCAGGGCATTCTCGCCGTCGACCAGGCCCATGCCCTCGGCGGCGATGGTGGTCACCACCACGGGGAGGCCGGCGGCCATGGCCTCGCCGACCTTGCCCTTCATGCCGGCGCCGTACCGCAGGGGAGCCACCGACACCAGGGCCCGATGGAGATAGGGCAGGGTCGAGGCGACGGTGCCGGCCACGGTGATCCCGGGCCCGGCGAGTTCCGCCGCCGCGCCCAGAGGATCGTTGCCGACGACCGTGAGCTCGGCCCCGGGGAGCAGATCGGCCAGACGGGGGCCGATCTCGTTTCTCCACCAGAGAACGGCGTCGCCGTTGGGCTGATGGTTGAAGTTGCCGACGAACAGGCATCCGCTGCGTTGTTCGAATCCCGGACCGGCTTCGACGTCGGCGTGGGCATTCGGGATGATGACGATGTCGGCGTCAGGGATCTCGGACCGGACGACCTCGGCGTCGGCGTCGGTGACGCAGACGATGCGATCGGCCCGGCGGTAGACGGAGAGCTCCCGCCTCTTGGTGTCGGCCGCTTCGGCCGATCGCCCGCCGACCAGAGCGGCTGCCCGCTGGAGGCGCAGGAAATGGACGTCGTTGGTGTCGATGATCACGGTGGCACGCGGCGCGTAGCGGCGGAGATCATCGATCACCAGTTCGGCCGTGGACCACGGGCTGACCACGATGACATCGAAGTGCCAGACGGCGAGAAGTTGCTCGATGGTAGGCCAGACGGCCTGGGAATAGCCGGGGCCGCGACCGGTGGCCTCACTGCGGTCGCCACCGAAACACGCTACCCCCAGACGGCCGACGGCCTCGGCGTAGTGCCTGCTTCCGGACAAGGCGTAGAAGGTGACGGCGTGGCCGGCCTCTCGCAGGGACCGCAACAAAGTGAAGGTCCGCAATCCTCCCGAGGCCCGGTCGAACACGGGCATGGAAGGGTCGAGGACGAGGACCGATTTCGCCTGCGACGCTTCGGCCCGAGCAATGTCGACGGTGGTCTCGCCCCGGGTACGCAGCACCTCGGCAGGGCCGAAGCCCCCTTGGGGCCGGTGGGCCCACGACTCGACGGAGTTCGAGCCGAGCGGCGGTCGGTGGTTCAGCTCGTCCACCCATTTCCGGGCGAATTTGTCGGCGTTCACCACCTGGTACTGCTTCAGTCCCTGACCCAGATCGGTTCCGGCCGTGCCGCCCTCGACATGGACCACCTTCGACGCCGGTTCGTAGAGCACCTTCCATCCGGCTGCCCGCAGAGCGAAGGACAGATCGGTGTCCTCGTAATAGGCGGGTGCGTAGCGGGCGTCGAATCCGCCCACCTCGGTGAAGGCCTCGCGTCGGACGAGGAGACAGGCCCCGGAGGCATAGTCGGGGGCGCGACGACACGAAAACTGCGGGGCGTCGGGCTCGGGGCTTCCCTTGCCGTAGACCCAGGGCTCGCCACCACCGAAGACGAGGCCGCCGGCGTCATTCAGTCGTCCGTCGGGGTAGAGCAGCTTGGGCTGCACGGCGGCGAGTGCCGGATCTTCGTCGAGCGCGGCGACGAGTGGCTCCAACCATCCCGGCAACAGAATGGTGTCGTTGTTGAGAAAGAGGATGTACTCGCCGCGGGCCAGGGCGGCGCCCTGGTTGCAGGCGGGCCCGAAGCCGGTGTTCTCCTCGTTGCGCACGACCCGGAAGCGAGACTCTTGGCCACCGGCCAGTTTGACGGTGGCATCGGTGGAGCCGTTGTCGACCAGGATGACCTCGTAGAGCGCCGCCTCGGTGGTGGCCTGGAGACTCTGGAGGCAACCGAGGGTCAGCTCGGCTTTGTTGTAGCAGGCGATGATGACACTCACACGGGGATCGTTCAGTTCGATGGACTCATCCTCGGCGGCGGCGGCGGCGGCGGCCGCGGCGGCCGCAGCGCGAGTGGCGTCGTCGTGCTCCACGAGATCGACAAGTTCTGGGCAGACAGCGGTGGCCTCGGAGTGGATCGTCTGGCGCTGGAGCGGATCGGCCGCCCGCCAGGCGGCCCGGAAGGCATCGCTCCCGCGGTCGTCGCCGAAGGCCCGGAAAGCAGTGGCGGCGGCCAAAGCCCGGATGGGTGCCGGCGCATCGCCGGTGGCAATGGCGACGAGCGGGCAGTTGGTGGTGAATCCGACGTCACGCATCCGGGCCGACCAGACGAGGGCGCGTTCGACAGGGAGGTGACGGGCCAGCGAGGCCGCCGTGGCCAGGACCACCCGGGTGTCGTCCATCTGCCGCACGCAGGCCTCGAGCACCTCGTCCGCCGTGTCGGCCGTGAGATGGAGAAGCTGGGCCAGGAATTGGGGGGCCTTGCCGGCGGGGATGGCGGCGGCCAGCTCGTCGAAAGGACGCCGCGCCCGGCGCATGGTGTCGATCAGTGACCCGAGATGGACGTCGATGACGCCCTGGTCGGCCAGCACCTCGAGCAGGACATCGGCGGCATCGCTCATTCGTCCGAGCCCACAGAGAGCCTGGGACCGTTCCACGGCGAACATGTGGTTCGCCACCTCGAAGCCGTCGTCGTCGAATTGGCGGGCACCGACCCGGTCGAAAAGATCGAGGGCCTGCTGGAACTCTCCCAGAGCCAGACGGATCTTGCCCTCGGCGATGTCGGGCTGGAGAGGCGACGTCGAGATGGTCCGCAGGGTTTCCACCCAGTGGAGGGCCTCGTCGAGACGCCCGAGGTGGGTGAGCGCCTCGGCTGCGGTCCGGGTGGCCAGGCGTCGGGTGATGGCGTTTTCGGTGTGGTCGAGTGCCTGTCGACAATTGTCGAAGGCTTCTTCGAAGCGCCCGGCGGTGAGATACGAGCGTCCGAGGCTGGTGAGGGAGAAGCCCTTCTCCCAGCCGTCGGCCCGGTCCACTTCCGCCTGCGCCACCCGGAGGTTCCGCTCGGACTTGTTACGGCTGTGCATGGCTTCGTCGAGGTAGCCGGTGTGCAGGATCCGGGCATCTTCGAGCGGGGCTTGGCGGATGCCCCGGTGGTCGCCACGGCCGGCGATCTGTTCGTGGAGCCGACCGGTCCACTCGCACCGCGTCCGGCGGAAGAGGCGGCACGCCGAATGGACGAAACCGGAGCCGACACCCACGCCGGTCAGGTTGTCGATGGGAACGGAGAAGCCGTCGATCTGAGGATCGGTGTGTTCGAGAAGACGGAGCAGACCGGGAAGGTCATCGCAGACGAGGGTCTCGTCGGCGTCGAGCCAGGCGATCCAATCGCCTGAGCAGTGTTCGAGAGCGGCATTGCGGGCGCGGGAGAAGTCGTCGTCCCAGTAGCCCTCGACCACGGTGGCGCCCAGGTCCCGGGCCATCCGCACCGTGTCGTCGGTCGACC
Source organism: Acidimicrobiales bacterium (assembly GCA_035535015.1). Classification (GTDB taxonomy): domain Bacteria; phylum Actinomycetota; class Acidimicrobiia; order Acidimicrobiales; family UBA8190; genus Palsa-661. The sequence continues at coordinate 1,104 of DATLQU010000065.1, read as the reverse complement.
CGGTGTCGTAGATCACGACCTCGTCGGCGAACCCCCCCAACGAAGCCAGACAGGTGGCGATGTTGGCCTCCTCGTCCTTGGTGATGAGGCAGGCCGAGACCTTGGTGATATCGCGCCAGGACTGACCGAGACCGAAACGTGACTCGAAGCGGTCCCGGTTCGATTCCTGTTCGGCGTACCAGTCGAGACCGTTGGCGTCGAATGTCTGGTGGCCGTCGTGGTGGACGAAGGACTCGTGGGTGATGAGCAGCCGCTGGCCCGAGGCCACGATGCGACGGCACAGGTCGTCGTCCTCGTAACCGCCGATCCCGTAGGCGGTGTCGAACCCTCCGATCTGTTCGAAGGTGGATCGTCGGACGGCCAGGCAGAAGCCGACGAGCCGCTCGGTCTCGGTGGTCTGACCACGGTGGGACTGGGCCCAGGAGCGGGCGAACTTGCGCATGCCGGGCGTATCGCCGCGGAGATACGAGGCACCCTCGGCCACCTGTGGCCCCGACACGAAGTTCGACCGCGGCCCGGTCGCACCCACCCGACCGTCCTCGTCGAAAGGGACGATCAGGGGATCGAGCCACCGTCCCGACAGAACCGTGTCGTTATTCAGAAAGACGACGATGTCGTGCCGGGCGACAGCGGCGCCGTCGTTGCAACCGCCGGCGAAGCCGTGGTTCTCTGCGTTGGTCACCACATCGACCCAGCGGTAGTGGCCGAGCCGGCGGGCGGTGGCGTCGGTGGAGCCGTTGTCCACCACCACCACCTGATCTCGGACTCCGAGTGTCGGCCATAAGGAGTCGAGACAGGCTTCCGTTGACTCCCAGGCGTTCCAGGCGAGGATGACGATGGTGGCGGGGGATCGGCGCATGGCGCCTCTCCTATCGGCACCGGCGCGGACCCGGTGAAGATAAATATTCGCCTGGCCGACCCTGTTTTTCGGGCCCGTTCGCTCGGTCTCCGGCTCTGATCCCTGATTTCCCCTCAAGTGCCCACGCACTGTGGTCGAAGACTCGGTGTCGTCCTGCACGGCCCCTTCTGGGGGTCGGTGTCGGGGAGGCGGTACAGGGCTCCACGGATGGAGCGAACAACCAAGGAGGAAACGGATGTCTTCCC
>DATLQU010000064.1:0-3061 GCA_035535015.1 Acidimicrobiales bacterium | reverse complement strand
GAGAGCGGCCCCCGAGGTGATGTCGGCCAGGTCGGCGGGGCCGATGTCGGCGGGCACGGCCAGGTCGGCGGGGCCGATGTCGGCGGGGGTCATGTCGAAGTCGGTGCCGCCCGCAGTGGCGACGTCCGGGGTGGCTCCGTCGACGGAAGCCGTGCCCGCTGCGGTGATGACCCCTTCGGCGACCGGACGGCGGCCCCGGTCCGGGACGTGGAGCGGGGCGACGTCGGCGGGAGCGTCGCCCAGTGAGTGGGCTACCCGGGAGAGTACGGCGTCGAAGGCCTCGACCTTCTCCGGCGGGGCGGCGACGGCGGCGATGGCGACGTCGTTCACGTCATCGGTCGACTCGGCCATGGCGCTGAAGACGTCGGCACCCAGCTCGGCGCCGGCGGTGCCCACAGGGGAAGGTGCGGCGATGAAAGGCGCGGTGCCAGATGTGGCTTGGGTCTCCGACGTTCGTGTCGCGGCCGACTGCGCCGCCCGCCGGCGCTGACGTCGGGAAAGGCGTTCGTCGGGCGTCGGGGTCGTCACCGCGGGCCCGGGAGCAAGGTGAACGAGGTCGGGAACTTCGACCACCACCTGGTAGTGCTCCTTGGCGAAGAAGCCGAGAACACCGCCGACACGGATCTTCTTGGCGCCGTCGATCTTGGCGTCGGGTCCGAACTCGCGACGGATCCGGTCCAGTACCAGCTGGACGTCCGGACCCTCAAACGACTTGAGCTGGTGTGACACTCACGACTCCGATGCGGTCAATTTTAATCTGGGGACCGAGCTCGTTGACGGATAGGACGCCGAGACGGGGAAGCGCCGGGGCCAACAGGCGCCGCAGCGAGGGGCGCAGTCGGGCCGCGCAGATGAGGACCACGTCGCGGTTGTGCTCCTCCGCCTGCCGGGCCAGTGCGCCGACCTCGCGGACGAGGGCATCGACGACATCGGGTTCGATGGCCAGAATGGTGCCGTTGTCGCTCGGTCGGACGGCGTCGGCCAGCTGTCGCTCGAAGCGGGCGTCGAGGCTCATGATGGGAAGGGTGCCGTCCTTCACGAAGGCGGCGGTGATGGCCGGACCCAGGGCACGCCGGGCCGCCTCCAGCATCATCTCCAGGTCCTTGGCCTGACGGGCCTGTTCGGTGACGGCCTCGATGATCCGCACCAGGTCGCGGATGGCGACACCCTCCTCGAGCAGTCCACAGAGAACGCGGTGCAGGTCGGTGAGGGTGACTTGCGCCGCGCCCATCTCCTCGATGACGGCCGGGTCGGTCTGCTTGACCGAGTCGAGGAGGGTCTTCACCTGCTGGGCCGACAGGAGCTGACCGGCGTGACGGGCCACCACTTCGCCGAGGTGGGTGGTGATGACCGACGAGCGGTCGATGACGGTGGCGCCGGCCACCAGCGCCTGTTGCCGGAGCTCGGCCGGAACCCATTTGGCCGGCAGACCGAAGACCGGCTCGACAACCGCTTCGCCGGGGACGACGTCGAGGCCGCCGCCGATGGCCAGGAAACGTCCGGCCGGGGCGATGCCTGTCGCCACCTCCACTCCGTGGAGCCGGATGGCGTAAGAGTCGTTGGTCAGGTGGACATTGTCCCGGGTGCGGACCGGGGGGATGATGAGGCCCCGCTCGGTGGCGAGTTTCCGGCGCAGACCCTTTACCCGTTCGAGCAGATCGCCCCCCTTGGCCACGTCGACCAGGTCGACCAGGGTGACCGACAGTTCGAGTTCGAGCGCCTCGACGCGCATGTCGGCGGCCAGGGCCTGGGGGCTGTCCGGGGACAGGACGACGGGATCGGGTCCGGCCGCGGCCGCCACTTCCTCGAGGCCGATGGCCCGCCCGGCCCGGGTGCCGGTGAACCACAGGAGGCCGCCCACCACCAGGAAGGCCAGGTGGGGCAGGCCCGGCACGATGGACATGGCGGCCATGACGGCACCGGCGATCTGGATGGCCCGGTGTTGGCGGCGGACCTGGCCGATGAGGTCGGTCCCGAAGTCTTCGTCGTCGGTGGCGGCCCGGGTGACCACCAGGCCGGTCGAAATGGAGAGGAGCAGGGCGGGGATCTGCGAGACGAGGCCGTCGCCCACGCTGAGCAGGCTGTAGGTGTGGGTGGCGTCGGACACCGAGAGGTGGCGTTGGAGGATGCCGATGGACAGGCCGCCGATCAGGTTGATGGCGGTGATGACGATGGCGGCGATGGCGTCGCCCCGGACGAACTTGGCGGCGCCGTCCATGGCCCCGTAGAAGTCGGCTTCGTCGGCCGTCTCCTGGCGTCGGCGCTTGGCCTCGGCCTGATCGATCAAACCCGAGTTCAGGTCGGCGTCGATGGCCATCTGCTTACCGGGCATGGCGTCCAGGGTGAACCGGGCCGCCACCTCGGCCACGCGACCGGCGCCGGTGGTGACCACCACGAATTGGATGACGATGAGGATCAGGAAGACGACCAGGCCGACGATGAGCTGACCGCCCACCACGAAGTTCCCGAAGCTGTTGATGACCGATCCGGCGTAGCCGTGGAGAAGCACCAGTCGGGTGGCCGAGACGTTCAGGGCCAGACGGAACAGGGTGGCCACGAGGAGCACGGCCGGGAAGACGGAGAAGTCGAGGGGCTTCTTCACGTGCATGGTCATCAACAGGACAACCATGGCGCCGGCGATGTTCAGGCTGATGAGGACATCGAGAACGAAGGTCGGAAGGGGCACGACGAGCATGACCACGATGGCGATGACACCGGCGGGAACGCCGATCATGCCGAGCCGGTTTTTCATGACACCTCAGTGGACGACAGCGAACAAGTGACGGGCCATTCCCTGGCCCCCTAATGCCGCGCCGTCCTGGCGCCCGCCGCATCTATCGACCGGTGGTGGTCGGTGCTTGAGGACTTGGGTGGGCGTTGAGATGCGCGGTGTCGTGGCCGCGGTCTATCGAAAATACGCGATTTCCCCTCAAGTGCCCACGCACTGTGGTCGAAGACTCGGTGTCGTCCTGCACGGCCCCTTCTGGGGGTCGGTGTCGGGGAGGCGGTACAGGGCTCCACGGATGGAGCGAACAACCAAGGAGGAAACGGATGTCTTCCC
>DATLQU010000063.1:0-36525 GCA_035535015.1 Acidimicrobiales bacterium | reverse complement strand
TTTCGGCAGTTCTGGTTCCGTCGGCAAACCGGCGGGTTTGTCCGTGTTCTTCGCGTCCAACGTTCCTGGCTCCTTGGTCGCCCTCGTTGCTCAGACATTTCAGATGGGGAACTGTCCAAGTCAAGGTTGACACAGAGGGGGTACCACCGAATCAGTCGCACACCACGGATCCGGTCACCCGTCAGCCGACAACTGAGGCTGCGCAGCAGCCGATGGCGTCAGCGCCATCGAGGCCGGATGGGACTGCACTTTGACCGGGCTGGACGGGGAAGTGGGCCGTCCGGGGACCCCAAAACGTCATCTGAGGTGACCTACGGCGTCGTCTGAGGTCGTCCGTTTCGACGGAAGGCTCGAAAAGTCGGCGGCAGAAGGCCAGGTCACGGACCATCTTTCTCTCAGATGATGTTCATGTGAGGGTTCAGATGAGGGTCGGTCGTCATGGTGTCGGCCATGGAGCCAGACACGCTTGGAGCAACACCCGTCGCATTGGCCGGTACGGCGTGACCCCGTCCGCCGGCGACCTCTTTAGTGATCCCCGACTACCGGAGGCCCTGGCCCGCCTAGCCGCCCCCGGCGGCTACGAGGCCTTCGAATCCCAGGTTCAGGGGGCGCGCTTCTGCCGGCGTCCGGTGCGGCTCAAAGGTGCGGTGGTCGAGACCCTGGCCGACGGTACCGGTCGAGTGCTCTTCGACTCGTCCAGCCAACCGGACCGGGTGTTGCTGAAGGCGTGCGGAACCCGGCGCCAGACGCTCTGTCCCCCGTGCGCCTCGATCTACCGGGGCGACGCCTTCGCATTGGTGGCGGCCGGTCTCCGTGGCGGGAAGGGCATGCCCGAGGAAGTCTCGAACCATCCGGCGGTGCTCGTGACCCTGACCGCTCCCAGCTTCGGCGTGGTGCACCGGACGAGCCGGGACGGGAGCTGCCACCGGTCGGGGCCACGGTGCCCCCATGGCACGGCCCTTCGCTGTGGCCGCCGTCAAGCCGGAAATGACCCAGAACTTGGCCAAGCCCTCTGCCGCTCCTGCTACGACTACGACGCCGCCGTGCTCTTCAACGCCAGCGTGTCGGAGCTGTGGCGCCGGACCACCATCTATGCCCTTCGGGCCCTCGGGAACTTGGCCGGCCTGAGCGTGCGGGCCGTGGCCAAGGAGGTCCGCCTGAGCTACGTCAAGGTGGCCGAATTCCAGCGCCGGGGCAGTGTCCACCTGCACGCTCTCGTTCGGCTTGACGCCGTGGGAGACGGACTTTCGGCCCCGCCGGAACGCTTCAGCGCCGATCTGCTGGCAACGGCCCTCGAGCTGGCCGCTCGTCGGGTGTCGGCACCCGTGGCCGGAACCCGGACCACCGCCGATGACCGGGTGCGCTGGGGCCGGGAGCTCGACGTGGCCATCGTGACCGACAGAGACGCCGGCCGGCGACGGGCGGCCGCCTACCTGGCCAAGTACTCCACCAAGTCCACCGACGACCACGGTGTGCTCGACCACCGGCTCCGGGCCGGTATCCCGGACGCTCTCGAACTGCCGGCCCACCTGCGCAGCCTGGTCGAGAGTGCGTGGCGACTCGGAGGACAGGAGGAGGGCAAGGAGCTCCGTCTTCGAGCCTGGGCCCACACAGCCGGCTACCGGGGACACTGCCTCACTAAGTCGAGGCGCTTCTCGACCACCTTCGCTGCGTTGCGGGCCACCCGCCAGGAGTGGACGGTGGCGGAGAAGCGTGCCGGTGCAGAAGCGGACGTCGAAACAGGGACGGACGACGACCAGACCAGAATCGTCAGTACGTGGACCTTCGTCGGGATGGGGTACACGACCGCCGGCGATGCCTGGCTGGCCGAGTCGATTGCCGAGGAAGAACGGTTGGCCCGGCGTTGCGCCTATGAAGAACGCCAGGACGAGATGGCGGAGCCGGACCGATGAGCGCCCGGAACCAAGGGGCGCCTGTTGCTCCCCGGGGCCAACAGCTCCCGGCGCTTCTCGACGCTGTCGAGGTTGCCGAAGCGCTCCGCACGACGCCACGACATGTACGACGTCTCGTCGAGGAGCGAAGAATTCCGTTCATCAAGGTGGGGCGGTTCGTCCGCTTCGACCCGGCCGAAATCGGGACGTGGCTGGCAGGGCATCGAGTGCAAGTGACGGACCGATCGAAGCACACCGGCTGGTAAATTCAGTGTCGAAGCCGGTTTGCCTTCTCACAAGCCGGCGCCTTGCGCCGAGGGCCATCGCCAGCAAGCGCCGTAGAAATAGCGCAGGACCGAAGTCGGGTCCTCGACACGGTGAGGCCCGCTCATGAGCAAGCGGCAATTCGGTGCCGTTCGGAAGCTCCCGTCAGGGCGTTGGCAGGCGCGCTACCGAACCGTCGACGGACGGCGGGTAACGGCCCGGGACACCTTCGCCACCAAAACCGACGCCAGCTTGTGGCTTGATGGGAACAGATCCGATCGGGCCTCTGGTTTGCGTGTCGACCCACGGGCCGGGGAGATCAAGCTCGACGACTACGCACAAGAATGGCTGGCACATCGCGTCGGGTTGGCCAAGAGGACCCGGGAGATTTACGCCTCTCAGCTTCGACTCCACATCCTCCCGCTCATCGACCCCGACGTCCCCGCTCTTGGGATGGTCAAGCTGGTCGATCTCAGTCCCGCTCTCGTACGGGCGTGGTATCAGAAGCTGCAGCATCAGCGGAGTCCCTCTGTAGCCGCCAAGGCGTATACGAGACTGCGACAGATCCTGACCCAAGCCGTGAACGACGATCGGATCCTCAAGAACCCGTGCCGGATCGATCGAGGCGGCGTTGAGCGACACCCCGAACAACGGTTCGCATCCCTCGAAGAGCTCTACGCTCTGGCCGGCGTGGTGCCGGTTCGTTATCGGGCGCTCGTTCTGATGGCCGGACTGGCTGGGCTCCGCCAAGGTGAACTCGCCGCCTTGCGTCGGTCAGACGTCGATCTGGTCGGACGGACGGTCTGTGTGGTTCGCAAGCGGCTCCGACTGGAATCAGGGGTCGTGATCGAGGAGGCGCCGAAGACCGAAGTGGGTCGTCGGACCGTTTCAATTCCTGCTCCGCTCGTGCGGGAGCTAAAGGAGCACTTCGAGTCATTCGTGGGACCTGATCCGGACAGCCACGTCTTCACCTCCCCTGACGGACGTCCCGTCGAGAGGAGCAATTTCCGTTTCCGGGTATGGGTTCCGGCGACGGAGCAGGTCGGCGTCGGAGGGCTGCGATTCCACGACCTGCGCCACACCGCCGGGACTCTGGCAGCCCGTACCGGGGCCACCACGAAGGAACTGATGGCTCGGCTCGGACACGCCAGCCATCAGGCGGCCATGGTCTACCAGCACGCCGCCGCTGATCGTGATCGTCAGATCGCCGACGGCCTCGAGCGCATGGTCACGGACGCGGGGCTGAGCGAGTGAGTGGTTGCCGAAAACACATCACGGGGTGCCGCGGCCCGACACCGACTTTGGCGGCCTGAACCCCCGAAGCGAGCCCCCCGATCTACCCCAGACGGTCGCTGGCGATGCCGACTCCCACCCCGAAGAGGACCCCAATCTGCGTCCAGAACTGTTTCCGGTGGGGCACGGGTGGGGCACGAAATCCGGCAGCCAAAAGACGACGTCCCCGGTCACTACCTCTGACCTGGGACTTTTCGGTGGTCGGGACCGGCGTCGATCCGGTGACCTCACGCTTTTCAGGCGCGCGCTCTACCAACTGAGCTACCCGACCGAAATCTCTCGGCCCCCGACAGCGAGGCCTTGCGGTCCTGACGGGATTTGAACCCGCGACCTCCGGCTTGACAGGCCGGCGTGCACTCCAAACTGCACCACAGGACCCCGGTTGGTTCGTCCCCCATCGGGTGCACCCCCAACGGGATTCGAACCCGTGTTACCGCCTTGAAAGGGCGGCGTCCTCGGCCGCTAGACGATGGGGGCTAGGACCAATCAGGGCGTCCGCAGGTTATCAGGTCCACCCCGAGCCCCAGCCTGGAACGCCGGATCACCAGACCCGTGCCTCCGGGAACCCGGATCAGGAGCCGGACAGTTTCCAGGTGACCCCGTCGGCCGTGTCGTGGATCTCGAGTCCCAGCGCCAACAGCCGGTCGCGGACGGCGTCGGCATCGCCATAGCGGCCGTCGGCCCGGGCTTCGGCCCGCAGGGCCAACGCCAGATCCACGAAGGGACCGATCACACCGGCCGGATCCCGCGTCCCGGACTCGGCCACCTGGCCCAGCTCCGCCACCATCGCCCGCAGTGCGGCGCGTCCGCGATCCATCTCGTCGGACTGCTGGGTGTCGGCCCGCCACGACCACATCTCCTCCTCGAGCGCCAGGATGGCGCCCACCATCGCCGGGGCGTCGCCGTCGGCCCGCCCGGCCCGGAAGCTCGCCTCGTGCGCCCGGATGGCCTCGAGCAGAGGAGAGCCGCCACCGGCGACCGGAGTACCGGTCACCATCTCGGTCGCCTTCCCGCCGCCGTCGGTGCCTGATCCCGCCGCTCCGCCGCGCCGGCCGCCGCCGTCAGCACCGCCGGCCCGCACATCGGCACCGGCGTCGCCTGTCGCGTGGGCGAGTTCATCGGCCATGTCGGCCAGCCGGTCGATGGGGACGGTGCTCCCGGTCTCGATCCGGATCGACCGGCCCCGGGCCCGGACGGTGACGCCGCCGTTTCCGGCCACGGTGGCCGTGCCCGCGTCGAGATCCAAACAGAGGGCGGTGTGCTCGTCGACACCGAGGACGAAGACGTCCTCGGGAAGCTCGTCCTCGAGACCGGCCAACCGTTTCTCCCCCAGATAGGAGAAACGGGTGTCGTGGGTCCCGCCTTCGGCGTTGTCGTAATGCGGGATCAGCGCCACGTGCAGACCCAACGCGCCCAGTAGATCGAGCCCTTCCACCCAGCGGGCGTCCTCGCCCACCTTGTAGACCTCGTAGACGGGAACGGAGACGACCCCGAGTGCCAGCGCCGCGGCCGAGGCGAAGGTGACGGCTCCGCCGAGGGCCAACTTCTCGGCCAGCACCACCGGCACCAAGGTGCCCCGCCACTGCCGCAGCGCATAGGTCGGGCTGCCCGGACCGGAGAAGAGGAAGGGCGCGGCGGCCAGCCGGCCGATCAGCGCGTCGCCGCCCGGCGGTTCCAGGTCAGCCGCCGACCGAAGCCCGGCCACCTCCAGGGTCGCCCCCACGCTGTCGCGGAAGTAGTCGACCGCCCGCGCCGCGATGTCGGCCGCGTTCGTCTGGAAACCGAAGGGCGTGTCGAGCAGTACCCCGTGCACCGGCCCCGGCCCCAGCCGTTGCACCACGGCCCGGTGCACCTTGATCATCGTCGGCGCCGTCTCACCCGAACCCATCACCGTCAGCAGTCGCGGCAGAACGCCACCGCCACCCGGACCACTGGCCGGACCACCGGCCGGCGCCGTCATTCGTCGCCCCCGTCGGGAAGTCCGTCGGCCAGGGCCTGGACGATCTCCTCCTGGAGCATGGAGAGGTAGTGGTAGACGGTGAACTGGTCGATCCGGGGATCGGCATCGTCGATCTCGAGGCCGCCCTCGGAGACGTCGAGCTGCGTACCGAGAACAAGCCGGAGCACCTCGACGGCGTCGAGCCACTGATGGATCTCGCTCTCCTCGATGGTGGCCGCCGCTGCCGTGGCGGCCAGGGTGGTGAGCGAGAGCTGGTGCTGCTGCAGCAACTGGGCGCCCATCATCTCCTGGTAGTCGGCCTCGGCCCGGGCGTCGTCGGTGTAGGCCACGGGGAAGACCCGGGCCGTCGAGGGATCCTCGCTCTCCAGCAACTCGAGCGCCTGGCCCGGCAGCATGGCCAGCAACTGTTGTTCGGGACCTTCCAGCCCCAGCCGGAATCGGCCCTGCCGGTCGCGCTTGAAGCGGCCCCGGGCCATCAGGAGGACTGTTCCATCAGGAGGACTGTTCCATGGTGGCCCAGAGCCCGTGCTCGTGCAGCCGGAAGACGTCGAGCTCGGCCCGTTCGCGCGGTCCCGACGAGACGACGGCCCGTCCCTTGTGGTGGACGTCGAGCATCAGCCGGGAGGCCTTCTCCTTCGAGTAACCGAAGAGCTTCTGGAAGACGTAGGTCACATAGGACATCAGGTTGATCGGATCGTTCCAGACGATCACCAGCCACGGCCGGTCGGGCCGGAGCTCTTCGTTCCCGGTGGGCTCGTCCACCTCCACCGGGGCGGCCGCCGGGCCCGGGCCCGAGCCCGCCACCGCCTCTCTCACCGATCCGACCCGAGCAGAACGGTGGAGCCGTCGGGCCGGTCCCGCTCGTCGGGCCGGCCCCTTTCGCCGGTGACGACCGGGTGGTGGGTGAAGCCGTCGTAGAACCAGAGCATCGTCGTCCAGAGCACGGTGACCCCGAAGACATGGACCCCGACGAGCAGAGGGGGCAGGTGGGAGAAGTACTGGCTGTAGCCCACGATCCCTTGGGCCACCATCACCCCGAGCAACAACCGGCCCCTCTCGGTCACCGTCGCCGGCGCCTTCGTCCTCTGCAGCAGATAGAGCATGGCCAGCGTGGCGGCGGCCAGGACGATCACGATCTCGGCGTGGGTCCGGGCCATGTCGGAAAGCGCGACGGGGATCCGCCTGGCCCCTTTCCCCCCGGCATGGGGCCCGGCGCCGGTGGTGGCCGTCCCGGCGGCGATGGCCAGCAGCAGAAGGCCGATCATCAGACGACCGAGCCGGCGGACCCCGACCGTCACCTTGGACACCCCGGGCCCGCCGCCGCGGCTGGAGCCGTGGGCCCCGGCCGGCCGGCCGGCCCGGAGGGCCAGGACGACGGCCACGGTCAGCAGACCGATCCCCACCAGGAAGTGGGTCATCACCACATAGGGATTGAGCTTCGAATAGACGACCACGCCGCCGAGGACGGCCTCGGCCAGGATCCCCCCGATCAGGCCGGCCGAGAGCCAGCACAGATCGCCACGCCGGGGCCGCCGGCCGAGGGCCAGCAGCACGACGGCGGCGGCTACCAGGCAGAGGACCACTACCACCAAGCGGTTCGAGAATTCGATGGCCGGATGAAGCGACAGCGGCGGGGTCAGCCGGTGCCGGGAGCAGTCGGGCCAGTCGGGACAGCCCAGCCCCGAGTCGGAGAGCCGGACGGCCGCACCCGAGACGACGTTCAGCACCACCAGGCCGAGCGCCACCCGGCTGGCGCGGAGAAAGGCCCGGGATCCGACGTCGGGGAGCACCGCCCGAATGGTACCGGTGGCCACCGACCGCCTTCGATGGCCCCGGACCCCTTCGAAGGCGCCGCACAGCCCGGACACGCTTTGTCCGGCCCGGCCCCGACCCGTAGGCTCAGCGGCGATGACCTCGCTGTCCGGATCCCTGCCGGTCGTCGCCACGGGGAAGATCCGCAGCTACGTGGCCCTGACCAAGCCCCGGATCATCGAGCTGCTCCTGGTGACCACCCTGCCGACCATGTTCGTGGCCCGCCGCGGCGTGCCCCCGGTCGGTCTGATGTTGGCCACCCTGCTGGGAGGCGCCCTGGCCGCCGGCGGGGCCAACGCCATCAACATGGTGGTGGACCGGGACATCGACAAGCTGATGCACCGGACCCGGAACCGTCCGCTCGTGACCGGGGCCATGACCCCACGGGCGGCGCTCGTCTTCGCCCTCAGCCTCGAGGCCGTGGCCTTCGTCGAACTCTGGAGCCGGGTCAACCTTCTCTCCGCCGTCCTCGCCGTCTCGGCCACCGCCTTCTACGTCTTCGTCTACACCCTCTGGCTGAAGCGGATCTCGGCGCAGAACATCGTGATCGGCGGCGCCGCCGGGGCGGTGCCGGTCCTCGTCGGCTGGGCGGCGGTGACCGACCGGCTGGGCTGGGCGCCGGTCGTCCTCTTCGCCGTCATCTTCATCTGGACCCCCCCGCACTTCTGGGCCCTGGCCATCAAGTACCGCGACGACTACGCGGCGGCCGGGGTGCCCATGATGCCGGTGGTGGCCACCGTCAAGCGGACGGCGAGCCAGATCATCGTCTACACGGTCCTGCTGATCGGCATCAGCCTGCTCTTCGCCGCCGTCGGCCATATGGGTCTGCTCTATCTGGTCTCCGCCCTTGCACTCGGCGCCGGCTTCCTTCTCTACGCCCTGCGGCTACGCCGGCAGCCGACCGTCCGGGCGGCGATGAAGCTCTTCAGCTACTCGATCACCTACCTGACGCTGCTCTTCGCCGCCATGGCCGGCGATGTCCTCGTCCGCTTCCACTGATCCCCCGGCGCCGCCGGCGGCGCCGGCCCGGGTTCGTCGACGGCTCTTCTCCCTCGCCGTCGGTCTGCTGCTGGCCGGACTTCTCTGGCTGGCCCTCGTCTCCTTCTCGCCCGCACCCTTGAAGACGGCCCAGGCCTTTTCGTTGCCCCGACTGGGCGGGGGGCCTCGGTTGACCGTCACGTTCACAGGAATTGGTGCCCACCCGCCTGCGGTGGTGACGTTCTTCGCCTCCTGGTGCGGGCCCTGCCACACCGAACTGCCCATCCTGGCCACGGTGGCCCGCAAGACCGAAGCGGCGGGAAAGAAGATCCGCTTCGTCGGCGTCGACGACAACGACGCCCCCGCCAGCGGCCTGGCCTTCGCCCGTAAAAGCGGGGTGGCCTTTCCCGTCGGCCGCGACGCCCTCAGCCGGGTGGCCCCCACCTTCGACATCCCCGGCAATCCGGCCACCGTCTTCGTCGACGGCCAGGGAAAGATCGTGAAGACCGTGCTCGGCCCCATCAAGGCGGCCACCTTGGAGGCGGAGATCGCCCGGATCGAGCGGACCTAAGGGGCCGTGCCGCCGACGGCCAGGGCCAGGGCCAGTGCCGCCGCCTCGTCGGGACCTGTCGCCCGCCGGACGCCGGCCACCGCCGTGCCCCGGCGTTGCAGCTCCCAGCTCTCGAGCCCGACCACCGGCCTCCCCGCCTTCAGGGCCAGGGCGATCTCGGAGAGGGTGCCGAACTCCCCACCCACGGCGACCACGGCGTCGGCCGTGGCCACCACCAGAGCGTTCCGAGCCTCGCCGATGCCGGTGGCCACGGCCACGTCCACAAAGTCGTTGGCCGCCGACCGGTCGGTTCCGGGCAGGATCCCCAGAGTGGTCGCGCCGCCCGCCCGCCCGCCGCGGCAGGCCGCTTCCATCACCCCGCCCAGGCCACCGCAGACGAGGACGGCCCCGGCCTCGCCGATCCGCCGGCCCACCTGTTCGGCCGCCCGGCACTCCCCGGCCGATGCCCGGCCCGGCCCGACCACGGCCACGTAGATCAGTCCCGTCGGGGAGATCACTCCCATCGGAAGGTCATCACCGCGGCCACCGGGGCGAGCACGGCCCAGACGACCAGGACCAACCAGGCCCAGCCGGGCACCGGGGAGCCCCGGCCCAAGGTGTTATGGAGAGCCTGGGCGAGTGCCGCCGCCGGCAGTAGTTTGGCCAGCGCTTCCAGCCAGCCGGGCAGCTTCGACAGCGGGGCCAGCATGCCGCTCACCAACAGAAGCAGCAGCCAGAGGCCGTTGGCGGCGGCCAGGTTCACCTCCGCCTTGAGCAGCCCGGCCAGCAGAAGGCCGAGACCCCCGAATCCGGCCGTGGCCAGCAGCACGACGGCCACGGCCAGACCGATCCCCCCGGCGGAGGGACGCCAGCCGAGGGCCAGCGAGACGGGCACCAGCACGACGGCCTGCAGGATCTCGACCACCAGCACGGCGGCCATCTTGGCCCCGAGCAGAGAGGGCCGACCGAGCGGGGTGGCCCCCAGCCGCTTCAGCACCCCGTAGCCGCGTTCGAATCCGGTGGCGATGCTCAGGTTGACCAGCGCCGTCCCCATCACGGCCAGGGCCAGGATGCTCGGGGCCAGGAAGGAGACGGGCTGCCGGCTGCCGGTGGGCAGCAGATCGACCTTCGAGAAGAAGACGACCAGGACGACGGGGATGGCCACGGTCAGCAGCAGCGATTCCCCCCGCCGCAGGGTCATCCCCACCTCGGCTCCCGTCTGGGCGGCCAACCGGCGCAGGCCCGGCGCCCTCATGGTCCGTCCCCGGTTCCGGCCCCGTCCCCGCTACCGGGCCCGCTGCGGCGCGTCTTCATGGCCTCGAGATAGGCCTCCTCGAGGCTGCCGCCTCCGGTCCGGAGCTCGCCCAAGGGGAGATCGTGCTCGTCGAGCCAGGCGGCCAACGCGGCCACCCGGCCGGCCGACGGGGCCCCGGCCAGGGCGTACTCGCCGGGCCTCTCCTCCACCAGGTCGGCCGCCGCCGCCCCCACGGCCCGGGCCAGTGAGGCGGTGTCCACCCCGGCCGGCGCGCCGAAGCGGATGGCCGGGGCCGATCCGGAGGCGGCCAGCTCGGCGACGGTCCCCCGGGCCACGGCCCGGCCCTCGGCCAGGATGACCACCTCGTCGGCCAGCCGCTCGGCCTCGGGCAGTTCGTGGGTGGTGAGCACGACACAGACGCCCCGGCGCCGCAGCTCCGAGATCACCTGCCGGATGGCCAGCCGTCCCTCGGGGTCGACCCCGGCCGTGGGCTCGTCGAGGAAGACCACCTCGGGCCGGCCCACCAGTGCCAGGGCCAGCGACAGCCTCTGCTGCTCGCCCCCCGACAACCGCCGCCAGGGCGTGCCGGCCACCGACGTCAGGCCCACCAACTCGAGCAGGCCGTCGGGGTCTTCGGGCTCGGGGTAGTAGCGGGCGAAGAGCCGCAGCGCCCGGCGCGGACCCATCACCGGATAGACCCCGCCGCGCTGGAGCATCACCCCCATCCGGGCCGCCAGGGCCCGGTGCTCGCGGCCCGGGTCGAGACCGAGCACCCGGACCGTGCCCGCCGCCGGTCGCCGGTAGCCCTCCAGGGTCTCCACCGTCGAGGTCTTGCCGGCGCCGTTCGGACCGAGAAGGGCCAGCACCCGGCCCCGCTCCGCCTGCAGTGACAGGCCGTCCACCGCCGTCCGTGTGCCGTAGCGGACGACGAGGTCGCGGCAGTCGATGGCGGGCATCGCGGCGAGGCTACCGTTGGGCCGACCATGATCGACATCCGCCTGGCCAGGGACGATCCGGATGCCGTCAAGGCGGCTCTCTCCCGACGCGCCGTCGACCCCGCCGAGATCGACAACCTCCTCGACGCCGACGCCCGCGCCCGCAACGCCGTGGGACGGCGCGACGAGCTCCGGGCCCGGGTGAAGGACCTCTCCCGGCAGGTGGCCGAGGCCCGCCGCGGTGGTGACGACGGCCTGGCCGCCCGGCTGGCGGCGGAGAGCCGGCAGCTCGGCGACGAGGCCACCAAGCTCGGAGCCGACGCCGATGCCGCCCAGGCCGAAGTCCGCGACCGGCTTCTCTGGTTGCCCAACCTGCCGGCCGAGGAAGCCCCCGACGGCGCCGGCCCCGAGGACAACCCCACCATCCGCCGCTGGCCCGACCAGCCCCGGAGTTATGAGGACCACCAGAGGATGGCCCACTGGGAGGTGGGCGAGCAGCTCGGCATCCTGGACATGGAACGCGGCGCCAAGCTCTCGGGTTCGATGTTCCCCCTCTACCGCGGAGCGGGGGCCCGGCTCATCCGGGCCCTCACCGCCTTCGCCCTCGACCACCACGCCGAGGCCTTCGAGGAGATCCGACCCCCCACCCTGGTCCGGACCGACACCATGGTCTCCACCGGCCATCTCCCCAAGTTCTCCGACGAGGCCTACCACCTCGAGCGCGACGACCTCTGGGCCATCCCCACGGCCGAGGTCCCCCTCACCTCGATGTATCGCGACGACATCCTCGAGGAGCAGGCGTTGCCCCTCCGGCTGACGGCGGCCACCGCCTGTTTCCGGCGCGAGGCGGGGGCGGCCGGGCGCGACACCCGGGGACTGCTCCGGGTCCACGAGTTCGACAAGGTCGAGCTCTTCGCCTATGCCACCGCGGCCCAGGCGCCGGAGGTCCATGCCGACATGGTCGAGCGGGTGGAGATCCTGCTGCGCGCTCTCGACCTCGAATACCGGGTCCTCGACCTCTGCACCGGGGACCTCGGCAATTCGTCGGCCCGGACCTTCGACCTCGAGGTCTACGCCCCCGGCTCCGACATGTGGCTCGAGGTCTCCTCCGTCTCCTGGTTCCGCGAGTACCAGGCCCGCCGGGCCAACATCCGTTACCGGCCGGCCGCCGCCGGCCCACCCCTCTTCGTCCACACCCTGAACGGTTCCGCTCTGGCCTGGGCCCGGATCTGGGCCGCACTTATCGAGACGGGTCGCCGACCCGACGGCTCGGTCGCCCTGCCCGACGCTCTCGGTCCCTATCTGGGCGGCATCACCGTTCTCCCGCCGCGCTGACCCTTTCGCCGTCCGGTCTTCGGGACAGTTCTTCAGGACAGACCTTCGGGACAGTTCTTCAGGACAGGTCGGCCGGGACCTCGAAGCGGTAGCCCACGCCGCGCACCGTGGTGATGATGGTCGGGGCCGAAGGATCGCGTTCCACGTGGGTCCGGAGCCGCTTGATGTGGACGTCGAGGGTCTTCGTGTCGCCCACGTAGTCGGTCCCCCAGACCCGGTCGATCAAGGTGTCGCGGGTGAGCACCCGGCCGGGGTTCTCGATCAGCAGAGCCAGAAGCTCGAATTCCTTGCGCCGGAGGTGGACCTCCTCGCCCCGGACGAAGACCCGGTGCCGGTCGGAGTCCACCCGGACGTCGCCCACGTCGCGCGCCCCGGAATCCGCCGGCCGGCTGACTCCGGCCGCGCCCGGCGTGCCCTCGGGGCCGGCGTGCGGGGCCCGACGCAGCACCGCGTGCATCCGGGCCACCAGCTCCCGGAGCCGGTAGGGCTTGGTCACGTAGTCGTCGGCCCCCATCTCCAGACCGACCACGGTGTCGATCTCGGTGCCCTTGGCCGTGACCATGATGATGGGTACCGACGAACGCGAACGGATGGCCCGGCAGACGTCGATGCCCGAGAGCTTGGGCAGCATGATGTCGAGCAGGACCAGATCGGGCTCCAGGCGGTCGAACATCTCGAGGGCCTCGTTGCCGTCCCGGGCCACCATGATGTCGAAGCCCTCGCGCGACAGCCCGATGGCCAGCGCGTCGACGAAGGACTCTTCGTCCTCGGCCAACAAGACGTTCACCCGTGTGCTGTCAGATCCCTCCGCCACCGCTCACCCTTCCGCCACCGGTCAGCCCACTTCGGACTGGGTGGGCAGGATCAGCCGGAACGTCGATCCCTCGCCCTCGCGTGATTCGACCTCGACACGACCCTGGTGATTGGCGGCCACGTGCCGGACGATAGACAGCCCGAGCCCGGTGCCGCCCGTCGTCCGGCTCCGGCCCTGGTCCACCCGATAGAAACGTTCGAAGATCCGGTCGAGATCGCGCGCCGGGATACCCACCCCGCGGTCCTCCACCTCGAGTCGGACTTCTCCGTCCGCCACCGTCCCGGTGAAGGTGACCAGGTTGCCGTCATAGGAGAACTTCACGGCGTTCTCGAGCAGGTTGTACAACGCCGAGACCAGTTGCCGCCGGTCGCCCAGGACGGCCATCGGTGGGGTGGGCTCGCTCATCTCGATCTTCACGTCCCGCTGCTCGGCGGCGGCCCGCATCCGTTCGACCGCTTCGGCCATCAACAGGTTGACGAGCACCGGTTCGCGCGGCGGCGCCTCCTCGGACTCGATCCGCGACAGGTCGAGCAGGTCGTCGATGATCCGGCTGACCCGGAAGGCCTCGGTGTGGATCCGGCTGGCCAGACGCTGGGCCACAGTGGGGTCCGTTTCCGCCACCAGGGTTTCGGCCAGTAGTCCGAGCGCCCCCATCGGTGTCTTCAGCTCATGGCTCACGTTGGCCACGAAGTCGCGGCGGATCTCTTCGAGTCGGCGTCGCTCGGAGATGTCGTCGATCACGGCGATTACGCCGAGGGTCCGTCGTCCGTCGTCGATCACCTGCGTCCGGACGGCCAGAGTGCGGCGCGGTGGACCGTAGAGATCGAGGGTCTTGTCGGCCGCCCCCGTCTTCCAGGCGTCGGCCAGCAGCTCCACCACCGCCGTCGCTGCCAGAGCGTCGCCGTGGCGACCTCCCATCAGGCCGACGGCGCGGGTGTTGCGGAAGACGACCTCTCCGTTCTCTTCACAGACGATGACGCCCTGGGGCAGCGTGTCGAGGGCGTGCCGCAATCGGATGGCGTCGGCCGAGGACTCAGCCACCGCTTCGGCGGCGCGGTCGGTGACCTGTTCCAGATGGTGCAGCGCCGGCTCCACCCCGGCCGGGTCCTCCTGCGGGGTCTCCACACCGAGCCGGGTGGCCAGGGCGGACAACCGCTGTTCGAGGGAGCTGCGCCCCGACCGGCGACCGAGGGCGGTGGCCACCACGATTCCCACCAGGGCCAATACACCCAGGGCGACGAAGCCGGTGATGGCGACCTTGTCGGAGATGCCTCCCGTCGCGCCGACCACCAGCGTTTCCCCGACCATCGCACTCCAGCATGGCAGGCCCGGACCGACACCCGGTCCGACCACCTGCTGTGTCATGAAAAATCATGAAAGATCTTGAAAAGGATCTATAGACGCCGTAGGGTGCCGTCCATGCTTCTGGCCGATGTGACGATGTCCCCCAATCCCGGAAACCTGCCCGGTGGGGCCGTGCTCCAACACCTGACCGACGGTCTGGCCGGCTGGGCCCTGATCGGCGCCCTTATCGCTCTGCTCATCGGGGCGGCGGCCTGGGCTCTGGGCTCGCACGCCCAGAACTACCAGCAGTCCTTCACCGGCCGGAAGACGGTCCTCGTCGCCGGACTGGCCGCTCTGCTCATCGGCGCGGCGCCGGCCATCATCAACTTCTTCTTCCACGCCGGCCAAGGCGTCCACTGACATGCCGGTCGGCCCCGGCCCGGTGGTGGCTCCGGCCGCCGGCCCAGTGATCGGTTCGGTGGTCGCTTCGGTGGACTCCTCCGTCACCGGTGGTCTCCATCACGTCGTGGGCAGCGTCCTCGGGATCGGCGTCGGCGCCGTCTTTTCGGCTGCGGGGCAGTGGGTGGCCTCGGGTGCCGTCTGGTTGCTCGGCGAGGTGGGCGGCGCCATGTCGGCCACCACCACGGTCAACCTCTCGACAGCCTGGTTCGCGGCCCACGAGTCGGTCATGGCCACCGTGGCCGCCGCCGTCGTGCTGCCCATGGTCCTCTGCGCCGCCCTGCAGGCGATCTTCCGTCAGGACGCGTCGATCCTGGCCCGTTCGTTTCTCGTCCACCTGCCTCTCGCCCTGCTGTTCACCGGTATGGCCGTCGAGCTGGTCCAGATGGCACTGGCCATCACCGACACCCTGTCGGCCCAGCTCCTGTCGAGCGCCGGCGTCGACACGACCAACATCCTCGCCCCGGTGTCGGCCTTCCTGGCCGGCGCCACCCTGGCCTCGCCCGGAGTCCCGGAGTTCGTCGTCTTCGTCGTCGGTCTCCTGGTCGCCGTGGCCTCTCTCGTCCTCTGGCTCGAACTCGTCGTCCGGGCCGCGGCGGTCTCCGTCGCCGTCCTCTTTCTCCCCCTCGCCCTGGCCGCACTGGTCTGGCCGGCCGTCTCGCACTGGTGCCGCCGTCTGGCCGAGACACTGGCCGCCCTCGTTCTTTCCAAGCTCGTCATCGCCGCCACCCTGTCCCTGGCCGCCGGGGCCCTCGCCGGTGGGCTCGGTGTCGGGACCACTGGTGGCGACGGCGGCGGATTCGCCGCCGTCATCACGGCCATCGCCCTTCTCGCCGTCGCCACCTTCTCGCCCTTCACCCTCCTCAAGCTGATCCCGGCCGTCGAGGCGGGTGCTATCTCTCATCTCGAGTCCACCCGCCATCGTCTCGCTGCCACCGCCCATGCACCGCTCCGGGCGCGCAACCTGGCCCTGGACATCGCCCGGGAGGCGGGGACGGGCTCCGGCGGTGGCGGTGCTCTCGCTGCCGCTGCTGGAGCTGCCGCCGGTGCGGTGGGAAGTGCCGCGCCAGTGACGTCGCTCGTGTCGGGAAACGCGATCGTGAAAGCCGACGCGCCGCCGGAATCGTCGGGCGCCGGCGTCGGTCTGGCCGATGGCGTCGATCTGGCCGATGGCCACGACGGCAGCCGGAATGCGCCGTCCGATCCGTCAGACGAGGCGCGCTCCGCCGCCCGTTCCCTCGCCGACGCGGCTCCGTCGGTGCCATCGTCCACCGAGGCCACGGACCCCGGAGGCCGACCGCCGACGGCCGGGCGGGGGCCGAATGGGTGAGGACGCAGGGGCACCGCGGTACCGGTTCGGACCACTCGAGCGCCGGGGCCTGGTGGCCGGATGGCGCGGTGGACAGATCGCCGTGGTCGCCCTGGGTCTGGTGATGGCGGTCGGCATCCTGCGGATGAGCGCCTCGGCCGGGGGTGTGGCCGGCGCCTTCGTCGCCGTGGCGGCCGCGGTGGCGGCGGCGACGTGGCCGGTGGCGGGACGGACGGTGGAGGAGTGGGCGCCTGATGCGGCGCGCCACGCCGACGTGCTCCGGGGCCGGAGAAAAGTCGGTTGTCGCCACCCGTTCGCCACGTTGCGTTACCTACAGGTGGATCTGACGGCAGCGGGGACCGAGTCGACGAGATTCGGGACGACGAGGATCGGGGCGACGAGGTCGTCGGGCCGCGGGCGCGGGGACGGCAACGGCAACGGTGAGAGGCGAAGGGGTCAGGGTTCAGGGGCGGGGGTGGTCAACGACGTGGCCCGGCATACCTATACGGCCGTACTCAGTGTCTCCGGGCCAGGGTTCGTCCTGCTCGGTGGATCCGACAAGGCCCGCCGTGTCGGTGCCTGGGCCGGCGTCCTGGCGTCGCTCGCCCGCGACGGTTCCGCCGTGCACCGGGTGCAGTGGATCGAGCGGAGCCTGCCCGACGAGGGGGTCGAGGTCCGTCGTCATCTGGCCGACGCTGCCGTGCTCGACACCGAGAGCCCGCCCCACCGGTCGTACGCCGACCTGCTCGAGGGCGAGATCGCCGCCGTGCACCGTCACGAGGTGCTGCTGGCCGTGACCATCCACGCGTCCCGCACGGCGAGGGCCGTGCGCGCCGCCGGAGGCGGTCAGCGCGGTGCCTGCACGGTTCTTCTCCGCGAATCGGCGTCGTTGGCCCGGCGCCTGGGTGAGGCGGGTTTCCAAGTGGCGGGAATCCTGGATCTCGACGCCTTGGTGGCGGCCGTCCGCTCCGGTTTCGACGCCGAGAGTCTCTCGCGTCCACGGCTCGACGGAGCCGCGCCACCGTCCGCCGGGGACGGTCCGGTCCGAAGATCCACGTCGTGGCCGGGCCCCATGGGTCTGCTCGCCGAGTGGGGCTCCGTCCGCACAGACGCCACTTGGCACTGCACCTACTGGATCGCTGAATGGCCACGGACCGATGTCGCCCCCGATTTCCTCGGCCCTCTCCTGCTGGTCTCCGATGTCCGGCGGTCGGTTTCCGTGGTGATGGAGCCGGTCGGGGCATTGCGGGCGGCGCGCCACGTGGAGCAGGCCCGGACGGCCGATGTCGCCGACGCCGAGCTCAGGCGGCGCGGGGGCTTCCTGGCCACGGCCAGGCGTCGTCGTGAGGAAGAGGTCCTTCTCGAGCGCGAGGGGGAGCTGGCCGACGGCCACGCGTCCTTTCGCTTCTCGGGCTATGTCACCGTCAGTTCGACGGACCGGGACGAACTCGAGGAGGCGTGCGGCCGGATCGAGCGGACGTCCGGCCAGGCCGGACTGGAACTGCGTCGATGCTACGGGGACCAGGCCATGGCCCTCACCTGCACCCTTCCCCTCGGTCGCGGTCTGTCCTGAGCGCGGGCGCCAGAGTAAGCATGGACATGACCGTGGCTCACGAAGGAGGCTACGAGGCTAGGTGCGGGTTCATGCTTCAACGAAGACCCGACACCGCCAGGTGCCCCCGTCCTCACCGACTTCGAGGCCGTGCCAGGACACGGCTTTGGGAATCGGCCCGATTAGGGCCACCTCGGCGACGCCGACGACTTCCAGGTCGCCGGCCATCCCACCGTCCTCGGACTCGGCCAGATGGACGTGCACGGGCACCTTCCCGAACACGTCGACCGTTTCGATGACCTCTTCGAGCAGTCCGACGAGAAGGTCGGGGGTGGGGGCAGACTCCAGGACCATCGGGAGCATCGTCGTTGTGGCGGAGTCACGGAGGTCGGCAAACATGCTCACCAGAGCGCCGACAGCTTCCGCCAGGCAGGTAACCCGATCCGGTCCCCACGCTTCGAGGACGTTGCCGGCCGTCCGGGGCGCAAGCCGGAATCCGCGGTCGCCGGATAGATCGTCTGGCCCGTACCCGGATTCCATCAGCGGACGCCCGTCCGCGCCTGAGCCGGTGCCTCCGGTGCCAGATGCGCCAGGGCGGAGCATTTCCGCCCACCGGGACAGGTTCCCAGGTCGCTGCGGTGGGCCAGCGCAGTCCGTACGAGTGCGCCTTCGAGGTCGCGGGGATCGACACCGGCCGCCAACGACAGGGAGCGCACCTGGCCGAGCGAGTCACTGGCAGGTTCGTCGACGAGTCCGAGGTGGTGGGCAAAGCCCGCCGCCCGGTGATCGAGTGCGGGCGCGGCCAGGTCCCACACGCCGCGCAGTTCGCGCAGGAAGACGCCGACGGTGACCGGCCCCCAGCCGGGCAGGTCGTCGAGCGCCTTTTCGAGTTCCGCCGGTGTGCGGGAGTTGTCCGGGATGGCGCACACGCGCCCGCCGTAATGCTCGCCGAGCGCGTCGCACAGCGCGTGCAGCCGGGTGGCCGTCTTGTAGTCGTATCGTGCGTACCCACCACGGTCGAGCAGGGCCACGAGGTCGTCCCATCCAAACGCCCGGGCCGTGGCCACTGTCACCCCCGCCTCGTCGAGCACGTGAAAGGTGCGCCCGGCGATGGCGATCGGAATCGGCGCCCCGAACAAGGTTGCCGCCATGAACCACCGGTCGATCTCGGCTTCACCGGCCTCGACGTCTATGCCCAGGGCCGTGGAGAACCGGCCGCCACCCGCCACAAGGCGACGCACCATGTCGGTGCGGGCGCTGCGAGTGGTGAGTGCAGGGGCAGCGGCGATCGTGTCCACTGTCTCACCGTCGCCCCGGGACGACCTCTACCGCAAGTGCCGAAGGTCACCAGCTCGACAGGCTCTGCCGCCTGCCGTCGAACGTCGTCCGTGCCTCACCTTAAGGTCCTTCGGCCCTGGCGGCACACGGGCCCCAGGAGCGATGCTGGAACCGTGAATGACGACAAGCATCGTGAGGCGACCGAACGGGCCAACGAGGACGAGCCGTCGTTGCTCCATCCCCATCTGCACCCACACCTTCGGGTGAATGTGTGTGAGCGCTGCGGATCCAACGACAGCGTCCGAAAGGGTCTATGTCACGGCTGCCGAGAGATCCTGCGCGGCGAGGGGAAGGTGATGGCACCCGAACACACGGAGAAGCCGCACCAAGCGCAGCCTGAGCCCCTGCACAGTCCGCCGTGGCGGCGGCGCGGCGCCTGAAGACCCCCGGCCGGTAGGAGCAAGGCGACCCACGGTCGTAGTGCTCCGTGGCGCATTGAGTTAGGCGGGCATCAGTAGAGGCCCGGTTCTCAGCCCGCCCGTCGGGTGCTGGGCATGCCGATTCCGTAGCGTCAGCGGGAGGTCCACCCCAAGGTCCACCCCCACTCACACGTCCGGGATCACGGGCTCTGAACATCGGGCCGTCGGCGACGAGATCGTTACTGTCCGATTGCCCGAAGCCATTCTGGGAGGACCGTCGCCAGGAAGTCGGCAAGGTGACCAGTCCATATTCCGCACATGGCCGTCCCCGCCCATCAGGCCACCACCAGGCATCTCGGGGCCGCCTATCCCTTCGCCTCGGAAGCCGGACTGGGTGGTCGTGGTGTCCTGATCGGGCGGGACCTGCTCGGCGGCGCCTTCGTCTACGACCCCTTCGAGCTCTACGCCGACGGGGCGCTCACCAATCCCAACATGGTCGTCTTCGGACAGATCGGCCGGGGCAAGAGTGCCTTCGTGAAGTCTTACCTCTGGCGCCAGGCGGTCTTCGGCCGTCGGTGTTGGGTGGTCGATCCCAAGGGCGAGTACGCCGCACTGGCCGAGGCATGGGGTCTGGAGCCGGTCTCTCTGCGTCCCGGGGGACACGTTCGACTCAATCCCTTGGACGCCCCAGCGGCCCGGGCGGAATCGCACGATGACACGACCCGACGCAGAGCCGAGCTCCTCGTCTCCCTGGCCGCCGCCAGCCTCGGGCGAATGCTGGCGCCCACCGAACGTACGGCCGTCGAGCTGGCTGTGGCCGAGGTGTCGTCCCACGAACGACCAGGATCCGGTGGCGGCGGACCGGCACCGACGTTGCCCCAGGTGGTCGACGCCCTGCTGCAGCCGAGCGCGTCGTCGGCGGCCGCGGTGCGGACGACGGTGGACATCTTGGCCGGAGACGGCCGTCAGGTGGCGCTCGAATTGCGGCGTCTGGTGGCCGGCGATCTCCAGGGCATGTTCGACGGCCCGACGTCGGCGGGGATCACTCTGGCGGGCC
The DNA here is from genome assembly GCA_035535015.1 of Acidimicrobiales bacterium. Classification (GTDB taxonomy): domain Bacteria; phylum Actinomycetota; class Acidimicrobiia; order Acidimicrobiales; family UBA8190; genus Palsa-661. Next base: position 16,079 of record DATLQU010000063.1, on the reverse strand, counting down.
CTCTCGTCGTGCTCGATCTCTCCGCCGTCTATCACTCGGCCGCGCTGGGGGTGATCATGACGTGTGCTGCCGCGTGGTTGCAGGCGGCCGTCCTCGGGCTCGAGCCGACCGCCGGCGTTGTCGTGGTCGTCGATGAAGCGTGGGCCATCCTCGCCAATGTCGGAGTGGCCCGTTGGCTCCAGTCCAGTTGGAAGTTGTCTCGTGCCTGGGGCGTGTCCAACATCGCCGTTCTCCACCGTGTGTCGGACCTCAGCTCGGCCGGGGCGTCCGGTTCCGAGCAGGTCGGTCTGGCGCAGGGGTTGCTGGCCGACTCGGAGACCCGGGTGGTCTACGCCCAGCCGCCGGGCGAGGTCGAACGGGCGGGAGAGCTCCTCGGCCTGTCATCCACCGAGATCGAGTTGGTCCCGCATCTGCAGCGGGGCGTGGCCCTCTGGAAAGTCGGTGGTCGGTCGTTTCTCGTCCAGCATCGGCTGTCGGGAGTGGAGACGGCCATGGTCGACACCGATGCCCGCATGGCGGCGACCGGTTCGACCGCCGGGAGCTGAGATCGCCCGTGGGTGCCGTCGTCTTCTTCCTCGCTGCTGCCGTCCTGCTGTCGGCCTGGCTGGTCACCGGAGCGAACGGCGCCGGCCGCGTCACCGGCGCCGCCGGTGCGCCCGGTGCCGGCGGTCGGTGGGGGTGGTCCGGAAGGCTCGGGTCGGCCGGTGTCCGTTGGGGGCGTTGGACCGGTGGCGCGTCGGAACGGGCGACGGGTCGCGACCCGGCGCGTTGGGCCCGCCGGAGCGACCTGCGAACTCTCGAGGTGCGGGCACCGACGGCGGGCCGGTTGACCCTCGGGGTGACCGGCGGACGGCTGCTGGCCGCCGACCCCGGCCATTCGCTGCTGGTTGTCGGCCCGACGCAGAGCTTCAAGACGACGGGGCTGGCCATTCCCGCGCTGCTCGAGTGGCAGGGTCCGGTGTTGGCCGCCTCGGTCAAGGGCGACCTGGTCCACGACACCGTCGGCTGGCGTCGGCGCCAGGGCACGGTGTGGATCTACGATCCGTCGGCGTCGACCGACCTGGGCACCGCCCAGTGGTCGCCGCTCTCCGCCTCGGTGACGTGGGCGCAAGCGCGACGCGTGGCCGACAGCCTGGTGGAAGCGGGACGGACGGCACCCGGCGGGCTGACCGACGGCGACTTCTGGTATGCCACGGCGGCCAAGCTGCTCGGCCCCCTACTGTTGGCCGCGACCGTGTCGGGGCGGACCATGGCCGACGTGGTCCGCTGGGTCGATGTTCAGGAGACAGACGAGGTGGTGGACGCTCTCGAGAGCGCCGGCCAGTGGCAGGCCCTTCAGGCGCTGCGGGCCACCTGGGGTCGCGACGAACGCCAGCGCAGTGCCGTGTATACGACGGCGGAGACGGTGGTCGAGGTCTTCGCCGATCCGACGGTGGCCGCCTCGGCCGTTCCGGGACGACGCGATGTCGACCCGGTCGGACTGCTCGAGTCGGGGAACACCTTGTATCTCTGCGCGCCGGCCCACGAGCAGCGCCGACTCAGGCCGCTCTTCTCGGGTCTGGTCACCCGGGTGATCGACGCCGCCTACGAGCGAGCCGCCCGTCAAGGTGGGCGCCTCGACCCACCGCTGCTCGTGGTGCTCGACGAGGCGGCCAACGTGGCTCCCCTGGCCGAGCTCGACGTCTTGGCGTCGACCGCGGCCGGCCACGGGATCCAACTTGTCACCGTCTGGCAGGACCTGGCACAGCTGACCGCCCGCTACGGACCCCGGGCCGGCACGGTGGTCAACAATCACCGGGCCAAGCTCTTCCTGTCGGGGATCGGAGACCCGGGAACCCTCGACCACGCCAGCGCCTTGATTGGCGAGGGGGAGCGGCCGGTCACCTCCACCACGATCGATCGGGGCCGCTCGGCCGGGTCGACCACCATGACCGCCACCTACCGCCGTCTGGCCCCGGCTGACGCGTTACGCCGGATGGCCCCGGGGACGGCGGTGTTGATCTCGGGGCACCTCCCGCCTGCACGCGTACGGCTGCGGCCCTGGTATCGCGACCCGGAGTTGCAGAGACGCTCGACGGTTGACTGACCGGCGGAGCGGTGAGATGCGCTACTGCCGTCCCAGGGTCTCCGCCACCTGGTGCAGCTCGGCCCGGAAGTCGGGATGGGCGATGTCCGCCAGCGCCCGTGCTCGCTCACGCACGGTGAGTCCGCGCAGCTCCGCCGAGCCGAATTCGGTGACGACCACCCCGGTGTGATGGCGCGGCGTCGAGACCACGGCTCCTTCGGGGAGCAGGGGCAGGATCCGTGACCGCATGACGCCGTCCACCGTCACCGTGGCGTTCAGACAGATCAGGGAATGGGCGTCGGTATGAAGCTCGGCTCCGGCCACGAAATCCTCGTGCCCGCCGACGCCGGAGATCTGTTTGCCGCCGATGCTGTCGGCCACGACCTGGCCGTAGAGATCGAGGCATATGGCCCCGTTGATGGAGACCAGCTTCCGGTTCTGCCCGATGACCGTCGGGTCGTTCACGATGTCGACGGGCAGGAAGGCGACGTCGGTATTCCCATCGAGCCAGCGGTAGAGCTCGGCCGTTCCCAGGGCGAAGGTGGTCACCGAGACACCGTCGAAGACGCCTTTGGCGTCGTTGGTGACCTTGCCCGCCTGGTGGAGGTGCATGAGGCCGGTGGTGAACATCTCCGAGTGGATTCCGTAGCCGCCGCCGGCACCTCCGGCCAGGGTGGTGGCCACGATGTTGGGCACGGCACCTATCCCCGTCTGCAGCGTGCAGCCCTCGGTGATGAACCGCAGGGCATGGCCGGCGATGGCCGTGTCCTGCTCCGAGGGTCGCGGGTCTTCCAGGGCGTACGGCTCGGTGTCCGTCTCCACCAGGACATCGATCAGCTCGACGGGAAGAGTGTTGTCGAACCGGGGCGGGAGACTGGCCGTGCGGGGGAGCCGGGGATTGATCTCGACGAGAAGAAGGCGGTCGGGGTCGTTCCCGGCCTTGAGCAATTCGTCGCGGGTGGCGCCCAGGTGGAGAGAGAGACTGACCCTGCCATCGGCATCGGGCGGGGCTGCCTGGGCCGTCATGATCCGCGGGGCGAACCGGGAGAGGATGGGCGCGAACTGCCGGAAGCCGCCGGGGACGAGTTCGATGTTGTGGCCTTCGGCCAACAAGATGCGCTCGGCCGGCCCGAAGAACCCGGAGCGGAAGGAGACGCCCGGCTTGGTGAGGACGGTGTAGTAGTTGAGGAGCAAGGCACCGCCGAGCACCAGGTCCTGCCAGTCGTCCCGGGCGCCCAGGGCCGTCAGAAAGGCGTCGGGAATCCCCGGGCCGAGTCCGAAGCCGATGGTGTCGCGTGGACGGACGAGAGCGGCCGCGTCCTGCGGTGTGCAGATCCTGGTCATCGGCGAGAGTCTGCCTGGTCCGGCAGGGTATGGGCGGCCGGTGCGGGCCACCGGCCGCCCACCACCTCCCACCCACCCACCGGGACCCTCCCGCCGAAGACGGCGAAGCAGAATCCGGCGCCGACCAGGCGGCCGCGGTCGTCGTGATGGCGCCCCTGCGGCTGAGCTTCGAGATCCGGTGTTCGGTGGAGCACGCCTTCGAGGTCTGGACGACGCGCTTTGCCCGGTTGGTGGCCGAAAGGGCACTCGGGGTCGGGGAATCCTGAGACGGCGGTGGTTCTCGAACCGGGGGTGGGGGGCCGGATCTACGAGCGGAGACCGGACGGCACCGAGATCGCCTGGGAGAGATCACGGCGTGGGAGCCTCCCGCCCGGTTGGGCTATCTCTGGCATATCGCCCGCGATCGTGGAGACGCCACCGACGTCGAATTGCACTTCGTCGACCTGGGACACGGCCGGACGCGGCTCGACATCGTGTACAGCGGGTGGGAGCGGGTGGGAGCGGCTGGGAGCCGAGGGCCAGGTCTGGGGCCAAGCCAATACGAGCGGCTGGGAGGCACTCGTGCCCTGCTACGTCGAGGCCGCCGACGAAGCCGGAGAATAGGTGGCGCCTTCGGTCTACCTTTAGCGGGTGGCCGCTTCTGAACTGGAGACGGAGCAGCTCCTTCTGCGTCGTTGGCGGGAGGAGGACAAAGCGCCCTTCGCGGCCATGAACGCCGATCCGGCGGTGATGGAGTACTTCCCCGCCACTCTCTCGCACGCCGAGAGCGATGCACTGGCCGATCGATTCCAGGCCGAGCTGGACCTACGGGGCTTCTGCCCCTGGGCTGTCGAGCTGCGTGAATCCGGGTCCTTTATCGGATTCATCGGTCTGCATGGCGTACCCGAGTCTTTGTCGTTCGCGCCGGCCGTCGAGGTGGGGTGGCGTCTGGCCCGACCGTTCTGGGGCCGGGGCTTCGCCACCGAAGGGGCCAACCGGGCCCTGTTCTATGGATTTGAGGAACTCGGTCTCGAGGAGATCGTGTCGTTCACCTCGGTGGTCAACCTGCGATCGCGGCGGGTGATGGAGCGGCTCGGGATGACCCGTCGTCCCGACGACGACTTCGACCATCCCCAGGTCGCAGAGGGTGACCTGCTTCGTCCCCACGTGCTCTACCGGCTGCGGCGTGACGACTGGCGCGCCCGGTTGGCGTGATCGGTGTTTCGGTCGATGGGGGAAGGGTCGGGCCCGGTGGGCGAGGAGGAAGCCGCCGGGTGGCATGACCTCGCCTCGAACCGACCCGGCCAAGCTGTGCGGGACAAAGCGACGGAGGCGGCCCGGGCGGCACCGGTGAAGACGGTGCTGGCCCGGGTTCTCGGGGTGCGGACCGATGAACGAGCCTGGGGGGTCGGGGCCGACGGCGAAGTGGAAGTGGGGTGGAAACTGCGGAAGCTGGGGCCCCGGTGGCGGGTGATCCACTCCGTCCCCGTCGGTCGCGGAGACAGCGACATCGACCACGTCGTGATCGGGCCGCCCGGGGTGTTCAGCCTGAATGCCAAGAACCACGGCCGGGGCAGAGTGTGGGTGGCCGAGAAGGTGCTGATGGTGAACGGGCAGAAGAAGGACTATCTGCGGAATTCGCGGTTCGAAGCGCAGCGGGCGTCCAAGTACCTGTCCCGAGCCTGCGGCTTCGATGTCGCCGTCGAGCCGGTGATCGTCGTGATGGCGGGCTCGCTGACGATCAAGGCGGCGCCGGCGGGGGTCCAGGTGATCGGCCGCAAGCAGATCTCCGGGTGGCTGTCGAGGCGTCCCGCAACGATGGGAACCGAGAGGGTCGAGCAGATCTTCGAGCAAGCCCGGCGGGACTCGACCTGGCGGAGTTGAGCGGCGTGAGGGGCCTGATCAGTGCGGTGCGCCGGGGGCGACGAGGGGCCACGGGCGCTCGCGTTCGGCCAGGAGGGCCAAATCGAGCAGGAGCTGCTCCTCGTGATGGCGTCCGATGATCTGCATGCCGACGGGCAGGTCGTCGACGGTGCCGACGGGGACGGAGACGGCGGGATTGCCGGCCAGGTTCGCCGGCATGGTGAGGGCACCGTTGTTGCCGAGAGCACGTTCGAATCCGAACTCGGCGATGAGGTCGCGGTCTCCGATGGTCGTGGCCATGGGGCCAGCGGCGTTGAAGGCGACGTCCGGGTTGGTGGCGGCGAATATGAAGTCCACCTTGTCGAAGGTCTCCGCCATGATTTCGTTCAAGGCGACGCGGAACATCTCGTTCGCCCCCGCCATCTTGAGATCGAAGCGGCCGAAGGCGATGTTGACGGCGAATTGGATCTCGGGGGTGAAGAGTTCCTCGCAGTCCGGGTAGCGGTCACCGAGATCCCCGATCAAGGTGACGAGGTTGCCCATGGCCCATTCGAAACCGGCTTCGGGCAGCTTGACGACGAGATCGACCTGCGTGAGCCCGGCGTCGGCGATGAGGGCTTCGGCGCCCGCCACGACGCGGTCGACCACCTCGGGTCGGACTATGGCGTCGCCGATGTCCACGACGATGGTGGCGCGCTTGCCCCGGAGGTCGTCGAGGTGGGTTCCGAGGTCGCGCTCCCATCCCGAGACGCGGGGCAGGCTGAGGGTGTCGCCGGAGTCGAATCCGTTGCAGACGTCGAACCAGCGGGCGGTGTCGCGGACGGAGCGACTGATGCAGCCGACGACGACGGTGAGCGGCGTGTGGTGGGTGCGCGGACCGCGCGGGATGCGGCCGAAGGTCGCTTTCAGGCCGAAGGTGCCGGTGAAGCCGGCCGGGATGCGGATCGATCCGCCACCGTCGCCGGCGGTGGCCACGGTGAGGATGCCACCGGCAACGGCGGCCGCCGTTCCGCCGGAGGAGCCCCCGGGCGTGCGTTCGGGATTCCAGGGGTTGCGGGTGGAGCCGTGGAGCCGGGTGTGGGTGTAGTTGACGCCACCGAATTCGCTGGCCGTTGTCTGGGCGGTGAGGACGGCGCCGGCCGCGGTCAACCTGTCGACCATGGTGGAGTTGCGGGTGGCCAGCCGGTCGGCGAAGACGAGTGAGGCCTCGGTGTCGGGCCAACCCTTCACGTAGTCGAGCTCCTTCACCCCGATGGGGACTCCGCCGAAGGGCAGGGAGGTATCGGCCTGGGCGGCGGCGGCTCGCGCCTCGTCGGCGGCGACATGGCTGAAGGCGTTCAGCTCGGAGCGCTCGATGGCGGAGAGCGAGAGTTCGAGTGCCTCGGGAGGAGAGATGTCGCCCTTACGGAAGGCGTCGACGAGCGAGGAGGCGTCGCCCGGCCACGGCTGGTCGGTCATGGGGGCAGGCTACGCCATCGGATGGGGCCGCGACGAAGGGAAGATCCCGCCTGGTGGCCTTGACTGGTGTTCGTGGCCGCGGAAGCGTGGGGGCATGTCAGAGGACTCGAAAGACAAGATCGTCGTGGCCGCAGCCCCCGCGGAGACGGGAGGCGTTCCCCCGGCGGCGGCCTCCGTGGCTTTGGCGGCGACGGTGGCGGAACGCCCGCCGGCGGCGACGAGCCCGACGGCGCCCACGGGACCACTGACGCTGGCCATCGATATCGGGGGCACGGGATTGAAGGCGTCGGTGCTCGATGCCGACGGGGCGATGGTGGCCGACCGGGTGATCGTGAAGACGACGTATCCGTGTCCACCGTCGAAGCTGGTCGACGACCTGGTCGCTCTGGTGGCGCCGCTACCGGGCGCCGCCCGGGTGTCGGCGGGCTTTCCCGGGATGGTGCGCAAGGGGCGGGTGCTGTCGGCGCCGCACTTCGTGACCATCGCCGGTCCGGGGACGAAGGTGGACGACGATCTGGTGGAGCAGTGGGACCAGTTCGATCTGGCCGGGGTGCTGCGCAAGCGGCTGGGGAAGCCGACCAAGGTGGCGAACGACGCCGACCTGCAGGGCGCCGCCGTGGTGAGCGGCAAGGGTCTCGAGATGGTGATCACGCTGGGGACCGGAGTGGGAAGCGCGTTCTTCTACGACGGGCGGCTGCTGCCGCATCTCGAATTTGCCCACCACCCCTTCCGGAAAGGGGAGACCTACAACGAGCAGCTCGGTGACGGCACCCGGAAGGAGATCGGGAACACCCGGTGGAACAAGAGGGTCCGGCGGGCCATCGATACATTGCGGGCGCTGAGCTTCTTCGACCACTGTTACATCGGCGGCGGGAACGCCAAGCACCTGAACGGAGACCTGGCCGACGACGTGTCGACCGTCGACAACACCGCCGGGATCCTGGGTGGGATCAGGTTGTGGGGGGGTCGACAGCTGTCTCTGTAAGGCGACTGTCGTGATCGGCCCGGGTCGATGACGCGCCGGTCTGCGTCTGCCGCGGTCTCGGTCACTACGCTGGCATCCATGGTGGACACGCCGGACGGCGCGACAGGGCCCGACGGTGGTCCGGTTCGACGTCGGGGTCCGGGCGGTGCCCGGGTCGTGGCCGCCCTGGTGCTGGTGGGCGCCGTGGTGGTCCTCGTGGTGCAGAACTCGCAGCGGGTGAGCCTGCGATTCTGGTTCATCACCGGTCATGTCCGGCTGATCTGGGTGATCGCCGTGAGCCTGGTGATAGGTGGCGGCTTCGGGCTTCTGCTCTCGGGGCGCGGTCGGCGCCGGCGCCGGCGTCGGCGGGTGGCTTCGGACTGACGTCGAACGTGGGGACCGCTACCCTGCGGCTCCATGTGGGCGGTGACGATTGTCGACGGGGGGCTTCAGTGGAAACAACAGGCTGATCCCGTCGCCGGCGACCACGAGATCGTGGTGGCCGTGCGGGCCGCCGGGCTGAACGCCGCCGATCGGCTACAGCAGCTCGGTCTCTACCCGGCGCCGGCCGGGGTGCCGGCCGACATCCCCGGACTCGAGTTGGCCGGAGAGGTGGTGGCGGTCGGGGCCAGGACGTCGCGATTCGGCATCGGGGACCGGGTGATGGCCGTGGTGGGAGGAGGCGGGCAGGCCGAGATGGCGGCCGTCGACGAGCGGTGCGCCCTGGCCGTGCCCGATGGCCTGCCCTGGGAGGAGGCGGGAGGCTTCCCCGAGGTGTTCTCGACGGCGTACGACGCGCTGTTCAGCCAGTGCGGGTTGGCCATGGGCGAGCGGGTGCTGGTGACGGCCGCCGCCGGCGGGGTGGGGACGGCGGGGGTGCAGTTGGCGGCCACGGCCGGGGCCACGGTGGTGGCGTCGGTGCGGTCGGCCGAGCGGCGGGCGGCGGTCGTGGCTCTGGGGGCGGCGGCGGCCGTGGCGCCCGAGGAGGCGCTGGCGATGGGGCCGTTCGATGTGGCGCTGGAGCTGGTGGGGGGGTCGAGTCTGCCCGGTGTGCTGAACGCCATGGCGGTCGGCGGGCGGATCGTGGTGATCGGTGTGGGTGGCGGAGGAGGACGGGCCGAGCTCGATCTGATGGTCCTGATGCACCGACGGGCGCGGATCAGCGCCTCCACCCTGCGGGCCCGGTCGGTGCTCGAGAAGGCGTCGGTGGCCGGTGCCGTGGACGCGCACGTGCTGCCCCATCTCGCCTCGGGTCGGATCCGTGTTCCGGTGGAGGCGACGTTCCCGATGGATCGGGCCGACGAGGCGTATGCGCACTTCGCCACCGGGGGGAAGCTCGGGAAGATCGTTCTCGTGGCTCCGGGGCCTCCGTCGTAGCGGGCCCGATGCGGGCGGTCGGCTAGCGGGTGAGCCCGGGGACCGTCGCCACCAGGCGTTCGGCCAGGGCGGCGAGTTCGCGTTCTGTCGAAGTGACCACGGAGAAACCGTCGTAGCGGTTCAGGACGACGACGGGGACGAGGGTGGGCCGGCCGGTGCACCACTCGTCGGTGAGGGCAGCGAGGCTCAGGCGGACGGCGTTGAGGGTGCCGAGGCCGGCGTCGGCCACCAGGACGACGGCGTCGGGGACGAGGGCCGAGATGATGTCGAGGACGTCGCCGTCGTCGGCTTGGGGGGAGCGGACACCACCGGCGGTCTCGGGCAGACCGACGTCGACCGCCGGATCGGGCCAGGTGAGCTCGGTCATGAACTGTGCGATGGTCGGGCCCGGAAGGCCGAGGGCGGCGGCGGCCATGGGCGGGGCGAGAGGGATCGGATACGAACGCGCCGGCAGGCAGACGGTAGCCGGGTCCTCGCCGCTGGCCGCCCCCAGGACCTCGGCATCGGTGGGTGCGGATCCGGGGGCGAAGGACTGGGCCGGTTTCCGGGCCGCCACCGAGAGGCCGGCGGCCCGCCAGGCCTCGAGCAACCGGGCGGCCAGCCAGGTCTTGCCCACATCGGTGGCCGTGCCGGACACGAGGACGACGACCGGCGGGCGGTCGGCCCTCACGGCCCGATGTCGGCCAGCGCGTCGAGGAGCAACGAGACATGGTCCTCGGTGTGGGCGGCCGAAAGGGTGACGCGGAGGCGAGCCGTGCCCGGTGGCACGGTGGGAGGCCGGATGGCCGGGACCCAGACGCCGCGGGCGCGCAGGGCGGCCGACGCCGCCAGGGCCCGTTCGTCGGATCCGAGGACGATGGGGATGATGGGACTGGGGTGGCCGGGGGCCAGGCGGGCCTTTAGGGCGGCGCCTTCGGCGGTGGTGAGGAGCCGGAGGGCGGCCAGGGCGGCCGCCGGGTCCGGCGGGGTGAGGGCGGTGGTGAAGATATAGGAGCGGGCCTGGTTCTCGAGCAGTTCGATGAAGGGGCGGGGGCCGGCCACGAAGCCGCCCAGGGCGCCCAGGGTCTTCGACAGGGTGCCCACCCGGAGGATGTCCAGGTCGAGAAGGTCGGGAGCGAGGTCCGGTTGGAGGACGGCGCAGGGCCTCGTTCAGTTCCGGTACCCGGTGGCCGAGGGTGGTGACCCAGAGAGACGAGATGGCGTCGAGGTAGAGACGACCGGCGGTGTCGACGAGCTCACGGCCTTCGGCGTGGTCGACGACGACGGGGGTGTTGTCCGGGTAGGTGGACATCTGGGTGAAGCCGTGCCAGACGACGGCCGCATCGCGGGCGATCCAGTCGTCGGTGTCGTCTCTGGCTGTCCGGGGTCAGGAGGTCATGGCCGTCAGACCTGGGCGCGGCCCCGGTCGACGACACCGCGCCGACGACGTTCGATGTCGGCGGGGTCGACACCACCGCGCTGGAAGACCGCGGCGGCGCTGGCCTCGACATCCCAGGCCTCTGCACCGGAGACGCGACTGGCTTCTTCGTAGGTGGCCAGGATGGCGCGGACGGCGCGTTGGTCGGAGGAGACGATGTCGGCGGCCAGGCGGCGGGCCAGGGGGAGCAGGTCGTCATGGGGAACGACGTGGTTGACCAGGCCCCAGTCGAGGGCCAGGCGGGCGTCGACGAAGTTGCCGGTGGCCGACATCTCCCGGGCGCGTCGGATGCCGACGGCCTGGGGGAGAAGGACGGTGAGACCCCAGAGGGGATGGACGCCCACACGGGCGTGGGTGTCGGCGAAGCGGGCCCGTTCCGACGCCACCAGGAGGTCGCAGTTGAGGGCCAGCTCGAGGCCACCGGTGACGGCCACACCGTTGACGGCTCCGATGATGGGCTTGGTGGTGGGCAGGGTGGTGCCGCGTCCCCGGCGCGAGACCGCCCTCGATTCCGGCTCACCGGGCCGGCGCTTCAAGATGCCGCCGTCTTCCCCCAGCTCCTTCAAGTCGAGGCCGGCGCAGAAGGCGGGATCGGCACCGGTGAGAATGAGGACGTCGACGTCGTCACGGGTGTCGGCTTCACCGACGAGTTGCCGGAGGCGGTCGACGAGCTCGGCCGACATGGCATTGCGGGCCTCGGGGCGGTTGAGGGTGACGGTGGCGACCCGGTCGAAAACCTCGAGGAGAACGACGTCGGACATGGAAGGTGCTCGGCGAGTTCGGCTACTTGGTGACGATGACGCTGGAACCGTGACCGAAGAGTCCCTGGTTGGCGGTGACTCCGACGCGCGCCCCCTCGACCTGGCGACCCTCGGCCTGACCGCGGAGCTGCCAGACGAGCTCGCAGACCTGGGCGATGGCCTGGGCCGGGATGGCCTCGCCGAAGCAGGAGAGACCGCCGCTCGGGTTGACGGGGATCCGACCGCCCACGGCGGTGTCGCCGTCGCGGAGAAGTCGCTCCGCCTCGCCTTCCTTGCAGAGGCCGATGTCCTCGTACCAGTCGAGCTCGAGGGCGCAGGAGAGATCGTAGACCTCGGCCAGGTCGACGTCCTCGGGCGAGATGCCGGCCTCCTCGTAGGCGGCGTGGGCGATGGAGCGGCGAAAGCCCGTACCCGGTCCCGTTTCGACGGCGATGGCCGAGTCGGTGGAGAAGTTCGGCATCTCGATGACGGTCTGGGGGAAGCGGGGGGTGACGGTGGAGACGGCCGGGATGGTGACGAGGCCGGCGGGCCCGGCGTGACGACGGGCGAATTCGGTGCTGGTGAGAACCAGGGCGGCACCCCCGTCGGAGGTGGCACAGATCTCCAGGAGGCGCAGCGGGTCTGCCACCATCGGTGAGGCGAGGACCTCGTCGGTGGTGACTTCGCCCCGGTAGCGGGCGTTGGGGTTGGCCAGACCGTGGCGGGCGTTCTTGACCTTCACCTGGGCGAAGTCGTGCTCGGTGGCACCGAAGAGCTCCATGCGTCGACGGGCGTAGAGGGCGAAGTAGGTGGGGTTCGTCGCTCCCATGAGGTGGAAGCGGAGCCAGTCGGGATCGTCCTTGCGGTCCCCGCCCACGGGGGCGAAGAAACCTTTGGGCGTGGTGTCGGCCCCCACCACGAGGGCGACGTCGCACAAGCCGGCCAGGATCTGGGCCCGGGCGGCGGCGACGGCGGTGGCTCCCGAGGCGCAGGCGGCATAGGAGCTGGCCACCCGGGCGCCGGTCCAGCCCAGGGCCCCGGCGAAGGTGGCCCCGGCCACGTAGCCGGGATAGCCGTTGCGGATGGTGTCGGCCCCCGAGACGAACTGGACGTCGGTCCAGGCGAGTCCGGCGTCGGCCAGCGCGGCGCGGGCGGCGGTGAGGCCGTATTCGACGAAGTTGCGACCCCACTTCCCCCAGGGGTGCATGCCGACACCGAGGACGGCCACCTTCTTGTCGTCAGCCATGAGCGTCTCCGGGGTGATCGGCGGACGCCAGGGGGCGCCATTTCCAGACCAGGTACTGATGGTCGTCGTCTTCGTAGAGGACGTCGATGACGAGCTCGACTTCGGTGCCGATGGAGAGATCGTCGACGCCCACCCCGGGGATGACCTGACCCATGACCACCATCTTCTCGGCGCTGAGTTCGACGGCGGCGATGCAGAAGGGGACGTAGGGGTCCGCCGGCCGGTAGGGAGGCGGCGGTTGGTAGCGGGCGTCGGTGTAGGACCAGATCCGACCGCGCCGGCTCAAGGGGACCTCGTCGAATTCCATGCCGTCACATTCGGGGTTCCGGCAGTAGTAGGTCTCGCGGGGAAAGGCGTAGGTCCCGCAGGTCCGGCAGCGGCTGCCCAGGAGGGTGGGCGAACCCTGCGTGGTGAACCAGCCGTCGACGGCGGGGATCGCACTCTTGGTGGGGGCCATCGGGCAAGTCTAACGCTCCGTCAGATCCGGTCCCAGGGGCGGATCGGGCGGCCGACGGTGGGCCGTTCAAGACCCGACGGAGCGGATCGTAAAGTCGAGGTGTGGCGTACGAACTGACAGTGGTGGACTCCTTCACCGACCGTCCCTTCGCCGGGAATCCGGCGGCGGTGGCCGTGGTGGAGAATTTCCCGGACGACGCGGAGATGCAGTCGATCGCCCGGGAGATGAACCTCTCGGAGACGGCCTTTGCCGTCGGCCGGGCCGACGGAACCTACGACCTGAGGTGGTTCACCCCGTCGGTCGAGGTCGACCTGTGCGGACACGCCACGCTGGCCACGGCTCATGTGCTCGGTGGGACGGCGCGCTTCCATACTCGCAGCGGCGTCCTCAGCTGCACGGCCGGAAGTGACGGCTGGATCGAGATGGACTTCCCGGCTGATCCTCCGGTGGCCACGGATCAACCGGCCACGCTCGACATACCGGGTGTCCGGTGGAGTGGTCGAGCCCGGACCGACCTGCTGGTCGAGCTGGGTGATGCCGCCGCCGTGCGGAGCTTCGAACCCACGGCCAGGCAACTGGGGGCCATGGCCGACCTGGGCATGCGGTGTGTGATCGTCACCGCCGGGGGCGATCGACCGGGGATCGACTGTGTGAGCCGTGTCTTCGCCCCGTCCGTCGGGATCGCCGAGGACCCGGTGACCGGATCGGCGCACTGCACGCTGTCGCCGTTCTGGGCCGATCGTCTGGGCCGGGCCGAGTTGGTGGGTGAACAGGCGTCGGCTCGTGGGGGCATCATCAGAATGCGGTTGGCGGGCGACCGGGTCGTTCTCGGGGGCCGGGCGGTCACCGTTTCCAATGTGCAGATGCTCGTCTGATGCGAACATGGGGTGGATGAGCAGCCCGGCGACGGCCAGACGGATGTGGCGGGTGTTCGATCCGCTGCACGCGGTGACGTATTTCGCACCCGAGTGCGACGAGGAGTTCCGTGCCTGCGGGCTGAAGGGATTCTGGATGGGGTACTTCGCCGGTCGGAGCGCCCCCATGGGGGCCGTGCAACCGGCGGTGGCGACGGCGACGTTCTACAACTTCGCCCCCAAAATGGCCGCCCGGGCCCTCCCCGACGCCTGGGGATTCGCCTCACCGGCCACCGTCCTCGAGGCGCGCCTGGCCGGTGTCGACCGGGCTCTCGGTCGGATCTTTGGAGCAGAGACGTCCTCGTCGGATGTCGCTGACGCCGCCGGGATCGCCCGGAGAGCGGCCGAGGCCGTCACCGTCGTCGGGCGTCCCCTGGCGGCCGCGAACGCGGCGCTGGCCTGGCCGAGTGATCCCCTGCTCGTGCTGTGGCAGGCGACGACGATCCTCCGGGAACATCGCGGTGACGGGCACGTGGCCGCTCTCGTCGACGCCGGTCTCGACGGCTGCGAGGCCCACATCTCGTTCGTGGCCACGGGCGCCGTCACCCGCTCCGTACTGCAGCCCGCTCGGGGTTGGACCGATGACGAGTGGGACGATGCCGAGAGCGCCATGGTGGCACGGGGTTGGTTGGACGCGGCCGACCCCGGGAAATTGACGCCGGCCGGGGCGGCCGGCCGGCGGCGGATCGAGGACGCGACAGACCGCATGGCCATGGAACCCTGGGACCGGCTCGGTGACGCGGAAACGGAGCGACTGCGGTCGCTGTTGAAGCCGATGGCGTCCCGGATCGCTGAACTGGGTCTGATCCCGACGATCAACCCGATCGGTCTGTCCCCGGAGACATGAGCGGCCGCCAGCCGGTCGAGGAGAGGCCACCGCGGCGGGCGGATAGGATCGGCGGCTGACGCCGGCTCCGCCGTGAACCCCACTGGTCATCGGGAGGAGACGGCATCACCCAGCGCTTGTAGCTCAATTGGATAGAGCATCTGACTACGGATCAGAAGGTTGGGGGTTCGAGTCCCTCCAAGCGCGCTGAACTGGGAGAATGCTCGGATCCAGGGGTCCACCGCAATGGCACACCGCACCGATAGCGTCTTACTCGGAGCGGAGGTGGGCGGGTGGGTCTGGCACTGATCGAAAACAAGCCGGGGGACCTCTGGCTTCTCGTCGACGGCTGGGAGCTGTCGTTGAGGGCGGCCAACAAGTCGCCGAAGACGATCCGGTCCTACGTCGACACCGTGCGGGACAGCTTCGGCGCTTTCCTTGTGTCGCTCGGGCACCCAGGCGACGTAGCGGAACTCCGGCGCGAGCACATCGAGGCGTACCAGGCCGACCAACTGACGCGGTTCAAGCCGAATACCGCCGCGCTTCGCCACAGGACCCTGAAGGTCTTCTTCAACTGGCTCATTTCCGAGCAGGAGATCCCGGCCAACCCCATGGCCAATGTCAAGGCTCCCTACACCGGGGAGGTTGAGGTGCCCGTGGTCTCCGTCGATGTCGTCCGAGCGCTGCTGAAGGCTTGCAGCCATGCGAACTTCGACGACCGACGAGACTCGGCGCTGATTCTCATATTCTACGACGCGGGCTTGCGGCTGTCGGAGATGGCCGACCTGCTGGTCGAGGACGTGGACACGGCAAACCGTGTCCTCCACGTCACCGGCAAGGGAAACAAGGGGCGATCCGCGCGGTACGGGGATAAGGCCGCGACAGCACTCAACCGGTACCAGCGGGAGCGAGCCAAACATCCGCTCGCAGAATCGCAGGGCTGGTGGCTGGGCGCTCAGGGTCAGATGACACCCAGCGGGATTGCCCAGATGCTTCGCCGCCGATGCCGGCAAGCGGGTGTCGAGCAGGTTCACCCGCACCAGTTCCGCCATTCGTTTGCAGCAGCCTGGCTCGCCGACGGAGGCTCAGAGGGCGACTTGATGCACCTCGCCGGCTGGTCGAGCAGGGACATGCTGGCCCGGTATGGCCGTTACACGGCGGCCGAGCGGGCTCTCGCTGCCCACCCGCGCCACAGTCCCGCCGACCGGTTGTGAGCAGCAGAAGAACTGATATTGCGAGGTGCTGAGAATCGAGTAGCAGCTCTGCCGGTTAGCCGAATCCAGCAAGCTACCCCCCGACTGTTGGGTCCGGGATCCACCCTGCGGAAGCACACCGCGAATACCATCCGCCCTACATGACGCCAGGCAGGTAACTGCCAGGGGCCCAATCCCGGACCCCGATTGCCACCCGGAATGATGGGCGACGGGAA
>DATLQU010000062.1:0-103249 GCA_035535015.1 Acidimicrobiales bacterium | reverse complement strand
TACACCTGGTCACGCTCGACAGCCAAGAAGTTGTACGCCATGCACAATTCTCTGCGACCGGCGCGATCAGGTGGCGGCAATCACGCGCGCGCTACCTGGACTTTCGTAGATCGCTCCCGGGAGGTTTCTGCAACAGGCTCCGATGTGGCGCCATTCCGGGCTGGCACAGAATTCCATGTGCGCGGCGTTCACGGGGAGATCCTACGAGTGTGGTGGCGACGCCACGCGAATGTACGGTCAGGTCCCGCCCCCTTATCCGGAATTCGACGCTCGGCATGGGTCGTTTTCCGATTTAGGACTTGTGATCGGTGGATACTGGAGGAGAGGACCACGAGGCGGGGAGCCATGTCCATGAGCGACACACAGCAGGGACCGGGGTGGTGGCAGGCCACGGACGGCAGGTGGTACCCACCTGAAACCCATCCTTCGCTCCAGGCGTCGCCAGCCGTACCGGCCCCGGCCGTGGGGGACGTTGCCGCTTCCCCGGGTTACACCGCCCACCCCGCGTACACCGGACAGCCGGGCGGCTCGGGCCCGCCTGGATACTCCGCCGACCCCGGCCCTCCGGCCCCGTCGGGCTATCCGGCCCCGTCGGGCTATGCGGCACCGTCGGGCTATGCGGCACCGCCGGGCTATGCGGCACCGTCGGGCTATGCGGCACCGCCGGCCGGTTATCCGCAATGGGGGCCGGGCTACCAGCCCTACAGCGTGGTGGAACCGGGTCGGCCGACCAATGGGCTGGCGGTGGCGTCATTCGTCTGCTCGGTGTGCGGGATCATCCCGTTCTTCTTCGGGATCACGTGCGTCGTGGGAATCATCCTGGGTTTCGTGGCCCTCAGCCAGATCAAAGGCACAGGCGGATTTCAGAAGGGACGCGGTCTGGCGCGGGCCGGTGTGATCGTGGGATTTTCGTTGATCGCCCTCTTCTTCGTGGTGGTCTTCACCGCCCGGGTGACGACGGGCCAGTAGTAGGGGCGAATCGGCCGCCGGCAGGATCAGACGAGGTCGATCAGGGCTTCCCAACCCGTCGGCGGAGAATCGATGCGCCAGTACTGCTCGGGGACGTTGGCCTCTAGACGTTCGGTGAGGACGTGATCGCGCTCGAGAGGTGCGACTTGGCTCGCGTAGAGGGCGATGGCCGCCCGCTTGCGAACCATGTCGGGCTCGATGGGGACGACCGCCGGCGTGGGCCAGGTGGCGGACTTGAAGAGCTTCGTGACCCGCCAGGCCAGAATGCCGGGGATGTGCTTGTAGCCGTGGTCCTCGTAGCAGAACCAGACCGGGCCATCGCCGGAGTCGAGCATCGATGATCGCACCATGAGGCCGGCGTCGTGAGTGAGGACATGATCGGGGTTGGCCAGACCCATTGGCAGGAAGACGGCTGTGGGTCGGGCGGCGGCGATGGCGGAGGCGAGCACGGGGGCCACATCGGCCGGGAGCGGGCGCTCGTCCTCGGGCAGATACTGATGATCGGCGAAGTCCAGCCAGACGGGCGTCGCTCCGACAAATGCCGTAGCCGCCCGGTCCTCTTCGCGTCTGGCCGCCACCACATCGTCACCGGCCACGAAACCCCCACAGGCATCCCAGTCGCTCGGCTCGGCCGGATACACCGGCGGTGGACCGCCGAGGACGGTGATCACCGTGGAGCCCGGGTATGTGGTGAGGAGGTGGGCGGCACCCAGAAGGGCGTCATCGAAGTGCGGTGAGACGACGACGATCCGTTGGAGAACGGCGGGATCGACCAGTCCCCAGGTCACGTCGTCGGCCACGGAGGGCACCGTACCGCGGCGACCGTGGTGCCGGAGTCGCCGGCATTCTTCTCCTGGTCGGCCGGAGGAACCGACCGTCGGCGCGGTCGGCGGGGCGCTCAGGGCGTGGCGTCGACCAGTAGCTCCGGCTCGGCATCCGGCGAAGAGTCGACTGGTGGAACGGGTAGCGGCGCCGGAAAGTCCCTGCGTCGGACGAGGATCGAGAAGAACGCACCGATGAAGACGACGGCGGCGCCCGTGATCAGGAGGTCGTTGATGCCGATGCTGAAAGCATGTCCGGCGGCCTGTGTGAGGTGAGCGCCCACCAACGTGCGGCGGTCGGCACCTCGCGTTCCCTCGGCCGCCACCGCCGTCGAGAGCATGCCCGCCGGATGGCCGAGGACCGATGTGAGCGAAGAGGCGATGCGACCTTGGAAGAGAGCGCCGAGACCGGCCACGCCGGTGGCCAGGCCCCCGATGCGGAAGGTGTTGCTGATACCGGACGCCATGCCGCTTCGTTCGGGGCTGACGACACCGAGGGCGATCTTGGCGATGGCCGGGTTGGCCACGCCGATACCGAGGCCGCTGACGATCAGACCCGGAAGCAACCTCGTCCAAGACGAGGTGGCGGTCACTCCGTGCATGAGGGCCAGGCCGACCGCCGAAAGCAGCAGACCGGTCCCGAGCGCCAGGCCCGGCGGAGTGTGCTCGCCCAAACGACGCGTGGCCAGGGGCACGACGAAGCAGAGGACGGTCAGGGGCAGAAGCCGCAGGCCCCCTTGGAACGGCGAGAGGCCGAGGAGATCCTGCAGGTAGAGGGTGAGGTAGGTGAGCATGGCGAACATGCCGGCGCCGAGGGCGAAGGTGGCCAGGGAGACACCCGTGAAGGCCGGCTTGCGGAAGAGCGAGAGGTCGAACATCGGGCGGTCCTGGTGGAACTCGGCGAAGACGAAGGCGGCGAACAACACGGCGGCCGATCCGAAGAGGGTGAGGATGAAGACACTGGACCAACCGTCGTCGTTTCCCCGGGTGAGGCCGAAAATGAGGAGGAACAGCGCACCGGAAAAGGTCGCCAGGCCGGCGACGTCGAGACGCTTGGTCCCGGGATCGCTGATATTCACCATGCGGGTCAGCGAGACGGCCAAGGTGGCGATGCCGATGGGGACGTTCACGAAGAAGATCCATCGCCATCCGAGCCCGCTGGTGAGCGCACCACCGGCCAGCGGGCCGACGGCGACGGCCCCGCCGACGGTGGCCCCCCAGGCGGCAATGGCCGTTCCCCGGTCCTTGCCCCGGAAGTCCTGACCGATCAGGGCCAGGGAGGTGGCGAACATGGCCGCCCCACCGACACCTTGGACGGCGCGTCCCACGATGAGGAACGTGGCGCTGTCAGCCAGGCCACAGACCAACGAGGCCAGGGTGAAGATGGTCAATCCGACGGCGAAGATGCGCTTGCGGCCGAAGCGGTCGGCCAGGGTCCCCTGGGTCAGGAGGAGTGCGGCCAGGCTCAGGGCGTAGGCGGAGATGACCCATTCGAGTTGGGCGAAGCTGGCGTGCAACTCCCGCTGCATGGTAGGCAACGCCACCTGGACGATGGTGACGTCGACCAGGAGCATGAACGTGGCTCCGCAGACGGCGATCAGGGTCCACCAACGGCGGTCGAGGCCGGCCCGGTCGGCCCCCCAGGTGGGCTCCGCCGGCGGTGTGGCGCTCGTCACTGTCGTCCAGCGTCGTTGTCCGGCTCCATCCCGGCCCAGTCTGAGTGGCCGGGTCAGTCATGTCCAAACCGCTGTCCCGCAGCCGGGGGCGGTGCGCCGGTCGGTAGCGTTGGTCAGGTGCGCGGCAGGTCACCCACAGACCGGAACGTTCTGACCCACCTGACGGCAGCGGTCGTCGTCCCCGGTTGCCTGGCCCTCGGTTGGTGGCAGATCACCAGAGCGCTGTCGGGAAACACGCTGAGCTGGGCCTACGCCTTCGAATGGCCCATCTTTGCCGGCTACGCGGTCTTCCTGTGGTGGAAGCTGATCCACGATCAGCCCGGCGGGGAGCCGATTGTCGATCCGGACCGGGCCGAAACCAAGGAAGCTGAATCCCCCGGGGCCGGAACCACCGGGGCCGGGGCGCACCCTGAGTCCGAAGCGGCCGGGGCGACGGCGGGGAGCGAGGACGAGGACGAGGACGAGGAATTGGCCTCCTACAACCGGTATCTGGGCGCCCTGAACGCCAGCGGGAAGCGCAAACACTGGTGACGGTCCGTGGTCGGCGCCGGGGCGTTGGGGATGGTGGTCCGGGGAAGAGCCACCCGCGCGGCACAGCCCCACGCCAAGATGTGTCGATGCACGACGAAGGGGGCGGGGCGCTCTTGGCCCCCGTACAACCGATGCTGCCTCTGGACGACGAGGTAGCCGGGTCCGACAAGGAGCCGGAGAAGAGAGGGCAGGCCGCCGTCCGGTCGATCCGACCGGCCGGCGCCGCCACAGCAGAATCGGCCCGCCCAGGCGGCGCCGAGGAGCAGGGCGAGATCTCCCGGCCCGAAATACCCGAGGTCGAGGTCCGGGTGAGTACGCGACGGCGGAAGTCGGCCGGGGCGTTCTGGCGCGACGGTCGGGTGGTGGTGGTGCTTCCCGCCAGCATGCCCCGTGCCGCGCGGGCGGAGATGGTGGAAGACCTCGTGCGAAGGGTGCTCAGGTACCGGCCGCACCTGGCCGCTTCCGACAAGGACCTGGCCGACCGGGCAGAGGTGATGGGCGAGCTCTATCTCGACGGTGTGCGGCCCTCGTCCATCCGGTGGGTGGCCAACCAGAACAGCCAATGGGGATCGTGCTCGTGTGGGAGCGGAGAGATCCGGATATCGGATCGGCTCAGGGTGGTGCCACAGTGGGTGCTCGACGCCGTGCTCGTGCACGAGCTCGCCCATCTGGTGGTGCCCGACCACTCCCCCCGATTCCGGGCCCTGACCGAGCGCTATTCGAGAAGCAAAGAGGCAGATGTCTTCCTTGACGGCTTCTCTCTCGGGCGCGAGTACGCCCGGTAGGCCGGCGCGGGCCGGCCGGTGACGCGCTGACGAACCGGGTCGTACATCACGATCTGTGGGCGCCCGATTTCGGCACACCGCGCCAGGAGCTGTATCGGGTCGCCCTCGAGACCAATGCATGGCCGACCGACACGACTGGCCCCGGGGTGGTGGTCGTCGCTCGAGATGTCCGTCGACCAGGTGGTGCCGGAACGCCCTTAGCGGTGGTCGAGCACCGCCGCCGCCACCAGTTCCTCCAGGTAGCGGGTGTCCCACCAGGAGATCTGGAGCTGCTTGGCTCTGCGGAAGTAGAGCTGGATGTCGAACTCGACACTGAAGCCGATGCCGCCGAAGATCTGTTGGGCCATGGCCGTGACGTCGCGGAAGGTCTGGGCGGCGAAGAGCTTGGCCATGGGGGCCAGCCGTTCCACGGGTCGACCGGCGGAGCGGGCCCAGGCCGCTTCGTGGACCAGGGTGGTGCCACCGTCGACGGTGGTCGAGGCATCGGCCAGGTAGTGGGCCAGCGCCTGAAAGGCACCCAGGGGCTTGTCGAACTGGAAGCGGTCCTTGGCGTACTGGACGGTGATGTCGAGGGCGTGACGGGCCCCTCCCATGGCCTGGGCGCCGAGGAGGATGCAGCCGTCGTGCATGACGGCGTCCCAGGTCTGCCAACCCGATCCCGGGTCCCCGATGCGATCGGCGTCGGTGAGTCGGACGTCGGTGAGATCCAGCCGGTACTGGGCGTCGGAGCCGATGGTGTGCTGCTGGCTGAGGGTGACACCGTCGGAGGCCGGGTCGAGAAGGAAGAGATCGACGTCGGTGGGGGCGTCGCCGGTGCGGGCCAGGAGCACGAAGCGGGCGGCCGAGGAGGCGAAGGCGACATGACGTTTGCTGCCCGAGATCCGGTAGCCGTCGCCGTCGGGCCGGGCCCGGAGCTGGACACCGGAGGGGCCACAGCTGTTCTCGGGCTCGAACCAGGCCGGGGTGAAGATGGCCTCACCGGTGACGATCCGCTCCATCCAGGCCTCGCGTTGGGCGGCGGTGCCCGCCCGGGCCAGGGCGCCACCACAGAGGACGGCGCTGACGAAGTGGGGGGTCGGGGCGAGGGAACGACCGAGCTCCTCGTAGAGGACGACGCCCTCGAGAAGCGACATGCCGGCGCCTCCGTGTTCCTCGGGGAGCAGGAGGCCGATGAGGTCGAGGGTACCCAGCTGCTTCCAGAGCTCGATGGGATAGCCGACCGGGTCGTCCTCGAGCTGGCGGACGACGGACAGGGGGCTGTAGGTGGTGCAGACCCCGCGTACGGTGTCCCGGAGCATCTCCTGCTCCGCATCGAAGTCGAGATCCAGCACCGTCAGCTCCTCTCCGCCGTCATGACGGCTGCCACCGCGTCCCGGTGCGGCTCCAGGGGTTGTCGTCGGCGTCGACCGGGACGGCCAGGCGCGCCGCACAGGTCGTCTTCACGTCGCCGTCCACCGACAAGGTGACGTCCACCCCGATCCAGCCGCACCCGATGTCGTCCACGGTGACGTCGGTGACGACGCCGGACAGGCGCATGGTGTCGCCGGGGAAGACGGAACCGAGCATACGGAAGGTCATGCGGCCCAGCCGACCGTGGGGACCGGTCCAGTCGGTCAGGAAGCGTTCGAACCAGGCCGCCTGATTGGGGGTGTTCAAGAAAATGTCGCGAGTGCCGTTTCTCTCTACGGCGAAGTCTTTGTCGTGGTGCATGGGCCGCCAGTCCCGACTGGCCAGGGCCCCGAGGACGACCGTGGTGGCGGTGACGTCGTAGGACAGCTCGGGGAGGCGGTCGCCCGTGGTCACCTCGCAGAGCAGGAGCACGGGGGCGGGGGCGGGGGCGGGGGCGCTCATGCCGAGGCCTCGGGGGAGGAGTCGGGGCCGGCCGTGCGTCGGTAACCGAAGCCCGTGTAGGACTCCACGCCCACGAGGGCGCCGGACTGGTTGGTGTACTCGACGTCGATGACCCAGAAACGCCCGGTGCCGAGCTTGGTGGTCTTCTGGTCGGAGACCGAGCGGAGGACTTGGCGGGTGGTGAGGATGTCGCCGGGCCGGACGGGGTCGTGGAAGATGATGGTGTTGTCGGACATGACCGCCTCGGGCAGGCCCAGGCGTTCCTTCAGGTCGAAATGGATCTGGAGTGGCAGGTGCGGGGCGGAGCGGCCCGGTGCCCAGTGGTGGGGGCGGAACCAGACCGACAACATGGTGGGCGGGGCGATGAAGCCGCCGGTGACGGCGTCGGCGACATCCTCGTCCCAGAAGAGGGGGTTGCCGTTCTCGACCGACGAGAGGGTGGTCCAGATGTAGCCGCGCTCGACGGGGAACTCGCCCGTCTCCTCGTACTGGGCGACACCGATGAGAGCGCGGAGCTCGGCGACGGTGTCCGCCGGGGCCGTCATGCCAGGACCCCCTCGCGTCGGAGCTCGGCGATTCGGGTCGGGTCGAGGCCCGCCGCCGCCAGGAGGTCGTCGGTGTCGGTGACAGCCGGGGGGCGGACGACGACGGGGGTGGGGACGGGGGACATGCCGGCCAGGACGGCACCGACCTGGCAGAAGATGCGGCCGTCGGTGTCCTTGGCCTCGACGACGGCGGCCCGGTCGAGGAACTGCGGATCGTGGGCGATCTCCGAGACGGCCTGGACCGGTGCCACGCAGGTGTCGTCGCCGGACAGCAGCGCCACCCAGGTATCGCGGTCGCGACCGGCAAAGGCGGTGGCCATCGCCGCACGGAGTTCTTCCTGGGCGTCGTCGTCGTACTGACGGTCGATCCACTGCTCGCAAGCCAGAGCGCGGCAGAGATTGGCGAAGAACTTGGCCTCGATGGCGGCCACCGCCAGCCAGCGGCCGTCCGCGGCCCGGTAGGTGTCGTAACAGGCGTAGCGGCCGGTGAGGACGTCGTGTCCCGGGCCCGGTTCGGATCCGGTGGCCAGGTGCTCGTCGACGGCCAGGGACATGAGCCAGAGGGCCCCGTCGGCCACCGAGACGTCGAGGAAGGTGCCCTCACCGGTGAGGCGCCGGGAGAAGAGGGCGGCCGTGATGGCCAGCGCCGCGTGCATGCCGCCGGCGGCGGCGTCGGCGATGGTGGCGCCGGGAAGCGGTGGTCCGCCGTCGGCCCGTGGTCCGCAGGAGGCCAGGAAGCCGGAGACGGCCAGGTAATTGAGATCGTGACCGGCCCAGGTGGAACGGGGTCCGGTCTGGCCGTATCCGGAGGTCGAGCAGTAGATGATGCCGGGGTTCACCGCCCGCAGCGCCTCGTAGCCGATGGCCAGACGGTCGACGACTCCGGGGCGGAAGCTCTCCACCACCACGTCGGCCGTGGCCGCCAGGGCCAGGAAGGCGTCGCGTCCGTCGGCGTGGCGGACGTCGAGCTGGACGCGGCGCATGGCGCGCTGGGCGCTGTAGGCGTAGGGCGGTGGAGTGGTGCCCGCCGGACCGCGGCCGGGGACGGCACCGACCTTGACCACGGTGGCGCCGTAGTCGGCCAGCAGACGGGTGGCGCGTGCCGCGGGACCGACGGTGGAGAGGTCGAGAACGGTGACGCCGGCGAGGGGTCCGGCCACCGGGGCGGCGATGTCGGGGGCCATCAGAAGTTCTTGGGGAGACCGAGCTTGCGACGGGCGATGATGTTCTTCTGGATCTCCGAGGCGCCACCGCCGATGGTGTCGATCACGGTGTAGCGGTAGGTGGATTCCGACCGTCCCTCCATGGGGGCGTCGGCCGTCTTCACCCGCAACTGGGCCCCGGGGCCGCCGATGTCCATCGACGCCGAGGCCAGGCGCTTGGAGAGCTCGGTGGCGTAGAGCTTGTAGGCCGAGGCCTCCGCCGTGGGGGCGGCGCCGCCCTTGGACGACTTGTTGACGAAGGCGAGACCGAGGACCCGGGCCACCTCGGCCTGGGTGGCGAGCTGGGCGATGCGCTGGCGGACGACGGGGTCGTCGCGCAGTGGCTTCCCGTCGCGCTGGGCGTGGGCCACGTAGTCGCAGAGGACGTCGAGACGCTGGGCGATGGGGGAAAAGGTGAACATGGTGAAGCGTTCGAGGTCGAGGGCTTCAGAGATGTACTGGAATCCGTGGTTCAGCTCCCCCACCACGTAGTCGTCGTGGACGAAGACGTCGTCGAGATAGACCTCGTTGGTCCGTTCGTCGCCCATGGTCCAGATGGCTTTGACGGTGATACCCGGTTGGTCGAGGGGGACGAGGAAGAGGGTGATGCCGGCGTGCTTGGGCGCCTCGGGATCGGTGCGGGCGCCGACCCAGTACCACTCGGCGAAGTGGGCCGAGGTGGTCCAGGTCTTCTGGCCGTTCAGCCGCCAGCCGTCGCCGTCGCGGGTGGCCTTCAACTGCATGGAGGCGGCGTCCGATCCGGCGTTGGGCTCGGAGTAGCCGACGGCGAACTCCACCTCGTTGCGCAGGATCTTGGGCAGGAACTCCTGCTTGAGCTTCTCCGATCCGTGGCGGATGATCGTCTTGCCCACGATGCCGACGCCCTTGCCGATCTGGGGACCACCGCGGCGGGCCAGCGCCTCGTTCAAAAGGTGTTCGTAGACGCCGTCGCCCTCCTGGCCCCCGTACTCCTTCGGCCAGGTGATGCCCAGCCATCCCTGCTTTCCGAGCAGGGCCATGAAGGCCCGCCGGGCCGGGGTGTCGACGATCTGGGCCATGTTCTCCCGGGTGACGTCGAAGACCTCGGGATCGTTGTGCTCGTCGAGGAAGCGCTCGACCTCCTCCACGAAGGCGAGCTGCTCAGGCGAGAACTCGAAATCCATGGCTGGGACCCTCCACCGACGCGGATCTGACTGGTCGTCAGATCAGGGCGCCATCATATGGTCGCGGACGGCCGGCCACCAGCGAGCAGGGGGGCTCGGGCCGGCCCCGACCGAGAGACTCAGGTCTCAGATCTGGTTGGCCAGCGGGGTGTCGGCCCGGCAAGGTTCGCCCCGCAAGGCCCCGCAGGCCGGCAGGGCGGAGGTGGGAGTGACGCCAGCCACCTCGTTGACGACGAAGGACGAACCGGCGCTCCCCCCGAGAGCGATCGTGTCGGTGACCGACCCGTGGGTGGCCGGCGTCTGGAAGGTCCAGGACGGGCGGTCGCCGCCCGGTGCCGAGATGACGATACGAAGGCGGGTGCCGGCCCGGAAGGTATGGGCGATGGGGTCCACCGGGATGCGGACAAGGGTGAAACGGCCTGCCGGCAGGTTGCTCTTGTCCGAACGCAGGTAGGTGGGAACGGGATCGAGCGCCGTCGAGGCCGACGTGAGGGTCCGGTTGGAACTGCGCAGGAAGCCGGAGGTGACGTACTGCTCCTCGGACTGAACCGGCCTGACTTCGGTCACCGTGACCTGCAGGTCTGTGACCTTGGCCGTCGACTTGAGCATCAGGTCGAGGCTGGCGGGCCCGACGATGGTGAGGTCCTTGGTGAGGACGGGGGTCTCGAAGCCGAGACCGTTGGCCGTCGGGACCGGTGTCCAGTCATAGGGCGGTTGGGCGGCCCAGGCATTCCCCGTGGGGAGGTCGTCGGCCGGACGCACCGACGGGTCGGGGCGGAAGGCGGCCGTGGACGAGGCCAGCGGGCGGGCGCGGCTGAGAGTGCCGCCAGAGCCGAGGGCGAACCGGGTGACGTTTCCGCTCGGGGGCCAGCTGGAAAATCCGGCGGTGAAAGCGGGCTGGAGGGCGCCGGGGCCGAGGGAACCACCGCCGTTGTCGAAGAGGACCCGGACCCGGGGATCACCGGCCGCGTAAGCCTTCTTGGCCGCAGAAACCGACGGCTCGGTCGTAAAGCGGAGGGCGGGAACGGGGGCGGCCGGTGCTCCGCCGGTGAGACTGGTGTAGAGGGCGGCAGCCAGCGGGGCCAGTGTCGACGAGGGGCGCGGCACCTGCCCGGCCACGTAGATGTCGAGGAATTCGAGCCACCGCGAGACGGTATCGGGCCCGAGGGAGTCGGTGTGGGTGCCGTTGAGCATGGTGACGAAGACGTTCTTGTCCGCCTTCAGTGCCGTGATCAGCGCCGGCCACTGGGGTCCCACCTGCTCGTCCTCGAGGGAGCCGACGAGGAAGACGGGCACCTTGACGTGGGTGGCCCAGACGGCCGGGGACCGTCGGTCGAACAGCGACGGCGTCCGGGCCAGGCCCGGGCCGACCAGGGAGGCGAGGCTTTCTGCCTCCGGATGCAGGCGTTGGTTGGCCAAACAGGTCTTGTCCCCGGTGGCGATCTCGGCCGCCGCCCAGGGCTGACCGCTCTGGGGTGCCGCCTGGGCGTCGACGATGCGTTGCTGGATCCAGCTCTTGGCGAAACCGTCGTTGTAGATACCACCCGGGTAGCCGGTGGAGAAGAGATCGTCGGTCGGACTCAGAGGGGTGATGGCGGCCAGGTCAGGGGGATCGGTTCCGGCCACGGCGAACTGGGAGAGGCCTGAGTAGGAGATGCCCACCAGACCGACCTTGTGGTGCAACGCCCAGGATTGGGACCCGACAGCCTGGACGATGTCGTAACCGTCATAGTCCGAGGGGTAGCCGAGAAGGTCGAAGGCTCCGCCCGAACATCCAGTGCCGCGCATCTGGACGCTGACGGTGACGAAGCCGAGGAGGGGGGCGATGAGGGCGCCGACCACGGTGGAACTGTCGGGCAGCAAAGGGTCGTTCGTGGGCGCCGAGCCCTCCTCGGCGTTGATCAGGCTGTGGGGCGCGGCGGTGCCGTAACCGGAGTACTCGATGACGGTCGGAAAGGGACCGTCGGCCAGGGTCTTCCCCGGCGGTAGCCGGACGGTGGCGGCGATGAGGACGCCGTCGCGCATCCGAACGTAGTTGAGCCCGGCATGGAGGTGTTGCGACGAATAGAAGGAGGGGGCCGGTGGCGGCGAGGTGGTGGACAGGACAGTGAAAGGCGCGGTGGCCCGGGTCGTCGTACCGCTTTTCTGCTCGAAGCGGAATCCTGATCCCGGGGTGAGATTGCGGATGATGAGGCTTCCCAGCTTGTCGACCAGACCGGATCCGACCCGGGCACCGGCCCCGTTGAGCAGGGTCAGCCGGGCGCGCGGAGGAGCACCGAGAACGTAAGCCTCGTCGATGGAACCGTGGCCGTGAAACGTCGATCGGGACACCGAGGCGGCGGGCGGACCAGACGACGAGACGGCGGAGACGGCGGCGACGGCCACCACGATGCCGGTGATGGCCAGGCCGGCGACCCAAATCGCGCGGCGATCCCGTCCGCTTTTGTCCTTCGTCACCGGACCACCCCCGTCGTCGTCGGTGCCCGCATGACCGGTATGGCCCGCGGCCCCAGGGTATCCGTCGGGCGGGTGGCCCGGGGAGCCGGCGCCGGTGTCCCGCTCAGTCCGGTGCTACGCCGGGGAGGGGGCGACGCATGATCACCCGGCGGGAAAGGTCGAGGCCGAGAGCGGCGTCGCTCTCGAAGACGGCGCGGAGCCCGGGCGTCCACCGATCTTCGGCAAGGACGACGAAACCCAGGTGTTCGTAGAGGAGGCGGTTCCAGGGAACGTCCGAGAAGGTGCACAGGGTCACCGCCGGCAAGGCCTGGCCGGAGGCCCAGGCGCACACGGTTTCGATGAGCCGGCCGCCGATGCCCCGGCCCTGGAGGGCCTGCAGCACCGACAGCTGTTCGAGATGGGCACCGCCGTCGACGGGCTCGACCAGGGCGAAGGCCACGAGCTCCCCATGGGGATGTGATCCGTCGGCCTCCCCCGGCCATAACCGCTCCCCCACCCACAACCGGCCGTCGGTACGGGCCCGCTCGAGCTGCGCCGGAGGAGCGGTGTCGTCAAAACCCTCGGGGACGCCGCCATAGCCCCGGTAACGACGGTCGCCGTCGCGTTCGATCTCCCCGAGACGGGCGATCTCCGAGGCCTGCGGCGATCGGATGACGATGTCCACACGACGACAGTACGGTCGCAGACCACAGTCCGGTGTCACTCTCCCGGTCGCACGGAGTCACAACGAGAAACAGACGTCACGAGGAGAATCGGTGGCCGACGACGAAGATCGCGACATTGCACTCCCCCGGCTCTACGCCGTCTATCTGGGCGGCGACCCCGCCCCCGGGCGGCTCGGAGAGGACCATGAAATGGTCTTCGTGGTCACCACAGATCCCCGTTCGGCGCGCCGTGCCGCCCGGGCCAAATGGTCGGGGGCCGATCCGAAGCCCCATGTCGACATGGTCCAGGAGCTCGACGCCGTGGACGGCTTCGAGGTGACGCTGGTCCACACGGGGAGCGAAGGCCCGAACCCTGTCGACCCCACCTACGAGCCGACGCAAGCCGACGACGACCCCTTCTGACTGAGCGTCAGAAACGACTACCATCAGCCGGGATGCGAGGGATCATCAGCTCCGCCGGCTACGTGCCCTACCGCCGACTGGCCCGCAGCTCGATCTCGGCCTTTCTCGGTTCCGGAGCAGGCAAAGGCACCCGGTCGGTCGCCTCGCATGACGAGGACACCACCACCATGGGGGTGGAGGCCGCCCGGATCGCTCTACGGGCCGCTCCGGCCG
The DNA here is from genome assembly GCA_035535015.1 of Acidimicrobiales bacterium. Classification (GTDB taxonomy): domain Bacteria; phylum Actinomycetota; class Acidimicrobiia; order Acidimicrobiales; family UBA8190; genus Palsa-661. The sequence goes on along the minus strand of DATLQU010000062.1, from coordinate 89,969 downwards.
CTGCCCCCGGGGCGATCTGGTTGGCCACGGCCACCCCCGCCTACCTGGACAAGACGAACGCCACGGCCGTGCACGCGGCCCTGCGGTTGCCCTCCGATGTGAGCGCCCTCGATTTCGGTGGAGCGCTTCGATCGGGGATAGGGACCCTGGCCACGGCCATGACCGGAAGCGGCACCATCCTGGTGGTGCTGTCCGACCAGCGCGACGGCCTGCCCGGAGGGCCCGACGAATCCTTCGGCGGTGACGGCGCCGCCGCCATCGTCGTCGGCGACGACGGACCCGGGGCGCCGGTGATCGCCGAGTATCTCGGCGCCGCCTCGGCCACCGACGAATTCCTCGACCGCTGGCGAACGCCGGGAGAGCGGCGCTCACGGTCCTGGGAAGAGCGCTTCGGCGAGACCCGCTACGTCCCGCTCGGCCGCGAGGCGTGGGCGCGGGCGCTGAAGAACGCCGGCGTGGAAGCGGCCGACGTGACCACGGCGGTGGTGACGGGCATGCACGGGCGGGCCACCAAGGCTCTGGTCGGGAAGCTCGGCCTGGCGCCCGGAACGCTGGCCGATGACCTGGCGTCGACGGTGGGCCAGACGGGTACTGCGCATCCGGGGTTGGTGGTGTCGGCCGCGCTCGAGCGGGCCCGGCCGGGGGACGTGATCGCCGTAGTCAATCTGGCCGACGGAGCTGACGTCGTGCTCTGGCGGATCACCGAGGCGCATGGCCGGTGGACGTCCCCGCGCCCGGTGGAACAGCAGGTGGCCGCCGGGGCCGAACTGAGCTACGGCCGCTTCCTGTCGTGGCGGCAGATGCTCACGCCCGAGCCGCCACGTCGTCCCGAGCCGGCGCGCGTATCGGCCTCGGCCGCCGGTCGCAGCGAAGACTGGAAGTTCGGATTCGTCGGATCGCGTGATCACGCCAGCGGCGCCGTCCACCTGCCGCCGGCCCGGGTGTCCATGCAGGGCGGGGCCGTGGACGATATGGAACCGCTGCCCATGGCCGACACCCGCGGCACCGTCGTGACCTTCACGGTGGACCGGATGGCCTACTCGCCGAGTCCACCGGTCGTCTTCGCCGTGGTGGATTTCGACGGCGGCGGACGCTTCCCGGTGGAGCTGACCGACGTCGACGCCGACGCACTGGCCATCGGTGACCGGGTGGAGATGACTTTCCGCCGGCTCTTCTCGGCCGACGGTATCCACGACTACTTCTGGAAAGCACGCCCCATCCGGGACCCGGTGTCGGAAACCGGCCCGGACCCGGCGTCGGGCTGAGGAGGACGACGATGTCTTCGCACGGGATTCGCGACCGGGTGGCGATCGTCGGTATGGGATGCACACCATTCGGCGAGCTGTGGGACAAAGGACTCGACGACCTGATCATCGATGCCTCGACGGAGGCGTTCGCCTCGGCCGGCGTCACCAAGCACGATGTCGACGCCTACTGGCTGGGCACGGCCCAATCGGGCATGAGCGGTATCACCCTGGCCCGGCCCCTTCAGCTCGAGGGCAAACCGGTGAGCCGGGTCGAGAATTACTGCACAACGGGATCCGAGGCGCTGCGCGCCGCGGCCTACGCGGTGGCCTCGGGGGCCTACGACATGGCCATGGCGGTGGGGGCCGAAAAGGTGAAGGACAGCGGTTACCAGGGCCTGAACGCCAACAATCCTCCCAATGACGGAACAGGAAGGACGCTCACGGCGGCAGCCATGTTCTCCATGGTGGCCCCGGCATACGCCCAGAAATACGGGGTAGAGCCGGACCAGCTCACCGACGTGCTCGCCACCATCTCGGCCAAGAACCACTACAACGGGGCCCGCAATCCCCGGGCCCAGTTCCGGCGGGAGGTCTCGAAGGAGACGATCTGCGCCTCGCCGCGCGTGGCCGGTGGTCTCGGCGTCTTCGACTGCGCCGGTGTGGCCGACGGAGCGGCGGCCGCCATCGTCGTACGGGCCGAAGACGCCCTGCGTTATACCGATACTCCCTTGTACATCAAGGCCCTGGCCTTTTCGACGGGAAGTGGCTCGGGACTGATCGACCCCGGTTACGACTACACGCACTTCCCCGAGTGCGAGTGGGCCGCCGCCGACGCGTACGCCCAGGCCGGGATCACCGACCCGAGGCGGCAGCTGGCTTTCGCCGAGGTCCACGACTGCTTCACCCCGACGGAACTCGTTCTCATGGAGGACCTGGGCTTCGCCGAACGGGGGACGGCTTGGAAAGAGGTGCTGGCCGGGACGTTCGCTCTCGACGGAGAGTTGCCCGTGAATCCCGACGGCGGGCTGAAGAGCTTCGGTCACCCTGTGGGGGCGTCAGGACTGCGGATGTTCTTCGAATGCTGGCTCCAACTGCGCGGTGAAGCCACGCCCGAGCGGCAGATCACCACGGACCGGACGCTGGCATTGACCCACAATCTCGGGGGCTATCCCGGCGAGATGGTGTCCTTCGTTTCGGTCGTGGGCACCGAGCTCGGCTGAGCCGAGCACCCTCGTCGCCGACCGACATCGGGCCGAGCTCTCCGTGGACGACGCGCTGTTTCATCCCGACGGCGACCGATGGGTCCCGAGCGAGTTCTCCCGGGGCCCATGGTCTGCTGACGCGCTCCACGGAGGACCGGTGGCGGCATTGGTGGGACGGGCCGCCGAGGCGTGCCCGAGTGACAGGCCCATGCACGTGGCCCGACTGACGGTGGAGCTGCTGCGCCCCGTGCCCCTCGTCCCCCTGACGGTGACGGCGACCATCTCGCGACCGGGCCGGAAAGTCCAACTGGTCGACGTCCGGATCTCCTCGGCCGACCGTGATCTGGTCTGGGGTCGGGCGCTGCGCATTCGACGCCTCCCCGAAGAGTCGGTCGACGTCATCGGCCTGGCCCCCTTCATGGCGCCGAGACCCGATCCGGCGACTCCGGCGGGCCCCGAAAACGGACATCCTTCGCCCGAACCGGTCGGGGGGTACCCGGCCTTTCATTCCCACGGCGCCGAGCTGCGCTACCTGTCGGGCGACTTCAGCCGGCGGGGGCCGTCCACCGTCTGGGTGCGACTGGCCGTGCCTGTGGTTCCCGGCGAGGAACCTTCCCCGCTCGAGAGGGTGGCTGCTGCCAGTGACTTCGGCAATGGCGTCAGCTCGGTCCTCGACTTCGAACGCTACGTGTTCATCAATCCCGATCTGTCCATCCACCTCGATCGTCCGGCAATCGGCGAATGGGTGTGTCTCGAGGCCCGGACGACGCTCGGAGCGGCCGGCGTGGGAGTGGCGCAGAGTGCCGTCTGGGACCGCGACGGCCCCATCGGACGATCGATCCAGAGCCTGTTGATCGAACCACGTTCCTGAGCAGAGGTGGTCCCGGCTGCGACCGCCTCTCCCCCTTACGGCCGGTCGGCGATGAAGACAGCCAGGTCGCCTCTCTGCCAGGCGACGGCGGCGTCGAAGCCGGCGTCGCCGAGCCAGCGAAGTTGGTCCTTGGTGGTGTCGGGCAGGTCGTAGCCGCCGTCGACAGGGGTGACAGCATCGGCAGGGTTGTCGGGGACCACCACGTCTCCCAGGACGAATCGGCCTTTCTCCGACAAGACGGCGTAGACCCGGGCGAAAAGGTCCGCCTTGCCCTCGGCGTCGAGGTGATGGACGGCCAGAGCCGACACCACCACATCGAAGGGACCGGGAGGCAGAGAATCTTGGAGCCGTCGGACGAGGAGTTCCACCCGCGCCGGCGGAAGGGTCTGGCGCGCCATGGTGAGCATCTCGTCGCTCTCGTCCAGGCCGACGAGGACGGCGCTGTCGTGGAGATCCAGAACGCGTCGGGCCGTTTCCCCCGTGCCCGTTCCGAGATCGAGGATGCGACGGGCCGACCGTCCTCGGGTAGCTCCGGCCACGCTGGCTTGGAGCTCGTCGTAGGCCGGCACCTCACTGCGCATCAGAGAGCGGTACGTCTCGGGATCCCAGTGGAACTGTGCCATGACCGCCATTGTCCCTCGCCGGCCGGGTTGTGGCTGCGATCGACGGCGGTCGGAGGCCGTAGGCTCCTGCGAATGCCCGGCACGCCAGGGCCGACGGGCCGAGACCGACGGAGGATCGATCGATGAGTGCGGAGACATTGCGGGGAGCGAAGGTCGTGGTCACTGGCGTCACCGGCCAGGTGGGCGAGCCCGTCGCCTGCGCCCTGGCCAAGGAGAACGAGGTCTACGGCGCTGCCCGTTTCCATGACGACGCCGCCCGGCAGCGACTGGAGGGGGCCGGTGTGCATTGCGTGGCCATCGATCTGGCGACCGGCGATGTGGGCGGTCTGCCGGCCGACGCCGACCACGTCCTCAACTTCGCTGTGACCAAGACGAACGACTGGGACATCGACCTGCAGGCGAACAGCGGTGGTCTGGCCTGGTTGATGGAACATCACCGGGCGGCCAAGTCGTTCCTCCACTGCTCGACGACGGGTATCTACAAACCGATGGGCCACCACGTCTTCACCGAGACCGACCCGTTGGGCGATAACCACGGGGTCTGGCCATTCCTGCGGACGTACAGCATCTGCAAGATCGCGGCCGAGGCCACGGCCCGGTGGGCGGCCCAACGATTCGAACTTCCCACCACCATCGCCCGGCTGTCGGTCCCGTACGGGGATCGGGGAGGCTGGCCGGCCATCCACCTCGAGATGATGATCAACGGATCCGACGTCCCCGTCCACATCGACGCCCCGAGCATCTACCACCCTCTGCACGAGGACGACATCATCGGCATGGTCCCCGGACTCCTGGGCGCCGCCTCGGTACCGGCCACCATCGTGAACTGGGGTGGCGACGAAGCGGCCAGCATCGAAGAGTGGTGCGGATACCTCTCGAGCCTGACGGGCGTGCCCGTGTCCTTCGCCCCCACCGCCGACACCATCGACAGCGTCGACATCGACCTCACCCGGATGCACGAGCTGGTGGGCACCACCACAGTGACGTGGAGAGACGGTATGAAGCGGATGGTCCGTGCCCGCCATCGCGAACTGTTGGCCGACTGAGCCCTCGGGATCAGGTCGGCGGCGGCGGGGCCACGTCGCCGTCGGCCATGGTGAAGCCGTCCTCGGCGCTGTTGGGGGCCGAGGGTGTGGCGATGACGGTCGTCCCGTCGTTTCCGTCCATGGCCACGCTGTACAAGGTGGCATCATCCGCCGCGCAGAGAGGGTCGGAGGCCGAGCAGAGCAGCGGCTCGTAGGTCGGCACCGACCCCGCCGGAGCCTCGCTGAAGGAGCCCGGCTCGAAGGTGACGTCGGTGGTCTGGGCCAGGTCGGCCAGGTTGCTGATACTCGAACACGGCTCGGCGATACACGGCCTCTCGTGGATGGCCTCGGCACTCAGCCCGCTCGATCGGTAGAAGACGGAGCGGCTACCCACTTGCGAGGTCGTCACGTCCTTCACCGTCATCAGCCACCGCTTCTTGGCCGTCTCCTGCACCGTGGCCGTCACCATGTCCCCGGCGTGCACGACCAGCTTGAGCGGCTTCTCGGCGTGCGGAAGGATCTCCGTCCAGGCGTCGTAGGTCACCTTCGTCACATTGTTGGTGGTCGTCACCGCCACTTGGATGCCGTCCTGTATCAGGCTCCGGTCGTTGTACCCACCGACGCCCACCCAGTCGGCCACATACTGGGTGCCGGCGATGCTCGAGGTGACCGTGGGCACGACGAAGGTGTCGGTCACGCCGGTGAAGATGTGGCGGTTGAAGGCCACCTGGACGTAGCCCGACCAGTTGGTCGATCCCGTGTTGATCACGCCCCGCGCCGCATGGCTGTGGGCGCGACCCGGAGCGGGCATGAAGGTTCCGTGCACATTGCCTGACAGCCCCGAAGCGGCGGCGGATGTCGGGCCATCGACCACGACAGCCAACCCCGAGCACGAGACGACGGCCGACGCCGCGCACAACATCAGGCGCTTCACGAAGCTAACCCCCCCCAATACGTGCGTCCGACGGAGAACCGGCCCCGGTGGGCGGTCGGTCCCGTGGAGGCGATCCAGGGAAAAGGTACACGCCTCGAATCAACAGTTGCTCAACGACGGGCCAAGGGACCGCAAAAAGCTCCCCCGACGGCGGTGACGGCGCCCCGGTCGGTCTTCGCCACACCAGAGAAAGAGCTGGTCAGCCTCGGGCGGGCCACACCTGGCCTGAGGGGCTCGGAACCTTTCAGAGCTTGTCGCTCGGGTCGTAATAGAGCTCTTGCTGGGCGATCAGGCCGTCGCGGTAGCGGTAGACGACGACATAGACCGACCGCAGTCGCTTCTGGCCGAGACCGAAATCGAAGACGATCCGGGCGTAGGCGCTGTCCTCGGAGATCATCGCCCGCTCGTCGAGCACGTAGTCGATGTTCGCCAGTCCGTCGATGGTCAACTGGATGAACTCGAGTGTCCTCGTCCGGCCCTCGATCCGACGTGGCCAGTCGTACAGCCGGGTCGTCGGACTCAGGTAGACGACGTCGGGTCGGTAAAGCCCGGCGGCCCCCGAGATCTCACCGACCCGGTAGGCGGAGGCGAAGACCGCTTCCTGGGCGTCGATCACCTCGAGGCTGAGGGGTCGGGTCGACATCACCGGTCAGTGCCGGAACCGGCCGGTGCCACTGGTCAGAGCAGATGGATGTGCGACAGGGGCCAGAAGCCGAGGACGGCACGACCGACGATCAGTGATTCGCTGACGGGACCGATGAACCGACTGTCGTCGGAGGAACCGCGATTGTCGCCCATGACGAAGATCATTCCGGCCGGGATCTTCTGCTTCCGGATGGCCGGTCCCGGATGGCTCCGGGCATTGGCCGTCAACCACGGCTGGGAGATCAGCTTGCCGTTGATGAAGACCTCACCCCGGGGGCCCGACGAGATCGTCTCTCCGGGTAAGCCGATGACGCGCTTCACCAGATCGTTGACCATCAAGACGGGGATCTCTTTGGGAGGGGTGGCGAAGACCACCACGTCGCCCCGATGGACGGCGTGCAAGTGGTAGCTCAGCTTGTCGACCAGGATCCGGTCACCCACCAGGAGGGTGGGGATCATCGATCCGGAGGGGATCGAGTAGGTCTGGATGACGAAGGTCCGCAGCCCCACGGCCAGGGCGAGGGCCAGGAGCAGCACGGCGCCCCACTCGATGAGCCAGCGGTTCCGCCGCCGGGGTGGCTCGCGGCTCGACCCGCCTACCTGCTGTTCCAGGTCGCTAGTCACGAAGAGTCAAGGTTACTCGGGCCTCTGGAGTGGGCGACGCTCACCCACCGCCGGGGGCGTCGTCCGGCGCCACTTCCTCGGCGCGCACCGCGGCGTTCTGACGGGGCCGGCGCCCGCTCATCGATGCCATCAGGGCCCGCACATCGGAGGCGCCGCTGCACAGAGCCACGAGGTCGGTGGACTGCTGCAGGTGGACCCGCATCCCCATCATCTCCCACGCCCGCTTGAGCCCGGCCTTGGTGGCCATGATGGTGGTCAGTGGCATCTGGGCGATGGTGCGGGCGATCTCCTCCACCGTGGTTTCGAGATCGGCCCGGGGCACCACTCGGTTGACCATGCCCCAATCGAGTGCCTGGGCGGCGTCGATGGTAGGCGAGAGAAAGAGGTATTCGGCGGCCCGCTTGAAATTCATGAGCACCCAGGGCTCGATCATCGTCTGGGCACCGGGCAGCCCGAATCCCTGGGGCAGCGGCATCTGGAAGTACGCGTCCTCCGAGGCGATCGTCAGATCGGTCAGGAGGCCGTAGACGGTGCCGCCACCCACGCAGTAGCCGTGGACCTGCGAGATGGTGGCCTTCGGGAACTCCCACAGGCGCAGCGGGGGCCAGAGGAAGAGTCCGTAGTGATGGTGCTTCCAGGTCGCCTCAGGGGTGGGCCCCGTCGTCGGATAGACCTCGGCCATCTCGTCGGGACCCACGATGGCATGGCCGGCACAGAACCCCTCACCGTTGGCCTTCAGCACGAGCACCTTCACCTCGTCATCGTGGTCGGCCAACGCCAGTGCCTCGTCCATGTCATAGACCTGCTGGGCCGTCTGGATATTGGCCTTCTCGGGGACGTTCAGGACGATCCGGGCGACGGGCCCGTCCTTCTCGTAGACGATCGTCTCGAATGGCACGCGCTCCACAACCACCCTCCCTGTCTGCGCCGGCCTCCCGGGCCTGATCGACCCGACCGGGGCCCCGACTCTACGGCCTCGGTAACGTGGGCACATGTCCGCCACCGACATCGTCACCACCGAGGCCGAGCAACTGGTCCGTGCCCGCCTCGAAGACCTTCTCGCCACCCACGATCCGAAGTCGACACCGGCCGTCGAATTCGCCGGCGCCCGCTACGACGCCGGCCTGGCCTGGGTCTGGTTCCCCGAAGGCCTGGGCGGTCTGGGAGTGAGTCCCGACCTCCAGGGCATCGTGGAAAGCCGGCTCCGCAAAGTCGGGGCGCCCAACGAGGTGGAACGCAACGTCATCGGCTACGGCATGGCGGCGCCTACCGTTCTCACCCACGGCACCGACGAGCAACGTCACCGGCTCCTGCGCCCTTTGTTCACCTGTGAAGAGATCTGGTGCCAGCTCTTCAGTGAACCGGGGGCCGGCTCCGATGTGGCCGGCCTGTCCATGCGCGCTGTCCGTGACGGCGACGAATGGGTGGTCAACGGTCAGAAGGTTTGGACCACCTTGGCCCACATGGCCAAATGGGGACTTCTTCTGACCCGCACCGATCCGGGGGTGGAGAAGCACCGCGGCATGACCTATTTCGTCGTCGACATGCAGGCTCCGGGAGTGGAGGTGCGGCCGCTGCGTCAGATCACGGGAGAAGCCGAATTCAACGAAGTCTTCTTCACCGATGTCCGGATCCCCGACAGCGCCCGTCTCGACGAGGTCGGCGCCGGCTGGCGGGTGGCCATGACCACCCTGATGAACGAGCGGGTGGCGATCGGGGGTGGCGTCTCGGCCCGAAACTCCGGACCGATCCACGACGCTCTCCACATCTGGCGCCAACGTGGCCGGGGCACGGCGGCCGAGCGGGACCGTCTTCTGCGTCTGTGGGTCGAGGCCGACGTCTCGCGTCTCACCAACATGCGAGCCCGCGAACTTCGACGCGCCGGCACCCCGGGACCCGAGGGTTCCGTGGCCAAGCTCATCGGGGCCGAGCTGAACAAGGACATCTACGACCTCTGTGTCGATCTCCTGGGCATGACTGGAACCCTCTATCCGACCCACTACGAGATGCGACGACCCGATCGTGCCGGGAACGCGGGCGACGTCCGACACTCCTTCCTTCGATCACGGGCCAATTCCATCGAGGGCGGAACGTCGGAGATCATGCGCAACATCCTGGGCGAGCGCGTGCTCGGTCTTCCCGGCGAGCCCCGCGCCGACAAGGGCATCCCCTGGTCGGAGGTGCCCCACAGCTGAGCCCGGTACTGTCTCTTTGGTGCACTTCACCGAAGATGCCGTGGTCAAAGGTGTCCGTGAGCGGCTTTTCGACATCGAGCGCGACGGGCGCAGGGTGCCCGGTCTGCTGTGGACTCCTCCTGAGGCCGAGGGTCCCCGACCCCTTGTCCTCATCGGCCACGGCGCCTCGGGCTCCAAGCGCGAGGACTACGTCGTCGCCCTCGGACGCCGGCTCGCCCGTCACCTCGGCTACGCGGCGGTGGCCATCGACGGCCCCGTCCATGGGGGTCGCCGCACCAAGAGCGGACCGGGTCCGGATGCGCCCTTTTTCGATTTTGGCCAGATGTGGTCCTCTGACCCCACCATGACCGACGCCATGGTGGCCGACTGGCGGGCCACCATCGATGCTCTTCACGGTGAGTCGGATATCGGTGTCGGTGCCGTCGGATACTGGGGATTGTCGATGGGCACCATCCTCGGCCTCCCCACCGTGGCCGCCGAACCCCGTATCACCGTGGCCGTCCTCGGTCTGATGGGTCTCACCGGTCCGACCAAGACCCGGATGGCGACCGACGCGCCTGACGTTTCCTGCCCGGTTCTCTTCCTCCTGCAATGGCACGACGAGCTCTTTCCCCGCGAGAAGGTCTGCGAGCTCTTCGGTGCCCTGGGCAGCTCCGACAAGAGACTCCACGCCCATCCCGGCCGCCACGGCGACGTCCCTCTCGAGGGGTTCGAAGCCAGCGAACGCTTCCTGGCCCTGCACCTGGGAACCTGAGACCGGGGGCGCCTGAAGCCGAAGGGCCCGACGACCGGGCGTCGAGTCCTCAGGCGACGCCGGCCATCACCCCGCCAGCGCAGCGGCGGCTCGTGCGGCCAGTGCCACCAAAGTGAGGGTCGGCCCGTAGCCGGCCGACGTCACAAAGACCGAGGAATCAGCGATCACCACGTTCGGCAGCTCGTGCATCCTCCCGTAGGCGTCCACCACCGACGTCGTCGGATCGGTCCCCATCCGTGTCGTCCCCATCACATGGCGGCTGGCGGGAATGGCGGATACGGGTCCCCGGTAGCTGCCGCCGCCGTCGTCGCCGAAGGGCGATTCGGTGGCGGCACCGGGAACCAGAGGTGACGTGGTGGTGGTCGTCCACGTCGCCCCCATGTCCTCGAGCACCCGGATGTGTCTCGGTCCGTGATGCGCGGAGGCGACCAATTCGTGCCGGTGCGGTCTGAACGTGATCCGGGCCACAGCAAAGCCCCGGGCGTCGCGCACGGTCGGGTCGAGATCGACACGGTTGGTGGTCTGAGGCAGGTCTTCCCCCTGCATGATGAAGGCCCACAGCCGGTCGCGCAACGGCGAGTCTGCCATCAGCTTCTTGTGGTGGGGACCCCACGGATAGAACTGGGCCTCCATCACGGGATGACCCCCTCCCCCGTGCTCCACCAGACCACCCCGGATCCACGGCAGCCCGGCGGCGCGCGCCGCCGCCCGGGCATCGTCATCGACCAGCATGCAGTCGTCGTGAACATGGGTGACCGATCGTCCCCGGTGGGCGTGGAGACGCTGCGGCATGATCCCGACGTTGATCGTCTGGAAGTGCATCATCAGGTACCGGCCGATCAGGGGGTGCTCGAGGCCCGATAACAGAAGCAGCCGCGGTGTCTCGATGGCCCCACCGGCGATCACCACGTGACGTGCCCCGAGCGTCCTCTCGACTCCGTCAGGGCCGATCACGTCGACCCCGGTGGCCTCCCGGCCGTTGGTCCTCACCCGGGAGACGAACGTCTCCGACAGAAGTTCGGCCCGGCCGGTGGACAGGGCGTGCTGCAACATGGCCACCGGGTCACCCTTGGCATGGATGGGACAACCGAAGTAGGCGCAGTGACCGCAATTATTGCACGCCGGCCGGCCGTCGTAGGGAATGGAGTTGGCCGCCGTCGGCGCCGCGTAAGGGTGGAGTCCCCGGGCCTCGGCTGCCGCCGACGAGAGCACCGCTCCGTACATGGGAGTCCCGGAGGGCATCGGATACGGACCTGAGCGCCAGGCGGCGAAGGGGTTCGCGCCCGCCGTCCCCGCCACACCGATCAGCCGTTCGACCTCCGCGTAATACGGCTCCAGTTCGTCGTAGTCGACCGGCCAGTCGGCCACGGCGGCGTCCTCAACGGGCCCGTAGGTGCTGTGCAGCCTGAAGTCCTCGGGACGCAAACGCGGCACCTTTCCGTCGGCGTGGGTCCCCCCTCCTCCCACCGTGGAGGGGATGCTGTTCACGGCGCCGACATAAGCCCTCTCACCATCGTCTTCGCTCAACCGAAAGGTCCTCGGCTCGATCAGGGGATCGGGCCCCAGGAAGTGACGGTGCATGAATTTGATCTCGTCGTTCGAGTAATCCTGGGCCAATCGGCTCGGATTGTCGGGATCAAGGAGGTGATTGCGACCTTTCTCGATGATCGTCACCGTCCAGCCCGCCCGGGTGAGCACGTCGGCCGCCGTCGCCCCTCCCGGCCCCGACCCCACGATGACGGCGTCGACCGTCACGGCTCCGATACCTCGGCGTCGGAGAATCCCCGGGGTTGGACGTCCCCCAAGAAATTGATGGCCCGCCAGGCCACGGTGTCCCGGTTGCCGCCGTATTCGGGCGCGCCGTACATCCCTTCGCAACAGTGCTCGTAGAGGACGGCGGTGAACTCCCCGGTGGCCCGCAGGCGGGCATCTTGATCATCCCCGTCCAACTCGCAGAAGTCGGAACCGAGCGCGGCGAGGCCGTCGCGGTAGACCTGCTGCCATCCGATCACCGGACCGTTGAATTCGCGATCGGGGAGGCCGAGCGATCCCTCGATCCTCATCCGCCACGCCAACTCGTCGAGCGCCGTCAATTGGTGAAACCGGGAGAACCCGGCGCTGCCGCCGAATCGTCCAGAGCTCGGACCTCCGGCCCATATCCGCGGGGGGTCGACCAGGAAGGCACCGAGCATTCCGTCGATGTAGTCGGGAACTCCCGCCTCCACTGCGCCGGCTGTTTCGTCGGCCGGGATCAACCGGCTGGAGGCGGCACTGAGCGTCCGGAATTCGTCGTCGTTCAGCCAGATGGGCACTGGCCACCCCGCCGCATCCGGCCCCGGCGGGCCCCGTTCCCTGACACGGGCGTCACCGTAGCAGCGGCCGTTGTGACTACGCTCCACCCACCGATGCATGTGGCAGCCATGGAAGTCGATCTGCACCTCCCGGCCAGCGGCTCACTCAAGGAGAAGCGCTCGGTCATCCGCCATCTCCTCGAGACGGCCCGACGACGTTTCGGTGTCTCGGCGTCGGAGGTGGCCCATCAGGACCTTCACCAACGCGCCACCCTCGGCTTCGCCGTCGTCGCCCCCTCCGCCGGACGGGTCGAAGAGATCCTGGACAGCGTGGAACGGTTCGTCTGGTCCGAGCCCCGGGCAACCGTCCTGGCCACCGCGCGACACTGGCTCGATCTCGACACCTGACCGCCTCCTCCCATGGTGACCGGCCCGTCGCCACCATCGACGCCATCAGACTCGACCCGACGACGTCTCCCCAGCTGGTTGGCCTCGTCGATGCGGGGCTACCGGCGGACGTGGCTGACGTCCGACCTGCTGGCCGGAGTCATGCTCCTCGCCATTGCCGTTCCTGAACAGCTGGCCACGGCCCGACTGGCCGACATGCCTCCCATCACCGGCCTCTATGCCTTTGTGGCCGGCTCCGTGGCCTTCGCCCTCCTCGGCTCCAACGCGCAGATGTCGGTGGGAGCGGACTCCACCATCGCCCCCCTCTTCGCCGTCGGTGTCGCCCATCTGGCGGCGACCGGATCGCCCGGCTACGTCGCCCTGGTGAGCCTGCTCGCCGTGGTCGTCGGCGTCCTCGTCGTCCTGGTGGGCGTGTTGCGCCTGGGCTGGATCTCCGAGTTCCTTTCCGCCCCCATCATCTCCGGTTTTCTCGCCGGTGTGGCCGTCATCATCATCGTCCACCAGCTGTCCGACCTCTTCGGCCTCCCCTCGGCGACCGGGACCTCGGTGCACCGCGTCGTCGATGTGATCCGTCACCTCGGGTCCACCAACGGTTGGACACTGGCCATCGGCGTCACCGTGTTCGCCGTCGCCCTGGCCAGTGAAAGGATCGACCGCCGCATCCCCGGAGCTCTCATCGGTCTCGTCGCCTCGACCGTGGTGGTGGCCGCCGCCGGTCTCCAGGCCCGCGGCGTCGCCGTTCTCGGCACCGTGGCCCACGGCCCCCCCCATGTCGGCCTGAGCCACCTCTCGTGGTCGTCGCTCGGCCACATTCTTCCCTTGGCCGCCGTCGTAGCCCTCGTCGTGGTCAGCCAGTCAGCGGCCACCACCAGCGCCTTCGCCGCGGTGGGGAAGGACGGGGACGACGTCGGTCGTGACTTCATCGGCGTCGGTGCAGGCAGCATTCTTTCCGGGCTCTTCGGATCCTTCGCCGTGAACGCCAGTCCGGCCCGCACGGCGGCGGTGGCATCCACCGGGGGCCGGACCCAAGCCGCCGGGCTCGGGGCGACGGTCGTCATAATCGCCCTCATTCCCGCCACCGCTCTCCTGACCGACGTGCCTCACGCCACTCTGGCCGCCGTCCTCATCTTCGTGGCCACCCGCATCTTCCACGCCAGGGACCTTCTCCTCATCGCCCGCTACGACATCTGGGAATTCGCCCTGGCCCTCATCACCTTGGTGGTGGTGGCTGTCTTCGGGGTCGAGCAAGGCATCGCCGTGGCCGTCGGCCTGGCCATCCTCGACCGCACACGCCGTAGCGCCCGGCCCAAGACCTTCGTCCTCGGTCGCATCCCGCAGACGACGAGCTGGGAGCCGGTCGGCGGACTCAACAACACCGAGCTCGTCCCCGGTGTCGTGGTCTTCTTCTTCGGGGCCTCGCTCTATTTCGCCAACGCCGGGTACTTCAGGTTGCGCATCCGCGCCGCTCTGGCCGAGGCGGCTCCGACCCCCGGTCTTCTCGTTCTCGACGCCGTTGCCATCAGCGATATTGATTTCACCGGCGCTCGCACTTTCTTCCAGATCCTCGACGATCTCGACCTCGCCCACATCACCGTGGCCGTGGCCCGGGCCGAACCGAGCGCCGTGCAGCACCTGACCAGAAGCGGCCTTCTCGATCGCATCGGCCGGGACCGTCTCTACGACTCGGTGGATGAGGCCGTCGTGACCCTCGGCCCGGGTGCGTCCGGGCCCGTTCCGACCGGGCCCGACCAGAACCGTCCCGGTGGGTGACGGATCTCAGGGCACGGGTTTCACCGCTTCATCGTTTTCCATTCGCGCTCGTACATGACCCAGATGAGCCGTCGACCCTCCTCGCCCGGCGCCTCGGGCTCGTGGTCCTCAGATCCCACCAGCCGGTAACCGAGCTTGGCCGGCACAGCGGCGCTAGCCACGTTGGCGGCGTCGCAATGGATTTCCATGCGGCGGATTCCGGGCAGAGCGAATCCAACGTCGGTGAGAGCCCGGGCGCAGGTCGAGGCGATTCCGCGTCGGATGTGATGGACGTGAACCCAGTAGCCGATCTCGAGAGCACCCGGCCCCACCCGACGATGGACTCCGAAGGCACCCACCATCCGGCCGTCGGCCACGAATGCGCCGTACCCGTAATCGGTATCGGGCGTCCACGCCCACGCCGGGCCGGACATCCGCAGACGTTGGGCTTCCACCGAAACGCCTTCGGGTGTCGCCCACGGCATCCACGGTCGCAGGTGCTCGAGGCTCTCGAAGGCGGCGACGGAGAGTGCGGGGGCATCGCGGACGGTAAGCCGGCGTAGCAGATAGCCACCCGGGAGTTCGATCTGTTCCGGGGGCACGACAGGACGGGCCCCCTTGCGAAGGATCACGAGCGGGGCCCTGCCAAACGGCGCACACCGAGGAACCGGAGTTCGCGGAATGCCGGGCAGTCGACCGACGAGCCGACGACGGTCACCGCAGTGCCGTCGACCTCGGCCGCGTCGGCTCCGAAACCGTGGAGGACCACCCGCACGTACGCCGGCGGCGGGAAATCGCCTTCGCTCTCCCACGTCACCACGGCCGTGCCTCCGTCGACCGCGCCGCGCAATTCGAGTCTGTCGCGGCGAACGGATCCGTCACCGTCCCCGGCGTCGTCGACCGCCTGGCCCCGCGCCTCCCCCGTCTCTGTGGGCCAGCAGTGAAAGGCCGGTCGGATGGGCGCGTGGTCGAGCCCGAGGGAAACCGGCCCGGCGGAATCGGCCCCGGAAGCGAGATCGGCGTCGGCGTCGATCCGGCACGTGTCGTGGTGGCCTGTCCAGGCGTCATCGAGGGAAATGATCGAACCGGCCCGCACGAGGACGGGGATACGACCGGCGGGAGCAGGCAGGCGGACCTCGCTGTGTCCATCGAACCCGTCGCCGTCATCGGCCCACAGGCTGACCCAGCGTCCAGAGGGGAGCACCGCCGTCCGTTCGGTGGCACCGGGAACCGTGATCGGCGCCACCAGGAGGGCATGGCCGAGGAGAAAGACGTCATCGACGTCGACGCTCTCGGTCGGGTCGGCGAGATCGGAGGTTCCGGCCGGCACTGCGCCCACGTCGGGGGAGGTCCCCGCCTCGGGCCACCACGAAGGACGGATGAGAGGTGCGCCGCTGTCCGAGGCCTGATGGGACAGGGCGTACAGGTAGGGCAGCAGCCGGTAGCGCAAGCGCAACCAGGAGACGATGATGCCGCGCGCCGGCTCGTCGAAGCACCAGGGTTCGCGCGGTGGCGCGCCCAGAACGGAGTGAGTCCGGCAATAGGGAAGCAGAACGCTCATCTGCAACCACCGGACATAGAGCTCGTCGTCGGGTACCCCGCTGAACCCGCCGATGTCGGGGCCCGAATACGGCACTCCCGACAACCCCAGACCGATCACCGTCGCCATCTGCTGGCGCATCGAGCCCCACGTGGTGGACACATCACCGGTCCAATTCCACGCCCACCGCTGCATGCCGGCCCAACCGGAGCGTGACACGATGAACGGGCGACGATCGGGCCGGGCCCGCCGCAGACCTTCTGAACCGGCCCGATTCATGAGCAGGCCGTAGAGGTTGTGACCTTCCCGGTGGTCGCCGCCGCGTCCGTCGAGATCGTGACATGTGGACAGAGGCAGCGAGGGATCGCCCAGGAGGGAAATGGACGTGGGTTCGTTCATGTCGTGCCAGATCCCGGCGACGCCGGCGTCGGTGAGAAATCGGTACTGCTCAGCCCACCAGTCCCGCGTTCCGGGGGCCGTGAAGTCGGGAAACGCCACCCGGCCCGGCCACACCACGCCCTCGACCGGACGTCCCGTATCGTCGGTACAGAATCGACCCTCCTCGAGGCCGTGACGGTAAATGCGGTAGCCGGGATCGATCTTCACCCCCGGGTCCACGATGGTCACCACCCGCACCCCGGACTCCGCTATCTCGGAGGCCAGCGCCGCGGGATCGGGGAACCGGCGCCGGTCGAAAGTGAAAACCCGATATCCGTCCATATAGTCGATGTCCAGATGGATGGCGCTGAGAGGTAGCCCGAGCGACCGGTATCCGCCGACAACCCGGCGTACGTCCTCCTCGTTCTTGTATCCCCAACGACTCTGGTGGTAGCCGAGTGCCCAACGCGGCGGCAGGGCGGGTCGGCCAGTGAGCTCCGTGTATCGGTCGAGCAGATGCGGAACGCTCCCCGCCATCACGTAGTGACGCAGGATCCCACCGGAGAAGCTGACGGTGGCCGTTCCCGCGGCGCGGCGCCGCGCCGCGCTTTCAGCCACCGTCTCGGGACCACCGGCGCCAGAGCCGAAGGAGAAGTCACCGCGGGTTGAGTTCTCGTAGAACGTGAGGGTGTCCCCGTCGGGGTGTGTCCCGATGACCACCGGGATTCCGAGGTACAGAGGTCCCTTCCCCGAGCTCCACGAGCCACCGGCGTCGGTGTTCCACAAGGTGAAGCGCCCGCCGCGCAGGTCCACGCCGGCAGACTGCTCTCCCAGGCCGCCGAAGCGCTCCCCCGGTCTCATCCCGTGGCGTAGTTGCCAACCGTCGCCGCCGCGGACCGGAGGGGCTTCCGTACGCAGGACGACACCGTCAAGCCGCGTCACCCGCACCGACCCTTCCCCGTCGACGGAGACGACCAGCTCCGTGCTGCGAAGGACGATGCCTCCACCGGGCAGTGCACTCGACGCCACCACGGGGACCGGCCACGGGATCTCACCGGCCAGGGCGTAGGAAACGGGCTCCGGGCCCGGTCCCCACGACAGCCGCACCACGTCGGAGGCGAGAAATCGGACCTCGAGCTCGGCCTCCTCGAACACCATCCTGGCACCGGTATCGTCCGGGTCGACCCGCACCAGCCGACCGGGCATCTGGCCCTCGACCAGCGGCCTTCGGGCAAAGGCATCTCTCCACGCCACCATCTGCCGACGGACGGAGTTGGTCGCCACCAGCCTCATGGTGGGGAGTCCGAGCTCGTTCACGGTCCGGGCCACCAGTCGCACCCGGGCGAGGGCCCGGCGGTACGACGTTCGCAGGTCAGCCATGGAAGGCGAGGCTACGTCGGCTCGGACCCACCAGTGGCGCCTGCCGCTGTCCACCACTAAGACTGGTGTCCTCCAGGGAGGCAATTTCATGCAGATCATGCAGACACGACTCACCCAGATGCTCGATATCGAGCACCCGGTGATGCTGGCCGGTATGGGCGGCGTCTCGTACCACGGCCTCGTCGCCGCCGTGTCCGAAGCCGGCGGTTTCGGATGCCTCGGCGCCTCGACCATGTCGACGGACGGCATGGTCGAAGAGATGCGCAAGGTGCGTGAGCTCACCGCCAAGCCTTTCGGTGTCGACCTGCTCACGGCCATGCCGGGCGACATGGCGGCCCAGGTGGAGAAGATCATCCAGGGCGGCGCCTCGGTCTTCGTAGCCGGGCTCGGCATCCCCATCGAGGTGGTGGAGCTCTGCCACCGGCACGGCCTCCTCGTGATCAACATGTGCGGTCGGGTCGACCACGCCCGACGCGCCGTCGACGCCGGATGCGACATCGTCGTGGCCCAGGGCACCGAGGCCGGCGGCCACACAGGACTGATCGCCACCATGCCCCTCGTCCCCCAGATCGTCGACGCCGTCGGCCACCAGGTACCCGTGGTCGCCGCCGGCGGAATCTCCGACGGACGCGGCCTGGCCGCCGCGCTCAGCCTCGGGGCGGACGGCGTCTGGGTCGGGACCCGCTTCATCGCCACGCCGGAGGCCCGGGCCGTTCTCGGATACAAGGACGCGCTCCTGGCCACAGCCGAAGACGGCACCACCATCAGCCGCGCCTACTCGGGCAAGACCATGCGGGTCGTCCGCAATACCTATACGGCGTACTACGACGAACACCCGGACAAGTTGGAACGGTTCCCGGGACAGCTCGGCCGGTCCATGGCGGAGAAGGCCTTCCACCTCGGCGGCGACGCCCAGACCCAGGAAGTGGACCCGGCGCGCGAGTGCTACCCGGCCGGCCAGGGGGTAGGGGCCATCCACGAGCTCGTGCCGGCGGCTGATCTGGTCCGTCGGTTCGTGACCGAGGCCAGCGAGGCGCTGACCCGGGCGACAGCGGTGACGACCGGGGCCTGACCCCGATCCCGGAGGCACGAGGGGGTGCTGCGATAGCCTCGGCGGTTGCTATGCGTGTCCCAGCAATCACCCCTCCCGCGGGCCGGGACCGGGCCCACCGGTCTTCTTCGGCCCGCCGCGCCACCAAGATCTCCCTGTGCGGGCGCGGAGCCGCCGACCGCCAACGCCCGGTCGGCATGATCCCGGGCAAACTCATGCTGGACGACCGCCGCATGCGCTACGCCGTGACCGACAACGAGGACGCCCACGGGCCTGAGGGTCCCGGCAGTCCTCCGATCTGGGCCGTCAATCTCCACGGCTACTTCGCCGGCGGAGGCATGTACTGGCGAGAGAGCAAACACCTGGCCGAAACCCTCGGCTGGCGGGTGGTGAACCCCAACCTTCCAGGATTCGCCGGGAGTGATCCCCTGCCCTGGGAGAGGGTTTCGATCCAGGAACTGACCAACGAGATCGTCCGTCTCCTCGACCATCTCGGGATCGACCAGGTGATCCTCCTTGGTCACTCCATGGGCGGTGCCGTGGCCGTCGAATTCGCCGACGCCCACCCCGAGCGCACCCTCGGCATCATCTACCGCGACGGAGCGGCCACTCCGGAGTGGAAAGTCCGGCATGGCATGCTCGTCTCGTTGATCTCGCCCGTCCTGCCTGACGTGGCCGGTGTCGCCGATCTCATGGTGGCGGTCATGCTCGACACGCCGGGCGTCCTGATCGGCCGGCGTCTGCCCTCCACCCTGCGGGGCCTCTGGCCCGATGCCCGGCGCAACCTGCGGACGATGGGACGGTCTCTGCCGGTGGGCTCCATGCTGATGGCCATCGATCTCCGCCCCGGCGTCCGCCACGTCGTCGAGGAAGACGTCCCCGTCCTGCCCATCTGGGGTTGCTTCGACCGCATTGTGAACGCTGCCTGCGCCCAGGAGTTCTCGGATCTGGTGCACCGACCCGTGGTCTGGGTGCCCGGGGGCCATTCCTGGATGCTGCCGCGGCCGCAGGCGCAGGCCGACATACTCCGGTACCTGCCCAATGGCCGAGACTTCATGGCCGACGTTCTGGCCCGACGCCGAACGCAGCTCAACCTCGATGCGCCGCGCCGCGCCACCTTTCTCTCCGCCACGCAGTGATCTGATCCTCGGGGGAGCCGTGCCCCGTACATCGCCGTTCGCCCTGTCGCTCGGGGCCCGAGCGGCGCCCGTCGGGATCGGAACCGGCCGGGACCGGGGCCTCGGGGCATCCGGACAGCCACCTAAGCTCGGTTCGGAGAATCGACCCCGGCCGGCGGCGGGCCGGCGAGGAGAAGGGAGCCAGACCATGCGGTGGGAGATCGAGGACACCCCCGAACGCGCCGAGTTCCGGTCTGAATTCCGCTCCTGGCTCCGTGATGCCCTCCCCAGCCCCTGGATGGATCTGGTCGAGACAGGCGACGACGCCGGGCTCGAGCAGCTGAGAGCCGACAACGGATTCAACCCGTTCGCCTGGCAGGGGATCATCGGGCGCAGTCCGTACGCGGCCCCCTTGTGGCCCAAGGAGTATGGCGGTCTCTCCGGTGAGACATGGATGCAGCAGGTGATCCGCTCCGAGCTCGTCCACTACCGGTTGCCGACGGTCTCGATAAACCTGCTCGGCGTGGGACTGGCCGGACCCACCTTGATCGAGCACGGCAGCGACGCCCAGAAGGAGCGCTACCTCAGAAAGATCCTCTCGGCCGAGGAGATCTGGTGCCAGCTCTTCTCCGAACCCGGTTCCGGTTCCGACCTGGCTTCGCTCTCCACGCGGGCCGTGCGCGACGGCGACGAGTGGGTGGTGAACGGTCAGAAGGTCTGGACGACCATCGCACAGTTCGCCGCTTTTGGCATGCTTGTGGCCCGCACCAACCCCGACGTCCCCAAGCACGAGGGATTGACCTATTTCGTCATGGACATGAAGGCGCCGGGCGTCGAGGTCCGGCCCCTCAAGCAGATGACGGGGTCCTCGGAGTTCAACGAGGTGTTCCTCACCGACGTCCGCATCCCCGACACCAACCGGGTGGGCGACGTGGGCGACGGCTGGCGCTGCGCCCGCACCACGCTGATGAACGAACGTGTCGCGCTGGCTGGGATCTCGCTCGATCCGGTGTCGTTCAGCGGGGGTGTCCGTCGCGATCCCTGGCAGTCCTATCTCGACCAGATCCCCGACCGGACCGATCCCCGCGTCCGCCAGAGGCTGGCCCAGTTCTACATCGAGTCCGAGGTGAAAGAGATCACCGCCTTCCGGGCCAATTCGGCCCGCATGCGCGGTCAGCAACCCGGACCCGAGGGTGCAGTCAACAAGGTGTTCAACGCCGAGTACAACCAACGTCGTTCAAGCTTCGCCGTCGATGTGAACGGAATGGCCGGAATCGCCTGGGCTCCCGATGACTCGAAGTCCTCGTCCCGGGCCACGACATTCCTTCGGGCCCGGGCCAACACCATCGAGGGCGGCACGTCGGAGGTGCTGCGCAACCAGATGGCCGAGCGGATTCTCGGCCTTCCCCGGGACTTCGAAGCCGATAAGGGCGTCGCTTGGGGCCAGGTCACCCGCAATTGACGGCCCGCCACGACGGGGACGGCCCATCCGGGCCCGATCCCGACGAGACCGATCCTTCGGCGGCCCGGCTGGAGGCCGCCGACGCCATGCGCCAGCTGGGACACGCCATCGTCGGCCATGGTGTCGACGACGACACCCTGCGCACCATCACCTCCACCGCCCACCAACTTCTGACCCGGGTGAAGGCGTCGCCACCTCGCCAGCCGGCGACGCTCGACATGACGGGCGGTCTCTTTGTCGAGCCTCCACCCCAGGGCGGCGCCCGGGGCAGCCATTTTCCGGACTGCATCGTGACCGGTCCGGCCAATCCCATGGGCATCGCCGCCCGAACTGTCCGCGACGGCGACGATGCGGTTGTGCTCGCCACCCTGGGCGAGGCCTTCGAGGGAGCGCCAGGTCGGGCGCACGGCGGCATCGTGGCTGCTCTTTTCGACGAGGCCATGGGTTTCGTCTTGTCCATCGCCTGCACTCCGGCCTTCACCGGTCGACTCACGGTCACCTACCGGGCGCCGATTCCTCTCGGTGTGGCCCTCGAGTTCCGGGCCCGCCTCACGAGACGCGACGGCCGCAAGCTTCATATGGCGGGTGAAGCCCGGCACGGTGACACGGTCCTGGCCGAAGCCGAGTCCCTGTTCGTCGCCGTTGATCCCGAGCGGTTCGCCGCCGGTCGGAGCTGAGGACGCCCTGCCGACTCAGATCAGTCCCGTGGGACGAGCACCGATCGATCGCCGGCTCGCAGTCCTTCGATAATCCGGCGGTAGGCGCCGGCGGCATCGGCGCCCACGGAGTCGGTGTCGAGGACCCGCAAGCCCCGTTCACGATCGACGCCGTGAAGTCCGAAGCGGGGTTCGTAGCTGCCCCACTCGTAGTTGTCGGCCAAGGTCCAGTGGTAATAGGCACCCACGGGCACGCCGGCGTCGATGGCACCGACCATTGAGGCCAGGTTCTCCCGGAGGTAGCGAACGCGATCCCACCCGTCGAGCCGGGGAAATGAGCGGCCCCGCCGCACGCGGTTGCAGATGCCATTCTCGACCATCCACAGGTCGAGGCCGTCGGTGGCATTGGCGCGGCAGTAGGAGGCCAAGCCACGCGGAAACACGAGGTCGTCCCACAATTCCCGGGCGGGCGCCCACGAACGACCTCCGGCCGTGCGGGTGCCCGGAAGTCGGACGTGGTGTGACGAGACAGGGTCGTAATAGTCGATGCCGACGACATCCAGGGTGCTGTCATGGGTACTGGTGCGGATGGCCTCGAGTGAATTGCAGAAGTTCTCTTCCGGCCTGTCCGCCACACGCCGGCCCAGGCGCCGGAGGACATGCTCCACCGGGTCGGCCGGGCCAATGGCGCCGTACCAGCAGACGCGGCGCTCGGCGATGTACGCATCCATGTCGCCGCGCCCGACGCCGGCCCGGCGAGACAGCAGGAGGTCGATCAGTAGCCGGTCGAGCTCGTACACGCTGACCGATGTGTTGTTCGTCGTCACCATGGCCTCGGGTTGCAGACGGTGCAGGACGTCGTAGGCCCGGACATGGGCGGCCAGAAGGTTGTCAAATGCTCGCGTCATGTCGGGCACGGCGGCCAGGCGTCCAGGAGGGAACATGCCGAGCAGGTACGAACCCAGTCCCACGACGTTGATTTCGTTCAGGGTCACCCAATTCCGGCAGCGCGACGAGAGAGCGCGGGCAACGAGCTCCACCCAGCCGGCAAAGAGGCTGGCCGAATCCCCTGACAACCAAAAATCCTCGCCCAGCCATGCCGGATGGGTGAAGTGGTGCAAGGTGACCAAGGGCTCCAGCCCGCGTTCCCGACAGGCGTCGAGTACAGCGGCGTAGCGCTCGAGGGCGTCATTGTCGACGGCGCCCGGCGAGGGCTCGACTCTGGCCCACTCGACACCCATTCGAAAGGCGTCGCAGCCCATCGCCGCCACCCGGTCGAGATGCTCCTCATACCGATTCCAGAAGTCGACGGCGATGCCCGACGGCTCGACACGGCCACTGCGTTCCCAGCGCACCCAGTTGTTGGTCGGTTCTCCCGGCCCGTTGAACCCACCCTCGACCTGGAAACCGGCGGTGGCGACGCCGAATCGGAATCCCTGGGGAAGAGGCCGGGGTGAACGGACCGGCCGGTCCTCATCCGCTCGGTCAGGCGGGCGCACGCCGCTCAGCATGACACGTCGGCACCCCGATGCCTAACGTGGTCGCCCGGACGTGAGGAGTGGAACCCCGTGGCAGTCGATGACCGGCTTCCGGTTGTGGTGGCGACCGGACAAGCCATCGAACGATCCGGAACGGTCACCGCTCTCGATCTGGCCGAGCGTGCAGCCCGGTCGGCGCTCGACGACATCCCCAAATTGCGGGCCGCCGTCCAGCAGCTCTCGGTCGTCAACATCATCTCGCCGGTCGGGCCGGCGCCGGCCACAGACCTGGCCCGGCGATTGCAGCTCTCCCCCGACCGGAAAGAGATGACAACCGTCGGGGGAAACTCGCCGCAGTGGCTCGTCAATCGGGCCGCGGCGGCCATCGCCGCCGGCGAGATCGACGTCGTCCTCATCGTCGGAGCCGAAGCGCAGCGCTCGGCCTGGTCGCCGCTGGCGGATGGGGACGGTGCCAACGCGTCGGAGACCGGACCTGACCCGGTGATCGGAGACAACCGGCCGCCGGTGAGCGCGGCGGAGCTCCAGGCCGGCCTGATCGCTCCCGTTCATGTGTATGCCTTGTTCGAAAGCGTCTTGGCCCACCGGGCGGGACGGAGCTTCGACGAGCAGCGCGCCCACCTTGGTCATGTCATGGCCCCCTTCACGGAGGTGGCCGCCGGCCACGAGTACGCCTGGTTTCCCGAGAGCCGGACACCGAGCGACCTCTCGGAGATCACTGCTGGGAACCGGATCATCTCGGAGCCGTACGCCAAGAACATGTGCGCCATGTTCTCTGTCGACCAGGGCGCCGCCGTGGTTGTCGCCTCGCTGGCCGCCGCCCGACAGGCGGGTGTCTCCGAAGGTGCCGTCTTTTGTTGGTCCGGCGCCGAGTGCAATGACGTCTGGTTTCCCGCGGCCCGCCCCGATCCCGGGTCGGCTCCGGGCATGAAAGCCGCGGCCACCGCGGCGATCGACGCCGCCGGTACGGGGGTCGACGACCTGAGTGCCTTCGATCTCTATTCGTGCTTTCCCTGTGCCGTCGAGCTGGCGGCGCAGTCGCTCGGTCTGGCCTTCGACGACCACCGGAAGCTGACGGTGACGGGAGGGCTCCCGTACTTTGGCGGGCCCGGGAACAACTACTCCCTCCACGCCGTGGCCACCATGGTCGACCGCCTACGCCAGCAGGGAGGAAGCGGACTGGTGACCTCCCTCGGTTGGTACCTGACGAAGCATGCGGTGGGTGTCTACGGATCAGACCCACCTTTCTCGGGGTGGCGGGGCGGAGATACGACGGCCGACCAGGCGACCATCGACGCCAGCGCCGTCGACATCGCCACCGAGATCGACGGTCCCGCCGTCGTGGTGGCTTCGACAGTGGCGAGCGGACGAGACGGCGAGATCACGGCCGCGCCCGTGATCGCCCGACTCGACGACGGCCGGCACGTGGCCGCCGCCGCCGAGATCTCCGAGCTGCCCGGGCTCCGGGGCCGGAGTCTGGTGGGCATCCCCATCGAACTCCACGGCTCGCCCGTGCGTTACCGGGTACCCGGTTGACGACCCGCCTGGAGCCCCGGCTGGCGCACCGGCTGGCGCCCCGGCTGGCGCCCCGGCTGGCGCCCCGGCTGGCGACGAGACCGGTGACCGAGGGGCCGGGTGGCGGCACCACCCGTGGCGCGGCGAGACTCAGGCGCCACGGGCGGAAACCAACGGCCACACCCGGGCCGGGCTGTCGACGACGTCGACAGCCGATGTGAAGGACGAAAGGGAGCGGAGATGCCAGCAGTCGAGCGTGAGCGTCGCGGGCACGTCGAGATCCTCACCATCAATCGACCGGAGGCGCGCAACGCCATCAACGGCGATGTCAGCCAGGCCATGTCGGCCGCTCTCGACGAGCTCTCCAGCGACGACGAATGCTGGGTCGTCATCCTGACGGGATCCGGGGAGAAGGCATTTTCCGCCGGCATGGACCTGAAGGCCTTCGCGTCCGGCGAGGGGGGGTCCATTTTGGGCGCCACCGGGGGTTTCGCCGGAATCACCCAACGCGATTTTCCCAAGCCGATCATTGCCGCCGTCAACGGGGCCGCCCTAGCCGGAGGGTGCGAGATCATGTTGTCCTGTGACCTGGTGGTGGCGGCCGACCACGCCATGTTCGGGATCCCCGAGGTCAAGCGAGGTCTCCTGGCCGGTGCGGGGGGTCTCCTGCGGCTGCCCAAGCGCCTTCCGCTCGCCATCGCCCTCGAATTGGCTCTCACCGGCGAACCGATCGACGCCCCGAGGGCTCTGGCTCTGGGTCTCATCAACCGCGTCGTCCCCGCGGCCCAGCTGATGGACGAGGCGCTCGCTCTCGCCGATCTCATCGCCGACAACGCCCCTCTGGCCGTCCGCTGGACGAAGAAGGTGGTCATGGGCGCGGCCAGCGTCGGTGAGGACGAAGGTTGGGCTCTGAACGCCGAGGCCGTCGGCGTCGTCTTCTCGTCGGCCGACGCCATGGAAGGCCCCGTCGCATTCGCCGAGAAGCGCAAGCCGAGATGGCAGGGGAAGTAGTCGGGGGTGACCGTGACCGGTCCGGCGTCGCTCGCTCCCGCTTTGGACGGGATCCGGCTGTCTCTCCACGTCCTCGCCGCCAGCGTCTGGGTCGGCGGACAGCTGACTCTGGCCGGGCTTGTTCCCACCGCCCGGGGACTCGGTGAGGGCGCACCCCGCAATTTGGCTCGGGCCTTCGCCCGCATTCAGTGGCCGGCCTACGGCGTGCTGCTGATCACCGGGTTCTGGAACGTGTCGGCCACCCCCGCCGGTCAGCCTCATGCCTGGCAGGCCGTGCTCGGCGTCAAGATCGCCGTCGCCCTCGTGGCCGGGCTGGCCGCCGGCCTGCACAGCCGGGCCACCACCAAGGCGGGGCTCGCCGGCTGGGGTGCGGCCACTGCCCTCTCGTCGGTCGCCGCCCTGGTCCTGGGCGTGTTCCTGGCTGGATGAGAGGCGACCGGGTCGTGGGGCCGTGCGGGTGTCGCCGCCGCCCAGGCAGGTCTAATCTGTAATCAGGGTCCCGCCCATCCACGGGCTCCGGAAGAGGGAAGGCACCCGTGCACCCAATCCTGGCTGAAATTTTCGGTATGGACGGCATCATCGTCCTCGTCGTCGTCGTCGTCGTCCTCTTCGGGGGCACCCAGATCCCCAAGCTGGCTCGTTCTCTCGGTTCGGCCCAATCGCAATTCAAGAAAGGCCTCGAAGAGGGGAAGAGCGAGACGGGCGAGTCCGGGAGCGACAAGGCGGCTTCGACCGACGGTGACGGGCCGGGCGCGTCGAAGAGCTAAAGGCGGTCCCGCCGGCGTCCGGCGTCGACCGCGCCCGATCGCCTTCTGGCTCCATCAGCTCTTCGAGTATCTTCTCGCCACCGGTCTCGTCGTCCTCTCGGTCCACATCGGGCACTCCGGGCTTCTCCTCCTGGGTGGGGTGATCGTCGGGGTCCTCGCGGTGACGGGCCGGGGTCCACTCGGCGTCGTCCGTGTCTGCGGTTCTCGCCTCCACGCCACCCTCGATATCGGCGCCGGCATCTTTCTCGTCGTGGCTCCTCTCATCGGGCCCCTCCGTCCGGGCGCCGTCGGCATCGTGGTCGTCGAACTCTCGGCCCTCGCCTTCTTGCGCATGGCCTCACTGACCCGGCACCCCACCGGTGGTGCCATCTCGGCGCCGGTGCCCGCTCCCGCCGCTTCGTCGACTCCCCGGCCCGACGCCGGGCCGGGGTCCCAGGCCCAGTCGGGCTCGACCCTGTCGGCCATACACCGGCTGGGTCGGATGACGGCGGCCGCGCAGACCCGTCTGCCCGAGGCCCGCTCGACCTTGGAGTCCGGTGCCCGTCGGATCGGTGGGCATGCAGGACGGCTGCAGCGCGCCTGGCGTCGCGCCACGCGCTGAGCCCGGGGCGGCCCCGGCCAAGGTGGTGGCGGTGCCGTAGGATCGGCCCGCCAGCGACGAAGCCGGAGGGGGCTCATGGCGGACGACGTGCTCGAGTTGGCCGACAAACTGTGGCGGGGCGAGATCGAGACGGCAGAGATGCACCCGGTCGGCGGCCACAACGAAGGTCTGGCCGAGGTGACAGGCGGGGTCGCCTTCGTGCCTTCCTTCGCCAACGTCTCGGCCTTCACCACCGAAGACGGATTGGTCCTGGTCGATACCGGTTCGGCTTTCGTGGCCGGTGCCGTCCACCAGACCCTGCGCCGGTGGTCGGATCTCCGGCTCGACACCGCCATCTACTCCCACGGCCACATCGACCACGTCTTCGGAGTGCCGGTGTTCGAGCAGGAGGCGACCGAGCGCGGTTGGCCGGCTCCCGTCGTGGTCGCCCATGAGGCACTGCCGGCCCGCTTCGACCGGTACATCTTCACCGCCGGGTACAACGCCGTGGTCAACCAACGTCAGTTCGGTGTTCCCGGTCTCCAGTGGCCCACCATCTACCGCTATCCGGACCGGACATACGCCGACCGTTTGTCGCTCGAGGTCGGAGAGGTGTCGTTCGAGCTCCATCACGCCCGGGGCGAGACGGACGACCACACCTGGACGTGGGTCCCGGAGAAGAAGGTGCTCTGCAGCGGCGACCTCTTCATCTGGGCCTCCCCCAACGCCGGCAACCCCCAGAAGGTCCAGCGCTACCCGAAGGAGTGGGCGCAGGCGCTCCGGGAGATGGTGGCGCTGGGGCCCGAATTCCTGCTCCCGGGTCACGGCTTTCCCGTCGTCGGAGCCGACCGGGTCCGCCAGGCGCTGACCGACACCGCCGAGCTCCTCGACTCCCTCGTCGAACAGACCCTGGCCCTCATGAACCGCGGTGCCCGTCTCGACGAGATCCTCCATACCGTGGCCGCACCGACCCACCTCCTCGACCGGCCCTATCTCCGGCCCGTCTACGACGAGCCGGAATTCATCGTCCGGAACATCTGGCGTCTCTACGGCGGCTGGTGGGACGGCAATCCGGCCACCCTCAAGCCGGCTCCCGAGTCGGCCTTGGCGGCCGAGCTGGCCACCCTGGCCGGCGGGCCGTCGGTCCTGGCCGACCGGGCGCTGGCCCTGGCCGAGGCGGTATCGACCGGCGCCGAGGGTCCCCCGGCACTGCGTGTCGCCGCCCATCTGGCCGAGTTGGCCGCCCTGGCCGCACCGGGGGATCCCGGGGTCCACAGGGCGCGAGCCAGGGTCTTCACCTTGTGTGCCGAGTCGGCGACCTCGACCATGGCCAAGGGGGTCTTCAACTGGGCGGCGCGGGAGTCGGACGGGCACGCCCCGCACCGTTGCTGAGGCCGAGGGCCGAACTACTACTTGGCGGGCGGCGTTGGCTAAGGTCGGCGCCGTGAACGCCCCGACCACCGGCTCGACCGGCGCCGCCGCGCTCAAGCGTCATCCCCGCCGCCTGGCCCTGATCGCCGCTGTCGCTCTTCCCCTGGTACTGGGCGGCTGCCAGCTCCCGACCTTCCAGGGCTATCGCGGCTCGACCCACCAGGGTCACGATGAGTTCATTCTCTACGCCGGGACGTTCATCGCCGCCATCGTGGTCGGCGTGATCACCGCCGCCCTGATCATCTGGTCGATCGTCCGCTACCGGCACCGATCCGACGACATCCCCCGGCAATTCCAGTACCACCTCGGTCTGGAGGTGGCCTACACCGTCATCCCCGTCATCATCGTGCTGATCCTCTTCGGCTTCACCGTGGTGACCGAGAACAACGTGGATGGCGTGGCCGCCCATCCGGCGGCGACCATCGACGTCAACGCGTTCCAATGGGGATGGCAGTTCACCTACGCCGGACAACACGTGAGCGTCGAGGGCGAAACCCTGAACGACCCCGACCCCGTTGGACTGAACGGCGCCGCCTGCGCCCCGGCCAACCACTGCTACGGCCCCGGCCTGATCGTCCCGGCCGGTGAGACCGTCCGGATCTATCTGCGTTCCAAAGACACCATCCACGGCTTCTACGTGCCCCAGTTCAACTTCAGCCGTTACGCCCAGCCCGGTGTCCTCAATACATTCGACCTCACCGTACAGAACAGCGGTGTCTACCGGGCCCAGTGCACGCAGTTCTGCGGGCTCTACCACTCCGAGATGTTCTTCCACGTGGTGGCGCTGCCCCCGGCGCAGTTCCAGGCGTGGTTGAGCACCGAGCGCAGCGCCACCACGGCGGCGGCGCGGTCGGGGACGTCGGGATCGTCCACCGGCAGCGCCTCCGCGGCAGGCGCCGTCCGTCACACGCCGACGTCCACCCGGGAGGGCGCAGCATGACCGTTCTGGCCCAACGCCAGGCCGTCCACGACGACCACGCCGAGCACCACGACGGCCCGACCGGGCTCGTCAAGTGGATGACCAGCACCGATCACAAGGTGATCGGGATGAACTACATGATCACCTCGTTGGTTCTCTTCTTCCTGGCCGGGCTCATGGCCCTCGGCATCCGCTACCAACTTCTCAGCCCAGGTGGAGGCGTCGGTGGCCACGGGCTGTCCAACCAGCAGTTCGACGAGCTCTTCACCATGCACGGCAGCCTGATGCTCTACCTCTTCGCCGGGCCTTTCGCCTTCGGAGGATTGGCCAACTACATCCTTCCGCTCCAGGTCGGCGCTCCGGACATGGCCTTCCCGCGCCTGAACGCCCTGTCGTACTGGTTGTACCTGGGTGGGTCGATCACCATGATGCTGGGTTTCCTCACCGCCGGCGGGGCCGCCGCCTTCGGCTGGGTCGGGTACGCCCCCCTGTCGGAACCCACGTTCTCGCCCGGCGCCGGCCCCGACCTGTGGATCCTGGCCATCGCCATGACCGGTTTCTCCGCCATCTTCACCGCCGTCAACCTGGTGACGACCACCTTCTATCTTCGGGCTCCGGGACTCACCATGTTCCGCCTGCCCCTCTTCACCTGGGGCATGTTGGTCACCGCCATCCTGATCCTGATCGCCTTCCCGATCCTGACGGCGGCCATGGTGTTCCTCTTCGCCGACCGGCACTTCGGGACCCACATCTACACGGTGGCGGGCGGTGGTGTGCCCGTGTTGTACCAGAACCTCTTCTGGTTCTTCGGCCATCCCGAGGTGTACATCCTGGCCTTGCCCTATTTCGGCATCGTGTCCGAGATCATCCCCGTGTTCTCGAAGAAGCCCATGTTCGGCTACAAGGGCATGATCTTCGCCACCATGGCCATCGCCGCGCTGTCGACCGGCGTGTGGGCCCACCACATGTTCACCACGGGAACGGTCCTGCTGCCCTTCTTCTCGCTACTGTCGCTCCTCATCGCCGTGCCCACCGGGATCAAATTCTTCAACTGGATCGGGACGATGTGGCGGGGCCAGCTCCATTTCGCCGTGCCCATGTTGTTCTGTGTGGGTTTCCTGTTCGCCTTCTTGATGGGTGGTCTGACGGGAGTCATGCTCGCCTCTCCCCCCATCGACTTCGCCACCCACGACACCTACTTCGTCGTCGCCCACTTCCATCAGGTGCTTTTCGGCACGGCTGTCTTCGCCGGGTTCGCCGGGCTCTACTACTGGTATCCCAAGTTCACCGGCCGCATGATGCGCGAGAGCCTGGGCAAGTGGCATTTCTGGCTCATGTTCGTCGGCTTCTGGCTGACCTTCATGCCGCAGTACAAGCTGGGTCTGGAAGGGATGCCGCGTCGGGTGGCGACCTATGTGCCGGGCCTCGGCTGGCAGTTCCTGAACCAGCTGTCCACCATCGGTGCCTTCACCATCGCCGTTTCGTTCGCCGTGATGCTCGTGAACCTGTGGGTCTCCTGGCGCAAGCCGGTGGCCGCCGGCGACAACCCGTGGGACGGCCACACCCTCGAGTGGTTCGCCACCTCACCGCCCGTGCACCACAACTTCGAGAGGCTCCCCTCGATTCGTTCCGAACGTCCGGTATGGGACTTCCACCACCCTGACGCCATCGCCATCTCCCACAGCAACGGCAACGGGCACAAGCCGTTGCGCGAACCGGCCACCGTCGGATCAGGCTCCGACGGCGAGTCCGAGTAGAGAGAGGACGCCACCGTGCGCATCGAGGCCCTCTTCCTGATCGGCATCGCCGTGTTCTTCGGCATCGTCGGTGCCATCTACTGGTTCTGGGCCTACGAACAGGGTGGGACCATGATGCTCGTGGGCACCACTTTTCTGGGCCTGCTCCCCGGTAGCTATTACCTCTGGTGGTCACGTCGGATGGAGCCGCGACCCGAAGACCGCACCGACGCCTCCATCGAAGAAGGAAGCGGCGTCATCGGGTCGTTCCCCAACTCGAGCATCTGGCCCTTCGTTCTGGGCATGGGCCTCTTCCTCGTCGTTCTGTCCCTGGTCTTCGGGCTGTGGCTGCTGGCGCCTGGATTCGCTCTGGTCATCTCTGCCGCGGTCGGCGTCACCGTCGAGAGCAGGCGGGGCGGTACCGTCTAGGTCCGCCTCCGGGGCGAACGGCTCGCCTCCGCTCTGAACCCGAGCGGAGGCCGAGCCCACGGACCCCACCATCGCGGCCCTCGAATCACCGGCACTAGGGTAACCGGCGTGTCGAACGTCTTCGAGCCGGCGAATCTCGGTCCGGTCACCCTCCGAAACCGGATCATCAAAGCGGCCACCTTCGAAGGGGTGATGCCCGACGGCCTGGTGAGCGACAAGCTCGTCGACTTCCACCGGCGCGTCGCCTCCGGCGGTGTGGCCATGACCACCGTGGCCTACCTGGCCGTCTCGCCCGAGGGCCGGACCGACAAGCGGTGCATCGTCCTTCGCCCCGAAGCCCTGGACGGGCTCCGTCGGCTCACCGAAGCCGTCCACCAGCACGGGGCGGCCGCCGCCGCCCAGATCGGTCATGCCGGTCCCGTGGCCAACTCCCGGTCCAACCGGGCACCGTCGTTGGCCCCGTCGAACGGCTTCAGCCCCATGGGAACCCGGCTTCGGGGGGTGAGCGATGAGGACATCGCTCGGATCACCGAGGACTACCGCACCGCCGCCGGTCTGGTGCTCGAGGCCGGCTTCGACTGCATCGAGATCCATCTGGGCCACAACTATCTGCTGAGCGCCTTCTTGAGCCCCAAGCTCAACCGCCGTTCCGACCGGTGGGGCGGAAGCCTCGAGAACAGAGCCCGGTTCCCCCGCCAGGTCGTCCAGGCCGTCCGTGACGCCGTCGGCGACCGTATGGCGGTGACAGCCAAGTTGAACATGTCCGACGGGGTGCCCGGCGGCCTGTGGCTGGACGAGAGCGTCGATGTGGCCAAGATGCTCGAAGCCGACGGATGCCTCGACGCCCTGGAGCTCACCGGTGGGAGCTCCCTGGCCAACCCCATGTATCTCTTCCGCGGCGAAGCACCGCTGCGGGAATTCGGCGCCACTCTGCCACCGGCGCTGAGGCTCGGATTTCGACTCCTCGGCCACCGGTTCCTCCCCGCTTACCCGTTCGAAGAGGCCTTCTTCCTCCCCTACGCCCGACAGTTCCGCCAGGCGCTCTCCATGCCCCTCATCCTGCTCGGGGGGATCAACCGCCTGGACACCATCGAGCACGCTCTGGGCGAGGACTTCGCCTTCGTGGCCATGGCCCGGGCTCTGCTGCGCGAACCCGACCTGGTCGAGAAGATGCGCACCGGGAGGTCGAGCGAATCGCTCTGCATCCACTGCAACAAATGCATGCCCACCATCTACCGCGGGACACGCTGCGTCCTCGTGGCCGATCCCGGCGCCCTCACCATGATCCCCGACTGAGGCGCGTCGGCAACTCTTGGCCATCGCCGAACACCTCCGACGGATCCGGGAACTGGTCGGCCACGAACTGCTCGTCCTGCCCGGCGTGGCCGTCGTTCCCCGGGATCCGACGGGCCGGGTTCTGCTCGTTCGGATCATCGACACCGGGCAGTGGGCCGCCATCGGCGGCACCGTCGAACCGGACGAGTCCCCCGCCGATGCGGCGGTGCGCGAGGCGGAAGAAGAGGCCGGCGTCCGCGTCACGCTCACCGGGATCCTCGGGGTCATCGGCGGTCCCGACTTCCGCATCACCTATCCCAACGGCGACCAGACCTCCTACGTCTCCACCGTCTTCGACGCCACGGTCATCGGCGGCCATCCCACGCCCGACAACGACGAGACCTCCGAAGTCCGGTGGTTCGCCCTCGACGAGCTCCCCGCCGACGAGATGAGCGCCTTCACCCGAGCTCTGTTGCGGGCGGTCGGCTTCACCCTTCCCGCCCCGCACGGCTGACCAGGGGCGTCCAGAGTCGTCGGGACCGACGGCCAAAGTAGCCGATGACCTGGGCTTTCGTCCTACCGGGGTGAGGCCGTGGTCACAGACGCCCGACGAGGACGTCACGCGAGATCTCCATCTGGCCGAGATGCCGCAGGAGCTCCTCGAGGATGTGCAGGAGAACGGCCCCTTGGGTCTTGCTGCAGGGCAGGTCCTCGTCACCCGGGTCACAGTCATGGCGAGGAGGAGACAGGGGTTCCCTACCGGCGATGTCCTCTTCGAGCTGCCGGCGCGCCCCGGTCACCCCGGCGACAAGATCGACGACACGACCTTCGGCGCGGAACTCCGCCTCGCGGTCACGGACGATCTCGCGTCCGGCCACCATGAAGCCGCCCCAGAATTCCATGACACCGGTGCAATGGGTGAGGACGGCGTAGGGCGAATTGGCGCCCTCTGGACCGGGTCGTGTCGTCGCCGAGGCGGCGGACGATGTCGACCATGGTGTCGAGGGCGGGATCGACGAACCAGAGAAAATCGTCATTGGTGACAGTCAGCACGGTCTCCCCTGGGACAACAAGGCGGCCATTGTGCCCGACACCCCTCGAAACCACAAGCGATGCGTCCACCGACGAGATGGTCTGCCGCCGGGCCGAGCGGTAGCGCCAGGATCAGTGTGATCCCGTGAGAGACAACACGCCCAGAGCGGCGCCCATCGACAGGGGCACGGAGACAACCCCCAGAAGCGTCGCCCGGCGGATCGACGGGTGTCCGCCCGCGGCGCGCGCGGCGCGCCACCACAGGATCCAGGCCAGGCTCCCGGTGACGAACAGGTTGGGCCCGATGTCGAGACCGACGAGGAGTGCGTACGGATGCGGGGGCACGCGCGCAGCCAGGAGAGACGCGGCGGGCAGGTTGTTCACGAGAACACTGGCCAGTGCCGCTACGGCCGCCGTCCCCCATGGGTCGAGATGCGACAGGAGGGTGGCCGGGCCTGACCAGGAACGCCCGAGTGCTCCCAGGGTGACAGCCACGCCGAACAGTCCGATCAGCACGGGCAGGCCCAGAACGGCGAGGGCCCGGTGGCGGCGACCCCGGTCACCGGCCGACCTGATGCCGACGACCAGGATTCCGACGGCGGCCACGGGGACGGCCGGCGACCGCAGGACCAGGACGACGATGGTCACAGCCACCACGGCGACGAGGCCGAGCCCGACCGTCGTCGGCCGAGCGGGCGGCGCCGACGGCCCGTCGCCGTCGGCGGGGGCCCCGGTGGTGGCGCCCATCGCGGCGCCACCCGTGACCGCGCCCGGAGGGGTGCGGGTGTGCAAGGACCCACGCTCCATGATCCCGACGACAACGGCCGTCACCACCGCGGCGCAGATCCACGCCAGGGCCATCCGGTCGAAGAAGCGGGCGCCGGAGAAGTGGAGATGGCCGGCCACGATGAGGTTGGTCAGGTTCGACCCCGGCAGGAGTAACGAGCCGGCGTTGGACAGAAGCAGACATCCGTAGAGCAGGGGTGCCTCCCCCTGACGGCGCGCTCGGGCCGCGTACATTAGGACCGGTGTGAGAAAGACCACCGAGGTGTCGAGGTTCAACACGGCGGTCACGAGCGCCACCAGGACGCCGGCTCCGGCGAACAGAGAGACGGCATTGGGGGCGAGTCGGGCCAGCCGCCGGCCGGCGGCGAGATAGAGTCCGTCCTCGTCGGCAACGAGTCCCACGAGAAGAAGCCCGGCCACCAGAACGAACGGCGACCACACCTGAGAGGCCGCCGACGCGGCATGCGACGCGTTGAGCGATGTGGCCACCACCACCCCGACGACACCGACCACGGTCAGCGCCCATCCCGTCCACTGCCCACCGGTCCGGCCAGGACTCGCCGACGTCGTTGTCGGGCGCTCGGGAGCGGTCACGGTGTGCCAGCATGCCTGAGGAACCCGAACGGAGCTGACCACCCGATCGGCCGACGAGAATCGAGGGTCATCAGGTGACTCGGTGGTGACGACCCGGATGATGACGATCATGGCCGCCACCCGGGTCGTTGTCGCCGTGGCCGCCGGACTGATCGTGGGCTCCGTGCTTTCCTTTGGCGTCGCCTGGCAGGCGGCGAGCCTGCTCGGCTGGGACGCGACGGTGGTGGTGTTCCTGGCGTGGATATGGGCGACCATCGGAGGCCTCGATCCGGATCAGACGCGCGTAGTGGCCGTGAGGGAGGACCCGAGCGTCCCCGTGGCCGACACCGCCTTCGTGTCGGCCGGGGTCGCCTGTCTCGGTGGTGTCGCCTTCGTCCTGCTCAAGGCCGGCAATTCGCACGGCGGCGCCAAGGCGTTCTTCATCACCATCGGTGTCGCCAGTGTGGCTTTCTCCTGGGCCGCCGTCCACACCATCTTCACTCTCCGCTATGCCCGCATCTTCTACTCCGACACCGCCGGGGGAATCGATTTCAACGAGGACGACGCACCGAACTACATCGACTTTGCCTACATGGCGTTCACTGTGGGCATGACCTTCCAGGTGTCCGACACCAATCTCACCTCCAAGCAGATGCGGGCCACGGCGTTGCGCCATGCCCTGCTGTCCTATCTCTTCGGCGCCGTGATCGTAGGTCTCACCATCAACGTGGTGGGAAGTCTGCTCAAGTAGACCGATCCGCCGTGTGGCGATCTGGCCGTGTAGCGATCTGGCCGTGTGGCGATCTGGCCGTGTGGCCGCGGTCGGTCAGAGCGGGGACGTCCGGCCCGACACACCGAAGCGGGCGAGCAGGCGCCGACCGGCGGGTCGGACGGCGGCGGCGGTGAGGGCGAAGACGGCGGCCAGGAGGAAGAACGGGAAGGCGTCCACCGTCGCCTGGGCGAGGGCACCGCTCGACGCCGCGGCCACGGCCTGGCCTGCGGCCCAGGCCAGATTGGCCAGGCCGAAGCCCAGGCCCTGGTGGAGCTGTCGACGGTCGGCACCCTCGCTGATCATGGCCGACGCCGGAACGAAGAGGACCCCGAACGACGGCAGCCCCACCACCAGGACCACCACCAGGAGCCAGGAGGGCGTGACGTACGGGATGGCGACACTGACGGCCACGGCGACCACGAGGGACACCCGTACCGGGGCGAGCGAGCCGTGGCGATCCGAGAGCCGACCGACCACAGGCGAGAAAGCCGCCTCGAGGGCAGCGGCGCCCAAGAAGGCGCCGCTGATGACGAAGGCGGTGGCACCCAGTGCGTTGAGCCGCAGGGGCACCAGGACGTCGATGACGCCGAAGGCGATACCGGCCAGCGTCGTGAGCCACATCCCGGCGGCGATGCCCGGATCGCGCAACGCCGGCAGGGCCCGACGCAGGCTCTGCTGCTCCCCCGCCGAGGGTCGGGGCATGGTCATGGCAGCCAGGAGCAACACCACTCCGGCGATACCGGCGGCGGCGAAGGCGGGGCCGGTACCCACCCGACTGGCGATCGCCCCCACCAGCGGACCGACGAGGGCACCTCCGAGGGCGGCGGCGAAAGCCACGCCGAGGACCCGTCCCCGGCGATCGGCCGGAGCGGCGGCGGCCAGCCAGGCGAGGCCACCGGCCCAGGTGCAGGCGCCGGCCACGCCCTGGACGAAGCGGGCTGCGTCGAGCACGGGCACCGACGAGCTGAATCCGAAGACGAGGGTGGCGACACTCATGGCGCTCAGGCCCACGAGAACGGAGGGCCGTACGCCCAGCCGGGTGGCCACCACACCTCCC
The DNA here is from genome assembly GCA_035535015.1 of Acidimicrobiales bacterium. Lineage (GTDB taxonomy): Bacteria > Actinomycetota > Acidimicrobiia > Acidimicrobiales > UBA8190 > Palsa-661. Next base: position 52,437 of record DATLQU010000062.1, on the reverse strand, counting down.
GGGAGAGCGCCGATCAGGGTGCCCACCGGATAAGCGGCGACGAGGATCCCGGCCTCCGCCTTGGACAACCCGAGGCCATGGACGTAGTGGGGCAGCAACGGCGTCAACGCCGTGAAGAACACGGTGTCGACCAGGACCACGGCGCAGACCAGGGGAAGGAGCCCGTGCGGGAGCGCTGACGCCGACGGGTTCCCCGTCGCTCCTGGACCGCTCACGGGCCCAGTATCGCCGGGAAACGTCAACCCAGATGCCGCCTCACGATGCGCCGGGACAGTGGGAGGGATAGGTGGCCCCGGACCCGGAACTCACCATCAGGCACGATTCGTCCACCACCTCGAAGTCGGATCCTGTGATCTGCGTGAGGGCATGCAGGGTGTCGTTGTTCCAGGAGGAGCTGGGCACGCCGCTGATGAACCCACGGTGATCCGTTGTCGGCCACGATCATCCCGTAGGTCTTGAGCGCCTGCCCGATGACCTGGTCCATGGCCGCGAAGGTCGAGATGTCGACGCTCGCCTTCAACCGCAGCCTCAGCCCCATGGGGGGAAGGGCTGGGTCGGCCGTGCCCGCCTCATGGCGGGCCGGCCAGATGGACGTGTCGTCGGATGCCGGCACGGTGACCCGGCTGGCGTGGTCGATGACGCCGGCCGCCACTTCGTCGGGTCGGACCAAACCGGCAAGGATGGGCAGACCGGCGGCGTCGGCCGCCGTGAAACCGGCGGTGGGCAGGGCGTCGGATCCGAGGGGGAAGACGGCGCCCGATCCCGCTCTCCAGGAACTGCCGCCGTGGACCTTGTGGGCGGCGAAGAGCTCATAAGTCCGTGCAGGTGCCGGCGTTCACCACGAGAACGTGCCGGTCACCCTGGGCGTGGGGACCAGCCTCGATCAAAGCCGTCTTCGGAATCGGGTACGGACCGGGATCACTCTCCGACGCGTACCGGAACCGGACAGGAACGGTGGCCTCAGATGCCGAACCACGTTGTCGGCGATGCCGATCGGTTGGCCGTGGTACTTCCCGCTGCCGACGTCGGGATGAAGCGGTGACGAGGCTCCGATGCTGGCGACGTAGGTGGCCGATGAGGGATCGACGCGAAGGGTCGAGACAGGGGCGTGCCAGACGTCGGCCGCCGGGAGAACGGGACAGCCCGGTGCGGCCGGCAGGGTGTCGGCGTGGACGACATCGGGGGTGAGAACGACGACCGAGGCGACGGCCAGCAACGGCACCACCGAGCGCCGGGCGACCGGACGCACCCTCTTCGACGAACGCATGGTCGGGTTCAGGCTACGCCGCTACGGTCATCCCATGACCGAGGGCGCCCTGATCTTCGATCTCGACGACACGCTGATCGTCGAAGCCGAGGTGGCCCGACGCTCGTTGCGCCAGGTCGCTTCCCTGCTGCCGGGTCAGGATCCTCGGCAATTCGAAGAGGTCGCCCTCCGCTGTGCCCGGGCCGCTTGGCGGGCGGGGCCGTATTTCTCGCTCTGTGTGGATCTGGGCATCGCCTCGTGGGAAGGGCTGTGGGCCACCTTCGAGGGCGGCCATGGCGTGCTCGACGATCTCCGGCACTGGGTCTCCGGCTACCGGTCCGGTGTGTGGCGCGAGGCCCTGGCCGAACTCGGCATCGAGGATGCCGCTGTGGCCGGCAGCCTGGCCGACGCCTACATCGCCGCCCAGCGCCGGGGCCACAGTCTCCTGGACGGTGCCGAGGCCCTGGTCCGGTCGCTCAGTGGCCGCCGGCCGTTGGGCCTTCTGACCAACGGTCCCGCCGACATCCAGCGGCTCAAGTTCGAGGGCACCGGCCTGGCTCCGTGCTTCGACGCGGTGGTGATCTCGGGCGAGCTCGGGATGGGCAAACCCGACCCGGCCGTCTTCGGTTACGCGCTCGAACAGCTGGGGGCGGAGGCGAAAGGGTCGACCATGATCGGTGACAGCTGGGAACGCGACGTCCTCGGCGCCCTGGGGGCGGGGATGTCGGCCGTCTGGATCGCCGACGGCCGACCCGCGCCCGAGGTGCTCGACGGGGTGCGGGTGGTCGAGCGGATCAGCGACGTGGGCGCGGTGCTGGCCGAGGGGTGACCGTGGGGCACCGCTGGCGGCGCCAGACGAAGCGCAGGCCCGACCAGTCCTCGCCGACGGCCGCCACCTTCACGTCGACCGGGCCCCGTCGGGAAGGTCGCCGGGCGACCACGACGGTGGAGCCCCTACCAGGGCGCCCACGTCGCCGGGTCTGATCCCGGGCGAGAGTCGGACCCGTGGCCCGGTCCTTCGGCTGGTCTTCGGCCGGGCCCCGGGCCCTGGGCCCCACGGCGGTTAGATCTCGCGCGCGATGCGCCGGACCCCCTGGCCCTCACCGGCGGCACCCACGGGTTCGGGTGCGGGCTCGACGAAGGTCGGGACCGGGGTCGGGGCGAGCTCTTCCAGACCGTCACCGGGACGGGGTTCCGCGGCGTGGGTGGCGTACTCGCCGGCGGCCGAGCGGGTGACGACGACGGCCCGCTTGCGCTTGCCGATCCCCGACACGCCGGCCATGTCCCGGCAGATCTGCCAGGTGGCCAGGCCCACCACGATGGGGATGACGAAGACGGCGAAGCGGAAGAACCACAACACCGAGTTCAGCGAGATCTGGAAGAAGTTGGCCAGGACGTCGGTGGAGCTGGCCGAGAAGAGCATGAAGTAGAAGGCCAGCCCGGCGGCGCCCACGGCGGTGTGCAGCGGCCGGTCACGGGGCCGCTCGAGCAGGTTGTGGGCTTTGCGGTTGCCGGTGACCCGCGACTCGATGAACGGCCACAGATAAAAGAGGTTGAAGGTCAGTCCGGGGAAGAGCACGGCGGGCAGGAACACCACGAAGGGGATGGTGTGACCGAAGCCGGTGAACTCCCAACTGGGCATGATCCGCAAGGCTCCGTCGAGCCAACCCATGTACCAGTCGGGCTGGACGGCGTAGCTGATCCGGGTGGCCTCGTAGGGACCGAACTGCCAGATGGGGTTGATCTGGGCCAGGCCGCCCAAGGCCCAGAGGACGCCCGCCACCATGAAGAGAAATCCCGTCGTCTTCAGGATGAAGGTCGGGTACATGGGCGTGCCCACGACGTTGTCCTCGGTGCGGCCGTGACCGGGGAACTGGGTGTGCTTCTGGCGGACGAGCAGTCCCAGGTGGCCACCGATCAGGCCGAGGAGGACCAACGGGACGATGAGGACGTGGAGGATGAAGAAGCGGGGGATGATCAGGCCGTTGCCGGGGAAGTTGCCGCCGAAGACGAAGGTGGCCAGGTAGCTGCCCACGACGGGGATGGACAAGATGATGGAGTAGGCGATCCGGATGCCGGTGCCCGAGACGAGGTCGTCGGGCAGGGAGTAGCCGAGGAAGCCCTCCACGATGGCCAGCATCAACAGGGTGATGCCGATGAACCAGTTGAGCTCGCGCGGCTTGCGGAAGGCGCCGGTGAAGTAGATCCGGGCCATGTGGACGGCGATGGCCCCGACGAAGACGTCGGCCGCCCAGTGGTGCATCTGGCGGATGACCAGTCCGCTGCGGACGGCGAAGGAGAGATCGAGCGACGAGGCGTAGGCGGCCGACATCTTGGCCCCCCGCAACGGCACATAGGCGCCGTGGTAGATGACCGTGGCCGACGACGGGACGAAGTAGAGCGACAGGAAGACCCCGGTGGCCAGCAGGATGACGAAGGAGTAGAGGGCGATCTCGCCCAGCAGGAACGACCAGTGGTCGGGGAAGATCTTGTCGAGCAGGGTGCGGCCGCCCTTGGCGATACCGAGGCGGTCGTCCAGCCAGCGGACGGCGCCGTCGACCGGCGTCGACGCCTTGGCCGTCTTGCCGTTGGCCGAACCGTTGGTCGTCGTCGTCGGCGCCGTCGTGCTCATGACCGCTCCCAGAAGCCGGGGCCGATGGGTTCGTGGTAGCCGCTCTGCGAGCGCAGGAAGCCGTCGCTGTCGATCATGAGGGGCAACTGGGGCAACGGTCGCGGTGCCGGCCCGAAGACCTGCTTGCCCGCCTGGAGGACGTTGAAGAGCGACTGGTGGCAGGGGCAGAGCAACTGGAAGAGCTGCTCCTGGTAGAGCCCCACCGGGCAGCCGGCGTGGGTACAGACCTTCGAGTAGGCCACGTAGCCGTCCGGGGTCCAGCCCTCGCGGCCCGGCGGCGCCGGCCACGACGTGGACTGGGGCCGGATGAGCATGGTCTGGTCGACGGCCTGGGCGTTCTCGTCGTTGACGAAGCGCTCGGGGAAGACGGTGAGGGCCCCGCCCACCTCGATGTCGGCTTTGTGGATGCGGTGACCGTTGATGTTCACCAGGTAGCTGCCGGCCGTCCAGTTGGTGCCGTCCAGGACCTTCTTGGGGACGGGACCGAGCGAGCGCAGCAGGGGGAAGCCGAGAACGACGCCCATGATGCCCGACCCGGCCGCCAGCAGGCCGCCCAGGAATCCTCGGCGGCGGACGACCATGGTGCCCCGGTCGACCACGGCGGCCGTCATGGCCTCGACTTCGATGTCGGTCGAGGCGAAGGGGTGGCGGTCCTCGACGAACGGCCCGCGCGGCAGGAGGTACTTGCCCCAGGCCGACATGCCGAAGCCGAAACCGAAGAGTCCGACGCCCAAGAAGACGCCTTCCCACTGGGTCTGGCCGCCCACCCAGTAGAGGCCGCCGTAGGCGGCGAAACCGGCCACGCCGATGAGGAGCAGGACGCCCACCATCAGCTCGGTCCGGCGGGGGTTCTTGGCCAGGGGCTGCAGATGGGGGTCGTCGAAGGCGGTGACCGGGTAGGCCTCGTCGCCCCGGGTGCCGCCGTTGGCGTCCGGTGCGCTGGTGGTGGAGTGCGATCCGTGGTCGGTCATGACCGGTCCCCCACCCAGAAGGCCACCAGCATGAGGCCGCCCACGCCGATGAAGAGACCGATGAAGCCCTCGGCCACGGGCCCGATACCGCCGAGGCCGAGACCACCGGCGTTGTTCGGGTGCTGGATAGGCCCGGTCACGTAGGCGACGATGTCGGCGATCTGCTGGTTGCTCAGCTGCCGGGGTCCGAAGCGGGGCATGTTGGCCGGCCCGATCCGCAGGGCCTCGACGGCCTGGACGGCGGTGGCCTTGTGCAGGGTGGGCGCCGAGTAGCCGTCGGCCAGCGCGTCACCGGAACCGGTGATGGTGTGGCAGGCCGCACAGTTGAGGACGAACATGGCGTTGCCCTCGGTCAGATCGGCGTGCTTCAGGTCGACCACCGGAATGCCCTGGGGAAAGCCCCGGCCGGTGCCGAGCGAACCGACGAAGGCGGCGATCTGGAGGATCTGCTTCTGGGGAAAGCGCGGCGTCTTCTGGACCGGTTGCTGGGCGATGTTGCCGAGTGGCATGCGGCCGGTGCCGACCCAGAAGTCGGTGGTGGCCGGACCCACCCCCACCAGGTTCACGCCGACCACGCCCCCGGTCCCGTCGACACCGTGGCAGCTGGCGCAGTTGGCCTCGAAGAGCCGCTCGCCGGGAGCGATGTACGACTTCGGGAGCTTGGTGTAGGTGATGGGGTTCGGCGGGTCGAGGGCGTTGATGGCCCCCATGGACGTCGAGGTGGACGCCGTGGTCTCCCCGGGACTGAGCAGTCCCACCACCGCCACCCCGATGACCACCAGGGCGGGCAGCGCGAAGAGGCGGCGTCGCTTCGTGATCATCGCCTTCGTGGTCGAGGCGATCATCAGCCTGATTTCAGCAGGAAGAGGCAACTGAAGATGCCGATCCATGCGATGTCGACGAAGTGCCAGTAGTAGCCGACCGCCTGATAGACGTTCGTCTCCCCCGGGTCGCCGGCGTCACCTTTCATGCGGCCGAGGAGGAAGATCATGGCCACCAGACCGAGGGCCACGTGCAGGCCGTGGATGCCGGTCATGATGAAGAAGAGCGACCAGTAGGCGTTCAGGGCGGGACCGTGGTTGTGCGACGCGAAGTCGTGCCATTCGTAGAGGGTGTTGGCCAGGAATGCGCCACCCAGGATGAAACTGGTGACGATCCACTTGCGGGCCAGGCTCCGGTCACCGCGTTCCTCGGCCCAGACGCCGAATTGGAAGGTCGGGCTCGAGGCCAGCAGGAAGACGCTGAAGATGCCGGCCTGGATGTAGTCGAGGTGGAGCCCGGCGAGAGGCGGCCAGGCCACGTGGGAGTTGGCCCGGATGGTGAAGTAGGCGGCGAACAGGCCGCTGAAGAACATGACCTCGGACCCGAGCCAGATGATCACACCGACGGCCAAAAGTGCGGGCCGTTCGGGGACGTGGCGTTGCCCTGGCGCGGTCTGTTCCACTGACAGTGCCTGCGTCACGGCGTCTTTCCTAGCGGACGGCGACCCCTCCGCGCCAACACCGTGACGGACCCGGGGGCGGTCACCGAGCCGGTGGCGAAGACGGGGGGCCAGGCGTGGTAGGGCGGCCCTGGTGACGAGAGGCGGCGAGAGACGGCGAGAGACGCGCGGGAGACGGTGGAGAGACGCGTGGAGAGACGCGGGTCAGTCGTGCAGGGAAGCGGGAAGAGGCCGCGCGTGGACGACGACCAGACGCTGGGTGGGTCGGGTGAGGGCCACGTAGAGCGCCCGCAAGCCCTGCGGCGACTCCTCGGCGATGGCCGCCGGCTCGACGACGATGACGGCGTCGAATTCAAGACCGTTGGCCAGATCGACGGGTAGCAGCGAGAGAGGCGAACCGAGGCCGTCGCGGCGGGGATCGATGGCCTGGTAGCCGGCCTCGTCGAGAGCCAGGGCCAGTTCGCCCACCAGTGACGCCGGGGCCAGGACGGCGGCCGTGCCGGGGGCGACCTCGGCTACCAGGTCGGCGGCGGCGCTGACCACGGCCCCGGCCAGGTCGCCGGCGGCGTCCACGAAGAGCGGGGCGTGGCCCGAGCCGCGGACGGGCCGCGGCGGTCGGAGCTGCGGTGCCGCCTCGGCCAACACCCGGGAGGCCACCTCGACCACCTCGGCCGGGGTCCGGTAGCTGACCGTCAGCTCGACGAGCCGCGGAGGCCGCTCCCCGGGTAGATGGGCGGTCACCTCGTCCCAGCCGGCGGGAGCCCAGGGCCCGGTGGCCTGGCCGATGTCGCCGACGACGGTGACCGAGCCCGAGAGCGAGCGGCGGGCCACCATGCGCAATTGCATGGGCGAGAGGTCCTGGGCCTCGTCCACCACGATCTGGCCGTAGGTGCGGGGATCGTCGTCGAATTCGGTCCCCGCCCCCCGGCGGGAGCGGCGCTTGCCCAGCAGGACCCGGGCCTCGTCGATCAGCGCCAGGTCGGCCGCCGTCCACGGGATCTCGACCAGGGAGCCGCTGCGGTCGCGGACGAGGAAGGCCTGCTCGGCCGCCGTCAGCACACCCCGGGCGGCCAGGGCCAGAAGGGGGGGCGAGCCGAAGAGGTCGTGCAGGAGCTCTTCGGCGCTCAGGCGGGGCCACATCCGGTCGAGCGCCTCCGCCAGTTGGGGCAGGGAGCGGATCTGCCGGGAGAACTCGGCCAGGTCGAAGACGGGCTCCTCGGGGGCGTCGTTCTCGGCGTCCATCGAAGTGGCGTCCATCGAAGTGGCGTCCATCGAAGTCGCGTCCATCGAAGTGGCGTCGGCCCCGCTGATCTTGCCGTTGCCGTCGGAGAAGCCGTTGCGGGGCGCCCCGTCCCGTGCGCCGGGGCCGTCGTTGTCGGCGTGGCCGGTGCGGCCGTCGGAGGTGTCGAAGAGAGTCGGCGGCCGGGTCTCGGACACGGGCGGCGCCGGCGTCTGCGTCTGCGGCCAGGGATCAGGGGCCGGGAGCGAGCCGCGGTGGATGCGGACGGCCCGCTGGTAGTCGTCGGCCAGCCGGCGGACGACCAGCTGCTCGACGAAGCGACGCCGGGCGTTGTGGGTGCCGGGGCGGCGGCGGGCGGCGGCGATGACCGAGGCCGAGACGTCGGCCGTCAGGTGCAGGACGGTGGCGCCGTAGGGGACGTCGACGCTCTGGCGCAGGGGCCGCTGGCGGGTGCGGACGGCCTGGGTGACGACGTTGGCCATCCTGGCCTCGCCCTTCAGCCGGGCCACGGCCGGCGGCTCCTGGGCCCGTTGCTGGACCCCGTGGACGATGCCGGTGATGGTCGAGAGGGTGACGCCGCTCTCACCGAGCGAGGGCAGGACGTGCTCGATGTAGCGGAGGAAGAGCGGATTGGGGCCGATGACGAGGACGCCCTGGCGCTCGAGGGGGAAACGGTGGGTGTAGAGGAGATAGGCGGCCCGGTGCAGGGCCACCGCCGTCTTTCCCGTGCCCGGGCCGCCCTGGACGACGAGGACACCGGGTAGGGGGGCCCGGATGATCTCGTCCTGCTCCCGCTGGATGGTGGAGATGATGTCGCGCATGTAGCCGGTCCTCGCCCCTTCGAGAACGGCCAGCAGCGCTCCGGGACCGCCGAGCTCGAGCGCGGCGTCCTCGACGGAGTCGTCGCCGTCGCTCGGCGGCCCGGCGCCGTCGGCCGATGGCCGGCCGTCACCGGCCACGGGCGTTCGGCCGAAGCGTTCGTCCTCGATCCCCACGATCCGGCGTCCGTGGGCGGCCAGGTGGCGGCGGAGGACCAGGTCCATGGGGTCGCGGCCGGTGGCCCGGTAGAAGGGCTCGGCCACCGGGGCCCGCCAGTCGACCACCAGGGGGTCGACGTCGTCGCCCGAGATGCCGAGCCGGCCGATATGGAAGGACTCGATCGATGCGTCGTGGTTGCGCCGGTCGATGCGGCCGAAGCAGAGGGCCTGCTCCCCGATGTCGAGCTGGTCGATCCGGGCGAGGCTCGTCCGGACGATGACGTCGCGCTCCTCACGGAATTGGTGGGTCCCCCCGCGGCCCTGGTCGAGGACGGACCGCAAGAGGCTCTCGGCATCGGACCGAAGCTGGTCCAGCCGCTCGTAGGCCCGGTCGATATGAGCCTGTTCCGCTTCGAGCTCCGGATGTGCGCCCACAGCCGCTCCACCTCTCCCTGCTGCGCGCAGTGAACCCTCGATCATACCGTTAGGTCCCTCGGGACTTCCCCGGGGTAGCGTCGACGCGATGTCCGTCGCCGACTCGGCGTTCCTGCGCGCCTGCCGGTGCGAGCCGACGGCCCGGGTGCCGGTCTGGTTCATGCGGCAGGCCGGCCGGGCCCTGCCCGAGTACCGCGCCGCGCGGGGGCCGGGAAGCATCCTCGACGCCATCCGACGGCCCGAGCTGGCGGCCGAGCTGACCCTGCAGCCCGTCCGGCGCTACGGGGTGGACGCCGCCATCCTCTTCTCCGACATCGTCGTCCCCGTGGCCGCCATCGGATTCGGCGTGGAGGTGGAGCCCGGCCGGGGCCCGGTGGTGGCCGAACCCTTCCGGTCGGCGCGGGATCTGGCCCGGCTGCGGGCCCTCGAGCCGGAGCAGGACACCGCCTACGTGCTCGAGACCATCAGGATGGCCACCGGCGAGCTGGCCCCTCTCGGGATCCCGCTGATCGGCTTCGCCGGTGCGCCCTTCACGGTGGCCAGCTACCTGATCGAGGGCGGTCCCTCCCGGAGCTACGAGCACACCCGGGCCCTGATGGCCGAGGACCCGGGCCTGTGGGGCCGGTTGCTCGAGACGCTGGCCGAGCTGGCCCTGGCGTCGCTGCGGTCCCAGGTCGTCGCCGGTGTCTGCGCCGTCCAGCTCTTCGACAGCTGGGCCGGGGCGCTCTCCGTCGAGCAGTACCAGACGACGGTCTGGCCGGCCAGCCGGCGGGTGCTCGAGGGGATGGCCGACCTCGGGGTGCCCCGGATCCATTTCGGGGTGGGCACCGGCCACCTGCTGCCGTTGATGGCCTCGGCCGGGGCCGACGTGGTCGGGGTCGACTGGCGGGTGCCGCTCGACGAGGCCCGCCGGCTGATCGGGCCCGGCTACGCCGTGCAGGGCAACCTGAATCCGACCACCTGTCTCGGATCGTGGGACGCCGTACGCGACGAGGCCCGCGATGTCATGGCCCGGGGCGGGGGTGTCGGCCACATCTTCAATCTCGGCCACGGGGTGCTGCCCGAGACGGATCCGGCCATCCTGGAACGGCTGGTGGCCTTCGTCCACGAACAGGTCCCAGGGGGGACAGCCGGCGTGGGGGGGACGCCGTGACCAGGCCCGGCGGCGGCGGCCCGGACGCCACCGGGGTGCTGGTGATGGCCCACGGCACGCCCCGGTCGGTCGAGGAGATCGACGCCTTCTACACCGAGATCCGCCGGGGCCGGGCCCCGACGGCGGGGCAATTGGCCGAGCTGACCGACCGCTACCGGGCCATCGGGGGGACCTCGCCGCTGAACGAACGGACCCGGGCCCAGGTGGCCGGGATCGCCCGCGCTCTCGAGGGCGGCGGGACCGGCCGCTTCGTCGTGGTGGGCGGGGCCAAGTTCGCCGCCCCCCGGATCGAGGAGGCCGTGGCCGACTTGCGGGCGGCCGGGGTGAGGCGGATCGTCGGCCTGGTCCTCGCCCCCCACTCCTCCAGCGTCAGCGTGGGCGAGTACGACCGTCGGGCCCGGCAGGCCGTCGGCTCGGGCGGGACCGGTGCCGCCGGCGGGATCGAGTGGCAGATGATCGACCACTGGTACGACGCGCCGGGTTTCGAGGCCCTGATGGCCGGCCGGGTCCGCCGGGGCCTCGACGACCTGGTGGCCCAGCTCTCGGCCCGCCGGTCCGACAGCGCGTCGGGTGGTCCCGTCCGGGTGCTCTTCAGCGCCCACAGCGTGCCCGTCCGGGTGATCGAGGCGGGCGACAACTACGGCGAGCAGCTGGCCTCGTCGGCCCGGTCGGTCGCCGGGGCCGCCGGGGTCAGGGACTGGTCGGTGGCCTGGCAGAGCGCGGGCCGGACGGACGACGAATGGCTCGGACCCGACATCAACGCCGTGATCGGCGAACTTCCCGGTCTCGGCTACGGCGGAGTGCTGGTCTGTCCGATCGGCTTCGTCTCCGATCATCTCGAGGTCCTCTACGACATCGACATCGAGGCGGCCGCCACGGCGGAGAAGGCCGGGATCGCCCTGGCCCGGACGGCGTCGCTCAACGACGATCCCCTCTTCTGCGCCCTTTTGGCCGACGTGGTCCGGGAGGCGGCCGGTCACGGCCGCCACACCGGCGCCGGCGGCTGATGCCGCCCACCATCGCCGTCATCGGAGCCGGGATGGCCGGACTGAGCGCCGCCTGGGAGCTGAGCCGGATGACGCCGGCGCCGCGGGTGATCGTCCTCGAGGCCGACGACCGGCTCGGCGGGAAGCTGCGGACCGAGAGCTTCGGGGGCCGGCCGGTGGACCTGGGACCCGACGCCTTCGTGGCCCGACGGCCCGAGGCCCTGGCCCTCTGTGCCGAGCTGGGACTGACAGAAGACCTGGTCGCCCCCGGTCTCCGGGGCGCCTACGTCTGGGCCCGGGGACGGCTCCGGCCCCTCCCGGCCGGCCTCGCCCTCGGCGTGCCCACCCGGTTCGGTCCCCTGGCCCGATCGGGCATCTGCTCCCCGGCGGGCCTGGTCGGTCCCGCCCTCGATCTGCTCCGGCGGCGGCGCCCGCCACCGGAGCCGTCGGCCCGGCCGACCGACATGGCGGTGGGTGAGGTGGTCCGGCGGCGGCTCGGGCCGGAGGTGACCGCCCGTCTGGCCGCCCCCCTGATCGGCGGGATCCACGCCGGCGACATCGATCTGATGAGTGCGGCGGCCGTCTTTCCCGCCCTGCTCGGAGCCGAGGCCCGACGGGGCAGCCTGATGCGGGCGCTCGGTGCCGGCCTGCCCGGCCCGCCGGCCGCGTCCCCCGGACCCGACCTGCCCGACCTGCCCGGGGTGGCGGCGATGTCCGGCGCCGGCGGGCCCGTCTTCTTGAGCCTCCGGGGCGGAATCGGCCGGCTGGCCGAGGAGCTCGGGCGAGCGCTCCTCGACCGGGGCGTCGAGCTCCGCCGGGGCACGACGGCCACCGTCCTGCGACGCCAGGCGTCGGGCGACGGCGAACGCTGGTGCATCGCCAGCGCGCCCGGCGGCGAGACCGAGGCCGACGGGGTCGTCGTCGCCGTCCCCGCCCCCGTGGCCGCCGGCCTCCTCCGACGCCATGACGGTGCCCTGGCCGCCATCCTCGACACCGTCAGCTACGCCTCGGTGGCCATCGTCACCCTCCGGTTGGCCGCCGACGCCGTCCGGCGTCCGCTCGACGGCAGCGGCTTCCTGGTGCCACGGCCAGAGGCCGGGGGGGCCGGTCCCCTGGTCACCGCCTGCACCTGGATCAGCGCCAAGTGGCCCGAGCTCGACCGACCGGGCGACGTCCTGATCAGGGCGTCGGTGGGCCGGCAGGGTGACGACCGGCACGTCTCGATGACCGACGACGAGCTGCGGGCGGCGTGCCTCGAGGGCCTCGGGACCATGATGGGCCTGGGCGCGGCCCCGCTCGAGACGGCGGTGACGAGGTGGCCGGGGTCGTTCCCGCAGTATCCGGTGGGCCATCTGGACCGGGTGGCGGCCATCGAAGCCGCCACCGACCGGTTGCCGGGCCTGGCCCTGGCCGGGGCCGCCCTCCACGGCGTCGGCATCCCCGCCTGCATCGGCAGCGGCCGCAGAGCGGCTCGGGCCGTCGTGGCGTGACCGGGGTCCGGGGCCGGATCGCCGGGCCCTCCCTGCTGGCCGGCGTCGGCCTCGCCCTCTCCCTGCCCCCCTTCGGCTTCTGGCCACTGGCCGGGGTGGGGGCCGCCCTGCTCTGGTGGCGGCTCGGCGGTCTCCGGCCCGGCCAACGGCTCCTGGCCGGCTGGCTGGCCGGCCTCGGCCTGTTCGTCACCGGACTCTGGTGGGCCCTCTCCTTCAACGTCTACGGCGGCCTCGTCCTGATGCTCCTTCAGGCCCTCGCCCTGGCCCTGGCCTGCGCTTTCTCCCCCCCGGGACGCGGACGGGGGGCCTCGTTGGCCGGGGCGGCGGTCCTCATGGAGGCGCTCCGATCCCGCTGGCCCTTCGGCGGTCTCCCCCTCGGCGGGATCGCCCTGGGCCAGGCTTCGAGCCCCCTGGCCGGTGCCGCCCGGCTCGGCGGGCCACTGCTCCTGGTGGGCCTCGTCTTTGTGGCCGGGGCCGGCCTCGGGGCCCTGGTCAGCTCGTTCGTCCGGGCCGACCGGTGGCGGCGGGTGGGCCGGCCGGCGGCGGCCGGCGGCGCTGCCCTGGCCGCCGTGGCCGCCGTCTGTCTCTGGGGGGCCCACGCCCCCGACGGCGGGGCCCCGGTGGCCGCCGTCCGGGTGGCCGCCGTCCAGGGGGGCGGCGTCCGGGGCTTGAGCAAGGCCCAGGTCGACCCGGCCTCGGTCTTCACCGCCCAGCTCCGGGCCACCGACGGGATCTCCGCCGTCGACCGGGGCCGTCCCCCGGACCTGATCGTCTGGCCCGAGGACGCCGTCTCCCTGGGCGAGCCCCTCGACGGCTCACCCACAGAGGGCAGCCTGGCCGAGGTGGCCCGGCGGCACCTGGCCACCCTGACCGTCGGCGTCACGGAAACGATCTCGGCCAGCAGCTTCCGCAACGAGATCGTGGCCTTCGGCCCCCACGGCCGGCTGGTGGCCCGCTTCGAGAAGGTCCACCGGGTCCCCTTCGGCGAGTACGTCCCCGACCGGGCCTTCTTCTCCCACCTGGCCAGTCTCTCGGGCGTCCCCCTGGACGCCGTCCCCGGCCATGGCGACGGCGTCCTGCGCACCCCGGCCGGGCCTCTCGGCACCATGGTCTCCTACGAGGTCTTCTTCGCCGACCGGGGCCGGGTGGCCACCCGGGCCGGGGCCCAGCTGCTCATCGTCCCCACCAACACCTCGTCCTACGCCACCGGCCAGGTCCCCTCCCAGGAGATCGCCGCCTCCCGGCTCCAGGCCATCGCCGAGGGCCGCGACCTCGCCCAGGCCGCCCCCACCGGCTTCTCCGCCCTCATCGACCACCGCGGTGCCGTCCTGGCCCGGACGACCCTCGGCCGGCGCCAGGTCCTGGTGGGAGAGCTCATGCGCCGGACGGGCCGGACCCTCTACGAACGCTTCGGGGACCTGCCCGTCCTGCTGGCCGCCGGTCTCCTGCTGATCGGCGGCTGGCTGGCCGACATGACGGCCGGGGTCCCCCACAGCGCGGTGGAGACCCGGCGCCGGCGCCGCAGGGACGGGGCCGACAGCTCACCCCCGGCCCGGCTCAGGAACGGCTGAGCGACAGGATCGATCAGCAACAGGGGAAGGGCAGCGCCTGGCCGAGGCTTTTGCCGGCGCCGTCGAACGCCTCCGGCCGCGCCAGGTTGTTGTCGCTGTGAATGGGAAACACCACCCAACCGTCGACGGCGGTCATGGCATCGCCTTCCGGCGATGGCGTCGGGCGTGATGGCGATACCGGGGCGGATCCCGGGCACCGAGATGGGACCGCCGACGGTCCCGCTGGCCAGGTCGATGAAGCCCCGGCCCGGTCACAACCTTTAGTGTCCCCTCCGAGAAATGCAGGGCCCATATCGGGGTTGAGCCCACCGGCCATGGCCCTACTCGTAGTAACCCGAGTGGATGTAGATGCAGGGGATGCCCTGGGAGTGGAACATGTCGCGGTTGCGGGGGTCGTCCTCGAAGGCCAGTCGCAGATCGAGCCCGTGCTCGCGCAGAGCGGCGACCACCGAGCGCTTGTAGTAGGCCACCGGGGCGGTGTCGCCCCGACTGCGCATGACCAGCAGGTCCCAGCGCAACTTGTAGCGCGCCAGCCAGGCCAGGGTCTGCGGCTGCACCCGCAAGGGCCGTCCCGTCAACAACACGATGGACAGGCCCGGGTCGAGCAGCTCGAGCAGTCGGGCCACCTCGTCGATCAGCGGGTCGTCGGCGCAGGCTTCGAAGAAGCCGTCCCAGTCGCGCCGGCCCCATTCGAGGAAGTGCTGCCGGCCCGCCGCGTCCGAGAGCACCCCGTCGATGTCGAAGACCACGGTCGGACCGGGCGCCAGCGGTTCGGCGTGCCAGCGCCAGTTCGATGGTGTCTCGTCGGACGGCGCCGCTCCGGGGCCCGGCGGGCTCATTCCTCGGTGGGCTGCTCGCCGGACAACCGCCGGATCTCCTCCACCACCCCCGGATCGGCCAGCGTGGTGGTGTCACCCAGGTCGCGTCCCTCGGCCACGTCCTTGAGCAGCCGTCGCATGATCTTCCCCGACCGGGTCTTGGGCAGCTCGTCGGTGAAGATCACCGTCTTGGGCCGGGCGATGGGCCCGATCAGCTGGGCCACGTGCCGGCGGAGATCCTCGCCCCGTTCGGTTGTCTGTTCCTGACCACCGCGCAGGGTCACGAAGGCGATGATCGACTGACCGGTGGTGGCGTCCTTGGCGCCGACCACGGCCGCCTCGGCCACCGACGGATGGTCCACCAGCGACGACTCCACCTCGGTGGTGGAGATCCGGTGGCCCGACACGTTCATCACGTCGTCCACCCGGCCGAGCAGCCAGAGATAGCCCTCCTCGTCGAGCTTGGCCCCGTCCCCGGCGAAGTACCGGCCCGGGAACCGGCTCCAATAGGTCTCCCGGTACCTCTCGGGGTCGCCGTACAGGCCGCGGAGCATCGACGGCCACGGTCGGGTCAGGGTCAGGTAGCCCCCGCCGCGGGCCACGTGGGCCCCGGCGTCGTCCACCAGCTCGGCCTCGATCCCGGGCAAGGCGAAAGTGGCCGATCCCGGTTTGCAGGTGGTCACGGCGGGCAGGGGGGCGATCATGATGGCCCCCGTCTCCGTCTGCCACCAGGTGTCGACCACCGGGCAGTTCCCACCCCCGATGGTCTGCCAGTACCAGGTCCAGGCCTCGGGGTTGATGGGTTCGCCCACCGAGCCGAGCACCCGCAGAGACGACAGGTCGTGGCTCCCGGGATAGTCACTGCCCCACTTCATGAAGGTCCGGATGGCCGTCGGTGCGCAGTAGAGGATGGAGACCCGGTAACGCTCAATGATGTCCCACCAGCGGTCCTTGTCGGGGAAGTCGGGCGTCCCCTCGTAGAGCACCGAACTGCAGCCGTTGGCCAGCGGTCCGTAGACGATGTAGCTGTGGCCGGTCACCCAGCCGATGTCGGCCGCGCACCAGTAGATGTCGCTCTCGGCGTGCAGGTCGAAGACGGTCCGGTGGGTGAAGGCCACCTGGGTCAGATAGCCGCCGGTGGTGTGCATGATCCCCTTCGGCTTGGCCGTCGTCCCCGAGGTGTACAGCAGATAGAGCAGGTCTTCGGCCTCCATCTCCTCCGGTTCGCAGGACCCGTCGGCACTCGCCATCAGCTCGTCCCACCAGTGGTCGCGCCCGGCCGTCATCGGTGTGGGGCCGTCGGCGTCCCAGGTCCGTCGGGCCACCACCACGTGTTCGATCGACGCCGTCGCCGCCACCGCGGCGTCGGCGTTCTCCTTCAACGCCACCACGCTGCCGCGCCGCCAACCCCCGTCGGCCGTGATCAGCACCTTGGCGGCGGCGTCGTTGATCCGGTCGCGCAACGCGTCGGGCGAGAAGCCGCCGAAGACCACCGAGTGGGCGGCGCCGATCCGCGTGCAGGCCAGCATGGCCACGGGCAACTCGGGGATCATGGGCATGTAGATGGCCACCCGATCGCCCCGACGGACGCCGAGGCCTTTGAGCACGTTGGCGAAGCGCTCGACGTCGGCCAGCAGCTCGGCGTAGCTGATGGTCCGGCGGTCGCCCGGCTCCCCTTCGAAGTAATAGGCCACCCGGTCGCCGAGGCCGGCGGCCACGTGCCGGTCGAGGCAGTTCACCGACACGTTCAGCGTTCCCCCCACGAACCACCTGGCGTTGGGCAGTTCCCACTCGAGCACGGTGTGCCAGGGCCGGAACCACTGGAGCGAGGCCGCCTGTTCGGCCCAGAAGCCCTCGGGGTCGGCCTCGGCCCTCTCGTACAGCGACCGGTCGGAGACGACGGCGGTGGCGGCGAACCCGACGGGTGGGGGGAACCGGCGCTCCTCCAGCAAGAAGTCGGAGATGGCGGCGTGGGAACCCGACCCGTCTGGTCCGGCCGGCGGCTCGTGGGCGGTGTCCGACATGCGTCTGCAGTCCCTTTCGGAGATGGCTTCGGGGGGCGACCGGTGGCCGGCCCCGTCGCCGCCGAGCGTAGCGATTCACCTGGTGAACGGCAGCAGCGTCCGGGAAGCGCCGCCGGGGGCTGGCAAGATGGGGGGACGATGCCCGAAGGCGAGACCCTCACCATCGCCGTCGGCGAGGGCCGACGAGTGGTGGTGGTGGCCAACTTCGGCCTAGGCCCCGAGGCCACCCCCACCACCACCTGGGCCGTCTCCGGCTTCGGTCGCGCCCTCGATACCTGGCAGGGCCCCGGCCTCGTGGTGGTGGCCGGCAACCTCTTCGACCTGGAGCCGCCGGCCTCCGGTACGGCCGCCTCCGGTACGGCCGCCTCCGGTACCGGGGCCGCCCTGGCCGCCCACCCCCGGCTGGCCGAAGCCCTCCGGACGTTCGCCGCCGGTCACGAGCGCCGGGTGGTATGCCTCCCCGGAACGACCGACGCCGCCCTCGGTTCCGATGCCGCGGCCCGGGGCCCTCTGGAGGCGCTCGGGATCGAGCTGGCGTCGAGCGTCGACCTGGAGATGGCGTCGGTGGCCGGCAGCCGGCTCGTCCGCATCGATGCCGGCATCCCCACTGTCGACGTGGCGCCGCGTCCGACCTCGCCGGCGGCCGCCGTGCTCACCGCGGCACAGAACCCGGCCGAACCGTGGCAGGAGGGCATCAACCGACTGGCCGACCCCGCCGGCGTCCAACGCTTTCTCACCTCGCGCCTTCTCTACCGTCGCTTCGCCCGCTTCGGCTGGTGGCTCCTCGTCCCCTTCGCCGTGGCCCTCGTCCTCAGCCTTCCCTTCGTGGCCGACGGCTTGACCCACCTCTTCGTCAACCAACCCCGCACGGTCCGGGCCATCGCCCGCGTCCGTCACGCCACCTGGGGAGACCGGCTGCTCGTGGCCGGGGTGGTCTGTGTCGTCGAGTTGGTGGTCATGGCCGGCCTGCTCGGTTGGCTGGCCCGCCAGGCCTGGCGGACCCTGGGCGGCGGCCGGCTCGACAAGTTGTTCGAAGAGTCCTGGTCCGGCGCCGGGGCCACGGCCAACGACGCCGGCCGTGACGCGGCACTCGCCCTCGCCACCAGGGGCTACACCGCTCTGGTCACCGGCGCCGCCCTCCAGGCCGAGCTCACCCACCTGACGCCCGGCGTCTTCGCCTGCACAGGTGCGGCCGGTGAGGTCGTCGAGGAACATCCGGGGCGCTTGGGCATGCTGCCCGTCTTCCTGCCCCATCGCCAGCTCTCTTGGGTGGAGCTCGAGACGGGAGCCGACCTTCACGTCCGTCTTCTCATGGCCCGCTCCGCCAGCGACCCGGCCACTCTCCTCGAACGGGTGGCGGCCCGGGACCGACGCGTCCACCAACAACATCCGGTGGTCGTGGCCGCCTACCCCGGCGGAGCCTCGTGGCCCCCCGGTCCCGATCTTCACGCCGTCCGGCGCCGGTCCCGCCGGGTCAGGCGCTGGGCCTCGGGCGCCATCGCCTTCGCCGGGGTGGTGGACCTCTTGTCGGCCGTGACACCACCCCTGCGTGGCCGTCTTCATTTGGTCCTGCAGGTCCTGCCCCTCGGAGCCACCCAGGCGGCGGGAGCCCTGGTGGCCCTGGCCGGGATCGGCCTGCTGGCCCTGGCCCGGGGCGTCCGCCGGGGTCAACAGCAGGCGTGGGCCATCTCCTCGGTGATTCTCGGGGTGACCCTCGTTCTCCATCTGGCCCGCGGCGGGGACCTCGAGGAATCACTCCTGGCCGCCGCCGTCCTGCTCCTTCTGCTTCTCTACCGCAGCGAATTCCGGGCCGCCTCGGACCGGCCGTCGCTGCGTTCGGCCGGGATCGCCCTGGTGGCCGGCGTGGTCGGTATCACGGTGATCACGAGCGTGGTTGTCGAGCTCACCCTGCACGTCGACCTCGGCCGGCGCCATCTCAGCCTGTGGCGCTGCGGGCAGGCGGTCGTCGAGCGTCTGGTCGGCATCCGCGACATCGCCCTGCCCGATCGCCTCGACGACTTCCTCGCCCCCTCGCTCCTCACCGTCGGCATCGGTCTGGCCGTGGTGGCCGTGCTCCTGGCCACCCGGCCCGTGGTCGACCGCCGTCGTTCGGCCGGCCGGGCGGCCGAGACACGCGCCCGCGACATCGTGAAACGTCACGGCCAGGGGACCCTCGACTACTTCGCCTTGCGCAGTGACAAACAGTGGTTCTTCCACCGGGACAGCCTGGTGGCCTACGCCATCTACGGCGGTGTCTGCCTCGTCTCCCCCGACACCATCGGACCGGACACCGAACGCGAACACGCGTGGGGGGCCTTCCGCCGATTCGCCGACAACCGTGGCTGGGTCGTCGCCGTGATGGGGGGGAGCGAGGACTGGCTCCCCGTCTACCGGGCCACGGGCATGCACGAGATCTACATCGGCGATGAAGCGGTGGTCGACCTCGAGACGTTCTCATTGAACGGCGGCCGGATGAAGGGTCTCCGACAGGCGTACAACCGGATCGCCAAGTACGGCTACACCGCCACCTTCCACGATCCGGCCCGTCTCGACCGGGCCACCGCCGTCCAGCTGACCGGCCTCATGTCCCAGAGCCGCCGGGGGGAATTCGAGCGCGGTTTCTCCATGATGCTCGGCCGCATCTTCGACCCTCGCGACGAAGACCTCGTCCTCTGTGTGGTCACCGCCCCCGACGGCGCTCCCGCCGCCCTGTGCCAATTCGTTCCCGCCCGTGGCATCGGCGGCTTCTCCCTCGACCTCATGCGCCGCGACCGCGGCGAACACCCCAACGGCCTTATCGACTTCGCCCTGGTCTCGTCCATCGAGCACTTCCGCCAGCACGGGCACAAGGGCCTCAGCCTCAACTTCGCCGCCCTGCGCTCGGTCCTCGACGGCGAACGCGGCGACGGGATCACCCAGCGGGTCGAGCGCTGGGCGCTCAAGAAGATGTCGAGCTTCCTGCAGATCGAAACCCTCTGGCGCTTCAACGCCAAGTACGAACCGACCTGGCTCCCGCGTTACGTCGTCTACGACACGGCCGAGCACCTCGTCCCCGTCGTCTTGGCCATCCTCCGGGCGGAGTCGCTGTCGGAGGTGCCGGTCATCGGCCGGATGATCGCCGCCTCCGACCGCCGCGCCCATGCCGGCCTCGACGACCTCGGGGCCTTGGGTTCCGGCGCATCGCTGCTGCCCGAGCCCGACGAGTGCACACCCTCTCCGCCCGCCGCCGGGCCCCGACCTGCCGACGACACGGGGCCCGCCGACGACACGGGGCCCGCCGACGACACGGGGCCGCCAGCCGCACTCGGACCGCCGGTGGGCCGCAAGCACCCCTGAGCGGGGGGCAGAATCGGCCCCATGGAGATCCGCCGGGCCACCATCGACGATGCCGGGGCCATCGCCACCGTGCACGTCCGTTCGTGGCAGTCGGCCTACGCCGGCGTTCTCCCCCAGAGCTATCTCGATGGGCTCGATCCGCGCCACAGTGGCCGGCAGTGGGCGGCGGTGCTCGAGGCCACCGCCTGGCCCGGCACGGGAACTCTGGTGCTGACCGGCGAATCCGGGACCGTCATCGGCTTCGCCCACTTGAGCCCCACCCGGGACGATGACGACGACTCCACCACGGTGGGCGAGCTCCAGACCCTCTACCTCGATCCCCTTGTCTGGCGCGGCGGCGGAGGGTCTGTCCTGTTGCGAGCCGTCACGACACAGATGGCGGAGGCGGGATTCCAGGCGGGGATCGCCTGGACCCTCGACAACAACGAACGGGCCCGGAGCTTCTACGAACACCACGGCTGGGCACCCGACGGCGCCACCAAGCTCCACGACTGGGGCGCCTTCCTGGCCACCGACGTCCGCTACCGCGTGGCACTTCTCTGAGCCGAGATTCCCCTCACCACCCGTTCGGCGCGCGGCAACCGTGAGGGGACGGCGGCGTGGAGGAAGCCGTCAGTGCCGATCACCCGGTCTTCAGATCCGGAGGCCTTTCCTACCTTCGGATTCCCGCCCCTGATCCCCCACGCCCCGCCGCCTTCTACCGGTCCGTCTTCGCCTGGAAGGTCGACGACAGTCGCCAAGATCCGAGCTTCGAGGACGGCACCGGTCACGTCATCGGACACTTCATGCGCCATCTGCCGGTGGCCGGCGCCGCCGGCATCACGCCCTACGTCTACGTCAAGCGAATCGTCGACGTGCTGAAGAAGGTCACCGACAACGGAGGCGGCTGGCGCTGTTCACCGACCCCTCCGGTAATCGCATAGGCGTCTGGCAGAACGGTCCGCTCGACTGAGGGTCCGGCCGTCCGGCACGAGCGCCGCCATCCGTGCGACGGACCGAGGGGCGAGAGACTAATACGAGGTGTCCTGCGTCACGATGAGGTCGACGAACTCCGGAGCGCCTTCGAAGATCTCGGCCATGGTGGCCCTGATGGCCTCCAGGTCCTTCTGACGCCGCGGATCCTGCTCGCGCTGGCGGGCCTTCTCCTCGCTCTCGAAGATCACCAGGTTGTAGATCCGGCTCGGATCCTTCTGGTCACGCATGGCCATCGTACGCAGCAGGCCTGAACCGGGCTGCTCGGCGGCCCGCAGTTGCTCGTGCAGGCCCGGGATCTGATCGTCCTTCCCCGGCTTCAGACGCATGCTGATCATCTGTGCCCACATGGGAATCCTCCACTGCTCAATGGACGCCGCAGCCTAGCGTCCGTCATGCACCGACGGCGGGTGCGAGACGTCTACAGAACGGCGTCGTGGATCGCCGGGGCGGTGCGCGCTTCGGCGATCTGGACGACCTCTCCCACCGGCGCCGTCGTCAATTCGACGACCAGTGCGGCACGATGGTCCTCGCCGGACACGTCCTCGAGATTGCGCCGCGCCGGTTCGGGGAGAAGCAGTGTGAGCACGTACCCCAACACGGCCGATCCCCCGGCCACCAGCAGCATTCCTCGGAGGCCGATGCTCTTCTCGAGTTGCGGCACCAGGAAAACGCCGATGAAGGCCCCGAGCTTGCCGATGCCGGCGGCGATACCGTGTCCCGTCGTCCGCATGCTCGTGGGGAACAGCTCCGAAGGTAGGACAAAGGTGGTGGTATTGGGTCCGAATTCGATGAAGAAGTAGCTCAGTCCGAAAATGAGGAGGAAGGGCGCGACGACCGTCGTCAGCCCCGGGATCGCCCCCAGGGCCACGAAGGCGGCGGCCATGATGCCGAATCCGATCAGTTGCAGCCGACGGTGGCCGATCCGGTCCATCTTCGTGAAGGCCATCACGTAACCCGGTACGGCGAAGATCATGAAGATTCCGAGGGACCACGCCAGCTTGGTCACCAAGGTGGCGTGGGGTGCGACATCCTTCAGGATCGCCGGCAGGGACAAGGTATTGCCGTAGTAGGCATAGTCGAAGAGGAACCACGACCCCGCCGTGCCGAGCAGAAGTACCAGAGTCCGGCGATCGGTCAAGAACCGGCCGAGCCCTATACCTCGTGTTCCGTTGGGCGTGGCCGTCGTGGGTGCCTTCACGACGCCTTGCGAGAAGAGCTCCAGTTCGTTGGCGGCGCGAGCGGCTTCACCCTGCACCCTTTCCTGGAATCGCGGGGACTCGGGCATCTTCGCCCGGAGGTAGACGACGCTGGCCGCGGGGACGGCACCCAGGCCGAGCATCAATCGCCAGGTGAGGTTGTGATCGACACCCGACGCCAACAACAGCAGACCGACCAGTGGTCCGATGATGAGACCCAACGCCTGCATGGAGAACACCAGCCCGACAAGGCGGCCCCGGTCGTCGCGGTTGGCGTATTCGCTCATCAGCACAGCCGAGACCGGATAGTCGCCGCCGATGCCCAGGCCGAGGACGAAGCGGGCGATGACGAGCCACCAGAAGCCGGTGGCGAAGGCCGAGGTGAGGGCCCCGACGATCATGATGACGGCGACGGCGGCGTAGACGCTCTTTCGTCCGAGCACATCGGCGATCCGGCCGAAGACGAGGGCGCCGATGAAGGCCGCCAGGATCGTCGAGCCCGCCACCCAACTCGTCTGCGTGGTGGAGAGATGCCACTGGCTCTTCACCAGGACGGCAACGGTGCTGATCACGAAGAGGTCGTAGGCGTCGGTGAAGAAGCCCATGCCCGAGATCACCACCGCCCGCCGGTGGAAACGGCTGCGCGGAGCATCGTTCAGCAGGTCGCTCACCGTGGCCGCCGCGGCCAGGCCGGTCGGTGGGACCTCCACGGCCGCCATGGACCCCTCTAGCGCCCTTCGCCCCGATTCGGTCATCTCGATGTCCTCATGGATCCCCCTGCGTCGTGTCCCAGAGCCCCCGCGGATCTTCTCAGGGTCAGGTAACCGACAGACCATCCAGAGGTAATCGGAACGTGAACGAATGGTGAACGTTTGGTAAACAGAAGCCCATGCCGGACACGATGATCACCGGTGTGGCCCCGTGAGCGTCACCGGTGTGGCCCCGTGAGCGGCTGGGCCGACGACCCGATCGGCCGGTTGCGCTCGGTCGAGGAGAAGGTGGCGGGGGTGCAGTCGGCTCTCGGCCCGGGGGGTCTGGCGGCCGGGACGGCCTCGGCCGACGAGTTGGTCGCCCTCACCACCGAGCTGCTCGAGGAGCTCGACGTCGACCGCCATCAGGACAGTGACGCTGACGCCGAGCTTCTCGCCGCGCTGCGCGTCTACCGCAACGCCGCCTTCACCTTCCGGAAGTTGGCCGGCTCGGACCCTGGGTCTGATCCGCCACTGCGAGCCGTGTGCCAGGCCATCATCGAACAGGGCCACGACCATCTGCAGGCGTATCTGGACGTGCGGGACGAGCCCCGGTAGACGGTCAGGTCCTCTCCCGGTGCCGGAGCGGTGGACCCGTTCTCCGACAAGAGTCCAGGTGACGAGTCCCGTGGCATTGTCGACGGGTGGCCCAGATGCCAAGGTGAAACATGGCCGGGGACCGAGATGACGGCGGCACGGCGGCGGCCGTGCTCCCCCTTGTGCCCATGGCGCTGCTGCTCTGCGCCCTTTCCTACGGCACCGACGCCCAGGGTGCGTTCTACGACGGTCCGTATCACGTCTTCGTCATCCTGATCGCCGCCGCCCTCCTGACGAGCATCGCCGTCACCCGGGTGTCGTCATGGATCACCTCGGTCCGGCGCCATCCCGTCGTCCTGCTGGCCGCGGCGCTCTCGGCTGTCACCGTGCTCAGCTCGGTGGTGGCCGGACAGCCGGCGGATGCCATCGGCACCGTCTCGCTGCTTCTGGCCATGGCCTGCGCCGTCGCCGTCGTGGCCTCGTTGACCCCCGAGCACCGTCGGTTCCTGGTGGCCGGCGTGGTGGTGATCGCCGTGATCGTCGCCGTCGTCGGCTGGGCCGCCGTCGTGGCCCGGCACCAACCGGACGCCCTGACGAGCCAGGGGCTGTGGCGCGCCGCCTCCACCCTCACCTACGAGAACGCCCTGGCTGCCTTGCTCACCGCCCCGGCGCTGCTCTGCCTCGACCGGCTCCTGACGAAGAACCCCTCTCGTCTCGTCTGGTCCGGTGCCGCCTATCTGCTCCTGGTGGGCATCGGCGCCTCGCTCAGTCGGGGAGGACTGTTGGGGTTGATCGTCGGGGTGGCCGTCCTCGCCGCCCTGCGCGGGCCCCGGTCGGTCGTGCGTCTCCTGCCCGCCGTGGTCGGCGCCATGGTCGCCCTGGTCTGCCTGGCCCCCGGCATACCGGCGGGCTCCTCCCCCCACGTCGCCCTGGCCTACGCCGGCCTCGCTCTCGGTGCCGCAGTGGCGGCATGGGCCTCCGTGACCTCTCGGCGGCTGCGGCTGGGCGCCGCCGTGGTCGGCGCCGTCGCCTTCGGTGTCCTCGCCTCCGTGGCCTCGATCGGACACGTGGCCCGGGAGATCGCCCAGACCCGGGCGTCGGCCGCGTCCTCGGACCGGGCCCACGAGTGGACGGCGGCGTTTCACCTAGCCCGTCAGCATCTTCTCTTCGGGGTCGGCACGGCGCGCGTCCTGCTTCACTGGGAAGTGGGCGCGAAGGTCTTCACCGCCTCATTCGCCCACAACGAACTCCTGCAACTTCTGACCCAGGACGGGATCGCGGGTCTGGCCGTTGTGCTCGTGGGTCTGCTGGCCGTCTTCGTCCGACTGGCCCGACGACGCCATGAGCCGAGCCCCTGGCCCGCCGTGTGCGCCATCGCCTGCCTGGCGGCCCTGCTCGTCCAGAGCTCGCTCGACTTTCTCTGGCACCTCCCCGTCATCCCGGTGCTCATGGCTGTCGTCCTGGCGCTGTCCTTGGCGCCCGAGCCGACGCGGGGGCCCGAAGAACGGCCCGAAGAACGGCCCGAAGAACACAGCCCCGTCGCCCTCGCCGGAGAAACCGGCCACCAGCTACGCTCCCCCAGGAGAATTACCGGGGGCGGGGGGTAGCGGACATGGAGAAGCTGCGCACCAAAAAAGACATCTTGGGTGTCATCGGCGTCATCGTGGCCATCGCCGCCGGAGCCACGCTCCCCATCGTCCTGAGTGCCACCGCCGGCGCCCACGGCGCCCCCTCGAAGCCCATACCGGTGGCCGACTGCTCGCCTCCGACCGACTCGTCCAACCTGCCGGTGGCCGCCTTCTCGCCCCCGATCTGCACGCCGGTCCTCACGGCCACGCCGAGCACGGGCCTGGGCGACGGCCAGACGATCGCCATCAGCGCCACCGGCTACTCGGCCAATGCCGCCGTCGGCGTGGTCGAGTGCCAGGCCGGGGCCACCGGGCCCGCTGGGTGTGATCTGGGCACGCTGCTCTACGAGCAGTCCAACGGCAACGGGGACTTCGCCAGTCCCTACACCGTGACCCGCATCCTCAGCATCGGCCAGAAGAACGGCAAATCGAAGACCATCGACTGCGCCAAGAAGGGCTGCTTCTTGGGAGCGGCCGACATCGCCAACTTCTCGGTGGCGTCCTTCGTTCCCATCACGTTCGATCCGAGCATCCCGCTGCTACTCACCGGCACCCTCGACCACGCCGGTATCGCCCACGCCAAGGCCGGTGTGGCCGACATCACCGGCACCATCGGCTGCACCCACCCGCTGACCGCCTACATCTACGTCGACCTCACCCAGCTCTACGGCCGCTTCGTCTTCCGAAGCGAAGGGGAGACCCTGGTGTCGTGCAAGTCGGGGACGAAGACCTGGACCGTGAAGGTACCGCCCGGCAACGGCACCTACGCCCCCGGCGTGGCCACGGCCGGCGTGGGCATCCAGGCGCAGACGGGTACGGGCTACCGGAACATCCAGATCTCGGGCAAAGTCCACCTGAAGGCGGGCAAGTAGCACCACCGCCCTCGTGTGGTCCGCCGGTAGCGCCGCCCCGTCAGTCACCGCCCCGGTCCGGCGTCGCCACCCAGCAAGGCCGTCAGGTCGCCGGACAGCGCCTCGCACGACGCCGTCAGCAGCGCCACCCGGGTCTCGGGGTCGTCGGTCTCGAGGATCCGCTGGCTGTCGAATGCGGTCAGCGGCGCCATGGCGCACAGCCGCCACAACCGTTGCTCGACGTCACCGCCCCCTCCGCCGAGGTCGGCCACCACGGGGGCGGGGGAGCCCAACTCCGACAGCAGGGTCCGCGTCCGCCGCACGGCCGACGTGGCTTCGGCCAACCGGGTCTCGGCCCACCGGGTCTCGGCCCCCCCGGTCTCGTCGACCGGAACCGGCTGATCGGGGAGGTCGTCGACCTCGGCCCGCGGGTAGGGGTCGTCGGGCAACCACCGGACGACCGTTATCCGACGGCGGCCCTCGGTGAGCAGGGCCCACCGGCCGTCATCGAAGCGCGAGGCCGCTTCGATGTGGGCCACCGTGCCCACGGCGAAGCGCTGGTCGTGGCCGCCCACCTCCGATCCGCGTGAGATGAGCACCACCCCGAACTCGCAGTCGCCGGCCAGACAGTCGTCGGTCATCTGCCGGTACCGGGGCTCGAACACATGCAGCGGCAACTCCCCGTGGGGGAACAGCACGGTCGAGAGCGGGAACATGGGAAGCAGCCGGGTCGCTGCCATGGCCCCGTCCCGGCTGCCGATCAGCCGAAGGGCTTGGCGTACAACACGGCGTGATGGGCGAAGTTCACGATCGGCGCCGGCCACAGGCCGAAGAGCACCGTCACCCCCACGCACACGGCGATGGCCACGGCCACCCCGAGCGGCACCGGCTGCCGCGGCGCCGCCTCGGCAGACGCCTCGTCGGTAACCAGCAGGGCCGCTGTCGATGTGTCCGTCGTCGACGACGTTGCGCCGCCGGCGGTGGTGCTCATGACCAGCGACGGCAGATCCACCGTGGCGTCCTCGCCCCCGCCGCCACCGAGTCCGGCCGACGACGAGTACATCAACAAGATGACCCGCAGATAGAAGAAGGCGGCGATCACCGCCGTCACCATGGCCACCACGGCCAGCGCCGTCGAGTTGGCCTTCACCGCCGCCTCGACCACCTCCAACTTGGCCAGGAAGCCGGTGGTGAAGGGGATCCCGGCCTGGGCCATCAGCAGAATCGTCAGCGCCCCCGCCAACCACGGCTGACGTGACGCCAGCCCCCGGTAGCGCCCGAGGTCGTGGGCCCCGTCGCCCGGGCCACCGACCACGGTGATCACGGCGAACGTCCCGATCACCATGAAGCTGTAGACGAAGAGGTAATAGAGCGAACCCTCGACGCCGCGGGCCGACGCCGCCTGCAGTCCGAGGAGGATGAAGCCGGCGTGGTTGATCGACGAGTAGGCCAGCATCCGTTTGATGTCGCGCTGCACCAGGGCCACCGAGGCGCCGAGCACCAGCGTCACGATGGCGATCACCCAGACCGCCGGTTGCCAGTCCATCCGGAGCGTTCCGAAGGTGGAGATGAAGACCCGCAGCAGCGCGGCGAATCCCCCCGCCTTGGCGATGGCGGCCATGAAGCCGGTCACCGGACTGGGTGCGCCCTGGTAGACGTCGGGTGTCCACAGGTGGAAAGGAACCGCCGCCACCTTGAACAGGAATCCCACCAGCACAAGAGCGAGCCCGGCCAGCAGCAGCCCGTTGTGCAGCAGGACGTTGCGCGCCAGGTAGTCGGCGATCTGGGGCAGATTTGTCGTCCCCGTGGCCCCGTAGACGAGGGCCACCCCGTAGAGGAAGACGGCCGACGAGAACGAGCCGAGCACGAAGTACTTGAGCGCCGCCTCCCCCGATTCGTTGCGCTTGGCGTTCATGGCGGCCAGTACGTAGAGGGCGATGGACATGATCTCGAGGCCCAGGAAGATCACGATCAGGTCGTTGGCCTGGCCCATGATCACGGCCCCCGACGCCGAGGCCAGGGTCAGCACGTGAAGCTCGGGTCCCACCGTCCGTTCCCGCCTCATCCAGCCGTCACCGACCAGGGCGGCCACCACCACCGCGCTCGTCACCAGGACGGCGATGAAGGCACTGAAACCGTCCTGGATCACGGCACCGTCGATGGCCACGTGGGGCCCGTTGCTCTGCACCTGGGCCCACTGCACGAGGGCCAACGACAACGCGGCGAGACCCGTCATCAGCGTCATGGTGGTGGCCGTGTTGTGGGCCATCGGCCGCCGGATGATCGAACTGGCGGCCAGGATCAGCACGGCCCCGCCCAACAGGATCAGCTCGGGCAGGATCGAGTAGTAGGCGATCTTGGGCAGCACGATCGGCGCGGCGTGGGAGGCGGCGGCCAGCCAGCTGATCACGGCAACCCCCCCATGAAGCTCCAGACGGTGCCGCCGCCGGCCGACGGAGGCCCGATGGCGACCGCCGACACCGGCTCCAGCTGCGCCGCCACACCGGCGTTGCCCGCCCTCGCCGGCTGCCTCCGGACCCCGCCACGCAGCGTTGCCGCCGCTTTCGGGGTGCCCGTGGACACGGCGGGCTGGTGCTTCCCGGTGGCCACGTCGACGTTGTGCACGAGCAGGTCGACCGACGGTGTGATCCGGTCGAGCACCGGCTTCGGGTAGACGCCCAAGAAGACGATCAGGATGACCAGGGGCGCCACCACCGCCCCCTCGCGCCAACTCAGGTCGGGTGTCTGGGCGTCGGCCGGATCGGGCTCGTGGTGGAAGACCTGCTGGTAGGCCCAGAGCATGTAGATGGCGGCCAGCACCACGCCGCCGGTGGCCACCACGGCCCACCACCGGTGGGTCACGAACGTCCCGATCAGGATCAGGAACTCCCCGACGAAGCCGTTGAGCCCGGGCAACCCGATGGTGGCCAGCAACGCCACCATGAACACGGCGGCCAGTACCGGCGCCGGCCGCTGCAGGCCGCGGAGCTCGGTGGCCTGCCAGGTCCGGCGCCGCTGGTAGATCCAGCCGATCACGATGAAGAGCAGGGCGATCACCAGCCCGTGGTTCACCATCTGGATCACGCTGCCCGTCAGTCCCTGGGTGGTCAGGGCGAACGTCCCCAGCACGATGAAACCCAGATGGGCGAGTGACGAGTAGGCCACCAACCGTTTCAGGTCGCGCGTCGCACAGGCCACGATGGCCCCGTACAAGATCCCCACCACACCGAGGGTCAGAAGCAGCGGGGCCAGGTCGACCACGGCCCGGGGGAAGAGACTCAGATCGAAGCGGATGATCCCGTAGGTCCCCAACTTGGCCATCACCGCGGCCAAGATCACCGACCCCCCCATGGGAGCCTCGGCATAGGCGTCGGGCGACCATGTATGGAACGGGAAGATGGGGGCTTTCACGGCGAAGGCGGCGGTGAAGGCCAGGAACAGAAGCACCTGCGATCCGAGACCCAGGTGGGTGTGGGTGAGGGCGACCAGGTCGAAGGTGAACCGCCCCGTCTGCCGCTCGTGGATGTAGGCCACGGCCACGATCCCCACCAGCAGGAAAGCCGAGCCCAGGAAGGTGTAGAGGAAGAACTTCATCGCCGCGTAGGCCCGCCGGGTGAAACCCCAACCGGCCACGATGAAGTAGACGGGCACCAGGGTCAGCTCGAAGAACAGAAAGAACAGGATCAGGTCGAGGGCCACGAAACTGCCCAGACAGGCGGCCTCGAGAAGCAGCAACCAGGCCACGAAGGCCCGGGGGTCGCGCCGCACCTTCCCGGCCAGCAGCACCAGCGGGAACAGCAGGGCGGACATCAGCAACAGAAACACCGAGATCCCGTCGACCCCCAGGTGCCACGAGATCCCGAGCGACGACGCCCAGGTGTGGTCGCTCACCAACCGGTAGCTCCCGTCGCCGGCCCGGTAGCGCACGGCGATGGTCACGGCCAGGGCCAGGGTGGCGACGGTGCCGACCAGGCCGACGACCTCCACCGCCACCCGCTGCCGGTGCTCGCCCAGCGTCTTCGGCACCAGGGCGGCCACCACGGCGGCCCCGGCGGGCAGGAGGACCAGGACGGTCAGGAAGGGGAAGGTGCCGTCGTGGCTCATGACACCCTCGTCGCCATGTAGGCCAGCAGGGCCACGGCGCCGATCACGATCCCGAGCGCGTACTGCCGGACGAACCCGGTCTGGATCCGCCGCAGACCGCTTCCCGCCCCCCGGGCCAGCCGGCCGATGCCGTTCACGGCCCCGTCGATGACCCGGGTCTCGACCACGGTGGCCGAGAACCGGGCGAAGGCCTCGGCGGGCCGGCCGAGGACGGTGTCGTAGACGTCGTCGATGAAGTACGACTTCTGCAGCACCTCCGGTTCGAGCCCGGGATTGTCGGTGGCCCGCGACCACAGCACGTAGCCCGCCCCGAGCCCGATCACCGCCACCACGGCGTCGACCACGGCCAGCACCCACTGGGTGCCGGCCGACTGGTGGGCGTCGTAGAGGGCGGACCCGAACACCGGCGCCAGCCAGCCCAGGGGGGCGAACCCGGGATGGTGCCCGGGCAGGTCGAGCACTCCCCCCACCAGAGCCAACACCGCCAGCACCACCAGGGGCCCCGCCATCACCCAGGGCGATTCGTGGGGTGCGGCGCCGGCGGCGCCGTGACCACCGGCGGACCGCTGCCGCCACCGGTCCTCGCCGTAGAAGGTGAGGACGAACAGCCGGGTCATGTAATAGGCCGTCAGCGCGGCGGTGGCGAGCCCGATGGCCCACAGGGCGGGGTAGCGGGCGAAGGCGTTGTCCAAGATGTCGCCCTTGGCGAAGAACCCCGACAGGGGCGGGATACCGGCGATGGCCAGCCAGCCCACCCCGAAGGTGAGGAAGGTCAGCTTCATGTACCGCCGCAGGTTCCCCATCCGCTTCAGGTCCTGCTCGTCGTGGAGCCCGTGGATCACCGACCCGGCCCCGAGGAAGAGCAGGGCCTTGAAGAAGGCGTGCGCCACCATGAGGAAGATGGCCGCCTCGTAGGCCCCGGTCCCCACGGCCAGGAACATGTAGCCCAACTGCGACACCGTCGAGTAGGCCAGCACCTTCTTGATGTCCTGCTGGGCGCAGGCGATGGTGGCGGCCACGAGTGCCGTGGCGGCCCCCACCGAGGCCACCACCAGCCGGGCGTCGGCCGACAGCGCCAGCAGGGGGCTGATCCGGCACATCAGGTAGACCCCGGCCGTCACCATGGTCGCGGCGTGGATGAGGGCGGAGACCGGGGTGGGGCCCTCCATGGCGTCGGCCAGCCAGGGGAAGAACGGGATCTGGGCCGACTTGCCCACCGCCCCCACGAAGAGCAGCAGACAGATGGCCGTCCGGGCCGCCGACCCGATGTGCGACGCCTGCGAGAAGACCCCGAGGTAGTTGAGCGTGCCCGTCTTCTCGAAGACCAAGAAGATGGCGATCAGGAAGCCCACGTCGGCGATCCGGTTGTAGAGGAATGCCTTCTGCCCGGCACTGGCCGCCGTGTCGCGCCCGAACCAGAACGAGATCAGCCAGTACGAGCACAGCCCCACCCCCTCCCAGCCCACGAAGGTGAAGAGCAGGTTGTTGGCCAGCACCAGGATCAGCATGGAGGCCACGAACAGGTTCAGGTAGACGAAGAACTTCGGGTAGTCGCGGTCACCTTTCATGTAGCCGATCGAGTACAGATGGATCAGCGTCGAGATGCCCGTCACGAACAGCACCATCGTCACCGACAGCGGGTCGACCAGCAGCGCCGCCTTCACCTGCAGCCCGCCCACCGGTATCCAGCTGAACAGGTTCTGGGTGAACTCCCGCGAGCCACCGGCGGGCCGCCCGAGCAATCCGGCGTAGGTGATGCAGGCCACCACGAAGGCACCGCCCACCGTGGCCGTCCCCAACCAGCCGGCCCAGGGATCACCGATCCGCCGGCCGGCACCGGCCAGCACGACGAAGCCGGCCAGCGGCAACAGGGGCAACAGATAGGCGGCGTGCAGCACGGTCAGCCCTTCAACATATGCAGGTCGTCGGCCGTGGTTCCCCGCCGCCGTCGGAAGATGGCCACCACCAGGCCGAGCCCCACCACCACTTCGGCGGCGGCCACCACCAGCACGAAGAACACCAGGGCCTGGCCCCCGATGTCGTTCAGCATCCGGGCGAAGGTCACGAAGGTCAGGTTGGCGGCGTTCAGCATCAGCTCGATGCACATGAACATCACGAGCACGTTCCGTCGCACCAGCAGCCCCAGGCCGCCGATGCTGAACAGCACGGCCCCGAGCGCCAAGTACCAGGCCCCGGGAACACTCACGACCGGACCTCCTCAGACGCAGGGGCAGACGCAGAGGCGATCTCGGGCCCGGACTCCGACCGGCCCCGCGCCGACGTCACCGTCTCGGCCACGGCCCGGGCCACGGACCCGGTGTCCATGCCGATCTCGTCTCCGTCGGCCTCCCCGCTGACGCCCGCCGCGTCATCCGGACCGGCCTCGTCGGTGTCCTCGGGGGCGTCGTCGGCCTGCGGCCGCAGCCGCCGGGCCAGGACCACGGCCCCCACCACGGCGATCACCAACAGGGCGGCCGTGATCTCGAAGGCGAAGAGATACGTGGTGAAGACGCTCTTGCCGAGCGCAGCCACGTCCCCGCCGGGCTGGTCGGTGGCCGGACCGGCCACCGAGTGCGGGCCCACCGACCACCGCGAGCCGATCCCGAGCAGAAGCAGCCCGGCGACGGCCAACGCCATCAGCCCGATGGCCAACGGCCGCTGCAGCGGCAGCGGTTCCTCGGCCAGGTTCTCCTCGCGGTCCACCCCCAGGAACATGATCACGAAGAGGAAGAGCACCACGATGGCACCGGCGTAGACGATCACCTGCACGGCGGCCAGGAAGTTGGCCCCCTCTTCCACGAAGAGCACGGCCACCCCGAAGAGCGTCATCACCAGCATCAGCGCGGCGTGCACGGGATTGCGGGAGATCACCACCCCGATGGCGCCCAGCACCACAATGGTGGCGCCCACGCCGAAGGTCAGCCGGTCGACCAGGCTCGACACGCCCAACAGCGGTAGCAGCGACACCAGGCCGACCGGCACTACTGGTCCGCCCCGGCCGCGCTCTTCGCCTTGGGGCCGCCGCCCCGGGGCCGCCCGGGGATCCGGATGCTGGCCTTGCGCAGGGCGATATGGGCCTTCAGCCGGTTGCGCACGCCCTCGGCGCCACGCTGGTCGTCGTTTCGCTCCCAGTCGTCGAGATGGGCGGAGAAGACGTCGCGGATCTCGCGGATCCCGGTGGCGGCGTCGTCGCGCTTGCCGCTCTGTCCGCCCTCGGGAGCGCGCACGCCGTAGCCGAGCTCCCCCGACCACTGCACCTGGCCCTCGTAGGCGGCGTTGCCCGACGGCGAGGTGGCCCGCATCCAGGCCGAGGTGAACAGGTCGTCGCCTTCACGCCAGTCCTCCCAGGGCATGTGCTTCGGCCGGCCGTCGTCACCGACCAGCAGCTCCGTCTTGGTGTAGATGGCGTCGGCTCTGTTGGTGAAGGAGAACTCGAACAGCTTGGTCTCGGTGATGGCCTCGGTCGGGCAGGCCTCCACGCACATGTCGCAGTGGATGCACCGCAGGTAGTTGATCTCGTAGACGAAGCCGTAGCGCTCGCCGGGCGAGACGGGATCGCCGGCCGGGTTGTCCGCCCCCCGCACGTAGATGCAGTCGGCCGGGCACACCCCGGCGCACAGCTCGCAGCCGATGCACTTCTCCATCCCGTCCTCGTAGCGGTTCAGGACGTGCCGCCCGTGCTGACGGTTGGACTTCGGCTTCTTCTCCAGCGGGTACTGCCACGTCACCCGCGTCTTGGCCATCTGCTGCAGCGACACCTTGAAGCCGCCGAAGAAGGTCCAGAAACTCATCGTCCCGCCGTCCGCGGTTCGGTGGGCGAGAACCGGCCGGCGGTCCCCGGACCCCTGTCGGCCGCCGCTGTGGTCGCCGGCCGGTCGGCCATCAGCCGGCCGGTGTTCGAGTCCCGGTTCTTCCCCACCACCACGGCCCGCACCAGCAGCACGAAGCCGACGGCCATGGCGCCGAAGATTCCCGCCCCCCACCAGCCGCCGACCAGGACGGCGGCCACCAGCAGCACCCAGCCGAGCGACAGCGGGATCAGGATCTTCCAGCCCAGATCCATCAACTGGTCGTAGCGCAGCCGGGGCAGAGCTGCTCGCAACCAGACGTAGACGAACAGGAACAGCAATGTCTTTCCCAGGAACCAGCCGATCGGAATCAGCCACGACAGCACGGCCACATGTGCCGTCGGTCCGTCGGGACCACCGAGGAAGAGCGTCACCACCACGGCCGACATGGTGATCACGTTCATGAACTCGGCCAGGAAGAACAGGGCGAACCGGAGGGAGGCGTACTCGGTGTGGAAGCCACCCACCAACTCGCTGTCCGCCTCGGCCAGGTCGAAGGGGGGCCGCTGCAACTCGGCGGTGATGGCGATCATGAACAGCACGAACGGCACCACGCCGGTCCGGATCAGGTTCCAACTGGTGAAGAAGGTGTGGCTCTGGGCCTGGATGATCCCCCGGGTGGACAACGTCCCGGCGATCAGCACCACCGTCACCACCGACATGCCCAGCGCCGCCTCGTAGGAGATCATCTGCGCCGACGCCCGCACCGAACCGAGCAGCGGGTACTTCGATCCCGACGACCAGCCGGCCAGCATCACCCCGTAGACCGACACCGACGACATGGCCAGCAGGAACAGGATCCCCACCGGGGGATCGGCCACCTGCAGCTCGAAGGTGTGGCTGGCCACGGTCACGATCCCGCCCACCGGGACGATGGCGAAGGCCAGGAGCGCCGGCAGCAGCGACAGGTAGGGCGCCAACTTGAAGACGAACGAGTCGGCCTGATCGGGCATCAGGTCCTCTTTGAAGAACAGCTTGGTCCCGTCGGCCAACGTCTGCAGCAGCCCCCAGGGACCGGCCCGGTTGGGTCCGATCCGGGCCTGCATGTCCGAGATCACCTTCCGCTCGAACCAGATCATCAACATCACCGACACCATCAGGGCGGCGAAGGCCACCAGCACCTTTATGGCCACGATGGCCAGCTCGGCCCAGTGCACCCCGTTGGAGAACAGCGGGTCCCCGAGGGCGAACACCCGGATCAGGCCGGTCAGCGGCGTCACGGCGTCTCCATCCGTACGTCGACCACGGCCTGCCGGCTGTCGATCAGCACCGAAGCAGCCGGCCGTCCGTCGGCCACCAGGCCGTCGGTGGCG
Organism: Acidimicrobiales bacterium; assembly: GCA_035535015.1. Lineage (GTDB taxonomy): Bacteria > Actinomycetota > Acidimicrobiia > Acidimicrobiales > UBA8190 > Palsa-661. The sequence continues at coordinate 16,916 of DATLQU010000062.1, read as the reverse complement.
AGATTGAAGTCGATCGAGACCACACCCCGCGGCAACCTCTCGTCCAGCGCGGCGGCCAGCACCACGTCGCCGCGGCCCGTTCGCAGCCGCACCCGGTCACCGGCGCCCACCCCGAGCTTCTCGAGGTCGTGGGGGTGGGCCCGCACCGTGGCCGGCGCCACCAGGGCGGCCAAAGCCTCGCCCACCCCGACCAGCACCCCGCCGTCGTACAGCCGCCGGCCCGACACCAGCCGCACCGAGTAGCTGTCGACGGCCGGCACGCTCGGCGCCACCACCGGTTGCGGCCACCGCAGGCGCGCCGGCGCCGTCACCGCACCGCCGGCCCCGTTACCGCCGGCCCCGTTGCCGCCGGCCCCGTTACCGCCGGCCCCGTTACCGCCGGCCCCGTTGCCGGCCGCCCCATGGCCGGCGGCGGCCTCGGCGCTCGAGGACTCGGCCCCTCCCGACCGGGGGGGCGCGCCCTGGGCCTCGACCGACTCGATGCCGGGGGTGGCCATGGGGTCGAAAGGCTCGGGCGAGAGTCGACGCGAGAGCGAGACGGGCGACGTCGCCAAGGGGGCGATGATGCCGTCGCGAGCCGTTGGGGCGTCGAGGACCGACCGGGTGATCCCCCGGTGCGAGGCCGCCAGCCGCTCGATCTCGTCCCAGATCTCGGTGACGCTGCCCAGCCCGAGCTCCCCGCCCAGACGGGCGGCCAGTTCGGAGGCGATCATCCAGTCGGGCCAGCACTGACCGGGGGCCACCAGCTTCTGACCCAACCGGGTCACCCGGCCCTCGATGTTGGTGGTCGTCCCGGCCCGCTCGTGGACGATGGAGGCGGGGAGCACCACGTCGGCCCGGGCGGCCGAGGCCGACAGGAAGCCGTCCACCGCCACCACGAAGCCGGCGCCCTCGAGCGCCTCCTCGGCCAGCGTCCGGTCGGGGAAGTCGGACAGCGGATCGGCGCCCACCATCATCAGCGCCGCCATGCTGCCATCGGCCAGTCCGGTCAGGATGCCGGCCGCATCGCGTCCTGTGTCGGTCGGCACCGAACCCCAGTGCGCCTCGAACCAGGCCCGGCCGTCCTCGAGCGACACCCGGCCGGGCAGCAGGCCCGGGGCCAGGCCCATGTCGATGGCCCCCATCACGTTCCCCCGGCGCAGCGCCGGCAGGAAGCGGGCCGCCGGCCAGGCCTCGGCCATCGCCGCCGCCGCCTCGGCCACCAGGGCGCCGTCCTCGGCCAATGACGGCCGGCCCAGGATCACCACCACCCCGTCACCGTCGCTGCCGGCCCGGCCGAGCGCCGTCGCCGCCGCCGCCCAGACCGACGGCTCCACCGTGGCCGGGCCGTCGGCCCCGCCGCTGCCGACGTCGTCACCCCCGCCGGCCAGCGCGCGGACCAACTCGGCCGCCTGGCCCGGCCGGTAGGTCAAAGAGGCCGTGGCGTACCCGGTCAGAGCGCTCGACTGCGGCGTCAGCTCCACCACGGCCAGGTCATTCTCGACCGCCGCGCCGCGCACCCGGAGGAAGAGCACCGGCAGTTCCTCGCGCAGATCACCGGCCAGCACCACCAGGCAGCGGGCCGCGCAGGCCTCGTCGATGGTGGCCCGGGGCAGCGCCGCCATCACCTCGGCCGGCAGGCCGTCGCCGAGCTGGGCGTCGACCGAGTCGGTGCCGATCACGCCCTTGGCCAGCTTGGCCCAGGCGTAGGCGTCCTCGTTGGTCAGCCGGGCCCCGCCGATCATGGCGATGGCGGCCGGCCCCGCCCCCGACCGGACCTCGGCCAGCCGGGAGGCCACCAGGCTGAGCGCCTCGGCCCACGACGCCGGCTCGAGGACGTCGTTGCGGCGGATCAGCGGTTCGGTCAGCCGGCTCTCGGCGTTCACCGCTTCGGAAGCGAACCGGCCCTTGTCGCACAGCCAGGACTGGTTGACCGGATCCGAGTCCATCCCGAGCAGCCGGGTGAGCCGGTTGGCCGACGACTGGACGGCCGCCCGGCAGCCGAAGGCGCACAGGGTGCAGGTCGACTCGACCTGGTCGAGGTCCCAGGGCCGGGCCGTGAAGCGGTAGGGGGTGGCGGTCAGGGCCCCCACCGGGCAGATCTGGACGGTGTTGCCCGAGAAGTAGGAGGAGAAGGCCTCGCCCTCGAAGACGTTCACCTCGACGGCGTCGCCCCGGCCCAGGAAGTCGATCTGGGCCTCCCCCGCCACCTCGTTGGCGAACCGGACGCACCGGCCGCACTGGATACAGCGCTCCCGGTCGAGCAGCACCAGCTCGGAGATCGGCGTGGGCTTGGCCCAGTGCCGCTTCTCCTCCAGGAACCGGCTCTCCCCCGGTCCGTAGGCGAGGACCTGGTCCTGCAGGGGGCACTCGCCGCCCTTGTCGCAGACGGGGCAGTCGAGGGGGTGGTTCACGAGGAGCAGCTCGAGCACCCCGTCCTGGGCCTTCTTCACCTTCTCCGAGGTGGTCACCACCTCCATGCCCTCGGCCACGGCCACGTAGCAGGCCGGCTGCAGCGTCGCCCCCCGGGGACCGGACACCTCGACCAGGCACATCCGGCACATCCCCACCGACCGCAACCGGGGGTGGTAGCAGAACCGGGGGATGAAGACCCCGGCCCGCTCGGCCGCGGCGATCAGGAACTCCCCCGCCCCGGCCACCACGGCCCGGCCGTCGATGGTCATCTCCACCGTGGCCCCGGCCTCGGCGTGGGGGGCGATGGCGTGGTGGGAGGTGACGACCGGGTCAGCCATGGGGCGCCGATCCGAAGGGGCAGGCCCCGTCCTTGATGTGGACCAGGAACTCGTCGCGGAACATCCGGATGGCCGAGGCGATGGAGGAGGGGATGGAGGGCCCGAGCACGCAGATGGTCGTCTGCTGCGGGGGCCAGGACACCCCGGGGGCCAGGTTGTCGGAGATGTCCATCAGCAGGTCGAGGTCGCCGTGCCGGCCCTCGCCGTCCTCGATCCGGCGCAGGATCTTCTCCAGCCAGCCGCTGCCCTCCCGGCAGGGGGTGCACTGGCCGCAGGACTCCCGCCAGAAGAACCGGGTGATCCGCCAGGCGGCCCGGACCACGCAGGTGGCGTCGTCCATCACCACCACCGACCCGGAGCCGAGCATGGAGCCGGCCGCCCCCACCTCGTCCTGGCCCAGGGGCAGGTCGACCTGGTCGGGGCCGAACCAGGGGGCCGAGGCCCCGCCGGGGATGAAGGCCTTCAGCTCCCGACCCCCGGGGATCCCCCCGCCGAGGACCGGCGCGTGGATGAGGTCCCGGAAGGTGGTCTTCACCATCTCCACCTCGTAGACCCCGGGGTTCCGGACGTGGCCGGCCAGGGCGAACAGCCGGGTCCCCGTCGACCGGCCCTCCCCGAGGGCGGTGAAAGCGGCGGCGCCGTTCACCAGCACCCAGGGCAGGTTGGACAGGGTCTCCACGTTGTTCACCACCGTCGGCTCCCCGTAGAGGCCGATGGCGGCCGGGAAGTAGGGCGGCTTGATCCGGGGGAAGCCGCGCTTTCCCTCCAGGCTCTCGAGCAGCGCCGTCTCCTCGCCGCAGATGTAGGCGCCGGCACCGGGGTGGACGACGACGTCGATGGAGAAGCCCGAGCCGAAGATGTCCCGGCCCACGGCCCCGTGACCGTAGGCGTCGTTGAGGGCCCCGGTCACCCGTTCGAGGCCCAGGGCGAATTCGCCGCGGATGTAGATGAAGGCCGTGGTCACCTGCAGCGCGTAACAGGCGATCAGCACGCCCTCGACCAGTTGGTGCGGGTCGCGCTCGACGAGTAGATGGTCCTTGAAGGTGGCCGGCTCGCTCTCGTCGCCGTTCACCACCAGATAACTGGTCGGCGCCTTGCGCAACATCGACCACTTCCGGCCGGCCGGGAAGCCCGCTCCCCCGCGGCCGAGCAGGCTGACGGCGTCCACCTCGGCGGCCACCGCTTCGGGCGTCATGGTCAAGGCCTTGCGCAGACCTTCGTAGCCCCCGGTGGCCAGGTAGCGCTCGAGGGTGTGGGAATCGTCGTAGGCCAGCCGCGAGGTCACGATACGCGGGGCGTCGGTGACGGCCATCAGCCCGCCCCCTTCGACTCGGAGGCGGCGGCCCGTTCGGCCATGGCCGCCGCCGTGGCCCGCCGCTCGCTGCCCACCGTCTCGGCGTCGACCCGCAGCCCGCCGTCGCGCCGGACCCGGACCAGGGTGCCGTGGGGGGGGACCTCGTCGGCCAGCCGTCCCGCCCGCAGGTCGTCCACGATCCGGTCGAAGTCCTCGTGGGTCACGTCGCCGAAGAAGCGGTGGTTCACCTGCAGGCACGGGGCCCGGCCGCAGTCGGCCAGGCACTCGGCGTCCTCCAGGGTGAAGCTGCCGTCGGCCGAAGTGGAACCGGTCCGGATGCCGAGCGACTGTTCGGCGTGCTCCAGCAGTTCGTAGGCGCCGCGCAGCATGCAGGCGATATTGGTGCACACCGTCACCACGTACCGGCCCACCTCGTCGGTGTGGAGCATGTCGTAGAAGGTGGCCGTCCCGAGCACCTCGGCCGGCGTGATCCCCACCAGCTCGGCGATCTCGACCATGGCCTCCGGACGCAGCCAACCGTCGTGTTCCTGGGCCAGATGGCACAACGGGATCAGCGCCGAACGCGGATGCGGGTACAGCGCCACGATCTCCCGGGCGCGCGCCATCACCTCGGGAGCCAGATGCGCCTGCGTCACCGGCCGCGCTCCTTCATCGGCCGGACTCCCTCATCGGTGGGACTTGGGTCATCGGTCGGACTTGGGTCATCGGTCGGACTCCCCCATGACGGGGTCGACCGACGAGGTGGTGGCGATGGCGTCGGCCACCAGCCCACCGCGGAGCATCACGGGAAGGGACTGCATGTTCACGAAGGAGGGGCCGCGGATGTGCATCCGGTAGGGCTTGGCCGAACCGTCGGAGACCATGTAGCAGGCGATCTCGCCCCGGGGTGACTCGATGGCCGTGTAGACCTCGCCCTCGGGCACCTTGAAGCCCTCGGTGAAGATCTTGAAGTGGTGGATGAGGGCTTCCATGGATTCGTCGATCCGGGCGCGAGGTGGCGGGGTGACCTTCTTGTCCTGGACGCGATAGTCGCCGGCGGGCATCCGGTCGAGGACCTGGCGGATGATCTTGATCGACTCGCGGACTTCGTTGAAGCGGATGGCGTAGCGGTCGAAGTTGTCGCCATAGGTGCCGACGATGACGTCGAAGTCGAGCTCGTCGTACTTCAGGTAGGGCATGGTCCGACGGAGGTCCCAGGCGATGCCGGTGGAACGGAGGATGGGGCCGGTGGCCGACAGGGCCAGTGCCTCCTCGGCCGTCAGGGCCCCGACGCCCTCGGTCCGTTCGCGGAAGATGGGCTGACCGGTGAGCAGCTGGTCGTAGTCCTCGAGCCGGGCGTCGATGGTGTCGATGATGACCAGGACGTCGTCCTCCCAGCCGTCGGGCAGATCGGCGGCGGTGCCGCCGGGACGGATGAAGTTGTGGTTCATCCGCACGCCGGTCGTCTTCTCGAAGAAGCCGAGGACCATCTCGCGCTCGCGGAAGCCGAAGATCATCATGGTGGTGGAGCCGAGGTCCATGCCGTTGGTGGCCAACCACATCAGATGCGAGGCCACCCGCTGCATCTCGGCCAGCAGCATCCGGATCCAGACGGCCCGGGGCGGAATCTCGATGCCGAGGAGGGCTTCGGCGGCCATGGAGAAGACGAGCTCGTTGGTGAGCGGCGAGAGATAGTCCATCCGGGTGACGTTGGTCGCCCCCTGCTGGTAGGTGAGCTCCTCCCCCGTCTTCTCCATGCCGGTGTGGAGGTAGCCGATCACCGGCTTGGTGCGCAGGACGGTCTCGCCGTCGAGTTCCATCATCAGCCGGAGCACCCCGTGGGTCGACGGGTGCTGGGGCCCGAAGTTGATGATCATGGTCTCGTCGTCGGGAGCCTCGAGATCGATGTCCGAGGGATCGCCGGCGGGCGTGTCCTCGGGAAGCCGGAGCACCGACCCCCGCTCGCGGGCCAGCTCCCCGGGGGCGGTCTGCGGACGGGGCAGCAGTTGCTGGCCGCCCTCCTCGGTCTCGCCGATCAGGCCCTCCTGGGTGGTGAGGTCCACCCTCGGTGGCTCTTCGGCACCCGGTGTCCGGTCGGCCGTCATCGGGGCCCCGGTGACTCTTTGAATTGCACGGGGACCCGGCCGATGCCGTAGTCCTTGCGCAGCGGGTAACCCTCCCAGTCCTCGGGCATCAGGATCCGGGTCAGATCGGGATGGCCGGTGAAGCGGATGCCGAACATGTCGAAGACCTCGCGCTCCATGGCCTCGGCCCCGGGGTAGAGGTCCCAGAGGGAAGCGATGACCGCCGCGTTCTCGGGCACCTGGACCCGGACCCGGAGGCGCCGGGCGGCGGAGAGCGAGAGAAGGTTGGCCACCACTTCGAAGCGTTCGGGGACGACGCCGTCGGGAAGGGTCCGGCCGGGGTGGACGAGATAGTCGACGGCCGTCAGGTCGGCCAGCATGGCGAAGCCGTCCGTCTTATGGGCGCTCACCGTCTCGTGGTAGCGGTCGACCGACGCGAAGACGACGTCCTGACCGGTGGAGACACCACCCGGTACGGGGCTCACGGTGTCGGGGGTCATCGGGGGGTGGCCACGCGGACGTCGTCGGGGCGTTCGGGGGTCCAGCCCGGGATCTGGCGGGAGCGGGCGGCGGCGGCGGAGCGGCGCTGGGTGATCTCGCCGGTCCGGATCTTCTCGTGGAGGGTGAGGATGGTGTGGAGGAGGGTCTCGGGGCTGGGGGGGCAGCCGGGGGCGTAGACGTCGACGGGGACGATCTGGTCGACACCCTGGACGATGGCGTAGTTGTTGAACATGCCACCGGTCGAGGCGCAGACGCCCATGGAGATGACCCACTTGGGTTCCATCATCTGGTCGTAGACCTGGCGCAGGACGGGGGCCATCTTCTGCGAGACCCGACCGGCCACGATCATGAGGTCGGCCTGGCGGGGCGAGGCCCGGAAGACCTCCATGCCGAAGCGGGAGATGTCGTAGTCGGCGGTGCCGACAGCCATCATCTCGATGGCACAGCAGGCCAGGCCGAAGGTGACGGGCCAGACCGAGTTGCGACGTGACCACTTGACCAGGTCCTCGAGCCGGCCGGTGAGGAAATTGTGCTGCAGGTCTTCGAGCCCCACGGGCGCTCCCGGCCGCTAGGCCGCCCGGCCCGTCGGGGGCCCGGCCTCGGGCCCGACACGGGCGATGGTCGATTGGGTGGTCCGGCGCTCGTCGGAGAGGGCGGGCCGCAGGCTCTTGGCCGGGCCCCAGTCGAGGGCGCCGTTGGAGACGAGATAGAGGAAGGAGACGAAGACGATGACGGCGAAGACGACGACTTCGATCAGGCCGAAGGTGCGCAGTGAGCGGAAGATGACGGCCCAGGGGTAGAGGAAGACGATCTCAATGTCGAAGATGATGAAGATCATGGCCACCAGGTAGAAGCGGACCGGGAAACGCTGGGGGGGCTCGCGGTCGGGGACGATGCCGCACTCGTAGGGGGCGAGCTTGGCCGTGGTGGGCCGCTTGCGGGGAGCGAGGAGGGCGGACGCCACGATGGAGAGGGCCGCGAAGAGAAAGCCCAGTACCAGCAGCACCACGATGGGCAGATATTGGTCCATGGCCGGTTCGGTTCTAGCACGACGGCTTTGCCGCAGGCACATCGAGATTCGCGGCAGGCACATCGAGAAACAGCGCCGTCCGGCGGCCGGATCGGCTGTGCCGGACGGTCGAGGAGGGCCCTAGCATCGCGGCCGTGAAGGGCAACGGTATCGACGACGGCTCGGTCCATGACGTGCTGGTGATCGGCGGCGGGCCGTCCGGTTCCGCCTGCGGCTACTGGCTGGCCGACGCCGGCTGGGACGTGGTGGTGGTGGAGAAGAAGCACTTCCCCCGGGCGAAGACCTGCGGGGACGGCTTGACGCCGCGCGCCGTTCGGCAGCTGGCCGACATGGGGCTCGAGGGGGCGCTGGCCGGGAGCCACCGCTTCGACGGGCTGCGGTCGTGCGCCTACGGGATGTCCATGGACCTGGCCTGGCCCGATCACCCGTCCTTCCCGTCCTACGGCTATGTGATCACCCGTCACGACCTCGACCAACTGGTCTCGGAGCGGGCGGCCAAGGCGGGGGCGCTCGTCTGGGAGGGCGCCGAGGCGCTGCAGCCGATACTCGACGTCTCGGTGGCCGATGGCGGTCTGCCGCCGTGTGTGGGGGCGGTGGTGCGTGACAGAGACAGCGACACCACGGTCGAGGTCCGGGCGCGCTACGTGGTGGTCTGCGACGGGGCCAACTCGCGTTTCGGCCGGGCCCTCGGGACGACGAGGGACAGGTCCTACCCGATGGGGATGGCCCTGCGGGGCTACTACCGGTCACCTCGCCACGACGACGCCTTCATCGAGTCCCATCTCGACATCCGTGACGGCGACGGCAAGGTGGTGCCCGGCTACGGCTGGATCTTCCCGCTGGGCGACGGCCGGGTGAACGTCGGGGTGGGCCTGCTGTCGGTGGAGGGGCGCTGGAAGGGCGTGAACACCAGCAAGCTGATGGAGACCTTCGTGGACGGCGCCCCCGGCTACTGGGAGCTCTCGGAGGCCGGCTCCTGCGGCGCCCCGACGGGCGGGAAGCTGCCCATGGGACTGTCGGTCGGGCCCCGGATGGGACCGACCACGCTGGTGGTGGGCGACGCCGCCGGGGCCATCAACCCCTTCAACGGCGAGGGGATCGCCTACGCCTACGAGACGGGCCGGCTGGCCGCGGCCTGTCTGGGCCGGGCGCTCTCGGGTGAGGGGACCCCGGCCCTGGCCGACTACCCGGTCCAGCTCGAGGAGGCCTACGGCCTCTACTACCGGGTGGCCCGGGACTTCGTCCGGCTGATCAGCAACCCCGATGTGATGCGGGCCTGCGTGCAGACGGGGATGCACTCCACCAGCATCATGGGCTGGCTGCTGCGGATCATGGCCAACCTGTTACGACCCGAGGAGGTCGGTCCGGCCGAGGCCGCCTACCGGGCCATGGCCACGATGGCCCGGTCGTTCCAGTCCTCCTGAGCGCCCCTCCCGCCAGGCCGGTGTGAGCGGCCGGGCCTATTTCGCCGGGAGGGCGCCCACCACCCGGCTCTCGACGGCCTTCACCAATGCGCCCTTGGTGACGGCGGGGAAGCCGGAGGGACTGGTCAGGGCCAGGGTGGCCTGGATCCGGCCGCCGAAGACGGCCACCGCCGTGGTGACGGCCGTGGCCGAGCCCGCCGTCCGGGTGATGTCGAAGGCCTGGACGTGGAGACGCTTGTTGCTGATGGTGGGCACCGTGGTGGCCTGGACCGTGACCGAGGTGAAGGCGGCGGCCGCCGCGTCGGAGGCGTAGGGCAGCATGGCCTGGGCGTAGGGCTGGTAGCAGGTGGCGAAGGTGGCCGGGTTGGAGAAGACCTTGAAGTCGGTGTGTTCGATCGACGAGCCCCGCATGGCCTCGACGGCCGAACTGGCCGTCAGTCCGCCACCGCCGGGATCGCTGTAGACGGGTGTCGTCGAGAGCGCCAAACGTGCCGGCGAGGAGCCACCGAAGGCGCGGGCCACGTCGGCCGTGGGGACCTTGAGGCACTGGGCCAGGGCGGCGGTGGCCGTGGTCTGGGCCGCCGTGGCGGCGGCGGAGGGGGCGGCGATCGAGGTGAAGGCTCCACTCTGAGAACTCGGCGTCGACGTCCAGCCCCGCAGGGTCGGGTCATTGGACTTGAGTCCGACCCCGGCGGCCAGGGCCGTGTCGGCATGGAGTTGGGTGGCACTGGGGGCGGCGGGTCCGGTCTTCGAATGGTGGCGCTTGTAGTACCAGCCGCCGGCGGCACCGATCACCAGGAGGACCACGACGAGCAGGATGACCACCCGGCCCGACACCCGGCGGTGGCGGACGGGGGGCGGCGGCGGGGTCAGGGTGTCACGCTCCTCTTCGGCCGGCGTGGCCGGCGAACCCGACGACGCGCTGCCGGCCAGGGCGGCGGCGCCGACGAAGCGGCTTCCGGGCCCCGCTGGGGCCGACTTCTTCGGCTCGGAGGCCGCGTCGGGGGCTCCGGTCTTGGCCAGCTGATCCTTGGTCTTCTTGCCGTCGTCCTTCGCCTTCTTGCCGGTCTGACCCGTCTCGGCCGTCTCGTCCAGCTTGGCGGTCTCGTCCTTCTTGGCCGCCTGGAACTTGCCGGGCTCGACCTTCGGGGCGACGGTCGACGGCTTCCCCGCCGCGGTGGTGACGGCCGCCGCCGTGGTGGCGGCGCCGGCGGCGGCGGCTGCGGCTGCGGCTGCGGCTGGGGCTGGGGCTGGGGCTGCGGGGGCGGCGTCGTTCCCCTTGCCCGGATCCCGGGACGAGCTCGTCATGCCGGGCCGCTCGGAGACGGAGCCGCCCGCCCCAGGGGGCGGCGGGGGCGGAGGGGGCGGAGGGGGCGGAGGGGGCGCCGATGACGTGGGAGCCGCCGTCGTGGTCGGCGAGGTCGGCGCCGTTGACCCCCGGAGGCCGGAGCCGGTCGGCGGGGCGGTGACAGGCGGAGGCGGAGGCGGGGGCGGAGGAGGCGGGGGCGGGGCGGCGGAGGTGGCCGGGGGCGGCGTCTCGGCGATGGGCGCCACCGTGGCGACGGGGGGTGTCGTGACGATGGCCGGAGCAGGGGGCGCCGGGGGGGGCGGGGTGGCGGTGGTGGGCGGGGTGGCGGTGGTGGGCGGGGCGGCGGTGGTGGGCGGGGCGGCGGTGGTGGACGGCGGCGGCGCGGTGACGACCGGGCCGGGGACCGACGGCGGGGGCACCGGCGGCGCCGTCGCCCCGTAGCGGGTGGCCAACTCCGTGACCTTGGCTTCCAGGGTGGAGGCGAGCTCAACGGGAACGTTGTGGCTGGGGACGAGGAATTCGAGGGGCCGTCCGCCGGCGTCGAACGCCAGAGCGGTGGCCGGGGTGCCGTCGGGCAGCGAGGCGGTGGAGCGGACCTGGGGCACGGAGACGCTCGGCCAGGGGGCGGTCCGAGGCTCGCCTCCGCCGGGGACGATCACCGTCATCCCCCGGGCGTCCATGACCAGCGAGAGGCCGCCGACGGCGGCGGGGCCGTCGGGAGTGGTTCCCGACACGACGACACCATCAAGGCGGAGGTCTTCTGCGTCGGTCACTGGCGTCATTGTCACATCTCCGTTCCGTCCGGATTGCGCGCCCCAAAGGGCGCGCGCCGCACGATGGCGTCGAGTGGAGCTTCGGCACTCGGAGGCCGCGACCTAAGCCGTCGCCCCGACGACCGCCCAACGAACCGCCCAACTAACCGCCCAACCAATTGCCTACGGCAACTGTTATCGGCCCACGTGGACGAACTGGACGAGCTCCATGTCTTCGTAGATGACGTCGGAATTCAACACCTTGGTGAAGGGGAAGATGGTTCGCGCGCTGTAGGCGGGGTCGGCGAGCAGGTCGTTCTCGATCTCCTCGCATTTCGTGTGGTAGGTCTCGTAGCCCGGCGCCCAGACGTACCAGAGGCTGTGGGCCGACGCGCTCAGCTTCTCCAGCTTCAGGGCGAATTGGGCCGGGTTCCCCGCCTGGGTGGCGGCGGCGTAGTCGACCCAGTTCACGAACTGGGGCCCCGTCTGGCGGGGAAAGGTGATCTGTCGGTAGCGGTTGCTCGGCAGCAGGTGGCTCACCGACGGACCCAGCTGGTCGGGACAGTACGACACCACGTCTCCGGCCCGGCCGAACTTGGCCAGGGCGGCCGAGACCTGCCCGGCCTGGGTCCGGCTGGTCCAGATGTTGGGCAGGCTGCCGGCCACCCCGAAGACCACGGCGGCGGCCATCACGCCGGCCCGGATCCGCTGATCGGCGAAGGTGGCGAATCCCATGGCCACCAGCAGGGTCAGAAAGACGAAGATCACCGACGCGTAGCGGGCCTGAAAGGCACTCCGGCTGGCGTAGCCGCCGATCACGGCCACGGCCAGGGTGCCCACCGTGACGATGGCCAGCCCCCGGCCGGCCGGCCGCGTCCGGAGGTCGAGCACCACGTGCCGCAACCCGCCGGCCACCCCGAACAAGCCCAGCCCGGCCAGGGCGAAGTAGAGCAGGGCCAGGGCCCGGCCCTGGTTGGTGGCGCCGCCGGCGAAAGAGGTCACGGCGTTCACCAGGGCGGCGAAGTCGGCGGGAATGGCCCACGGTGTCCCGGTATGCCGCGTCTGGTAGACGAAGGTGGGCAACCACGGCAGGAAACTCACACCGGCCACCACCAGCGCCCCCAGGGCGGCCCGCGCCCCGCGCCGGCGCGGCAGCGGCCCCCGCCACGCCTGCCAGGCCAGCCACAGTGCGGTCACCCCGACCAGATAGAGCGACCAGTAGTGGCTGTAGAGCAGGGCCGACGAGGTCACGGCCACGGCCACCAGATTTCCGGGCCGCGGACGTTCGAGGGCCCGTTGCAGGGCCACCAGCCCGGCCGCCGTCAGAAACCCCACCAACGCGTACATCCGGTTCTCGGTGGCGTACCTCACGGCGAAGGGCGACGTGGCCACCAGCACCACCACCCCGATGCCGACCGTCCGTCCGCCGATCCGCCGGCCGGCCATCCAGACGAAGGGAAGGGTGGCGCAGCTGAGCACGCCGGACAGGGCCCGGACGGCGATGTCCGACGTCCCGAAGGCGCCGATCCAGAAATGCAGCAGGTAGTAGTAGAGAGGCGGCGCCCCGTCGCGTCGCAGCGCCCCCTGGATCTCGCTCACCGGCAGTCGGGAGATGTTGAGGGTCAGGGCCTCGTCGAGCCACATATCGGTCCGCGTCCAGAAACGCAGGGCCAGTCCGAGGGCGATCGCCACAACGGCGCCGGCCACCAGCAACCGATGGAACCACCGCGGTGCGGGCCACGGGGTCTCGGGGTCCCGGGGCAGCGTTCCCGCCACCTCCTGCTGGCCGACCTCCGGCACCCCGGCTTCCACCACCGGGGCAGCGGTCGGCGCCGCCCCCACGTCAACGGCCAGCGCCTCGGCATCCATGGGCCGCATGGTAACGAAGGCCCGAGACCCCCCCGGGTCAGGCCCGGCCCCCGGCGTCTTCGGCCCCGACGACGGCCCTCATCCTCTTCAGCTCGGCCTCCGACATATGCGGGTCCTGCGCCTTCCACTCCACGACGGCCGGCAACACGGCCCGGACGGCCACCAGGTCGAAGCAGCCGATGAAGCCCCGGACGAGGGCCCGCCGGGTCCGACCGAGCAGCCCCGCCTTCACCCGGCCCGCCGGGATCTCCCCCGCCGCCATGAGGAGCCAGGTCAGCGCCACGTCGACCGCCCCCGCCCCCTGCCGGGCGTTGGTCCAGTCGATCACCACCGGCCCGGCCGGCCCGAGGATCACGTTCATCGGGTGCAGGTCCAGATGCACGAGAGTCGACCCCGCCGGTCCCGGGGCCCGGCCCAACCCCTGCGGGGCGGGGATCTCGTGGAGCCGCCGGTGCAGGTCACCGAGCAACCGGCCGTTGGCCGAGAGCGTCCAGGGCTTGCGTCCGAGCACCTCCATCATCGACGGCCCCACCACCCGTTCCATCACCAGGTCGGTCCCGTCGTCGCTCAGATGGTCCACGGCCGGCACCGGATATCCCCGGCCGCGGGCGTACTCCATCACCCCCGCCTCGGCCGCCATGGACCGCCCGGCGCGCGACCGCCGCAGGACGAGCCCCTCGCCGTAGCCGAAGACGTCGGCGTCACGGCCCGAGGCGATCAGCTCGCCCGGTCCCGTCACCGCCGTCTGCTCACCGCGACGCCGTCACCGTCGGCCGGTCACCCTCAACCGGGGGCCACAGCCGATCCGACCACGGCGCCGGCGGCGTCGGCCGCCACCTCCACCACGGCGGCCAGCACCTCGTCGCTGTGGGCCAGGCCCGGGAACATCACCTCGTAGGGACCCGGAGCGAGGGCCACCCCCCGTTCGAGCATGGCGCCGAAGAAGCGGCCGTACATCCCGTTGGCCACCGATGCCCGGGCCGTCGCCTGATCTCTCACCGGATCGCTGCTGAAGAAGAGTCCGACCAGTGGTCCGACCACCGGTACCTGGGCGGCCACCCCGGCCGACGACAGCACCTCGGCCAGCGCCGAGCCGAACCGTTCGGCGCGCCCCGCCAGCGCCTCGTAGTCGGCCGGTCCCACCGCCTCGAGCACGGCCAGTCCGGCGGCGGTGGCGAGCGGGTTTCCCGACAACGTCCCGGCCTGGTAGACGGGCCCGTCGGGGGCGAGCACCTCGAGAACATGGCGCCCTCCCCCGAAGCCACCCACCGGCAGCCCACCCCCGATCACCTTGCCGAAACACCACAGATCGGGCCGCACCCCGTACCGTTCGCTGGCCCCACCGCGGCCCAGCCGGAAGCCGGTGATCACCTCGTCGAAGATCAGCAGCGCCCCCACCGCGTCACAGGCCTCCCGCAGGCCCTCGATGAACCCGGCCACGGGCGCCACCAGACCCATGTTGGCCGCCACCACCTCGACGATCACACAGGCCACCGACTCGTCCAACTCGGGCACCGCGTTGTAGCGGCAGACGAGCGTGTCGGCCACCGCCGACGCCGGCACCCCGGCCGATCCGGGAAGCCCGAGCGCGGCCACCCCACTGCCCCCGCCGGCCAGCAGGGCGTCCGAGTGCCCGTGGTAGCAGCCGTCGAACTTCACCACCCGGTCCCGGCCGGTGAAGCCCCGGGCCACCCGGACGGCGCTCATCGCCGCTTCGGTGCCCGACGAGACCAGTCGCACCTGCTCGCAGCCGGCCACCCGCCCGCAGATCGCCTCGGCCAGCCGCACCTCGCCCTCGGTGGGCGCACCGAATGTCGTCCCCCGCCTCGCCGCCTCGGCCAGAGCCCGCGTCACCACCGGATGGCCGTGCCCGAGGAGCACCGCCCCGTAGGACTGCACCATGTCGATATAGCGCCGCCCCTCGACGTCCCAGACGTAGGCACCCTCGCCCCGCACCACCGTGTACGGGATCCCCCCCACCGACCGGAAGGACCGCACCGGGGAGTCCACTCCCCCCGGGATCACCCGCCGGGCCCGCTCGAACCAGGCCGCATTGCTGTCCGGGGTGGCGCCCGGTTCACCCATCCAGCGCCTCGGCCAGCTCGGCCGCGAAGTAGGTGAGGATGATGTCGGCTCCGGCCCGCTTGATCGCCGTCAGATGCTCGAGCGCCACGGCGTCACCGTCGATCCAGCCGCGCTCGGCCGCCGCCTTCACCATCGCGTACTCCCCGCTCACCTGATAGGCGGCCAAGGGCACGTCGATCCCGGCGGCCACCTCGGCGATCACGTCGAGATAGGCGAGCGCCGGCTTCACCATCACCATGTCGGCCCCTTCGGACACGTCGAGCGCCACCTCGCTCAGCGCCTCCCGTCGGTTCCGGATGTCCTGCTGATAGGCCTTCCGGTCCCCTCCCCCGGCGATGCTCACGTCCACCGCTTCCCGAAACGGCCCGTAGAGCGCCGACGCGTATTTCGCCGCGTAGGCGAGCACGGCCACCTCGCTGTGGCCGCTTCCGTCGAGGGCGCTCCGGATGGCACCCACCTGGCCGTCCATCATCCCGCTCGGGGCCACCACGTCGGCGCCGGCCTCGGCCTGGGCGACGGCCACCCGCTGATAGAGCTCGACGGTGGCGTCGTTGTCCACGCTTCCGTCGCCGCGGACGATCCCACAGTGGCCGTGGTCGGTGTACTCGTCGAGACAGAGATCGGCGATCAACACGAGCTCGTCGCCCACCGCGCTCCGCAGTTCGGCCAGGGCCACCTGCACGATCCCGTCTTTGTCCCAGGCCCCCGATCCCGTGGCGTCTTTCGTCGTCGGAACACCGAAGAGCACCAACCCGGGAACGCCGAGCGAGACCAGTCGTTTGGCTTCCAGCACGAGCGAGCCCACCGTCTGTTGGCTCTGCCCCGGCAGCGACGAGATGGGCACCGGTTCGCTTATCCCTTCGCGCACGAAGAGCGGGGCCACCAGGTCGTCGACCCTCACCGTGGTCTCGGCCACCAGGCGCCGCAAGGCCGCCGTCCGCCGCAGCCGCCGCAACCGCCGCAGCGGGTAGCTCGCCGCCGGCGCCGACCATGACCTCGGGCTTTCCACCTGCTCCAGGCTACCGGCGCGGCGCCGTCCCCCGCGGCCGCCGATCCCGGCCGACGGACGGCCATGGCCGGCTCCGGGCCGACCGACCCGGCCCCGATACGAGCAGATGGCGAGGGCTCAGGCGCCACCGTCCGCACTGTAACGCTAGGAATTCCCACTCGTTGAGGTGATCGACAGTTGTGGACCCTCATGGTCGGTGTTGACCCTGCGTCCCCACACTGGATGGAAACCCTGCGGGGAGAAGAGGAGTTGTCATGCGTCGAATGATGGTGTTCATGGCTGCGTTAGCGATCCCGGTCTCGGCTGCCACAGTGGGGATGGGAGCGTCCGCCAGTGCGGCTGCCCCGGTTGGTTGTACCAAGGTCACCGGAACGATTTCCGGCAACCTGACGTTCAAGGGCTGCGGAACCCTCGGAAAGGGGAGTGCTCCGGCGGCATCTCTCGCGAGCGGTGGGACGATCACCTGGAAGGGGAAGCACAAGGGCACAACGACCTTCTCCGTGACGGTGACACCACCGGTTCAGGGTGCCTGCAAGAGCGGCTCCACCGAATACGATGCCACCGGATCGGTGACGGCTGACACGAGTGGGAAGGTCACCGTTGGCAGTGCCGTGTCGGGCAAAGCGTGTGTCGACGGGTCCGGCAACGTCACCTTGGTGAAGCACACGATCTTCGTCCTGTGACTCTGCCGCACGCCCGCTGACCAGCGGGTGAGAAACCATCCGGTCCTGAAGACGACCCCGGAATCCTGTCGGACAGGTCCGGGGTCGCTTCACGCCCGGACTGTGACATACCACTTGCTGTCTGCGATCCGACCCACCGGGTAC
>DATLQU010000061.1:0-26760 GCA_035535015.1 Acidimicrobiales bacterium | reverse complement strand
GGTGGGCGCAGAGGGACTCGAACCCCCGACCTCAGCCGTGTGAAGGCTGCGCTCTAACCAGCTGAGCTATGCGCCCGCAGTCGATCTGCCGGCATCGGATTATGTCATGGCCGGCGTCCACCCTGGTCAGGAGCCGATGGTCGCGATCTCGTCGAAGCCCAGGGCCGCTTCCAGGGCGGCCGCCGATCGGATGACGACCAAATCGGCATGCTGGGGCCCCACCAGCTGGAGCCCCACCGGCAGACCGTCGGCACTCAGTCCGGCACAGACCGAAGCCGCCGGCGAACGGGTCATGTTGAACGGGTAGGTGAAGCGCACCCAGTTGGCGTCGGGGATTCCATTGATCATCCCCGCCCCGTCGAGGCCTCGCGGCGGAGGCAGGGCGGCACAAGTGGGGGTGATGAGCAGCCGCACGTCGTGGAAGACGTCGACCAACCTGGTGTTGAGCCGATGGCACGCGTCTTCGGCTCGCACGACATCGAGCACTGTCAGACTCTCCGCCGCCCAGTCCACGGCTGCGGCCAGGAAGGGGTCGATGCGCTTCCAGACGTCGGTCCCGCGGTAAGGGGCGAGGGTCCGCAGGTTGTAGGCCGTGGCCAGCGTCAACCAGTCGCGGACCGGGTCCTCGTCGAAGACGGCTTCGATCTCGACCACTTCGGCACCGAGTGATTCGAGGACACCGATGGCGCGCGTGCAGACCTTCATGACCTCGTCGTCCACCGGTGCGTATCCGAGCGTGGGCGACCACGCCACCCGCACGGGAACCTTGGCGTCGAGTAGCGCCGCCGGCCATGACGCCTCCGGGCGCGGCAACGAGCGGAGATCGGTGGCGTCGGGCCCCACGACGACGTCGAGAGCAGCCACCACATCGACCAGGCGGCGGGCCATGGGACCCTTGGTCGACAGGTGCTGCCAGTCAGGGGGTTCGGCTCCGCCCGACGGAACGCGGCCGAGCGACGGTTTCATGCCGCTCAGACCACAGCACGACGACGGAATCCGGATAGAACCCCCACCGTCGGATCCGGTGGCCAACGGGACCATGCCCGAGGCGATGGCGGCCGCACTCCCGCCGGAAGAACCGCCAGGGCTGTGGTCGAGATTCCACGGATTGCGGGTGGGACCGAAGACGGTGTTGTCCGTGTCGCCCTTCCAGCCCAGTTCGGGGGTGTTGGTCTTTCCGATGACGACGCAGCCGGCCGCCTTGAGGCGCGCCACCAGGGCGGAGTCGACGGTGGCGGCCGGGCCACCGGCGAAGACGGGCGAACCGTGGGAGGTGACGAATCCGGCCGCGTCCTCCAGATCCTTCACGCCGATGGGGATGCCGGCCAGCGGTCCTGGGTCGCGTCCCGCGGCCACCATGTCGTCGATCTGGGTGGCCACCTCGAGGGCCGACGACTCGTCGACGGCCACGAAGGCGTTCACCTCCCCGTTGAGCGTGTCGATGCGCTCGAGAGCGTGGGTCACGAGCTCCCGGGCGCCGATCCGGCCGGAGCGGACATCCTCGGCCAGCGCGATGACGGACGTGCGGCGAAAATCCATGTCCCAGACGTAGCACGGTTCCGTCCTGCCTGTCATCGGCGACGGCCAGGTAGACAGAATGCGAAGGAAGACGGCAACCTGGGACGATGCCTCCCTCTCCCCCTCCGGTCGCCGACGGCACCTCGGCCGTTCTCGATCACGTCGCCGTGGCCGTC
This sequence comes from Acidimicrobiales bacterium, assembly GCA_035535015.1. GTDB lineage: Bacteria > Actinomycetota > Acidimicrobiia > Acidimicrobiales > UBA8190 > Palsa-661. The sequence continues at coordinate 25,066 of DATLQU010000061.1, read as the reverse complement.
GAAAGCTGGGCCGATGCGTGGCCGTGGTACGTCCACCGGCTCGGCGGGACCTGGCACTCGGGCGGAGTCAACATCGGCTTCAGCCCGGCGCAGCTGAGCTACGGCAACGGCGCCAAGGTCGAGATCCTCCAACCGTGGGAGCCCGAGAACAATGACTTCCTCCGACGCTTCCTTGACCACAGCGGACCGGGCCCCCATCACCTCACTTTCAAGGTGCCTGACATCGAAGTCGCCCTCGAGCGCGTGCAGAACGCGGGATTCGTGCCCGTGAACGTGCGACTCTCTGATCCCCAATGGCGAGAGGCGTTCCTACATCCCCGCCAGGCCACCGGGGTCGTTGTTCAGTTGGCCCAGGAGCAGTTCGAGTGGATCTCACCGGCGCCCGAAGGCTTCCCGGATCCCGAGAAGCCACCGGCCTCTCTGCGCCACGTCACCCACGCCGTGCGCGCCCTCGACGAAGGCATGGCCCTCTTCCACGAACTCCTCGGCGGAGTCATCACCGGACGCGGACGCGGACCGGGAGAGACGTGGGACTTCGTCGACCTCGCCTGGCCCGGTCCGCTCGGTCTGCGTCTGGTAGCCCCGGCGGCCGGCGCCGACAGCGCCACACCGCTGCGGACGTGGCTCGGTGACCGCCCCGGGCGGGTCCACCACCTGGCCTTCGCCTGGCCCCGATCCCTGGTGTCATCGGGGTCGGCAGCGAACGACGAAGGCGCCGGTGACGGTGCCGCCGTGAAGGCGGGAGAGATACCGGGAGTGCTGCCCGGACCGGACCCGGTGCAGGTGGTGGCGGCCGGGGACACTCTGGGAACCGGATTCGTGCTGCACTGTCCGGCGTGAGTCCCGCTTCGAGCGGCAGACGGGCGCTGACTACGCTGGCGCACTGTGAGTAAGGACGCCAAGGGCAACGGGGAACCGGGATCCGGAGAAAAAGCCTCGGGACCGAGCGCCGTCCCCAAGCTGACCGTGGGCCAGCGGGTGCTCACGGTGCTGCCCAACCTGCAACGGCAGCCGAAGACACGGCCCGGGGCCCCGGCCCGGGGCACGGGCCGTGGTGTCGGGTCCACCGGCAAGGCGTCCACCGACGACGTCGTCCAGGCCGACGAGGTGCTGGCCCCCGGGTCGCAGCCGTCTCGACGGGGCCGGCTGCGTGATTCGTTCGTCGGGCCCGCCAAGGCCTCCCCACAGCGCGGTGCGTTGTCGGGGATGTCCAAGGACGAGTTGACCGCCATCATCAAGAAGATCGACGACCGGGAACGGTTCCTGGCCCTCGTCTCGGCTCCCTTGGGAATCGTCGTAGGGCTGCTGCTCACCATCGGCGCCATCCACTACAACCCTCCCCTGCACGACAAGAATCACGTGAGTACCGGGGTGATCCTCTTCGAGGGTGGCGCCCGGGTGATCTTGTCCGGCGTCGTCGTCCTGGCCACGGCCACACGACGCCGGTCCTTCGTGGCCTTCGCTCTTCTCTTCCTGGGCACCTCCATGGGATTCCCCTTCGCCCTGCCGTTCTGGGCCCTCGGCATCTGGCTGATCTTCCGGGTCTTCAAATGGCAGAAGGAACTCACCACCATCAGCCGGGGCACCCCGGCCGCGGCCAAGGGGTATCCGCCACGCGGCGCCACCGATCCCGCCGGCCGCCGGCGGGCGGCAGTGGAGGAGCGCCGACGCGCCCGGGCCGATCGGATGAGCGCACGATCGGGAGGCCGGGGCGGCCGGGGCGGCCGGGGCGGCCGGAACAAGAATCCTGAACCGGCCGGACCTCCGCCCTCCAAGCGCTACACACCGCCGAAGACGATCCGACCCAAACCGCCCGTTCCCTGAACACCGGTCGGGGCCGACGGTTCGGGCGTGCCGGAGCCTAAAGGAAGATTCGATGCAGCGGAGGATGTCGATACTGTTCATCTGAAGGACATCGACACGACTTACTACCCACACTGAGAAAGCGTCTCCGCTTTGCCTTGGACACCGCTGAACTGTACGCCCGTCCGTCGCCACCAGATTCGATTGGACATGCAAGTCCGACAGTAGTCAGCTGGCCTTCACGTATTGCCGCAGCGCGTTCCTGATCACCTCGGAGAGGCTGACTCCCTCTTGCTCCGCACGACGCTGAAGGTCTTGCTTCAACTCGGGATCGAGACGAACGGATTCAATCGTTGCGGGGCCGGAACCCAGGGTCGGACGACCACGCTTGGCCCGACGTGCGATGAGTTGATCGACGTCGTAGCCGGATTCGGCTTCTCCCGCCAAAGACTCGATCATCTTCTCGTCGATGACCTTGCCGCTCTTCGTGTGTCCGTAAGTACGCGCTTTGGTCATGGTAAGAGTCTCCGGTACTTGGCCCGCATCGGCATGGCATGGATCACGACGTACTCGCCTTCGACGCTCTGAAGGACGATCAGTTCAAGGAGATTGCCGGTCCGATCTGGACCGATGACCAGCCATCGGTCGGGGTCTTCACCGGCATCCTCTGTTGCTAGGACACGATCAATCGCATGCGTAATGTCTTCGTCGGTCACACCATGGCGGCGAGCCGACGGGTCGATCACTACATGATTATCGTACTACATAAACCCTGGGTCTCGCAACGCACTGGCAAGAGGTTCGTCTTCTTGCCGTTCGTCCCGCAGCGTCTCAGCCCAACTCGGGGAATGCCATGTCGACGGCGTCGGCCAGATCGGTATCCGACAAGTGGATGTACCTCACCGTGGTCACGATGTTGGCGTGGCCCAGAAGTCGCTGGACGAGATGGATGTCGACCCCTCGGCGAAGCAGGCTGGTGGCGTAGGTGTGCCGCCACCGGTGCGGGAAGTGTCGTCCCGGGACACCGGCCTTCGTCCCTGCCTCATTGACGAGTTCCTGAACCGTCCGTGTGCAGTAGGACCCATAGTGCTGACTCCCCGTTGGGGTAGCGGGGTTGGCGAACACAAATGGTGAGGCAGGTAGCTGCGGGCGAACCCGAGCGAGATACCCCGTCAGCTCCGAGGCCAAGACGGCAGGTATGGGGACGATGCGCTCCTTGTCGTCCTTGCCGATGATTCGGATGCGATCGACTTGGTCGAGGGGCAGTTCAATCAGTTCTGTGAGCCGCAGGCCGGTGAATCTAAAGACAGCGGGCGCGCCGATGGTGGGCGCCCAGCCGGCGGGCAGTCAGGCGGCGTGGTCGCCGAGCGACGCGGTGTCGACGAGGAGCGCCGAGCGCAGAAGGCTCAGGATCTCCTGGCGGCGGCGGACGAGGGAACGGGCCGACGGCTCCTCGCCCAGGGCCCGGAGGACCTCGACTTCGGTGATCATGCCGACGACCGTCGAATAGATGGCCAGGAGCAGCAGACGCGGCTCGTGGCGACGCATGGCCCCGCTGTCCATCTCCGCCTGGAGAAAGGCCGACGCCCGTCCCACCAGGGGATCGAGGGCCAGGGTGAGACGGGTGGCCGCCGGGGGGCCGAGCCGGCCCACCTCGCGGACGAGGCCCAGAAGCTCAGGACGGCGGGCGGCCAGACGGAAGACGGAACGGACGACGGCCTCGATGCGGGCCCAGCCCGTCCCGGCCCGGGCCAGTGATTCCTCGAGGGCGGCCGACATCTCGGCCGCCGAGCGGTCGATCAGGGCTTCGAGGAGGACATCCTTGGAGGAGAACCAATAGAGGATGGACTGCTTGCGCATGCCCAGGCTGTCGGCCAGGGCGTCCAGGGAGGTGGCCTCGTAGCCGCGCGAGCCGAAGGAGACGAGGGCGGCATCGAGAATCCGGTCCGCCGTGGCTCCACCGGTCCGTCGACCACCGCTCATCTACCATATGGTAGACAGACACGGTGCCCGAGGTGCGCACCCCTCCCGCCAGCTCCGCCGACCCCGGCCCCGAGCCGACCGGTGACGCCGCGACGACGGACCCGGGGGCCGGGCCCCTCTCCATCCCCGGCGCCCTGGCCGGAACCAGGATCCTGGTGACGGGGGCGACCGGATTCCTCGGGACGGCCGTGGTCGAACGACTCCTGCGGGCCGTTCCCGACTGTGAGGTGGCCGTTCTCGTGCGACCCACCCGGCGGTTGTCGGCGGCCGAGCGGACCGGACGCGAGATCGTGCGCAACGACTGCTTCGACCGGCTACGGGCGGAGTGGGGGGACGACTTCTCCGAGCGGATCGGTCGACGTCTGGTGGCTGTGGCCGGAGACGTGAGCCGTGACGGGCTCGGCCTCGACGAGGAGGGCCGGCAGGTGCTGGCTTCGTGCGACACCGTGATCCACTCGGCCGCCACCGTCTCCTTCGACGCTCCGCTCGACAGCGCCGTCGAGGTCAACCTGCTGGGACCGTCACGGGTGGCCGCCGCCATCGCCGGCGCCGCCGAGACCCGGCGCGCCGGCTTCCCCGATCGTGCACCCACCCACCTGGTCACCGTGTCGACGGCCTACGTGGCCAGCACCCATCAGGGCCAGGCCAGCGAGACTCTCTTCACCGACGCCGTGCGGTCCGGGGCGCGGGCGCGTACCCACTCGACGGTGACCACCGAGGTCGACGTGACGGCCGAGATCGATTCGGCCCGGCGGCTGCGCGCCGACCTCGAGTCCGAATCTCGCCGACCGGGACAGCTGGGCCGCTTCACCAAGGCGGCGCGCGCCGAGTTGGGTGCGGCCGGCACTCACGTGTTGGCCGAACGGGCCGAGAAGCTGCGCGACGACTGGGTGCGCGCCCAGCTGGTGGAGGCGGGCCGGGCCCGGGCCCAGGCCCTCGGATGGCCCGACGCCTACGCCTTCACCAAGGCCCTCGGAGAGCGGGCCCTGGTGGGCTCGCACCCCGGGCTCCCCATCACCGTGGTCCGGCCCTCGATCATCGAGTCGGCGTTGGCCGAGCCCCGGCCAGGATGGATCCGGGGATTCCGGATGGCCGAGCCGATCATCATCTCCTACGCCCGGGGACTGTTGAAGCAGTTCCCCGGCGTTCCCGAGGGGGTGGTCGACGTGATCCCCGTCGACATGGTGGTGGCCGCCTTGTTGGCCGTGGCCGCCGCCGGAGGAGACCCGGCGGGCGCCAGCGTCTACCAGGTGGCTTCGAGTGCCCGGAACCCCCTGCGCTACGGCGAGCTCGTCCACCTGGTCCAGCAGTGGTTCACCGATCACCCTCTCTACGACACCGACGGACAGCCGATCATGGTGCCCGAATGGTCGTTTCCCGGTCGGGGCCGCGTGCAGCGGCAGCTCAAACGGGCCACCAGCGCCTTCGCCCTGGCCGAGCGGGTTCTCGGTGTGCTGCCGGTGCGCGGGGAACGGGCCGACCTCGCGGCGCGCATAGAGGACCAGCGGACGCGCGCCGAGCGGGCCCTCGGTTACGTCGAGCTCTACGGCGCCTACGCCGAGACCGAGGCCTATTTCCGCGTCGACCGGTTGCTGGCACTGTTCGCCCGGCTGTCACCGGCGCAGCGCCAGGCCTTCTGCTTCGACCCCGGCGTCATCGCCTGGCCCCACTACGTGAGCGACGTCCACCTGCCGTCCATCGTCGAGCACGCCCGGGTACGGTCCACCCCGGCGCGCTCGACCATGGTCAGCCGCTCGGACCGGGCCCGGACGGCGGTGCTCTCCCCCGACCGGCACCTGGCCGCCTTCGACCTCGAGAACACGCTGATCGCCTCCAACGTGGTCGAGTCCTACGCCTGGTTGGCCAGCCGGCATCTGCCCGCCGGTGAACGGGTGGCCTTCACCGCCCGGCTGGCGCGCGAGGCACCGGCGCTGCTCGCTCTCGACCGCCGCGATCGCGGGGACTTCCTGCGGAGCTTCTACCGCCGCTACCAGGGCGCGTCGCGGGAACTGCTGCGCCGGGATTCCTGGGAGCTGTTCCATCACATGCTTCTGACCAAGTCCTTCCCGGCCGGATTCGCCCGGGTCCGGGCCCACCGGGCCCTCGGCCACCGGACGGTGCTGATCACCGGTGCCCTCGACTTCGTGATCGAGCCGCTGCGGCCGTTGTTCGACGAGGTGGTCTGCGCCTCGCTCGGCGTCGACGGCGACGGACGCTTCACCGGGCAACTCGACGACCGGCCGCCCACCGGGGAGGCCCGGGCCCTGGTGCTGGCCGAGTACGCGGCGGCCACCGGCCTCGATCTGGGCGAGTCCGTGGCCTACGCCGACTCCACCTCGGACCTGCCGCTGCTCGAGTGCGTCGGATTCCCGGTGGCGGTGAACCCCGAGGCCCGACTGGCCACCGTGGCCCGGCGCCGGGGGTGGCACGTGGAGCAGTGGGACAAGGCCGGCGGTGGCGGCCGTCCGGCTCTGCCCATGGGACCTCTCGACCACGGCGTGTCGCGCTGGTGGACGCGGCTCGAAGGTGTGATCGACACCCTGTCGGCCGCCGAAGGTGTGCGGTGAAGGCGCTCCTCGTCGAACGGAGCCTCCCCCGCTTCGCCGCCGCCCGGCTGGTGTCGTCGGTGGGCGGGTCGGGGACGAGTGCCGGGATCGGACCGCTGCGGCTGACCGACGTCGAGGCGCCCGCTCTGCCCGGGCCCGGGTGGCAGCGGGTGCGTCCGGTGCTGGCCGGGATCTGCGGATCGGACCTGGCCACCTTGGACGGCCGCAGCTCGCGCTATTTCGAGGACATCGTGAGCTTCCCCTTCGTGCCCGGTCACGAGGTGGTCGGCGTGGTCGAGGACGCGGCCACGGGGCCGGCCGGTGCCCCGGTCCCCGGCACCCTGGCCCCGGGGACCCGGGTGGTGGTGGAGCCGGTGCTCGGCTGCATCCCCCGGGGGATCGAGCCGCCCTGCGAGGCCTGTGCCGACGGCCGGGTGGGCGGATGTGAGCGGGTGGCTTTCGGGCATCTGGCGCCGGGGCTGCAGATCGGCTTCTGCGCCGACACCGGGGGCGGGTGGTCGCAGGCGGGGCTCGTGGCCCATGCCGTGCAGCTCCACCCGGTACCCGAGGCGCTGTCCGACGACGACGCCGTGATGATCGAGCCGACGGCCTGCGCCGTGCATGCGGCCCTGGCCGCTCAGGTGGAGCCCGGTGACATGGTGGCCGTTCTCGGCGGTGGCACCGTGGGTCTGACCACCACCGCCGCGCTGCGGCAGCTGGCCACGCCGGGCGCGCTGCTCGTGGGAGCCCGCTACGGCCATCAGCGTGATCTGGCCGGCGAGCTCGGCGCCGACCTGGCCGTGAGCCCCGAGCAGCTGACCCGGGCCGTGCGGCGGCGGTCGCGGTCGTTCGAGAGCTCGGGCCATCTGAGTGGCGGGGCCGACATCGTGGTCGACTGCGTGGGCAGTGCCGACTCTCTGAGCCAGTGCCTGGCCATGGTGCGGCCCCGGGGGCGGGTGGTGGTGGTGGGGATGCCGGCCAAGACCACGCTCGACCTGGCCTCGTTGTGGCACCGCGAGGTGTCGATGGTGGGCGCCTACGCCTACGGCAGCGAACGGACGGGGACGGCGCGGCGGCGGACCTTCGCCATCGCCATGGAGGTGGTGGCCGCCGCCCGTCTCGGTCGGCTGGTCTCCGCCCGCTATCCCCTCGAGCGCTTCGAGGAGGCGGTGGCCCACGCCGGATCGGCCGGCCGGCGCGGCGCCGTGAAGATCGTGTTCGAGATGCATCACCGCAGCCCGAAAGGATCGGCCTCATGAGCCCCAGACCGGGATTCGTCCTCGAGGTGGACCGTTCCACGCCCTCCACCTTGTTCTGGCACGGCGAGGGATTGCGGCTCGAGCGGTTGCCCGTCGGCAGCCGGGTGCTCTACGCGCCGGAACCGCTCGACCCGCTCGAGGATCCCGTGACCGCCATCCGAGAGGCGTTGCTCCATCCCCTGGGCGACGCCGAGCCTCTGCCGGCGCTCTTGCGGGCCGGGATGAAGCTGACCATCGCCTTCGACGACGTCTCGCTGCCGCTTCCGCCCATGCGCCGGCCCGACGCCCGGCAACTGGTGATCGAACAGGTCCTCGATCTGGCCGCCGAGGCCGGGGTGGACGACGTGGTGCTGATCTGCGCGCTGGCCCTTCACCGGCGGTTGACCGAGGCCGAGCTGCGCCACTGTGTGGGCGACCGGATCTACGACGCCTTCGAACCCCAGGGTCTGCTGCAGCAGCACGATGCCGAGGACCCCGGCAACCTGATCCATCTGGGGCTGACCGACCACGGGGAGGACGTGGAGATCAACAAGCGGGCGGCCACCTCGGACCTGCTCGTCTACGTGAACGTCAACCTGGTGGCCATGGACGGCGGCCACAAGTCGGTGGCCACCGGACTGGCCAGCTACCGGAGCCTGCGGCACCACCACAACGCCCGGACCATGCAGCAGAGCAAGTCCTTCATGGACCAGCACAAGTCGGAGCTGCACACGTCGAACTGGCGGATGGGCCGGCTGATCGCCGACAGCGGGGTGAAGGTCTTCCAGATCGAGACCACCCTCAACACCGACACCTTCCCCCCGCAGATGCGTTTCCTCGAGCGACGGGAGTGGGAGTGGTCGGCGCGCGACCGGGCCGGCTACATCGCCACCTCGGCCACCTTGGCCCGGACACCGGACCGGCTGGCCCGGCAGGTGCTGCACTCGGTGCGGTCGCCCTACCGGCTGACCAGTGTGCAGGCCGGTGAGGTCGAGGCCGTGCACGCTCAGACGACGGAGAACGTCTACCGGCAGCAGCTGGTGGCCGTGGAGGGACAGACCGACATCCTGACGCTGGGGCTGCCCTACATCTGCCCCTACAACGTGAACTCGATCATGAACCCCATCCTGGTGGCCTGTCTGGGGCTCGGCTACTTCTTCAACATGTACAAGGGCCGGCCCCTGGTGCGCCAGGGCGGAGTGGTCATCATGAGCCACCCGACCCCGTGGGCCTTTCATCCGGGGCACCACCCGAGCTACATCGACTTCTTCGAGCAGGTGCTGGCCGAGACCACCGATCCCCTCGAGGTGGGCAAGTACGAGGAGGCCTACGCCACCGATCCCTGGTACGTCCATCTGTACCGGACGGGCCACGCCTACCACGGGGTCCATCCCTTCTACATGTGGTACTGGTGCGCGCACGCCCTCGAGCATCTGGGGGCGGTGATCATCGTGGGCGGCGACCGGGCCGCCGTGCGCCGGCTCGGCTTCACCCCGGCCTCGACCATGGCCGACGCGCTGGAACTGGCCTCCGATGTGGTCGGGCGCGACCCCTCGCTCACCCATCTGCACTCACCGCCGCTGATCATGGCCGACGTCTCGTGAGGGCACGGACGCGTCGTTTCCCGTGGGCGTCGCCCTACTGGCCCGACGGCGTCGAGCGCCAGGCCCCGGAACGGAATCTGGGCGTCGACTACGACAGCGACTGGTCGCGCCGCTATCCAGCCCGGCTGGTGCGGGCCGTGCTGCTCGACAACGTGACCCGTCCCCTGGCCCACGTGGTCGCCTCCCCCGAGGTGCGGGGCGCCGAGATGCTCGAGCTGGTGACGGCCCCGGTCATCTTCGTGGCCAACCACGCCAGCCACGTGGACACCGGGTTGCTGCTGTCGGTCCTGCCCCGGCGTTTCCGGCACCGGGCCGTGGTGGCGGCGGCCGCCGACTACTTCTTCGACCGCCGGTGGAAGGCCCATCTGTGGGCGCTCGGTCTCGGGGCCATCCCCATCGAACGGCACAAGGTGAACCGGCGTTCGGCCGACACCGCCGCCGGTCTGCTCGAGGAGGGCTGGAACCTGATCATCTTCCCCGAAGGGGGACGCTCCCCCGACGGCTGGTTCCAGGAGTTCCGCGGTGGGGCGGCCTACCTGGCCCGGCGGACGGGCCGGCCGGTGGTGCCCGTCCACATGGAGGGCACCCGCCGGATCCTGGGAAAGGACCGCGGCCTCCTGCGCCGGCAGCCGACCCGGATCACCTTCGGCACCCCACTCTCGCCGGTCGAAGGAGAAGACGCCCGGCGTTTCGGGGCGCGGATCGAGACGACGATCGCCACCATGGCCGACGAGGGCCGGAGCGACTGGTGGGCGGCCCGCCGACGCGCCGCGGCGGGCACCACCCCGTCACCGCGCGGCCCCGACGCCGCCGCCTGGCGTCGGGCCTGGGCCCTCGGCCCCGATCCCCGTGACGCCGACACCGTCGACGAAGGGCGTTGGGCGGTCTCCGACCTCTGAGGTGGCCGGCCAGTACCATCGGGACACGGTGACACCCCGCGGACGACCAGCGCGCCGACCTCTGACGTTGGTCGGCACGGTGCTGCTGGCCGGACTGCTCACGGCCATCTCCGCTTCGCCTGCCGCCGCCGCGGCCCGGCAGGGACGTCCGCACTTCGACGACGTCGAGGACGGCTACTGGTTGGTGGCCTCCGACGGCGGTGTCTTCACCCATGGCAGCGCGCCGTTCGAAGGGTCGCTCGGTGGGACCGCACTGGACGCCCCCATCGTGGGCATGGCCTATGACCCGTACTCCGGTGGCTACTGGCTGGTGGCCTCCGACGGCGGGGTCTTCACCTTCGGCGGTGCCCCCTTCGACGGATCCATGGGGGGCCGGAGGTTGTCGGCCCCCATCGTGGGCATGGCCGAGGACCCCGATTCCGGCGGCTACTGGCTGGTGGCTTCCGACGGTGGGGTCTTCGCCTTCGGTGGAGCCCGCTTCGACGGCTCGATGGGCGGGCGACGGCTGGACAAGCCGATCGTCGCCATGGCCGAGGACCCCGACTCCGGCGGCTACTGGTTGTTCGCCTCCGACGGCGGTGTCTTCTCCTTCGGTGGAGCCCCCTTCGAAGGCTCGACCGGGGGCCGTCGTCTGGTTCGGCCCGTGGTGGGAGCGGCGGCCAGCTCGGAAGGAGACGGCTACTGGGAGGTGGCCTCCGACGGCGGTGTCTTCGCCTTCAACGCCCAATTCCAGGGTTCGGAAGGCGGACAGACGCTCGAGGCACCGATCGTGGGCATGGCGCCCTACCTCGCCCTCGAGACGAGGCCGACTGTCGGCCTGGCCGCCTCGGGCACCGGGGCCGGCAACGGCTACTGGCTCCTGGCGGGTGACGGCACCGTGTCCGCCTTCGGCGCCGCCGCACCCGTCGGTGCCATCCCCCCGGGGGGGAACCCGCCGGTGGGAATCGACGCCACGCCCGACGGTGGCGGCTTCTACACCGTCGACGACGCGGGATGTGTCGCCACCCGCGGCGACGCCGTCTTCCAGGGCGGCCTGTGCCAGGTCCCCCTCGTCAATCCGATCGTGGGCATCGCCGTCAATCCGGCGCCGTCGCCCGGCTCGTCCGGCTACTGGCTGGTGGCGTCAGACGGCGGCATCTTCGATTTCGGAGATGCCGCCTTCCACGGGTCGAGAGGCGGGCTCCCCCTTCCCGCCCCCATCGCCGGCCTCACCGCCGATCCGGCCGGCGGTGGCTACTGGGAGTTCGGCCAGGACGGAACCGTCTATCCCTACGGGTCGGCCGCCGGCCACGGCAACTGGCTCGACCCCCCGGACCTGATCACGGGGATGGCGGCCACGGCCGACGGCGGCGGCTACTGGTTGGTCGACGCCTCCGGTACCGTCGAGCCCTTCGGCGACGCCGTCGACCACGGCTCTCCGGCCGGCGTGACCGATTTCGTCACCGGGATCACGGCCACCCCCGATGGCGGCGGCTACTGGGTGGTGAGCCTGGACGGGAACGTCTACCCCGAAGGCGACGCCGTGAACTTCGGCTCGACCTTCGGTGTCTCCTGATCAAGGGCGCCGGGCATCCAAGGCGAACCGAATCATCGGAAAGCGCCCTGTCCGGCATCGGGTCTTCCGGAAAGTACTCGTCGTAGAGGGAAACTGCTTCCTCCTCGGTGCGGATACCACATTCGTCCAAGAGGAACACCAGGTCGGCTTCGTCGCGACGACCCCGACTCGCTCTCATCTTCATGGCCAACATCGATCGAGCATCGGCGGCGAAGACCTCGAGCGTGCCCAGGCGCATCACCGGTCGCCAGTCGGGCTGCTTGAAGACGGGGACGGAGATCTTGGTCGCGTCGTTGAGCCATTGAGGATTCACGCCTCGCCGCTGACCGATCCGAGCGGCGATCTCGAGAACCTTTTCCGAGGGGTACACGCCGGCGTCAATGTCATCGGTCATCTCTCGTATGCCGAAGTCCAGGACCATCACCGCACCACCGACCACGAAGAGTCGCGCGGCGATGCCCAGCGTCTCGAGCTCCGAGCCGAGCTCTTCGAGAGCGCCCTCGATCTCCCTTCTATCCATCGTCAGACGCTTTCCAGTTCGGCGGCGGCGGCCAGAACGCCGTGCCGGACAAGAGCCGCCGGGGCGGTCTCGAGCTCCCACTCATGAAGTGCCACGTTGTCCGAGAGATACCAAAACGGCTTGGCGAATCGGCGCTGGTCGTTCGTCCAGCGAGGAGGCGACACATTTCGCCGTGCACACTCGTCCTCCACGATTCCGGCCAGGAATGCGTCCCAATGGGTGAACCCGGTCAGCGCCGGAGCCGGAACGACCAAGCGGTCGAACTGCGACGGTTCCGATCGACGGAGCGCATCTCGGAAATCGAGCACGGCCCGAAGAGCGCCATCGACTCGGATCCCTTCCGACCGATCGTCGCCATCATCCGGATCCAGCTGTTGCGCGATCCGGCGTGCAACAGCGACGGTGCTGTAGCGGTCAAGAGCCGAGAGGCGAAGTTCGAGAATCTGACCGGTTGCCTCCGCCAATGTGCTCAGGAGCGTGAGACCCGGCTCCCGCCGCCCGGCTTCGATCTCAGCGATCGTCGGTTGCGGCACATCGGCCAGGCGGGCCAGGGCCCGTTGCGACAGATTCCCGCTCCGTCGCAGTCCCCGCACAAAATCACTGGCCAGCCATTTTCCTTCCATGGCCACATGATACTGGATCACGTATCACACCGAGGCCCGACGAGGCGTGGGACGGGATCCCCGGCGACTCAGCTCCGGCGGACCCGGACCAGCCGGCGCCACGAAGCGACCGACGACGATCTCGACGCCGCCCGGATCCGCTCGCCGTGCAGGGCCCGCTCTTCCTGATCGTCGAGAGCCACCGGCACCGTCCCCGTGGCCAGGGTCAGCAACAGGTCGGCCAGCGTGGGATTACGGGCCAGCACCGGGCCGTGCAGGTAGGTCCCGACCACCCGGCCCGTCCAGGCGCCGTCGGTTCCCGTGCCCCCACCGTCGCCCCGACCGCGCACCACCCGACCGAGCGGACTGGCTGAGGCCCCGAGGCTGGTCACCCCGGCGTGGTTCTCGAAGCCCGTCAACCGCTCGAGCCGTCCGGCCCCGGCCGGCAGGGCCACCTCGGTCGGCGGCTCGAGCGGTTCGGACACCACCTCGCCCACGGCCCGGGGACCGGACCCCTTCACCGTGACCAGATCGAGCAACCCCACCCCGGCACACGGCCGGCCGTCGGGCCCCGGAAAGCTGCTCCCCATCATCTGGTAGCCGGCACAGACGGCCAGCACGGTGGCGCCTTCGTCCACGGCCCGCCCGAGCACCCCGTCGGCCAACCGTTCGGCCGCCTGCACCTGGGGCCCGTCCTCGCCCCCGCCCAGGCAGTAGATGTCGCCGCCTCCGGGCAGGGCCCGACCGGACGTGGCCAGCACCAGCTCCACGGTCATCCCCCGCCAGGCGGCCCGGCCGGCCAGCACCCGGCCGTTGCCGGCGTCGCCGTAGGTGCCGAGCAGATCGGGGTAGATCACCACCACCCGCAGCGCCGACGGTCCCGGCCGGCTCGCTCCGCAGGCGCTGACCGCGGCCGGCACCGCCGACGCCGGCACCCTCACCGACTCGGCCCCCTCCCGGCGAGGTCCCCCGTCACCGGCGGACTCCAGAAGCCGCCGCAGATCCTGAAAGGCGGTGTAGTTCCCGACGTAGTCGACCGACCCCGCCCCGGCCGCCCCCAACGCCTCGAGCTGACTCTCCACCGTCAGATGGGCCACCCCGGCGTAGCGCAGACGGACGGCCAGGTCGCGCCGGCGCTCGCCGGTGGCCACCACCAGCCGACCGGCCAGCCGTTCGAAGCCGACGTCCCACAACCACGACGGGTCGTGCCCGTCGGCGATCCGGGCGTTGATCCCGATCACCACCGGCTCCGACTCCCCCTCGAGCAGATCGAGCAGCTCCGTCCAGCCGGCCGGGTTCTTGGCCAGCAGCAGCCGGGCCCGGCTTCCGTCGTGCTCGACCACGGCGTACCGGCCCTCCACCTCGCCCACGGCGGCCATGGAGCCGAGGGCATCGGCCTCGTCGACCCCGAGGACACCGGCGGCCACGGCGGCCATCGCCGCGTTGGCCCGGTTGGCCCGGCTCGGCAACAGCAACTGAAGCGGCAGCCGCCGCCCGTCTGCGGTCTCCAACACCTCGTCGATCAACCGGGCGTCGGCCTGGGGACGAGCAAAGCCGCAGCCACACGACCAGCCCGGCCCCCCGCCGGCGAAGACGATCTGGCCGTCGCATGACGGGCACCCGCCGGCGTCGCCCTGCCACAACCCACCGGCGGCCACCCAGATCACCTTGGCTGCGGTCCCCGCCGCCCACACCACCAGCGGATCGTCGGCGTTGGCCACCACCGTCGTCTCCACCCCGGCCAGCGCCCGCCGCCAGCGCTCGGCCACCATCCGGACCTCGCTCACCCGGTCGAGCTGGTCGCGCGACAAGTTGAGCAACACCACCACCCGGGGCCCGGTGGCCTCGGCCACCATCCCGAGATAGGCCTCGTCCACCTCCAGCACGGCCGGCGTCCCCGCCGGCGCCCCGGCCAGGGCCACGGCCAGCCCCGGGGGGAGATTGGCCCCGGCCGCCGAGGTGGCCACGGCGCCGGCCCCGCCCAGGGCGGCGGCCAGCAGGTGGGTGGTGGTCGTCTTGCCGTTGGTCCCGCTCACCAGGGCCACGAGCCGGCCGGCGGCCAACCGGGCCAACAGCTCCGGCTCGACCAACAGCCCCACCCGACCACCGATCACCGAGCCGCCGCCCAGTCCCAGCCGCCGCGAGACGCCGCTGACGGCCACCACCGCACCCGCCGCCAACCGGGCCCGCAGCGGTCTCGGGGAGCCCCGATTCACGTAGCCCGATGTCCGGGCGGGAAGGTCCGGGCCAACTCTTCGTCGCTGGGCGGTCCCATCAGCGATGCCTCGTCGGGCAGCAGCCCGGCGATGGCCTCCATCACCGCGGCGCTGTCGGCCACGGCGTCGCGCCACCCCAACCGGACGGCCGCACCCACCCGTATCCGGATGCCGGGGGGCTTGGTCAGATTCATCATGTTCGGCACCCGGGCCGACCGGGGCCACACCTTCTCCGTCCCCCACAGCCCGATGGGCACCACCGGCGCACCGGTCATGGCCGCCAGCCGGGCCGTCCCCGTCTTGGCCCGCAGCACCGGGTCGAAGAAGGCTTCGCCCCGGGGGATCGTCCCCTGGGGCAGGATCACCACCAGCTCCCCCGCCTCGAGGGCCCGCTGGGCGTCGCGCAGCGGTTGGTCGGACCCACTGCCCCGGTCGACGCTGATCCCCCCGAGGGCCCGGGCGATCTGGCCCACCACCGGTGCGTCGAACAACTCCCGCTTGCCCAGGAAACGCACGGGCCGGCCGGCCCGGGCGGCCACCAGGGCCAGGGCCACCACGTCGAAGTAACTCCGGTGGTTGGCGGCCAGCAGCGCCGGCCCCCGGGCCGGGATGTTGTCCAGACCGCCGATGTCGAAACGGGCGTAGGGAAAGAACTCGGGCCGGACGAACGGCCGCAGCATGTGATACGGCTCGAGCCCCGCCACCTTGGGCACCCCGGGCGGCCGGTCCCAGTGCTCGACGGGCCACCGCTGCACGGTGGCCAGCATCCGCAGCCGCCGGTCGGGGTTCACGGCGTGGGGATGACCGACGGCCCGCAACAGCGGCGCGTCGAAGACGCTGTCGGAATAGGCATGGCTCACAGCCAGATCGACCCCGGCCTCGCCGGCCCACCGCCGCACCGCCGCCAGTTTGCCCGTGGCCCAGGCGAAGTCGCCCTCGATCCCGCCCGTATACCGGCCGTCGCGCCGGGCGTACCGGGTGCCGACCACGTCGTCGAAGCCGGCCAGCTCGGCGAAGGGGGCCACCAGGTCGACCGGCGAGGTGGTGGCCAGCACCAGCAGCCGGCCCTCGGCCCGGTGCCCGGCCAGCACGGCCGGCGCGTAGGGCTGCACCAGCTCGGCCAACTCCGCCGCGGCGCGTTCGCCGGCCCGGCAGACGGCGTCCACCTCCCAGCCGCTCGTGAACTTGGGCGCGGCCCGGACCATGGCCATGAAGGCCAGGCTCTCGCCCTGCGCCTGATAGAGCCGGTAGATCAAATTCTCCCCGGGCAGAGAGGGCCGGCCGTCGTAGAGACCCTCGGCCCGCATGGCCCCACTCAGCACCGGCCCGCTGGCGCCGGCCAGAAGCGTCCGGTCGAGGTCGACGAAGACGGCCCCGGCGGCCCCCCGTCCCCGGCTCTTGCTCCTCGCCGCCGTCGGGCTCGACAGACGGGCCGGCCCCGTCTTGGCCGGGCTGGATTTCCGGGCGCTCTCCATGGCCGCAAACGTTACGGGAATTGGACCCGGACGCGGCGAAGGGACCGGATAGGGGGAAGAATCCGATCCCTTCGCACCGACTCGACAGGGATGGCGGGGGGGGTGTCCATCCCTGGGGTCTGCCACCTATTTTGCGCTTTCGCGCACAATCAGTCAAACAGCTATTACAGATTTATGCTATCTCTAATTGCGATGGAAATCAGACACCTCCGGGCGCTGGTGGCGGTCTCGGAGCACGGATCCTTCTCGGCCGCCGCCGATTCCCTGGGCACCGTCCAGTCGAACGTCTCGGCCCATGTGGCCCGGCTGGAGAAAGAGCTGGGTATGCCCCTGGTGGACCGCTCGGCCGGCCGGCTGACGGCGGAGGGCGAGGTCGTCGCCGCCCGGGCCTACCGGATCCTGGGCGAGATCGAGGCCGTCACCGCCGACCTGGGGGCGCTGCGCGAGGAGGTGGGGGGCACCGTCCGGGTGGGCATGATCGGCACCACCGCCCGATGGATCACCCCGGTCCTTCTGGCCGATCTCTCGGTCAAGCATCCCCTGCTCCACCTGGTGGTGGCCGACGGCACCACCTCGAGCCTCGAGCCCCAGCTGGCGGCGGGCCGCTTCGACATGGCCGTCCTCACCCTGCCCATCCCGGGCCGCGACCTCACCTTCGAGTCGCTCTTCGAAGAGGACCTCGTCCTCGTCGTCGCCGTCGACGACGATCCCCTGGTCGGCGTCTCCCGGATCGCCCTGGCCGACCTGACCAAGTTCACCCTCCTCCTCCCCGCCCCCGGCACCGCCTTCCGGGCCGAGATCGACGCCGCGGTCAAACCGGCCGGCCTCGCTCTACGACCCCGGGCCGAGCTCGACGGCGTCCGGCTCCTCGCCTCGCTCACCTTCGAGGGCTACGGCCCGGCCATCCTCCCGGCCACCGCCGTCCCTCCGCACCTGCGCCCCCGCTTCCGGTCGGTCGGCATCGACGACCTGCCCCCGCGTCACGTGGTCCTCGCCCAACGCACCCGGGGCCTCCCGTCGGCCGGGGCCCGGGCCGTCGTCCACACCCTGCGCCATGTCCTCACCGACCCCGACCGGCTCCCCCAGGGCGTCCGCGTCGTCGCTCCCCCCACCCCGCGCGCCGAAGGCTCCCTGCGGGTGGTCGGGATGCCGAACGGCTGAACGGACCTCAACCGAGCCGGACAGGCCCGGACACTGCCTGGATAGAGTGCGGCCGTGCCGACCCTTCCGATCCCCCACCCTTCTTTCTGGCGTCCTTCTTTCTGGCGTCCTTCTTTCTGGCGTGCCCGTCCCGTACCGTCGTCTCGGGAGAGACACCGGCGGCGGTGGGGCCGGAGCCTGGTTGCCATCTCGGCATTGGCCGTGACGACCTCGGCCTGTTCCGGCTCGTCGAGTCCGGCCCCGGTGAAGCCGGCGGGACCGCACGACGCCGTCCCCGCCACCCCGACGAGTCGGACCGACACCGCCTTCGCCGCCGCCGGGCCCTATCGGGCGGGCGTGACCTTCGAGACCACGCCGGCGGGCGACACCGTGGTCATCTCCTACCCCGTCGACTCCTCGGCCGCGGCCGGGAAACCCACCTACACGATCAACCTGCTGCGCTGGTTCACGGGATCGCCCACGGCGCCCATCCCGGCCGGCCTGCCGTCGACACTGCCCACCACCCTGGCCACCACGGCCTACGAGAATCTCCCGGTCAGCAGCAAGGGCCCGTTCCCGGTGGTCCTCTTCAGCCACGGCTACGGCGGCTATCCCGAGCAATCGAGTTTCCTGACCGACCACCTGGCCACCTGGGGCTTCGTGGTCGTCGCCCCCGACCACCGCTCGCGTGACCTGAGGGCGGTGGTGAGCGGCAAGCCCGACAAGAGCCAGAACGACGTGACCGACCTCCGCCAGGCGCTCGCCCTGGTGAAGACCATGAACCGCGGCCGGGGCGACCTGCTCTCGGGCAAGCTCGATCTCACCCGGGTGGCCTCGCTCGGGCACTCGGCCGGCGGCGGCGCCGCCATCAACGTGGCCGACGACAAGGACATCCGGACCTACATCGGTCTCGCCCCCGTGCCGGGGACACCGCCGGCCCCCAAGCCGGGGCTGATCATGCAGGGGACGACCGACGCGGTGGTGAAGCCGGGCGGGACATTGAAGCTCTACGGCCGGTTGTCGTCACCGAAGCGGTTGGTCCTGATCGCCGGCGCCGGCCACAACGTCTTCGACGACGGCTGCACCATCGGCGCCGCCCAGGGAGGACTGGTGGCCATCATCAAGACCCTCAACCTCCCGGCCGCCTTCGCCTCCATCGCCACCGACGGCTGTTCCGCCCCCGACGTCTCGCCCCCCACGGCCTGGCCCCTCATCGACCAGGTGGTGACCGCCCAACTCCGTTACGGCCTCGGCATCGACAGCACCCCGGTGGGACTCGGCCGCGGCATCGACCACGCCTTCCCCGGTGTCACCGCCTCGGTCAGCACGGCGGCCAAGGTCACCCGCCTCAATTGACCGACGGGTGCGGGGGGTAGGAGGCGAGCCACGCCAGCTTGCCCCCCTGTCGTTGCAGCACGTCGTGCCAGAGGGCGTCGGCCTCGGGGCTGAAGACGTCGTCGATCACCGCATCGATGACGATCCACGCCCCTTCGGCCAGCTCCTCCTCCAGTTGATCGGGTGACCAGCCGGCGTAGCCGGCGAACATCCGCACCGCGCAGACCACCACCGGTTGTTCGTCGGGAGCCACGGCCAGATCCACCGTGCCCACCCCGTCGAGCACGATCCGCCACCGGGACTCGTCGATCTCGTCGGCCTCGGTCCGGGCCAGACCGATCACGGCGTCGGGCGAGACGGGCCCGCCGCGGAAGACGACTCCGGGGGGCGCGGCCAGGGCGTGCTCGCGCCAGGGGTCGAGGATCTCGTCGACGGGCAGACCGGTGGGCCGGTTGAGGACGACGCCGAGGGCGCCCTCGGGGCCGTGGTCGAGAACGATGATGACGGTCCTCTCGAAATTGGGATCTCCCAGCCGCGGTGACGCCACCAGCAGCCGGCCGGTCAGATCGTCCGGCTCGTCGGCATCCTCGGCATCCTCGGCCCTCGATGGCGGCGCGTCGTCCGGCACCCCCTGATCATGCCCGCGGCCGGCTCACAATAAGGTGACCGCCGTGGACCCCGTCACCGTCTATATCCACCCCACCTGCTCCAAGAGCCGGGCCGCTCTCTCCCTGCTCGACAGCCGGGGCACCGCCTATCTGGCCGTCGACTATCTGCAGACGCCCCCCGACGCGGCCAGCCTGGACCGGATCCTCGACATGCTCGAGGGGGACCCGGCCCAGCTCGTCCGGACCGACGACCCCCGTTTCGCCGGGCTCGGGCTCGGCCCCGGCGACGTGGCCGACCGCCAGGCGGTGATCACCGTGCTCGTGGCCCACCCCGATCTCATGCAGCGTCCCGTGGTGGTCAGAGACGGCCGGGCCGTCGTGGCCCGGCCCCCGGAGCTCCTGTTCGATCTGTTCGACGGCGCTACGGTGCCGGACTGACGGTTGAGCCGGGCACGCACACCTCGAGGGCCAGCGAGCGCGCCCCGAGATCGACTTTGGTGTTGTCCTCGGCGTACCGCAGACCCTGGACGTTGTAGAGGCGGACGGGCCGATCACCGACGGGGAAGGGCCCCCAGTGCCAGGTCCCGCGGTGAAGGACGAAGAAGTCGAGCGGGTGCAGCACAAAGGCCCGGACCCCTTCGAGGTCCGCCGGGTCCGAGAAGTCGACCTCGGCGGGCGCCACGGCGATCAACGAGACCACGTCCAAGGTGAGCAGGGCCTGGGTATGGGTGTCGTGGCGGAACATGCAGTCGCAGACGATGCCGTCAGCGCTGTGCTCGATCTCCTCGGGTGTATGCGAGATCACATTGAGATGGACGTCGTTCCACTCGAAGTCGAGCCGGTGGCTTCCGTCGGCGGGATCGGTGTCGGTGACGGGGATCCAGCCGTAACAGGCCCAAGCCTCGGCGGTGAGCGGTTCGGCCACGATGCTCTTGGCGATGTCGGCCACGGGCTGCTCCCCCCTTTGATCTACGCTGACGGCGCCGTCAGTCTACGGAGGCTGGCCGGTCCCCGGGCGAGGAGGGCACGAGCATGGACGTCCGCAGCATCGAGGACACCGAACCGGTCATCGAGCACAACGGCACGGTCCCCGTCTGGTGGTTGGTCAAGTCCCGCGAGATGAAGGAGATCACCGACGGGGGCTACCTCGAATTGGTGAACGAGTTCGAAGTGGCGGGCGGCGGATTCGTCGACCCGCACTCCCACCCGACCCACGAGTTCTATTACGTGATGTCGGGCCGGGGGATCATGACCATCGAGGGCGAGGACCGGACCATCTCCCAGGGCGACCTTGTCCACATCCCACCCGACAAGGTCCACAGCCTGCGTCCGGTGAGCGATCACGCCCCCATCCACTGCTTCTGCTTCGCCGTGGGTGTGAAGGGCGCCGGACCGATCGACTACACGAACCACTGATGACCGGCCTGTCGGTGCGGCCGACGCCGGGCACCCGGCCCGCGCCTGCCGGCTGACCCCGATCGTTCACCACGCGCCGTGGCCCGCATCCTCGTCACCCGCGTCCTGCCCGACGGCGGGCTCGATCCCCTGGTGGCCGCCGGCCACGAGATCGTCCAGCGGCGGGACGACACCCCCTACGGCACCGAAGGACTTATCGCCGCCGTGGCCGATGTCGACGCCGTGGTCTGCCTGCTGACCGACCGGATCGACAAAGCCGTCCTCGCCGCCGGAGCCGAGGGCCGGCTGCGGGTGGTGGCCAACGTGGCCGTCGGCTACGACAACATCGACGTGGCCGCCGCCGGCGCCCTCGGCATCGCCGTCTGCAACACCCCCGGCGTCCTCGACGAGACCACCGCCGATCTGGCCTTCCTGCTCATCCTGGCCGCCAGCCGGCTCGGTTCCGAGGCCGAGCGCGACGTCCGGTCCGGGGCCTGGACGGGATGGGGCATCCGGCAGTACCTGGGACGCGACGTCCACGGTGCGGTCCTCGGACTCGTCGGCTACGGCCGGATCGGTGCCGCCGTGGCCCGGCGGGCGGCCGGATTCTCCATGACCGTCCTGCACCACACCCGCCACGACACCGGCCTGCCCGGCTTCACGGCCTCGCTCGACGCGCTCCTCGGCCAGTCCGACATCGTGAGCCTCCACGTCCCGTTGAACAAGGCCAGCCGCCACCTGATCGGGGCCCGGGAGCTGGCGCTCATGGGACCGGACGCCGTCCTGGTGAACACGGCGCGCGGACCCGTGGTGGACGAGCAGGCGTTGGCCACCGCCCTCCACGCCGGCACCATCTTCGGCGCCGGTCTCGACGTCTACGAGGCCGAGCCCGCCATCCACCCCCGGTTGCTCGACGCCCCCCGGACCGTGCTGCTCCCCCACATCGGCAGCGCCACCCAGTCCACCCGGGCCAAGATGGCCCAGATGGCCTGCGGCGCGGTGTGCGCCGTACTCGACGGAGAGCGCCCGGCCAATCTGGTCACCGCCTGAGGGTCAGGACACCTCGACCGGCGAGGGATCGAGATCGAGCAGCTCGACGGTGGTGCTCCCCGCCGCCAGGGCCCGGAACAGTCCTTCTTCCTTGTCGGCCCGGGCCCGACCGGCGCTCAGCACCTTCTCCAGGGCATCGCCGGCGACCACGGTGACCCCGTCACCGTCTCCCACCACCCAGTCCCCGGCGTGGACCACCACCCCTCCCACGGTGGCCGGCGCCCCCGCCGTCCCCGGAGCCACCTTGGCCGCGCCGCGCAGGGCCACCGTGGTGGAAAAGACGGCGAAGCCGTGCGACTCCAGCGCGGCCACGTCACGGACACCGCCGTCGATGATCAGGCCGGCCAGTTTCCGGGCTCCGGCGCCGGTGGTCAGGACCTCTCCCCAGTAGCCGAACTCCTCCTCGTCGCCCACGTCGACCACCAATGCCGATCCGGCCGGCGCCGTGGTCACGGCCACGTGGATGGCCAGGTTGTCCCCCGGCGTGCAGCACACCGGGTAGGCGGGAGCCGAGATCCTCGCCCCCTTCCACACGGCCCGGATCCGGGGGGCCATCGTCCGGCCCCCGCTCTCGCCCAGGGTGGCGGCGCCGAGGACCAGGAGAGCCGCCGCCGTGGCCCGGTGCGGGGAATTGTCGGTATCCGGGGTCATGGCCCCAGCGTAGAGCGCCGCAGACGACGGTCCCGGGCCGCCTGCCGCCAGGTGACGGCCACCGCACCACGGGCAACGGCCTCGTCGCGCAGCCGGTCGGTGATGTCGTAGTGGTCACGCAACGGGTCATGCTGATGGCCTTGGAACCAGGCGCGCCGCATCCCCAGGGCCTCGGCGAAGGCGTGCAGCTCCTCGGTGCTGTCGGCCGTCAGATGCGACCATCGGGCGGTGACCGGCCCGACGGTGGCCGGCTGCCGCCAGTCGTCGACGTACACCGTCATCGGTCGCCGGTCATCGGTCGCCGGTCATCGGCGGCCAGCGGTCATCGGTCGCCGGTCATCGGCGGCCAGCGGTCATCGGTCATCGGTCGCCGGTCATCGGTCACCGGTCATCGGCGGCCAGCAACGTCCGCCGCCACCTGGGCCATGGCCGCCAGCTGCTCCAGGTAGTGCGCCCGGGAGCGGTGTCGGAAACGCAGACTGAGTGCCGTGGCCCCGAGGGCCTCATACGCACGCACGGTGGCCGCCGCGGCGTCGGGGTCGTCCGTCGGATCGAGCACCGGTTCGGGGGCGAGCACCATATCGAATCGACCGGCGCGCCTGGCGAGCTCCTGCGCCACTCGGCTGTCGCCCAATATGGCGGCCAGGTCGTCGTGGGTCAGTCCGAAGGGGATCCAGCCGTCGCCCAGCTCGAGCGCCCGGCGCAGCGACCGCCGGGTCCGGCCCCCCACCCATATCGACAGATGCCGGTCAAGACCACTGGGCTCGACGAAGAAGCCGGCATAACGGTAGTGGCTGCCGTTGTAGGTCGGGCTCCGCCGGCCGAACGAGGCGCGCACGGCCCGCAGAGCATCGTCGGCCCGCTCGCCGCGCCCGGCGAAGCCGGCGTCCAGCAGCTCGAACTCGGCCTCGAGCGATCCGACCCCCACGCCCAAGATGACCCGTCCCCCACTGGCCACATCGAGCGTTCCGTAACGCTTCACGATCTCCAAGGGATGGTGATAGCCGAGAACGAGGACGTGGGACAGCAGACCGATGGTGCTGGTGGCGGCGGCCACGTAACTGAGGGTGACCAGGGGATCCCAGTAACGACCGCCGCGTACCGAAGCCACCGCTTCGGGGATGGCGATGTGCTCGGGACACGAGACCCAGCCGTAGCCCAGGCGCTCGGCTTCCCGGGCCACCGCCACCACATCCTCCATGGCCCCGTCACGTTCCCAGGCCGGCGCCTCGAAACGGGGATTGAGATTGACGATGGGGGTGACGATGCCGAGCTGCACGGTCCTCCTCGGGCAAGTGATGGCCGAGCGTACGCGACGACTCCGAGACGTGGCGCCGCCGCACCCCGGGAGCCCTACATCTGCACGAGCAAGACCACGGCAGCCGTCACACCCACCACGATGATCAGGACGCGCAGCAGCGGAGCGGGGATGCGGCGACCGAGGTGGCCGCCCAGCTGACCGCCCACGATCGAACCGGCGGCGATGAGGACGGCCGCCTCCCAGTTGATGTGGGTGGCGAAGATGAACACCAACGCCGAGACGCCGTTGGCCAAGAAAGCGAGCACGTTCTTGGCCGCGTTGAGACGTTGGAGATGATCGTCCAGGAATATACCCAGCAACGACATCAGGATCACGCCCTGGGCGGCGCCGAAGTAGCCGCCGTAGATGGCGGTGAGGAAGACGGCGAAAGGCAGCAGAAGGCGCTGGGCGAGGGGACCGGTGAAATGCGGCCCCAGGCGCCGGGTCAGCCAGGGCTGGAGGACGACGAGAAGGACGGCCAAGGCGACCAGCACGGGCACGATGCCCTTGAAGGCCCGCTGCGGAAGCACCAGCAGCAGCGCCGCCCCAAGGGTGCCCCCGGCGAGGGCCGGGACCAGCAGCCGGAGGATCCGGGCGCGCTGGCCAGCCAGCTCGCGCCGGTAGCCGAAGACGCTGCCGATGGTGCCGACGAAGATGCCGACGGTATTGGATACGTTGGCCACCACCGGCTGGTAGCCGACGGCCAGCAGGGTGGGGAAGGTGAGGAGCGACCCGGAGCCGACGATGGCGTTGATGGCGCCCGCCGCGAAGCCGGCCACGGCGACCGCCGCGATTGCGGCCGGGGTCATCGTCACCGCGATAGTTAACCCGCTTCGCCAGTGCCGGTTCAGAAGGTCATCGGGAGAGAGGCCGTCGCGCTTCTACCTTGATTTCAGCGCTATAACATTTGAGGATAGAAAGACTTAATCGGCGCGGAGTGGGACATCTTCCAGCGCGGCGGGCCGCTGATCTACCAGGGCCCCAACCCGCCGGCGACCGAGAAGTAGCTGCTGCTCGGCTCGCGGTACCACCAGGCGGCCGGGAACGGCCTGCCCGCATCGGCGTTCGCGACCGCCGGGCTGGTGAGGGTCACACCCTGCGCCTTGCCTCCAGGGGCCGCTCGACCCTCACCTCGATCTGCGGTCG
>DATLQU010000060.1:0-157438 GCA_035535015.1 Acidimicrobiales bacterium | reverse complement strand
ACTGACACGGTGCAATACCGGGCAGGTGAGGTCCAAGCGGCCTTGGGAAGGCATCACGGGATAACCGGCATGTTCGGGTGGCCAACGCGGATGCCACTACGCGCAGCAGGGCGTCGATATCGGGCGGCCACCTGAGAGCGATTCGCCATGTAGGCCATCGGTTGCGCCGAGGGGGTCAGCCGGCCGCCCGCAGTCGTGTCGACGCAACCCTACTCCTCTGCGAACCCAACGATAACCACCTCCTGACGCTTGAAGAAACCTCTCTGACGGAATTGCCTCTGGGACGCCGCCCAATAGACATCGCACAGAGGACGGTTATTCATCGACGAATCGGAACTACTTTCGGCACGGGCTAAAGGTCCGCCCGAAAGGTACCGATCCTCAAAGGTGACGGTAGCGCCAGCGTCCGAATCTCCAGGTTCGGCACGCTCGACGCAACCAATTGCCCAGGCGTCTCCTGCCGACCCCCGACTGTGTTCGACAGATGATCTGGCGAGCACGAGTAGGAGGGTATCGAGGTCGATGATCGAGCGACGGTTCGTGTGGTCAGCAGCGACAGCGCTGTTGGTCCTCTTGGGCTCTGCCGGCTCGATCATGGGGGCCGACGCGGTGGCGCGGGAGCAAGGCCAGAAGTCGCTTCAGGCCTTTAACGCGACGTCAGCTGAGATCCTCTCGTCGCTGACGAAGACCATCCAACACGAACAAGACCTCGCATTGGGCGCCGGAGCCTTCTTGATCGACAATCCCAATGCCACTGAGTCTCAGTTCGTACAGTGGACCAACTCGGTACGTGTATTCGCGCAATACCCAGAAGTCGTAAACATCGGCGAGGTCACGCTTGTCCCGGCATCGCAGCTGAGTGCTTTTGCCGCACGAGAAGCCGCTGACCCCTCAGGTCCGCTGGCTGCCGATGGCACCTTCCAGGTCACTCCGGCGGGACAGCGTCCCTACTACTGCTTCCAAACAGTAGAGAGATCACGCGGTGCGCAACAGAACCTCCCTGCCGGCATCGACTACTGCGATAGCCCGCTGGGCCCGGCGCTTCTGGAGACTCGGGACTCGGGCCAGGCCGCGTACTTTCCGTACGGAAAGGGAAAGAAGGCAGTGCTGGTTGTGGGGACCGCCATTTACCGTGGCGGCGTCGTGCCGACGACAGTCCAAGCTCGCCGTAGCGCGTTGATCGGCTGGACCGGCACGGAGATCCTCCCGAGCGTGTTCCTGAAGGCCTCCCTGGAGAACCATCCATTCATCGCGGTGACATTCAACTACGGACACGGCTCTTCCCAGGGGACCTTCAAGGCCGGATCCATGCCAATCGGAGCGCAGTCGACGACGATCAACTTGCAAAACGGCTGGCGTGTCCAGGTCTTCGGTGCGTCGACCAGCGGTGGGGTGCTCTCCAACCCCAACGCCCTTACGCTGTTGGTGGGTGGGATCATACTCAGTCTATTGCTCGCAATCTTGATCTATGTGCTGGGTACCAGCCGTTCTCGGGCGCTGCAGCTGGTGCATGAACGCACCGACGAGCTCCACCACCAAGCGTTCCACGACTCGCTCACCGGACTTCCCAATCGGGCCTTGATCCTCGATCGGGCCAGTCAGATGCTGGCGCGCGCTCGACGACAGCACACCGCTTTGGCCGTGCTCTTCCTCGACCTCGACGATTTGAAGGACATCAACGACACCTTGGGCCACGCCGCAGGCGATCAGCTGCTCCTCGGGGTCGGGACCAGGCTGACAAGTGCGCTTCGTGAAGTGGACACGGTCGGACGTTTGGGGGGTGACGAATTCGTCGTGCTGCTCGAGGGCACCTCACTGGCAGCAGGTGTCCAGGTGGTGGCGGATCGGATCCTTGACGTGCTGGTGACCCCATTCGAGATCCCGGGCCACGCCGCTCCCTTGGCGGTTACTGCCAGCATTGGCATCGCCGAAGGCGACCGGGCGACACCCGAGGAGCTGTTCCAAGATGCCGACATCGCCCTCTACAGGGCCAAGGCCACCGGCAAGCGGCGCGCCGTGCTCTTCTCCCCATCGATGCGGAAGGCCATCGACGACTCCCGAAACCTCGACGTGGACCTACATCGTGCCCTCAGGCAGGACGAATTGTTCCTGCTCTACCAACCGACCATCAACCTTGCCACCGGAACCGTTACCGGCGTTGAGGCACTCTTACGCTGGCACCATCCGGAACGGGGCGTCATTCAGCCTGACGAATTCATCCCTCTCCTCGAATCGAGCGGCCTCATTATTCCGGTCGGTCAGTGGGTGCTTGAGGTCGCGTGCCGACAAGGTGCAGTATGGCAAGCTCAGGGTTACGCGTTGACTGTGTCAGTCAACATCTCGGCCGTGCAGCTGGGACGGGACCGGATCGTCGACGATGTCCACGGCGCCCTCACGGCGTCCGGGTTCGATCCCGACATGTTGACGTTGGAGCTCACTGAGACCACCTTGATGAATGACGTCCAATCCACCCTCGCCCGACTTGAACTTCTGAAGGCGATCGGGGTGCGGCTCGCCATCGACGACTTTGGCACCGGATATTCGTCGCTCGCTTACCTACAGCAATTCCCCATTGACGTGTTGAAGATCGACCAGTCGTTTGTCTCAGGGATCGCCGACTCGTCTGACTCCGCGGCCATCGTCCACACACTGGTCCAACTCGGCAAGGTGCTCGGGCTCGAAACCGTCGCTGAGGGTGTTGAGAATGACGAGCAGTTGATGCGGCTCAGAGCGGAGGGGGTCGATACCGGTCAGGGATTCCTTTTCGCTCGGCCGCTCGATGTGGATGCTGTCGACCAACTCCTGAGAATCTCGACCGGCAAGACCGAGGCTGTTCGAGTTGTGAATTGAAAGACAGCAAGAATTCTTAACGTCTTTAGCGTCTCGCCAGCGAACAATGTGGCAACGGCAGGAAGTCCGCCCGCAGATAGCTGCCAGAAGGTGAATAGGCCAAGATATTGCTGTCCGACTGAATGAACACTTCGTGGTCAGGCCGACTCGATGCTCCCGAGCCCGAGGGCACCAATGCCTCAAGCGCGCCCATAGCCTGGCATTTCGATTCGGCACCACCCCTCATCCTGAGCCCGGTGAACTTGGAGACGCCTGTCTTGCTCTGGAGCGAGGTCAGCCGACTGGACGTCACAGGATGGAGCATTTGAGAGAACACCCAAATATACGAAGGTACCAACCAGATTCAGCGGGTCGTCATCGCCAAGAGGCTGCTGGGGTAATACATCCTCGATCGGATCGAGGGTTGCCGGTGCCCAAGTTCGGCGGATCATGGGTTGCACCTGATCCGTGGAGTCTCGGCTGGCACTGATCCGATCTGTATCGACGATGGGCGTGTTATGTGTGAGGGCTGGCCCGTTCCGGACGATGCCGGAGCCAACCCTATAGGCGGCATTGCCGGACGGACGGCCCTGGCGGAGGTGACGCCGTAACAGGCAAACTGACACCGCGATGCTCGCGGTCCGCCCGTCGGCTGGTGACAAGGAAGGAAACGAATGAAGATACTCGCCGTGGCCACACCGGG
The DNA here is from genome assembly GCA_035535015.1 of Acidimicrobiales bacterium. Taxonomy (GTDB): domain Bacteria; phylum Actinomycetota; class Acidimicrobiia; order Acidimicrobiales; family UBA8190; genus Palsa-661. The sequence continues at coordinate 153,906 of DATLQU010000060.1, read as the reverse complement.
TGCCGGTCACGTCAACCCGATGATGCCCTTGATCGAGGCGTTTCTGGCCCAGGGGGACGAAGTCACGGTGGCGGCCGGCGAGGACCCGGGCGGGGCCGTCGCTCGAGCGGGAGCGGTGTTCCGGCAGGCGGGTCGCGGTGAGATGGACTGGTTCGCCGACCTCCAGGCCCGCGTCCTCCACGGCCTGCCGGGCGACGGACTCGCCCCCGAGCGCATCAACCACTACTTTGTCCCTCGCCTGTTCGCCGAGGTGGCCGCTCCCGACATGATCGACGAGGTGGTCGCCATCGGCCGGGAGCTCAGGCCGGATCTCGTGCTGTTCGAGACCTACGCACTCGCCGGACCGCTGGCCGCCGAGGTCTTGGGCGTCCCCGGCGTTCACCACCTGATCAGCCCCATGCTCCCCGACGAGGTGATGGCGTTAGCCGACGACGCCGTGTCGCCGATCTGGCGCTCGTTCGACTGCTTCACCCCTGGTTACGGCGGGTTGTACCGGGGGATCACGATCGAGATCACCCCGGCCTCGCTCGAGGAGCAGACCATTCCCGGTGGCGATACCCTGGCCATGCGTCCCGCGCCGCTGCCCACGACCGGGCCGGCGCATAGCGATCCCCCATGTGTCTACCTGACGCTCGGCACGTTATTCGGGAACACCGAGGTGTTTCGCACGGCCCTTGCTGGTCTTGCGGGTGAAGCCGTCGAGGTGGTTGTCACAGTGGGTGCGGACAACGATCCCGCGGCGCTTGAGCCCGTGCCGGCCAATACCAGGGTGGAGCGCTACATCCCGCAGGCAGAGTTGCTTCCCCGGTGCTCCGCCATCGTCCATCACGGGGGCTCGGGCACGATGTACGGCTCGCTGGCGCACGGCGTCCCCCAGGTCGTCCTCCCACAGGGTGCCGACAATTTCGTCAACGGTTGGCTCCTCACCCGCCGCGGTGCCGCAGTGACGATCGGGCCCGATGACGTGACACCGGAGGCGGTGCGCGACGCAGTGCGCCTCGTGCTGGAGGAGCCGTCCTATCGCGACACGGGGCGCCGGCTCGCCGCCGAGCTCGCCGCACTCCCCGATCCGGCCCAAGTGGCCCGCACACTGCGCGATCGCGTCAGCGGCCGCTGAGCACTTCCCGCTAAGTCCGGCACCCGATACTCATTGGAGGAGGTCGGCCTCGCGCCGAGACTCTTCCCTCTCGACACCTCGGCGTGATCTCGGGCGGTTCTGGGCTCCTGGACGGCCCGTCCGGGCCGAGCCCCCGCGAACCATCGCCCGGACTATTTCTCGACGTAGGCAGTCCACGGAGGCAGAAGCTCCGGGCCTTTCCATGGCCGCCGCGAGCTCGGGAGGTGGTGAGGCGAGGGTCGCCATGAGTGCCGCCACATCGTCCACGTCGCCGCTGACGGCGACGGTGCTGCTTCCGTCGTGCGCGACGTGGTCCACGACATTGGTGCCTCCCATGCCACCGATGGCGTCGGCCCGCTCCGACTTGAATTTCAGCCAGGCGTCTACGTCGACAACCCCGTGGGTGATGACGATCTTCGGCACACCCTCACCTATCAGTGCAATGTCGTCCCGTTCACGAGGCTGGGGTCCACTCTCTACCCCGTATGTGGCTCGTGTGCTCGGGCGGAGGTAGCGCAAGAGTGCCGAGGTCGGGCGGTAGAATCTGGCGCTGACCCGGATTGGAGGGGGACTCCGCCGATATCGCCGGCGGCAATCTCGAGTGGTTTGACGGGGCGCCAGGACACAAGGTCCGCGGCGCTTCCGAGCGGCCTCCTAACGGCGAATCTGGGCGCCCGATGTCCTGTATTGCCAGTCCGATCTCGAGCGTCGTTATCCGTAGTGCTTGGCCGCCGGCCACGCTCGGGTCCAGGTCAACCTCTGACCGCGGCAGACCCAGATGGGGTCACCTCGTTCTTCGCTCCAAACACCGTCGGGGGTTGCCACGCTGCCCGCCGGGATGACCTCAGAGAAGATCGTCTGCAGATACGACCGCGGCAAATCGACGGCGATAGTGGTGGCGCCGTCCTTGGCATTCCCCGGGCCCCACCACCAGTACGAGTTGTGGCCGCTGATGGCGTGGGGCAACCGGTAGCGACCGCCGTACAGGTCCACCGCACCGGCGGCACCGTAGTCACCCGTGAAGATCACCAGATGGGCTCGCTGAGTGGCAGGCAAAGTGGCAGAAACCTGGACGATCTGGCGGACGAGGCTCGGCCAACCCACCGTGGCGCTCAGGTCCTTATTGATGCTGCCCTCCCACGGCCCTTTGGCCAGCCGGCTCTCCGGCAGCACCGGGAGCGCCAGCGGTAGAGCCAGGACGGCACCCACGGTCATCAAGGTCACCCAGCCTCTGACGCCCTGTGGCGGCTGCCGGGCGGCGAGGCGTGCTTCGGCCCAGGTTCCGCCGGCAGCAAAGAGAACGAAATACATGCCGGCCAAGTAATAGGGCTTGGCCCCTGACACCGTGAACAGCACCAGGAGGACGAGGTAGGCCAATCCGAACGGTCTGGCCAAGTGGTGACGGAGCAGTTGCCGCAGGCCGCCGAACCACAGGACGACGAGTACCGGTCCCACCACGAAGAACTGGGCCGGAATGAAGCCGAGGGAAGCGCCCAGGGTGGAGTTCTCTTGGTGGAGGCTGCGCAACATGGCGAAGGCCGCCCACTGGTGCTGGGCGTTCCAGATGAGGTTGGGAGACCACAAGGCGAGGGCCAACGCCGCACCGCCCCACAGCCACACGCTGCGCAGCGCTTGACCCCGACTGCCCAGGAGAAGGCCGGCGCCCAGACCGACAAGCAGGAAGACGACATTGAACTTGTTCATCAAGCCCACCCCGGCGACGGCGCCGACGGCCAGCCACAGCCGCTCATCTCCTGTCCGCATCAACCGGAGAACGAGCAGCGAGATCGCCGACCAGAAGAAGAGGTCGAACGCGGTGGTGGAAAGGAGATGGAAGGCAGCCAGCAGTTGCGGGGAGCTGGCCGCCGCCAGAGCGGCCAGCATCTGGGCTTTACGGCCCCCGCCGAGTTCACGGGCCATGAGGCCGGTGAACACCACAGACGCCCCGCCCGCGAGTGCAGGGAGGACCCGAGCCCCAACGACCGACGGCCCGAACAGGTCTGTTGCCAGTTTGGCGACTGCCGGTACAAGGGGGGGCTGATCGACGTAGCCCCAAGCCAGGTGGTGGGCGCAGGCCAGGAAGTACAGCTCGTCGCGGTGGAACCCGTAACGGCCGGCCATGGCCAGCTCCAGCGTTACCAATCCGATGCCGATGGCGAGCACCGGGCGCAGGTGCATCCTTGGCTGGTCGGCCCCAGCGATCGCTGGTCGTGATTCGACCTTCGTGCGACGGGTGGTGGTCGAGGTCACCACCTCGGCTCGATCAGTGCGTGGCAGACGAACTCGATGACGGTGCGACGGGCCGCCTCGTCGTCGTAGAAGCGAGCGTCGCGGTCTTCACGCCGGTGCCAGGCGAACCACGTGATCGACTCGGTGACGATGCGCGCCGCCACCGTGGCGTCGGTCATGGTGCGAAGGTGGCCACTAGCCGCTCGCAGCTCGAGGTACCGGGTCAACTGGGCCAGATGCCGGGGTCGTCCCCGTTGGAAATAGAGGGCCTCGAGCTCGGGAAGGTCCACGGCGCAGCGTTCGATCACCGCCAGGACCGGCCACACCCGCTCGGTCATGGCGTAGCGCTCCTCGATGATGGTCGTGAGCTCGGTCTCGATATCGCCAGGGTCGGACTGATCGAGAGCGGCTTTGAGCAAGGGCGTCGCCGTCGTCTTCCGCAACCCTTGGCCGATCAGTTCCAAGGTTTCGGCGAAGGCCGGCGTGGCCAGGGGCAGCGAAGGCATACCCTCGGCGAACTGACCGAAGGCGTGGGCAAACACCAGGTGGAACAGCGCCTCTTTGCTCTCCACGTATGTGTACACGGCACCTGCGGATAGGCCCGCCTGGGTGGCCACCTCGGCCATGTGGGCGCGGCGGTAGCCGAGGCGCCCGAACACCCCGGTGGCGGCCTTGGCCACGTCGACCAAACGTTTCGGTGGGGAAGCTCGGGGCATATCGCAACTATCTACTGAATGAGTCATTCAGTCAAGTCCTAATCGAGCACTCCATACGAGAACCCCCGGAGATTTCAGAACGACCCGCGTACTCGGCGGCGCTCTACAACGCGCACGCGATCATGGTGATCTCGTCTGGCGGCGCGGCTGTCACATGCGCTGGATCAAACGGGGCAGAGCGATAGCGAGGAGATCCAGTCGTGCTCGCCTATTCGACGACCAGGATGTAACCGGCAACGCTGAGCGGTCCGGCACAGTCTCGGGTGGAACGAAGACGCGCCTGCGGCAAACCGGCGAGAGCCGCCGACCCAACCGGCGGCGCCGCTCGATCCGCGGGTCGCAACGCCCGGCGTTCGCTCTGGCGCGGCACAGCGATCTCATGACGGAACATGACGACCTCGATGGCCAGTTCTTCGTCGTTGGGTCGCTCAAGCCGCAGAAGTTCGAGGGCTAGTCCGCCGGACCTGGAGAAAGCCCAAGTGGACAGGCTCGGATGATGCTCTCGGTACCGACTGGCGCCAGTTGGTGGTCAGCCTGATGAGCAGCCTCAAGTTCAGGCTCCGACGCGTCGATGACTGCTACGACACCCAGACAACCTAGGCTTCATTTCTCGACATGCTGACGCGACCTCGCGGCAGCCCGCCCGAGAGGTGGCGCCCCGCACCAAGATTGGCAGGCGAAATGCCTGACAGTGCACAGGCCTTGTGGCGGCCCATCGGCATCGGATCATGGGAAGGGTCGTGCGGACGCGCGCCGTCGTAGCGGCGGGGGTGGGGCATCTGGCGAACCTCATCGGATCGGAAGCGAAGCATCCAGCGCGCCTCATTATCGACCGAGAGTTGCAAGGACGCTCACTGATGCCAGCCGATCGGTCCAAAGGAGTCCACGGGTGGATCGAACGGCGTGTGGCGCGCGCCGAGCTAGGGCCACGTCGCCAGGATGTCCTGCTCGGTGTTGGATTGGTGGGAACTTTCTCGCTCCTCGTCCTTGTCAGCTCTCTGGCACTGGGGCTCGACGATGCGACACTTCGAACCACCGCCGGCGTCGCCGGAGGAACGGCGACAGTGGATCTTGCCCTGCTGCAACTGCCCTGGCGCCGAGCCGCTGGGTGGTTGTTGATCGTCTTTCCGGTACTTCTGGTATCGAGCGAGGTGACCCTGGCCATGGTGACCAAGGGTGTGGCGGTCAACTACACGGCGTTCTTCACCCTTGCCTTTCTCTACATCGGGCTCACGCAGCCCCGGGGCACGGGCCCCGGCTTCGCCCTGCTTGCCATCCCCGGCTGGGTCGTCATCCAGCATGGTTGGTCAGTCGGCGTTGTCATCAGATTGTTACTGACTCTTGCGATCTGGCTCGTTCTCTCCGATGTCCTCGCCGTCCGCACGGCTCGGGGCCGCGCCACCACTAAGCGTCTGATCGCCCAGGCCAATACCGATATCCTGACGGGCCTCGCCAGCCGCCTTTTGCTCTCCGACCGGATCGAACACCTGGGGACAGACGCCGACGCGGCACGATCGTGCCTTCTCTTTATTGACCTCGATGGCTTCAAAACGGTCAATGACACCTACGGACATGCTGCCGGAGACGAGTTGCTGATCGCCATCGCACAACGTGTGCGGACGACTCTGCGCGAGGGTGATCTGGCGGCACGCTTGGGAGGCGACGAGTTCGCCGTTCTCTTGAGCGATCGAGATATCGCCCAGGCGACCCAGGTCGCCAACAGGATGCTCTCCACCTTGAGTGCTCCGATCCCACTCAGGCGAGGCCGCGTCGCGGTAACGGCCAGCATCGGTATCGTCGGAATCGCCCCACCGGCGACCGCAGAACGGGTGTTGCGGGACGCTGATCTGGCGATGTACGAGGCCAAGTCGTCAGGCCGGAACCGGCTGTCGATCTTCGAGCCGAACATGCAGGTTCGGATGACCGAGCGTCTCGAACTCGAAACCGAGCTGCGCGATGGTCTGGAAGCCAATGAGTTCGAACTCCAGTACCAACCCGTCGTCCATATGGGCACCGGGGCCATCGTCGGCGCCGAGGCGCTCTTGCGATGGCGTCATCCCCGCCGTGGCCTGCTCGCCCCCGACGAGTTCCTGGTCACATCGGAGGAGCTCGGCCTCATGGAACCTCTCAGTGATTGGATTCTTCGCCAGGCATGCCATCAGGCCTATGCGTGGCAGTCGATCGACTCGGCCCGAGCATTCAGCATCGCCGTCAACCTGTCGGCTCCCGAAATGTTCGCGGCAGACCTGAAGGGCCGAGTGGAGCGGGCGCTCAGCGATGCCGGGCTGCCTGGCGCGCTGTTGGTTCTTGAAATCACAGAGCGCGTCATCATGACCGATGCCGCCCTGGCCAGACAACGGCTGGAGGAGCTGCGGAGCCTCGGCGTGCGGATCGCCATCGACGACTTCGGCACGGGCTACTCCTCGCTGGCCTATCTGCGGGAACTGCCAATCGACATATTGAAGATCGACCGGAGTTTCGTCACGCCTCTCGGATCGGACCACCAAGCTCTGGCACTTCTCCGTTCCATAACGGCGATCGCCGAAGCCCTCTCGCTGGATGTGATCGTCGAGGGGGTCGAGACGGCAGCGCAGGTCGAGATACTCAATGCGCTGGGCTGCCACATTGCTCAGGGCTTCTACTTCGGCCGCCCAACCAGCGCAGAGGATCTCGGGAATTGTCTCGACCGATCAGCGATCTCACAGCAACCCGGTAGCGGGTCTGCGCTCCATGACTTTGCGCGGACTGCAAGACGTCTAAACCGGCATGATCCAATAGCGACGGCCAATGCGACTGATGATGGGCTCCCTTCTGTTTGACGGACATCCACCATCAGGGGTGCAGCCCAGAAAGGTGGTCCAAATGGAGACCATGGAACGGAAGAAGCCGCAGGGACGTCGACGACCCGTTCAGCATCGAACTCCTCAACAGGTGTGAAGGGTTCTACCCGCGCATGGGCCAGGAGGTCCCGCCGAGATGGGGCCGGGCTAACATCACGTGCGGATGAACATGTACATCGCCTCGAGCCAGCGGGCCGGCACCGGTGTCGCCCATAGTTGCGCCCGCTCGGGATTGCCGAAGTTGCGCGATACTACGCGGTCGGTCCGAAGCGGCCCCGGCCCCTCACTACTCCCGGTGTTACCGCCGGGTCCGTGAAACCGACGCCTGCGCTTTTGGGTGCAACTATCGAGCGGTCTACCCGAAGACCGGGTCCTCATTCTGATAGAAGTGGCGACGGGCCCACAATGCGACGTAGACCAAGCCCACCAGCGCCGGAACTTCGATCAGCGGTCCGACGACGCCGGCCAGGGCCTGCCCGCTGGTGACGCCGAAGACCCCGATCGCGACCGCAATCGCCAGCTCGAAATTGTTGCTGGCAGCGGTGAAGGCCAACGTGGCGGTGGAGGGGTATCCGAGACGCATCCGATAGCCAAGGGCGAACGATCCGGTCCACATCAATGCGAAGTAGGCAAGCAGCGGCAAGGCGATACGGGCAACGTCGCCGGGGTGCTGGCTGATCGCGTTTCCCTGCAGAGCAAAGAGAAGGACGACGGTGAACAGCAAGCCGTACAAGGCGGCCGGGGCGATTCGGGGGATGAAGCGCTCTTCGTACCACTGTCGGCCTCGGTAGCGCTCTCCGAGATTGCGAGTGGCCCAGCCGGCGGCGAGTGGGATACCGAGGAAAATGAGAACGCTCTTTGCGACGGCCCAGATCGAGACTTGCACGGCGGCGGTGGGTAGTCCCAGCCAACTCGGCAAGACGTGCAGGTAGAAGTATGCGAGGGCGGCGAAAGCAACGATCTGGAATAGCGAGTTCAGAGCAACGAGCACGGCGGCGGCCTCTCTATTCCCCCCGGCCAGGTCGTTCCAGATGAGCACCATGGCAATGCAACGGGCGATCCCGACAATGATGAGGCCCGTGCGATATTCAGGCAGGTCGGGAAGCATCAACCAGGCCAAGGCGAACATGACTGCTGGACCGATGACCCAGTTCAGAACGAGCGACGGCACCATGAGCCGACGGTTGGAGGTGACCCGGCCCAGCTCGCTGTAGCGGACCTTTGCGAGCACCGGGTACATCATGACGAGCAGACCGATGGCGATCGGGAGGCTCGTGCCCGCCAGGTTTGCGGTTGAGAGCCAGGTGTCGAGGTGAGGAAGGAGTCGGCCAAGCACGACGCCCAAGGCCATCGCGGCCCCAATCCACACGGGCAAGAAACGGTCGAGCAGGGAGAGCTGGCCAATGACCGGGCCTTGTGGCTCGGGTTTCTCCAAAGCCTCACGTAGAGAGGTCACATAGATGATTGTCGATCTTTCACCCCCTTACCCACCAGGGTCGAAAGGCCCATTCGCAACGTACCTCGGGTGCGGGCGTCTCAGGTCCGGTGGTGCCCCGCTCTTGGCGTCACGTCCAGAGCGATTGCGCCCGATCCTTTCGATCAGCGCCACCCACAACCCCACACCCCTCCCGGTAGTGGCGAGCGGTCAATCCGAACTCGGACTCCCTCGATCGCGGGCAATGCCGCGGTGGATGCCAGCCCACTTCACGCCAGGCGACTGAAACTCGGCACCCCCAAAGTTCACCTTGACGTGTCCCGTTCGAGCCACTTCGCCACCAGAATGTCACTTGAGGAGTGAGCGATGATGGAGATCGCCACTCAGCCGCGTGACGACTTCATCACACGCCTGATCAGCACCGAAGTCGAGGGACGTCGGCTGACCGACGTCGAGGCGCGCACCCAACTCGTATTTCTCTTCATCTCGGGAAATGAGACCACCCGACACCTGATGGCCAACGTCTTGTGGACCCTGGCCAATGATCCCGGCCTCTTCCAGCAACTGCGCGCCGAGCGTCAACTGGTCCCGGCCGCCGTCGAGGAGTCCCTACGCCACGACCCTCCCATCCGGTTCCTCATGCGCAACTGCACTGTCAATGCCGAACTGCATGGTCAATATCTCTCGGCCAACGACAAGGTTGCCTTCGGGTTGGCGTCTGCCAACAGAGACGAGTCGCACTTCGAAGAGGCCGACCGCTTCCGGGTCGATCGCCTTGATCCTCGCGGTCACCTGGCCTTCGGGGCCGGACCTCACGTGTGCCCAGGAGCCAGCCTGGCCCGACTCGAGGCTCGGGTCGCGGTGGAGGTATTCCTGGACAACGTGGCGTCGGTGACCCCCCTCGATCGGGGCCGCTATGACCCCGTCGATGTCTTTTGGGCTCATGGACCCCAAGCCCTGGAGGTGGAGTTGGAGTCCGCTGTGCAGGTGTGAGCCCAGTTGATGCCGCTCGGATGCGTCCCACCCGTGTCGAGAGCATGCGACGCCACCTGGTCGTGGGGCACCCGCGGCGCCAGGAAGGCGTAACCCTTGCGGGACACCGGTGGTCGCCTCTCTCTGTGGTGGGACCTCGTGGCCCGGCGTCGCCCGCATCGGGCACTCTGTGTCGGTGGGCAAGAGTGGTGCCGAGCACGATGGAGCCGACGACGCCGCACTGTTTGGCGGGATGGTCGACGTGGCGTCTCCACCTCCACCACAGAGAAGGCTCTCGGGTGGGCGCTCCAACCACCTGAGCATGATGAGTGCATGCTGAGCGTGGGCTTCCAGTGTGTCGATCAGCGCTCTTCCCCGCGCCTGTCTAACCGCCGCAGTTCGGCGCCGACGGCGACGGTCAGACGTGGCCTAGTTGATACCTCGGCTTCGACAGTTTACGGCGCCGGTTCCGATGAGTTGCCGGATCGTCACCTTCTGGCCGGCCGTCAACGAATTGGCCGTGAGCTCGTGGTAGCCGCTCGGCCCCAGATCGGCGATCAGCTCGTCGCTGACACAGGCGCCGAGGGCGAAGTCGACCTGACTCTCGGTCATGAAGCCATCGATGATCTGTGCCCGCGCTGCCAGAACGTCGAAGGCCGAAGGAGTGATTGTGGGCAGGCGGGGTGCACTGGCGCCCGGATCGCACGAGCGGATGGTGACCATCCGCCCCGTCTGGTGAACGACCGCCTGTTTCACGCCGGCCAGAGCCCACTGACGCGTGACACCGGCGAGCGCCTTGGCCCGCGCTGACGTCTGCATACGAACGGCGACGGCGTCGCACGTCTTGTCGTGGTCGCGGTACGCCAGGGAACTGTCCCCTTGCCAACCTTGGACGGCGCTCCATGCGGTCGCATAGCCCAGGCGGCTGCCGAGAACCTCGAACAACGTGATCTGGCCGAACGGGCTGGCCGGGTCGGTGACGCGATCGCCGTGGGGTACAGATGGCGCGTCCGCCTTGGCCGGAGTCCAACCGATCGGGTAGGCGTCAGGGTTGACGATCTGCGCCTGGGCGACGGGAGGATGACGGAAGGCATTGTCGATGGCCCCGGTTCCACCTTGGTCCACGAGATGATCGATGAACGTGGGTCCGAAGGCGTAGGGATATTCCAGCATGTCGCTCAGGATCGCCGGGACATTCGAGGACCCACTGCTGGATGATCCCTGGAACTGGTTGCTGGCCTTGTCGTACGCCTGACGGTCGGCGGCCGACAGGGTCTTCTCATATGCGGTCTGGGTGCGGACCGCATCGCCTTCGATCAAGGCGGTCAGCGCCGAGTCGTCCCCGGTGGCGCTCGATCGCAATGTGGTGATGTCGAAATACTGGTCTTGCAGAGCATGGGTGAGCTCGTGCGCCAGGGTGACGCGGACGAACGGTGTGAGCGAGGAGCCACGAACGAAGACGGTCTTGTCCTCGGGGACATAGAGCCCGACCACGTCGCTCTGCTGCAGCGTGTTCTCGGCGTGGGCCAGGTTCACATTGCCGTGGACCAAGCCCAGGGCCCGCAGCTCCTCGAGTGCCCGCGCGAGCGAGGACCGATCCGACGACGTCTGCGGCTGGGGGACACTGACCGCCTTGTTGAACTTGGCCTTGTTGAGGAATTCGACCTTGACCGGATGCTTGAAGGTCAGGCCGCGTTCGTGTTCGACGAAATGCACGATGCTCAGCACCCTCGGGTTCCAAGCCTTCGGGTAGGCCGGGCCACCCGAGCCCAGAGCGATGACCAGACCGGTGGCGATGGCGATGACGGCGACCAGGATGGCAGCGGCACCCACCATGGCCCGACGGCTCAGACGACGTGTCCGGCCCCCGCCGGTCTGTGGTGTCGCGGGGCCGGGAGCCGGTGCCCATCCTTCGGGCCCCACCTGACCGTAGGCCGTGAGCGTCTCCACGGGGGCAGACGTCGGCTCGGCCCCCCGTGACGCGAGGTCGACCGATGTCCAGGAGTCCGAGAGGGGCGAGGACCCCCCATACGACGTGGCGCTGGCCGGTGTCGAGGAGCCATGGGCATCGGTGACGGTGGACGGGGGAGATACAGGGTCCTGTCGCCGGGACGGATGGAGTTCAGGCGGGTACCACTTGCCGTCCGAGGCGATCCACCAACCGATCCCCTGGGACATGTCGCTCATGGTCCACCTCGTCCACTCTCGATCAATGAGAATCGGCATTGTGGGCGGGCATCTTTAACCGCCCCCAGTGCCGGGCCTCAAGACGACAGCGCCTTCAGTCCCAGGGCGTCCAGATGATCGAAGAAGGCCCGGGGCTGCTCGAACATCCAATCGTGGTCATAGGCCTCGCCGGCGGGCCCTGACGCCACCGAGAACGTGGCGTTGAGCTCCGTGGCGAAGCGCATCCCGTCGGAACGGGCCAGGATGGAATCGCGGTTGGCCCACAGGACATGTGCCGGTATCCCCTCCCGGGCGATGTCCTCGCTGTCGTTCTCCCGGCTGCTGGTAAAGCCCCACCAGGCCGCGTCGACGAGCTGGCGCGGATGGTCGACGCAGGTCCGGGCGAAGGCCGCTCCCGCCGTCGGGGTGGCCAACCGGAGAAGCCGCACCGGGTGGTGCAGGACTTCGGCGGCGAGTTTCCATTCCCGCGAGGCGGCCAGGGAGTCGGAGAAGACGATTTCGACCACGCGTTCGGGCCAGCGCGAGGCGAAGCCGAGTGCGATACCTCCGCCGAAGGAGTGGCCGATCAGGCTGCATCGCTCGAGGCCCAAGCCCTCGACGGTGGCGACGAAGGCGTCGAGCACCTTCGGATAGCTCCAGCGACCCGGCACGGCGAACAGGTCGGGCACATAGACCCGACAGCGTTCGGCCAGGAGTCGCACCAGTCCACCGTAGGTGGCCGGGCGCATGGCGAAGCCGTGAAGCAGCACGACCGGCGGTCCGTCACCGGTTTGGATGGGGACGTCGAGTTGATTCACGGACGGCAGCGTCGTTGACGGTCAAGGCGTGTCATCGAGTGAAGTGGAGGTCGATGAGCGTCGGTGGAGCGCAGGCCAGCCAGCCGGCGAAGATGGCGTCTTCGAGGGCCCGCTTCGTGACTCTCCGGAGCTGGATCAAGATGGCCGGGTAGCCGTCGAAGTGGGCAATTCGAAGTGGGCAATAGTGAAGAAGCCCTTTTGGTTCGCAGCCAGGAGAGCCCCCTTCTCGTCGAGGTTCTCCACCCGGACGGCCAGGATCGGTCCCTCGGGGGCCGTGATATCGCCGAACCGTTTGACATCGGCCTTGCTGAACGGGCGCTCCCAGGCGAAGGCCTTGCCGGCGACGGACCAGCTGAGGGTGCCGTGCCGTTCGCCCTCGGTCACCTCCGGCAGATCCTCGGCCATCCGACCGGCGTCGTCGACCGTCATCATTCTCGGTACCGTACCGGTCCCGGCCGAGACGCTCCAGCCCCTTCGTCGCCGCTGTCCTGGAATGCCCGGAGCGCCTGAACCAGGTGACCGTCGGGTCGACCGACATCGAGCGTTCGGAGGCGTTCTACCGCACGCCCGGCCTCACCCTCATCGTCAAGAACGACCGGTATCTGCGCTTCGAATGTCCGGATGGTGAGGGTACCTTCTCGGTGGACCTGGTCGACGACGTCCCTGATGAGGAACAGGTCACTGTCTACTTCGAGTCCGACAACCTCGACGGCGAGCTCGACCCGACGGCCACCGACTCTGTCTCTTTCACGCCGGCGACAATCGACGGAATCCGCTTTGGCGTCTCCCATCGGCCCGACCGCTCTCCGTCGTCCTCATCTCATCTGAGCCCAGGAGGTGCACTGGTGGGCGGTGGGGAAGCTTTTCTCGGACAGGGTGGTGACGACACCGACGGCCGTCCGGTGGCGTGCGCTCGTCCGGCGACGGCGCCTCGTACTCATTCGTCGAGTTCGGTCAGAACCTCTCCGATGATCTTGGTCGTCTCGTGAGCGGAGAGCGGTTCGCCACCTTCGGCCCTGGCCACCTGGGTGGCGAAGTCTTCGACGGAGTGCACACCACCCACGAGGACATGGCGCAATGCTTCACCGCTCGCTTCGGGGTCGTCAAGGGCCTTCACGGCGCGATCGACGGCGTGGTCGGGTGAGACGGCCACGGCGTGGACGAGGGTCATGGCCTCCTGCCGACCGGTGGCCGTCGACACCACCGGCGCCCGGTCGGGATTCTGCTGGTGATCCCATTCGGCCAGCGCCTCGTCGTAGCCACCTTCTCCGGGATGAATCTGCCGGGTGGTGGGCGCGTCGCCATTCCCCACCGGCTCAGCGTCGGTGCCCGCCGACGAGGTCTCGTCACCGTCTTCGTGGTGCTGCCGTTTGGCGTCGACGGGAACGGTCAGGGTGCCATCGGCAGTGCGGACGATGTCCATTGGGCGGTTCTCCTTGCCCTTGAGGACGCCGGCGGACGCCCGGCCCATTCTGGCCCAGAATCCTCGGTGATATTCGCCTTCGCCGGACATGTCCGGCACCGGACACGAACATCGGACACAAATCCGGGCCTCAGGCACAGGTTCACCCCTCGGGCCTCACCGCCGAGGCAGGGACAGCGCACAACCGATGCAGGTCCGGACCGCCGGTCGTGCCGCCAGTCGGTCGGGGGCGATCCCGGCCCCGCAGGCTTCGCAGACCGCGTAGGCGCCGGCGGCCAGCCTGGCCTCCGCCCGTTCGATGTCGCCCTGATAGCTGCGTGCCTCGTCCAGGAGTGCGGCGACCTGCGCACGTTCGAAGGCCACGGTCGATCCCTCGGGGTCGTGCTCGTCGTCTCCGTTCATGCCGGCGACAGCGGAGACGATGCCGTCGAAGTCGGCGGTCATCGCCTCGATCCGGCTCAGTGTGACGGCGCGCTCGGCGTCCAGCGCCCGGCGGATGGCCGACTCGTCCATCTCCTCATTCCTCCATCGTCTGACTGGCGGCAGGGGCCGAACTTGAGTCAAATGACGTCGTGACGATCACCATTGCCCACCGCGGTGACCCGGTGGGTGAGCGTGAGAACACCCTGGCCGCGTTCTCGTCCGCCGTGCACCAGGGGGCCGACATGATCGAGCTCGATCTCCGCCGGACGAGTGACGCCGTCGTCGTCGTCCTTCATGACGCCAGCCTGCAGCGACTCTGGGGCGTGGACCGGGCCGTGGCCGATCTCGATCTGGCCACGCTTGGCGAGATCGGGTGGGGGGACGAACGCATCCCGACATTGGCCGAGACGCTCCGTCACGTGGCCATTCCTATCATGGTCGACTTCACCGAGACCGACGTGGTGCCCGGGGCCGTGGAGACTGTCCGCGAAGCCGACGCCATGGCCCGCTCGCTCTTCGTGACCGGGAATGTCGAGGCCCTGCGGATGCTGCGCGTTCTCGCCCCCGACGCCAGGATCGGCCTGACCTGGATCGAGCCGGAACCTCCGGCACCGACACTGCTCGAGGAGCTGGCGGCCGAGTTCTGGAATCCCATGTTCCGACTGGTCACTCCCGAACGGGTGGAAGCCTTTCACCGACTCGGGGTGAAAGTGTCCACCTGGACGGTCGACGAGCCGCGCCATATGGTCCGCATGGCCCAGGCGGGGGTCGACGCCATCGTCAGCAACCGGATCGCCGATCTCCGGCGGTTCGTCTCGAGGGAGTCGCCGTGACCGAGAACATCCTTCCGTTCAGCATCGAGGTGGGCCAGGCCCGGCTCGACGACCTCGCCGAGCGCCTCCGTCGGACCCGCTGGCCCGAACGCGAGACCGTCGACGACTGGTCGCAGGGAATCCCCCTGGCCTACGTGCAGGAAGTCTGCCGCTACTGGGCCGACGACTACGTCTGGCAGGACACCGAGGACCGGCTGAACGCCCTCCCGCAGTTCACCACCGAACTCGACGGCTTGGGCTTCCACTTTCTCCACGTGCGGTCGCCTGAGCGCGACGCTCTCCCCCTTGTTCTCACCCATGGCTGGCCCGGATCGATCGTTGAATTCCTGAAGGTGATCGGACCGCTCACCGACCCCGCGGCCCATGGTGCCGACGCCGCCGATGCCTTCCATGTCGTCTGTCCCTCGCTCCCCGGATACGGGTTCAGCGACAAGCCCAGCCGCGCCGGCTGGAAAGTGCCGCGGATCGCCTCGGCCTGGGCCACCTTGATGAGCCGGCTCGGCTACGACCGGTACGGCGCCCAGGGCGGAGATTGGGGCGCGGCGGTCACCACCGCCATCGGCCGACTGGACACCGACCACTGCCTCGGCATCCATCTGAACATGGTCCCGGCTGTCCCGCGCCGCGGTGACCTGGGCGATCTCACCGAAGCGGAGGCCGCCTCCCTGGCCAGCTTGAGTGAGCACAACCAGTGGGGGACGGGCTATTCCAAGCAGCAGTCGACCCGGCCCCAGACCCTCGGCTACGGCCTGGTGGACTCACCGGCGGGCCAGGCGGCCTGGATCCTGGAGAAGTTCTGGGCCTGGACCGACTGCGACGGCCACCCCGAGAACATCCTCAGTCGCGACGAGCTGCTCGACAACGTCATGCTCTACTGGCTTCCGGCGGCGGCGGCATCGTCGGCCCGGCTCTACTGGGAGAGCTTCGCCGACTTCGGCGCCGAGCCGGTCACCGTGCCGATGGGGGCCGCCATCTTCCCCAAGGAGATCATCCGGCCCTCGCGCCGATGGGCCGAGCGGCTGTACAGCGATATCCGTCAGTGGAGCGAATTCGACCGCGGCGGTCACTTCGCCGCCCTCGAACAACCCGCGTCGTTCGTCTCCGACGTCCGGGCCTTCTTCCGTCTCGTCCGCTAACCCGGGGACCGTCGTGGACCCGGCCATCGACGTGTCCGATGATGCCACCGTCGGCCGACGTTTCCGGATCCTGCTGGCCGCCGTCTGCCTGGCTGCCCTCGGCATCCGGTTGGCCTACGTCCTGGTCGTCACCCGACACGAGAACGGCCACACCTACGACGCCCTCTACTACTCCCTCCAGTCCTACCTGATCTCTCTGGGCCACTTTTTCGAGGCTCCTCCTTTCGCCGTCGGCCCCGACGCCGCCCACCCTCCGCTGACCGCCCTGGTCCTCACCCCGGTGTCGTATCTCTTCGGGGTCCCAGCCGATGCTCTGCCCCAACGGCTGACCATGGCCGCCCTGGGCACGGTGGTCGTCTTCCTGGTCGGCCTGCTCGGCCGCCGGATCGCCGGAGCGCGGGTGGGGATCGTGGCCGCCGGCCTGGCCGCCGTCTACCCCAACTTCTGGATCCCGAACGGCATCGTCATGTCGGAGACCCTGTCCATGTTGGTCATGGCCGTCATCCTCCTGGCCGTCTACCGACTGCTCTGCGCTCCCACATGGGCCAACGCCGCCCTGGCCGGTGTCGCCTGCGGGGTGGAGATCCTCGTCCGGGCCGAGCTGGTCCTGCTGGTGCCGTTCCTGCTCGTTCCCGCCGCCCTGGCCTGCCGTCCTGTCCGTCTCCCGGTCCGTCTGGCCCTGGCCGCCCTGGCCGTGGCCGCCGCCCTTCTCACCGTGGGACCGTGGCTGGGACGCAATCTGGCCACCTTCCACGACGCCACCTATATCTCCACCGGCGACGGCCCCGTTCTTCTCGGGGCCAACTGCCCGACCACCTACTTCGGCCCGGGCATCGGTCTGTGGAGCCTGCCCTGTTCGCGTCATGGCATCGTGCCGGGATCCGACCAGTCGGTGACCTCGTCGCGGCAGTTGCACGCGGCCGAGCACTACATCACGAAGCACGAGTCTCGCCTGCCGCTGGTGGCCGCCGTCCGGGTGGCCCGGCTCTGGGACCTCTACGCTCCCGTGCAGATGGCCCGGCTCGATGTCAACGAAGGCCGGCCCGTCGCTGCCTCCATCGCCGGTCTGGTCATCTATTACGCCCTGCTTCCGGTGGCGCTGGTCGGGGTCGTCGTCCTCCGGCGCCGCCAGCGATGGCAGTGGCCGTTGCTCGTCCCGGCCGGCGTCCTCACCCTGGTGGCTGCCGTCGACTACGGCATCGTCCGCTTCCGGGCCCCGTTCGAGCTGTCGCTGGTGGTGCTGGCCGCGGTGGCCGTCGACGCAGGCTGGCGCCGCCTCGTCCGTTGACCTGTAAGAAATTCCTGACCTCCAGTTCGGCCGTGGCCCGGCCCAGCGTCCATCGGGACGGTCGGACCCTGTTCTTCGACCGCTCCAACCCAGTCACCTGACATCGCCGCCCTGCAGTACGCGACGCGCGTCCCCACCCAAAAGTTCGTCTACCAGGGTCCGATCGAGGAAACGAACAACCCTTCGGCGCTGTCGGCCACCCCGACCATGGACGACGTCGGCACCTTCTCCTTCGTCTCCACCCGCAGTCACTCCTCCAGCCCGGCCATCGTCCGCGCCGGCCCTTTCTCCGCCGGCTCCTTCGCCCCCCACCCCCATTCGGCCCGGATCCTGCGGCCGGTCGACAAGACGGCCTCCTCACCTATGCCCCTCGATCTCGAGCGCCGGCCTCGAACTCTTCTTCACCCGGGCCAAACCTTCGGCCACGTCCAACCGCTGGCCGGTATCACCGGCTTCGCCGAAGCCCGTTCGCTCAGCGCCGACGGTTCCACCCTCCATTACCATCAACTGGTCGGCTCCGTCTTCCTCATCGAATCCGTCAGCCGACCCCCGACGCCCTGGCGGCAAGAGCCCTGACGTAATAGCAGTGACAGCAAGAGAAGAGAGACGGTGACAGCGACGCGGTCCTGGCGGTCGGATGCGGTGGCGGACTGGGAGGAGCGCGGCCTCTACCGGAACCTGCTCGGCCACCGGATCTTCACCATGGACGTCGCTGCCGCCGGCGCCGAGGAGCACGAGCCCCTTCTGGTCCTCCACGGCTTTCCCACCTCCTCCTTCGACTTCCGGCTGATCCTGCCCGCCCTGGCCGCCGACCGCCGGGTCCTTCTGCTCGACATGCTCGGCTACGGCCTCTCGGCCAAGCCGGACATCGGCTACACCATGAACCTGCAGGCCGATCTGGTGGAGGCCTTCGTGGCCGAGACCGGCCTCACCCGGTTCGCTCTGCTCAGCCACGACATGGGCGACACCGTCGGCGGTGAGCTGCTGGCCCGGCAGGCCGAGGGCTCCTGGCCGGTGGACATCAGCCGGAGGCTGCTCAGCAACGGCTCCATCTACATCGAGATGGCCCGGCTCTCGACGGGCCAGGAGCTCCTCCTCTCTCTGCCCGACGCCATCCTGGCCGAGGGCACCGGTGCCGATGGCGCCGCCACCAAGGCCGGCCTGGCCGCCACCCTCAGCCCGGACAGCCACCTTGACGAGGCCGAGCTCGACGCCGCCTGGGAGCTGATCTCCCACCAGGGCGGCGCCCGGCTGCTGCCCCGGACGATCCGTTACATCGAGGAGCGCCGCCGCAGCCAGGCCCGCTACACCGGGGCCATCGAGTCCCATCCCTCACCGCTGGCCGTCGTCTGGGGGGCCGACGACCCCATCGCCCTTCTGGCCATGACGGCCCGGCTGCGCCAGGCCCGACCCGACGCCGCGGTCACCGTGCTCGACCGGGTGGGCCACTTCCCGATGCTCGAATCCCCCCGCCGCTTCGCCGACGCCGTCCTGGCCGGCCTGGGGACAGGTCACTAGAACCGGTTCTATACTCCTGGCCGACTTCTCTGGGAGGTAATTCACGTGGCACAACCGGTGATCATCGAAGCGGTCCGGACCCCGATCGGCAAGAAGAACGGCTGGCTCTCCGGCTTCCACGCCGCCCAGTTGCTGGGCTCGGCCCAGGTCGAGCTGGTCAAGCGGGCCGGCATCGAGCCCTCCGAAGTCGAGCAGGTCGTCGGGGGATGTGTCACCCAGGCCGGCGAGCAGGCCTCCAACGTCACCCGGACGGCCTGGCTCTCCGAGGGCCTGCCCTACGAGGTGGCCGCCACCACCGTCGACTGCCAGTGCGGCTCGGCCCAGCAGGCTAACCACTTCGTCGCCGGCCTGATCGCCGCCGACGCCATCGACGTCGGTATCGCCTGCGGCATCGAGGCCATGTCCCGGGTGGGCCTCGGGGCCAACGCCTTCAACGGTCCGGGCAAGTCCCGGCCCGACGACTTCCCCTGGGACATGCCCGACCAGTTCGGGGCGGCCGAGCGGATCGCCCAGAAGTACGGGATCTCCCGGGAAGACGTGGACGAACTCGGCCTCCGCTCCCAGCGCAACGCGGCGCGGGCCTGGGCCGAGGGCCGCTTCGAGCGGGAGGTCTTCTCCATCGAGGCCCCGGTCGTCGGCCCCGACGGCCCCACCGGCGAGAAGCAGCTCATCACCACCGACCAGGGACTGCGCGAGACCACCGCCGAGGGCCTGGCCAAGTTGAAGCCGGTCATCCCCGACGGCATCCACACGGCCGGCAACTCCTCCCAGATCTCCGACGGTGCCGCCGCGGTCCTCTGGATGTCCGAAGAGAAGGCCCGAGCCCATGGGCTGCGGCCCCGGGCCCGGATCGTGGCCCAGGTGCTGATCGGTTCCGACCCCTACTACCACCTCGACGGTCCCATCGCCTCCACCACCAAGGTTCTGGCCAAAGCGGGCATGACTATGGGCGACATCGACATCTTCGAAGTCAACGAGGCCTTCGCCTCCGTCGTCTGCTCCTGGGCCAAGGTCCACGAGGCCGACCCCGAGAAGGTGAACGTCAACGGCGGCGCCATCGCCATCGGCCATCCAGTGGGCTCGACCGGCAGCCGGCTGATCACCACCGCCCTGCACGAGCTCGAGCGCCGCGACGGCCAGTTCGCCCTGGTCGCCATGTGCTGCGGCGGGGCGCTCGCCACCGGCAGCATCATCGAGCGGCTCTGAGCCCGGGCCACGGGGGAGCGGAGAACCTCATGCCCGAGATCGGCACCGAGAACCTGACCTTCGAGGTCAAGGGGACGACGGCCATCGTCACCATGAACCGGCCCGAGGCGAAGAACGCCCTCTCCATGGCCATGCTGGTCGGCATGGTCGACGCCTGGACGGAGATCGACGCCAACGACGACATCCGCTGTGCCATCCTCACCGGCGCCGGCGGCACCTTCTGCTCGGGCATGGACCTGAAGTCGATCTCGTCGCCGGAGGCGGAGAAGTACGCCCATCGCCGGGAGGCCGATCCCGATCTGCACTGGAAGGCCCTGCTCCGCCACTACCAATTGCGCAAGCCCTTGATCGCCGCCGTCGAGGGCTGGGCCGTGGCCGGGGGGACCGAGATCCTGCAGGCCACCGACATCCGGGTGGCCGGGGCATCGGCCAAGTTCGGCGTCTTCGAGGCCCGGCGGGGACTCTTCCCCTTGGGCGGCTCCACCGTCCGGCTGCGCCGGCAGATCCCCTACACCGTGGCCATGGACCTGCTGCTCACGGCCCGGGAGGTCTCGGCCGAAGAGGCCTTGCGGATCGGCCTGATCGGCCGGGTCGTCCCCGACGGCGAGGCCCTGGCCGAGGCGCTCAAGATCGCCGAGGTCATCGGGGCCAACGGCCCCCTGGCCGTCGAAGCCATCCTCCGCTCGGTCCGCCAGACAGAGGGCCTCTCGGAGATCGAGGGCCTAAAGGTGGAGCTCGACATCGGTTGGCCCATCTTCGGCACCGAGGACGCGGCCGAAGGCCAGAAGGCCTTCGCCGAAAAACGCCCGCCCGTCTACCGGCGGAAATGACCCCCGAGGGCGGGCCCGGGGTCTCCGACTTCGGGATCTCGGGCGGTGAGCTGACCGCCCCGGCCGGCCACGACAGTGACGACGTCCGCTTCGCCCTGGCCAGCGCCGTCCGCCGGGTGACCTCGGCCATGGTCGGCCAGCCCCTCGATCAGGGCGCGCTGCTGGCGGCGGCGGCGGCCGTGGCCGCCGCCGCCGACGCCATGGAAGCGGCCGCCGGGCCCGGACGGCGCCCGCGCGCCCAGCCCGATCCCGTCGGTCAGGCTCAGGAATTCTTCCCCTCCAGCCCGGTCATCGGTTTCGCCAACCCGGTGGCCCCGCCGGTGGTGGTCCGGGCGGTGGACGGCGTCCTTTACGGCGAGGCCTGGTTCGATTACCAATACGAGGGACCACCGACCTGTGTCCACGGCGGGGTGATCGCCATGGTCTTCGACGAGATGCTCGGGGCGGCCAACATCCTCTCCGGCAATCCGGGGATGACCGGCACCCTGACCATCCGCTACCGCAAGCCCACCCCGCTGCTCTCGGCTCTCCGGCTCGAGGCCAAGTTCCTCCGCCGGGAGGGACGCAAGATCTTCACCTCCGGGACCATCCACCACGGCGACGACCTCACGGCCGAGGCCGAGGGGATCTTCATCGAGATGGTGCCCCAGCGGTTCATGCAGATGGTGGCCGAGAACTCCGACTCCCCCGAGGCGATCGAACAGGTCCGGGCCGATGCCCGCCGGCTCGGCCTGGCCGAGGACTGAACCCCGGGCCACCGGGAACCAGATTCGCCACTTTCCGTGCTGCTCGACTCAACACCGACCCAACAAATGCCGATACCGGGGGAGGCGCCCGGTGGCGCGCCGCGAGGCGAGGACGACTCGGTTGGGCCAGGGAGCACAGTCACAGGGAGCCCCGTCAGGGGAGTTGACCGACGAGGACGTCGGCCATTTCCTGGCGCTGCCCGGAGAGCTCTTCGTCGACCTCGATTCCGACGGCCGGCTGCTCTGGAGCAACGCCGCCGTGGAGGCCGCCCTCGGCGCCGGTGCCGGGGAGCTGCCGGGCCGGACTCTGGACGAGCTGGTCCATCCCGACGACCAAGAGGCGGTGGGCGACCTGTTCTGCCCGCGGTCCGCGGGCTTTGCTTCTGACGGCGCCGCGAGCCGGTGGCGCCACAGCGATGGCACCTGGCGCTGGCTCGAGTGGACCGTCGAACGGCCGGCCGGCGGGGGAATCGGCCACGGGGCGGGCCGTGACGTCACCGACCGGTATCTGAGTCGGGCGGCTCTCCGGTCGGAGCGGGGCCGTTTGCAGGCCATCATCGACCATTCCTCGTCGGCCATCTTCGTGAAGGACCTCGGGGGCCGCTATGTCCTGGTGAACGACGCCTTCCTCGGGCCGCTCGGCTTGAAACGCGACGATGTGCTCGGCCGGACGGCGACGGACATCTGGCCCGAGGCCTCTCTCGACGAGTCCGACGATCTGCTCGGCGCCGAGAGCCTGACGCGCGACGACGTGGTCCTCTTGGACGACGGACCGCACACCATGATGACCGTCCGCTTCTCCTTGCGTGACCGCGGCGGACGGGTGGTCGGGATGGCCGGCATCGCCACCGACGTGACCGACCGGACTCGGGCGGAGGCTGCCCTGGCCGAACGGGAGCGGCTGCTCGAGACGATCGTCCAGGCGTCCCCGGACATCGTGACCATCCTCGATCACACCGGTCGGATACGCGAAGTCAGCCAGGCGTCGGAACGGATCCTCGGTTATGGCGTCGACCATCCCGTCCAGGACGACCTCGAGGCGCTCGTCCATCCTGACGACATCCCCACCATCTACCGGGAGTACGCCCGGTTGCTCACCCTCGAGAGCACCCGGCTCGACCTCCGCTTCCGGGCCCGGCACGCCGACGGCCACTGGGTGACCCTGGATTCCCGGGGCCAGTCCATCGTGGGGGAGGACGGCCGAGCCGTCGGGGCGCTCGTCATGTCCCGGGACATCACCGAGGATCTCGTCTTCGAAGCCGAACTGCTCACCGCCGTCGGGGTGGCCGAGCGGGCCAGCCGGGCCAAGAGCGAGTTCCTCTCGAGGATGAGCCACGAACTGCGGACGCCGCTCAACTCCGTGCTCGGTTTCGCCCAGCTGCTCGACATGGACGATCTCACGGTTCCCCAGGAGCAGGCCGTCGGCCACATCCTCCGGGCCGGACAGCATCTGCTGAACCTGATCGACGAGGTCCTGGATATCGCCCGGATCGAAGCGGGCCACCTCGATCTCTCGGTCGAGCCCGTTCTCGTCCTCGACGCCCTGGGTGACGCCGTGGAGCTGGCCCGTCCCCTGGCCGAGCACCGCGAGGTCCGGCTTCTGGTTGACACCTCGGCGTGTCTTCCCGACACCTACGCCCTGGCCGACCGGCAGCGGCTGCTTCAGGTCTTTCTCAACCTGCTCTCCAACGCCATCAAATACAGCCACCGGTCCGACCCGGTGGTGGTCGCTGTGACCCGGACCGACGACCGCCGGGTCAGGATCTCCGTTGTCGACAGCGGCCCCGGCATCCGAGCCGAGGATCTCGACCGGGTCTTCGAGCCCTTCGACCGGCTGGGAGCCGAGCACTCCGGGGTCGAGGGAACCGGTGTCGGCCTGACCCTGTCGAAGCATCTGGTCGAAAGGATGGGCGGGGAGATCGTGGTCGGCTCGACCGTGGCCGTCGGCTCGACCTTCAGCGTCCTGCTGCCGCTCGCCTCGGCCCCGGGAGAATTCGAGACCACCGCTCCGGTCGATCAGGAAATGCCGGTTCTGCACGGGGCCATCCGGGTCCTCCACGTGGAGGACAACTTGGCCAACCTGGCCCTGGTCGAGCAGATCCTGGCCCGGCACCAGGAGATCGAACTGATCGCCGCCACCATGGGCGCGGTGGCCCTCGAGCTGGCCCGCTGGCACAAGCCCGACGTCATCCTCCTCGACCTCCATCTGCCCGACATGTCGGGCCTGGACGTCCTCGGTCGGCTGCGGGCCGACCCCGCCACCACCTCCATCCCCGTCGTCGTGGTCAGCGCCGACGCCACCCCCGACCGGATGGCCCGGCTCGACACCACCAGCGTGGCTGCCTACCTGACCAAACCGATCGACGTCCGCGAGCTGCTCCGGGTCATCGAGTCGGTGGCCCCTGCTGACCGGCGGTCCGAGGTCGGCGAGGCCGAGGTCGGCGAGAGCGAGGTCGGCGAGGCCGAGGTCGGCGAGAGCGAGGCCGGCGAGAGCGAGGTCGGCGAGAGCGAGGTCGGCGAGAGCGAGGCCGGCGAGAGCGAGGCCGGCGAGAGCGAGGCCGGCGAGAGCGAGGCCGGCGACCGGCGCCCTGATGCCGGCGAAAGGGGGACCGGCGCATGAGCACGGCGGCCACCCTGGCGCGTTCGAGACAGATGCTCTGCAAGGCCGACACCGACGGGGTGATCGTCTGGTGCAACGAGTCCATGAGTCGGGCCCTCGGCGATGCGGCCGGCGGACCGCCCCGAACGAGCGCCGCCGATCTTCTCCATCCCGACGACGCCGATGGGGTGGCCGCCGCGCTGGCCCGCCTGCGGTCGGGGTCCGAGGTGACGGGTCTGCGGGTTCGGCTTCGCCATCATGACGGGGGATGGCGCTGGTTCGAGTGGACGGCTCGGGTCAACGCGTCACGGACGGTCGTCTACGGCGCGGGGCGCGACGTGACCGAGGAGAAGGAAACCGACGAGATCCTGCGCGACGACGAAGTCCGGTTGCGGGGGATCCTCGAGTACTCGCCTTCGTCGATCGTCCTGAAGGACCTCCAGGGCCGGTATCTGATCGTGAACCGTCAGTGGTCGCGGGTGACGGGCATGCCGGTGGACGACCTGGTGGGGGCCACGGCCTCCGACAGCTGGCCCGACGACGTCGCCCTGATCGCCGAGCGCGAGCGGGTATTGCTGGAGACCGGCGTCCCTCTGGTCTCCGACGACCGGATGCACACCCGCGCCGGGGTACGGGAATTCCGGGTCTCGCGCTTCCTGCTCTTCGACGACGACGGATCGCCTTACGCCATGGGCGCCCTGGCCACCGACATCACCGAGCGGACCGAGGCCGAAAAGGCACTGGCGGCCCGGGAGCGGTTGCTGGCCACCGTGCTCCAGGCCAGCCCCGACATCATCACCCTGCTCGGCCGCGACGGTGCCGTCCAGCATGTGAGCGCCGCCGACCACGGGGTGCTCGGCCGGAGGTTCGGCGATCTGGCTGTACCCGATCTGCTGGCCCGCGTCCACCCCGAAGACTCCGCACGTGTCGTCGACGACTTCGCCCGGATGGTGGCGGGGACCAAGCCGAGCGTCCAAACCCGCTTCCGGGTCCAGCACGCCGAGGGCCACTGGGTGACGCTCGACACCCGGGGCCAGGCCGTCTTCGACGATGACGGCGCCTTCGCCGGTGCCGTCATCGTGACTCGGGATATGACGGTCCGGATCACGGCCGAACAGAGGTTGCGCGACGCCCGGGAAGCGGCCGAGCGGGCCAGTCACGCGAAGAGCGAATTCCTGTCCCGGATGAGCCATGAGCTGCGGACGCCGCTCAACTCGATCCTCGGCTTCTCCCAACTGCTGCAGATGGACGAGCTCCCCGACGAGCAGTCCGGTTTCGTCGACCACATCCTGCGGGCCGGACGGCATCTGCTCGATCTGATCGACGAGGTCCTCGATATCGCCCGGATCGAGTCGGGCCATCTGGACCTGCTGATGACGCCGGTGGCCCTGGCTGAGATCGTGAACGACGCCGTCGAGCTGAGCCGGCCCATGGCCGACGACGCCGGCGTGGAAGTCCGGGTGACCATAGGGCCGGGCCGGGATCTCCTCGTCCACGCCGACCGGCAGCGGCTGTTGCAAGTGCTGCTCAACTTGCTCTCAAATGCCGTCAAGTACAACCGGCCGGGCGGCTGGGTGGAGGTCTCCTGCCAGGAGGGCGCCCCCGGCCATCTTCGTTTGCTGGTGGTCGACAACGGCCGGGGCATCGACGCCGAGGACGGCGACCGGGTCTTCACCCCCTTCGACCGGCTGGGAGCAGAGATGACGGGGGTGGAGGGCACCGGGGTGGGACTGGCTCTGTCCCAGCACCTGGTCCAGCGGATGGGGGGCCGAATCGGATTCGCATCGGCCGTCGGGGAGGGCAGCTCCTTCTTCGTGGAGTTGGCCACGGCCACAGAAGCACCAGACGTCAATTCCGGTTCCCCTGCGGCTGGCTGGTCCGACGCCATCGGCGGCGACACCGACGGCGGCCCCTTCCGGGTCCTGCTCATGGAGGACGACCTGGCCAACCTGGAGCTGGTCGAGCGGGTGTTGGCCCGGCGACCGGGCATTGAGTTGCTGGCCGCCATGCACGGCTCCCTCGGCGTCGAGCTCGCCCGCGAGCACATGCCCGATCTGATCCTGGTCGACCTCAACCTGCCCGACATGCCGGGGACAGCCGTTCTCGACCGATTGGGCGAGGATCCGGCGACGGCCGGGATCCCGGTGGCCGTGGTGGGGGGCGATGCGGCCGCCCACGAGGTCCGGCAATTGCTCGGCCGCGGCGTGGTGGGATTCCTCACCAAACCCTTCGACGTCCGGGCACTGCTCTCGCTCGTCGACGCCGTCCGCTCCCCCCGGCTGGCCTAACCGCCTGCCCGCACCGGCGGATTCCCTCCCGGAGGCGGCCTTTTGTAGCCTGGCGCGATGATCCTGATCCTGTTCGGCCGACGGGCCGCGGCCGTCGCCTCCGGCTCTCCTGCGACTCCTGTGATGAACGCCGGGACCAGCCGGTGATCGCCATCGAGAGGCGCGACGAGATCGCCATCGTCCGGCTCGACCAGGGCAAGGTCCACGCGCTCGACGACGTGCTGCTCGGGGAATTGATCGATGCCCTCGACAGCGTCGAGCGTACCGACGCCCGCGCCGTGGTGTTCACGGCCACCGGCCGGGTTTTTTCCGCCGGCCTCGACCTGCAACAGGTGATCGAAGGAGGTGCGCCCTATCTCGAGCAGCTGCTTCCTCTGCTGAGCGCCGCCTTCGTTCGCCTCTTCGCCTTCCCCTTGCCGGTGGTCGCCGCCGTCAACGGCCCGGCGGTGGCCGGTGGTTGCATCTTGGCCTGCGCCTGTGACCGTCGGATCATGGTCGAGGGTGGCCGGATCGGCGCTTCCGAACTCCTCGTCGGGGTGCCCTTCCCCGTTTCGGCGCTCGAGATCCTGCGTTGGGCCTGCGGCGACCAGACCGAGGAGGTCGTCCTGAGCGGTCGGCTCTACGAGTCGGCCGATGCCGTGGCCGCCGGACTGGCGCACGAGATCGTGGCCGCCGACGGCCTGCTCGAGAGGGCACTGGCGGTGGCGGCCGAGCTCGGCGCCGTGGCTCCCGGGGCGTTCCGGCTGGCCAAGGCCCAGCTCCGCCGACCAGCGACCGAGCGGATGGCCGTAGACGCGCCGGTCGTGGATCCCGAGGTCCGGGCCATCTGGTCGTCGGCCGAGACCACCGCGTCGATCCGGGCCCAGGTGGAGCGGATGTCGGCCGGCCGGCGCGCCTGAGCCGGCCTGCGGCGACGGGGGACGACGACTGTGGCGACCGGGCGGCCGACCACTGGGCGGCCGGTGACTGGGCGGCCGGCGACTGATCGGCTCGGGATCGGGTTGCTGGGCTGCGGGATGATTGGCCAGGTCCACGCCGACGGACTGCGGAAACTGGCCGAAGACGGCGAGATCGTGGCCGTGGCCGCCGCCGACCCGTCGGCCGACGCCCGCGACGCTGTCCAGCGGAACTGCCCCTTCGGCCGGATGAGCACCGACCCCTACGACGTGATCTCCGATCCGGCCGTCGAGGCGGTCATGATCGCGGCGCCCACGTCCACCCACCTCGACCTGGTCCAGGCCACCCTGGCGGCGGGCAAGCCCCTGTTCTGCGAGAAGCCGCTGGCGCCGACATTCGCCGACGTTCGGGCCATCTGCGACGCGGTCACCGGATCGGGGCTGACCGCCCAGGTGGGCTTCCACTCGCGGTTCCATCCCATCATCAACCGGCTGCGGAAGACGGTCGAGAGCAACGAACTGGGCCGGCCCATGGGCTACACCCTGCGCGACGACCAGTACTGGCCCACCGGTGACGTCGTCCCCGGCCACAGCTCCTGGCGATCGGACCGGGCCCAGGCTGGTGGGGGTGCACTGCTCGAACATTCGGTCCACAGCGCCGACATCGTCTCCTGGCTTTTCGGACCGGCCGTCCGCGTCTACGCCTCCAGCCGCTCGGTCTTCGGATACGACGTGGAAGATGTGGCGGCGCTGACGGTCGAGCACGAGTCGGGCGTCGTCGGCACCATTCTCACCATCTTCAACGGCGTCCGCGGCCGCGAGGAGCGCCGGTTCGAGATCTTCTTCGAACGCGGCGCCGTCGAGGCCACCACCGACTTCATCGTTGGAGCGCAGGAGGACGGCTACCTCGTTCAACAGCCCGACACCCCGGCCGAGCGACTCGACCTGGCCGCCATGCGGCAGGAGCATTTCGCCGCCCTCGGGATCAACCGGAGCGACTTCGTCTTCTTCACCTATCCGGCCGATCGCCATTGGGTGCACGCCGTGCGGAAGGCTGAGCCGGCGGTTCCCGGTTTCGACGACGCCCTGCGGGCCCATCGGCTGGTCGAGGCCGCTTACCGCTCGGCCGCCGGTCAGGCCGCCGTCGCCATCGGCGTCGACTTTCGCTGAGACCACGGTGCCAACCCCGGTGTCTCCCGCGCACGGCCTCGTCGGGTTCCGGTGAGCGACGCCACCTATGACGTGGTCGTCGTCGGCGGTGGTCTGGTCGGCACGGCGCTCGCTTACGAGCTCGCCGGCCTCGGGGCCGAGGTGGTCCTCGTCGACCGTCACCACACCGGTCGGGCCACCGATGCCGGGGCCGGCATCCTCTCGCCCGAGACCACCTGGAATCCCGACGGCGGCTGCTTCTCGTTCGGCCTGGCCGCTGCCGCCCACTACCGGACCCTGATCTCCCGGCTGGCCGACGACGGCGCTCCCGACACCGGCTATGCCGAGTGCGGGCTCCTGCTGGTGGCCAGCGAGCCCGGGGAGGACGACTGGTTCGCCAGCCAGGCCCAGCTGGCCCTCACCCGGTCACCGGACGTCGTCTCCGAGGTCTCACCGGAGCAGGCGCGAGCGCTCTTTCCACCGCTCGGTCAGATGCGCCGGGCTTTGCACAATCCGGTGGCGGCCCGGATCGACGGCCGGCTGATCACCGCCGCGCTGACCGAGGCGGCGCTACGACGAGGAGTGCGCCGGCTCGAGGCCACCGTCACCGCCTTCCGGTGCCGAGGGGACCGAGTGATCGGGATCGACTCCGACGCCGGCGCTCTCTCCTGCGGCGCCGTGGCCGTGGCCGGAGGAGCCTGGTCACCGGCTTTCGGCGACCAGCTGGCGGTGGCCATTGCGGTAGAGCCGGTCAAGGGCCAGATCGTCCACATGCAGCTGCCCGATCCGGCCGACGCCGGTACCGGCGCCGGTGGTTCCGGGGATAGTGGCCGATGGCCGATCGTCGCCCCGGTCTTCCACCACTATCTGGTGGCTTGGCCCGGTGGCCGGGTCGCCTGCGGCGGGACCTACGAACCAGACGCCCACTTCGACCATCGTCCGACGGTGGCCGGCCTGGCCGAGTTGCTCCAGGGATGTCTCACCCTGGCCCCCGGGCTCGGCCCGGCCACGGTGCTCGACGTCCGGGTCGGACTGCGTCCGGTATCGGCCGACGGCCTTCCCGTGCTCGGCCCCGTCCCCGGTTGGCAGAACGTCCACCTCGTGACCGGCCACGGCACCGAAGGCCTCCTGCTCGGTCCCTACAGCGCCGCCCTGGTGGCGGGGTGTCTTCTCGGGCAACCGGTTCCCACCGAACTCCGGCCGTTCCTCGTGGACCGCTTCGGGCCCTGACCCCGACGGCCGCGCCCCCCACGAGCCGGGGCCTTCGCTAGCCTCGGGCCTTCACGAGCGCAGGCTGGAATGCGCGGAGCAACAGAAGGGGGACCGCTATGGGCGTGCGCTGCGTGGTGACGGGACAGAAGAAGGACGGGACGTCGGTCATCGTGGCCGATACCCAGATCGATCCCATCGCCGTCTCACTCCTCCCGGGCACGGAATTCCACCAGCTGTGGGGATCCGACACGCCGCCGGCCCTGCCCACCGAGGGGAACCCACCGGAGCGCGTCGGCTACTTCCCGCCCCCGGGTGGGTATCGCTTCAACTTCTTCACTCTCGGGCCCGACTCGGTGGCCATGCCGGCGGACCTCGACCTCGAAGCGGCGCTGGTGGAGTTGGGAACCAAGCTGCCCGGCCTGGCCGAGGCCATGGAACCCGACAACCCGGGAATGCACACCACCGACACCGTCGATCTTGATCTGGTCGTCTCCGGCGAAGTCTGGCTCGAGCTCGACAACGGCCAGGAGGTCCGTCTCGGCGTCGGTGACTGCGTGGTCCAGAACGGCACCCGTCACGCCTGGCGTAACAAGACGTCGGAACCGGCTGTCATCTTCGTGGCGCTCCTCGGCGCCGCACGGGCCCCTCGGTAACCGATCTTCACGGCCTCTGGATCATCCTGACCCTGCATGTCGCCTGACCTGCATGTCGCCTAACCCTGCACGGCGCCGCCGACCCTGCACGGCGCCGACGACGACGGCTACTTCCGTCACCCGGAGTCGCGACCCACACCCAACAACGGCCCTACGGCAGAAAGGAAATCCCGTGAATGGCTTGCCCGCCCGTTTGACGAGCGAGGGCGGAGGCGACGGTCGGTGCGTACTGTCCCCCTGGATCGTTCTGACCGGATCGTTCTGACCGGATCGTTCTGAGAGCGGAGGTCACCATCATGGTTGCTGCTCCCGTCATCCCCGAAGCATCGAACGAGAAGAAGGCTGACCTCGTCCTCGAAGGTGGTGGCGTCAAGGGCATCGGCCTGGTCGGTGCGATCACTACCCTGGCTTCGGACGGTTACACCTTTCCCCGCATCGCCGGAACGAGCGCCGGGGCCATCGTCGGTGCGCTGCTGGCGGCCTGTGTGTTTACCGGGAACGACGTCAGCGTGATCACCGACATCATGAAGAGCGTCGACTACACGAAATTCCGCGACGAAACCCCGCTCGATCATCTGGGCCTGCTCGGTGAGGGCGCCGAGCTTCTCCTGGGCCGGGGCATCTACAAGGGTGACTACCTCCTCTCCTGGCTGGCCGGTCATCTGGAGAACCAGGGTGTGACGACGTTCGGAGACCTGCGGATCTCCGACCACGACGACCCCGGTTCTGCTCTGCCTTCGAACGAGCGCTACCGACTCGTCGTCATGGCCAGCGACGTCACCAGAGGAGAGCTGGTGAGGTTACCTTGGGACTG
The DNA here is from genome assembly GCA_035535015.1 of Acidimicrobiales bacterium. Lineage (GTDB taxonomy): Bacteria > Actinomycetota > Acidimicrobiia > Acidimicrobiales > UBA8190 > Palsa-661. Next base: position 122,599 of record DATLQU010000060.1, on the reverse strand, counting down.
TCGAGCCCACTACGACATCGATCCCGACACGTTGCCCATAGTCGACGCAGTCCGCGCATCCATGTCGATTCCCTTCTTCTACAAGCCCTATGTCCTGCCCGGCACCAAGGCGACGTTCGTCGACGGCGGCATGCTGGCCAACTTCCCGGTCGATATCTTCGACCGACCGGACAGAGAACCGCGTTGGCCCACCTTCGGTGTCAAGCTCTCCGCCCGCACGGAACCCGATGCCACCATGCAACCCACGTCCAACACGCTCCAACTGGCCATCGCCTGTCTGGAGACGTTGATCGACGAACATGACGCCTACCACCTCGACGACGACAAGACCACCCAGCGGACGATCTTCGTCGACACGACCGGTGTCTCGGCCACCAATTTCGGCATCGACACGGCTACCCAGGACCGACTGTTCGCCAGCGGCCGGAAGGGGGCGCAGCAGTTCCTCCAGTCCTGGCCACCGGCCGACTTCTTCAGCCCCGAAGGGAAATGGCTGCCGGGCCCTTGAAGTGTGCGATTTGGATCGGCTTTGGATCGGCCGTCGACGCCAGCGCGAGGATCTTCCGTGAAACCGGTCAGAACCAGGTCGAACACCAAGGGGTCACCGGTGAATGGAACATGGTGTCGGCCCGCAGCAGCGCACCCACAGCGTGCTCGTCGACCTTCCCGGCCCCGCCCAGGGTCAAGAGCGACATACCGCCCAGGTAGGCCGAACCCAGAGCGCTGACGGGAAGGGTCAGATCGGCGCTTCGGGTCGTTTTCGTGCAGGTGGCGCCGTCGGGGCCTCCGTCGAGTGCGAACCGGCCGTTGGCGATCCCGAGAGCATCGGTGACCTCGATGACAAGGCGACCGTCGGTCGAGTAGCGACGGGCCGACAGTGAGGCGGCCACGTCGAGAACCCGGACCCAGAGGAAATCGAAACGGCCGTCCTGGCGGATCGCCCGCCCGTCTTCGAGGAACCAGGCCAGAGGTTCGTGGACGGACCGGTCGCCGGCGTGGATTCGGGTGACCAGGTCGACCTCGCAGCAGTAGCGCCAGAGTCCGAGGTAGGCGTCAGGTGTGGTCGCCACCATTTCGACGACGGTGAGCGATCCCTTCGGCCGCATGTGATCCCACTCGTTGGACGCCGTGTAACGCAGATATCCCTGAACCTCTCCTTCCGGTGACCGGTAGATGGTCTGGTATCCCTTGGCCGGCGTGGCCCCGGGCACCTCGACCTGCTCCAAGGTCCGGTCCCACCAGCGTTCGCCACGTCCGATGGAGCCCGGCTGAGCCACCCGGAACCGCTCGTAGACCGGGGGAGCCTGCTGCCGCAGGGTGGGCAGGTCCACCAGCTCGACGTGGCCGACACTGCGACGGAGGAAGCGGACGGACTCCCGAACGACGGTGTAGGTGGCGGCGTCGACGGCAGCGCCGTATCCGAAGCGACCGTAGATGGGGAATTCCGAAGCGATCAGGATCCCGACCACCTCGCCCCGTTCGGCCGAGGCTCGTAGATCACTTGTGATCATCCGGGTGAGAAGCCCGCGGCGGCGGTGGGTCGGTGCCACGGTGACATTGGTCAGCGCCGCGCTGGTGACTTCGGCGGGGCCGGGAACAGTCAGGGGCGTGGCGAAGGACCGGAGCGTTCCCACGGACACCTTCCCGACGAAGGCACCCCAGGTCCTGTCCAGGTCCATGTCGCCCAGGCGGAAGGCGCCTTCCCCTTCGGCCGGATGCGACAGGAAGCCGGTCGCCATACACCGCATCCACCCGTCGATTTCAGGAGATGTGATCGTCCGGACCGACAGGTCGGTGGACGTCGACACCGTCTTCGCATCAGATGGCTTGGTACCGGACTTGGGGCGGGCCGACTTGCTGTTCGCCAACTTGTTGTTCGCCAATCTTCTGTCCTTGGGCGGCGTCATGTCGGCTCGTGCAGCTTTCCGATCGTCTGTTCGAAGGTCGAAGCGATCATCCTCTGACCGGCGACGTTGGGATCGTCACCGAACCCCTCGGCATCCCTCGGCGGCGCCTCCCGTCAAGGATGCGGCTGTGGCGATCCACACCGGCGCCATCCTGCGGAGTCGGCGTCCGGTTCGTCGGGCTGTCCGTACCGGCACGATGCAAGCCTACCGACCCCGGCCGAAGCAAACCGCCGAAGCAAACCGCCGAAGCAAACCGTCGGTGTCTCGATCGGGGGGCCGGGTCCGCCGCAGGCTGCTGCCGAAACAAGCTATCCGATGTGATCGGTTCCGATGTGGTCGGTTCCTCTGTGATCAGTTGCGATGTGGTCAGACAGCGCGCTCGCGGCCTTCCCAGTAGGGGTCGCGGAGCTTGCGCTTGTAGAGCTTGCCGTTCGGGTCCCGGGGCATCTCATTGGTGAAGTCGATCGTTTTCGGTGTTTTGAACTTCGCCAGCCGGCCTTCGCACCAGGCGAGGATCTCGGCGGCCAACTCGGGCGAGCCCTCCACGCCGTCAATCGGCTCGATGACAGCCTTCACCTGTTCGCCCCAGTCCTCGTCGGGGATGCCGAAGACAGCGGCGTCGACCACCTTCGGATGCGACAGCAGGACGTTCTCGATCTCGGCCGGATAGATGTTGGCGCCGCCCGAGATGATCATGTCGATCTTGCGGTCGGACAGGAACAGGAAGCCGTCGTCGTCGAGGTAGCCGACGTCACCGACGGTGAAGAACTTCCCGATCCTGTTCTTCTCGGTCTTCTCTTTGTCCTTGTGGTACTCGAAATTGGCCCCACCCTGCATGGCCATATAGACGGTCCCGATTTGATTAGGCCCCAATTGGTTACCGTCGTCGTCGAAGATGGCGATCTCGGAGATGGGCCATGCCTTGCCGACCGTTCCCGGCTTGGTCAGCCATTCTTCGGTGTTCACGATGGTGCCGCCACCCTCTGATGCCGCGTAGTACTCGTCGATCACGGGTCCCCACCAGTCGATCATGGCGTGCTTGGTGTCGATGGGACAGGGGGCAGCCGCGTGAATCATGTGACGCAGAGACGAGAGGTCGTAGCGATGGCGGGTCTCTTCGGGCAGAGCCAGGAGCCGGTGGAACTGGGTCGGCACCATGTGGGAGTGGGTGACCCGGTACTGCTCGATCAGTTCGAGCATTGCCTCCCCGGTCCATTTGTCCATCAGGACGACGGTGTGGCCCATATGGATGGCCGCCCCCGAGAAGCGCAGGACGGCGGTGTGGTAAAGCGGCGAGCCCACGATGTGGACGTTGTCGTCACGGGACTGGATGCCGAAGAGCAGGAGAAGACCGCCCAGTCCGATGGCGGCGTCGTCGGGGTTGGCCCCAGACAATCCCCGTCGCACCCCCTTCGGATTTCCCGTCGTGCCCGAGGTGTAGTTCATGGTGTCCCCGAGGCTTCGTTTGTCCGGAAGACCGGACTTCTGGTTTTCGCGCATCTCGGTGTAGGAAGCGAAGCCGGGGATGTCGCCGACGGCCAGGCAACGCCGGGCCGGGATCTCAGCCTCCTCGGCCGCGTCCAAGCAGATGTCAGCGAAGCGCTCGTGGCCGATGAAGACCTGAGCCTCGGAGTCGCTCAAGATGTAGGCGATCTCTGGCGCCACCAGGTGGTGGTTGATCGGCACGATGTACCAGCCCGCCTGCAGGGCGGCCAGGTAGATCTCGAAGACCTCGATGCTGTTGGGCAGCACGAAGGCGATCGTGTCGCCGGGCCGCAGGCCGAGGGCGCGCAGCCCGTGGACGACCTGGTTGGCGCGGCCGAGCAGTTCGCCTGCCTTCAGCTCGGTGCCGTCAGGCCCGACGAGGGCGAGGTGCCCCGGTTCTTCTTGCGCCATCGCCCAGAACCCGAAGTCGGCCATTGCCGTTTCCCCCTCGCGTGACCGGACCGGCGTCATAGAACGGTCCGGACCGGTTCAGGAGCACCGGACTGGCGCTCGACTGCCGTCCGACGCTAGAACGTGTTCTCGTAGGCGTCAAGCCGCCTCATGAGGCGGCGCGCCGCGTCGGACCAGGACCAGGACGTTGGCGCCGGGCAAGTACCCAGCGAGATCACCGGAGGATGCAAGGTGGCAGGGTTTCTCGACGGTAAGGCAATTGTCATCACCGGGGCCGGAGGCGGCATCGGGAAAGCCTGCGCGCTGGCGTGCGCAGCCGAAGGCGCCAAGGTGGTGGTGGCCGACATCGGAGTCGGACTGGCCGGTGAGGACCCCACTAGTGCGGTGGCCGAGGCCGTCGTCAAAGAGATCGAATCGGCAGGTGGCGAGGCGGTGGCTGTGGCCCAGGACGTGAGTACCATGGCCGGTGGCGAGGCCATCGTGAACACGGCGGTGGAGCGTTGGGGGCGGATCGACGGGGTCGTGGCGGTAGCCGGGATCCTGCGCGAGCGGATGCTCTTCAACATGTCGGAGGACGAGTGGGACGCCGTCATCGCCACCCACCTGAAGGGCCACTTCACCGTCTTCCGTCACGCGGCGGCCGTCATGCGTAAGCAGGAGTCGGGTTCGCTGATCGGCTTCACGTCGGGCGCCTACGTGGGCAGCGTGGCCCAGGCCAACTATTCGGCAGCCAAGGGCGGAATCGTCTCGCTCGTCCGGTCGGCGGCGGTGGGACTCCACCGCTACGGGGTGCGGGCCAACGCCATCGCCCCCATCGCCCGGACGCGGATGTCGGCCAACGTGCCGTCGGAGCTGGCCGAGAACGGGGACCCCGAGGATGTCGCCCCCATGGTCGTCTATCTGCTCTCGGACCAGGCGAAAGACGTGACAGGTCAGGTCTACACGGTCGTCGGCTCGCGGATCGCCGTTTGGAACCAACCGGTCGAGGTGCGCGAGATGAAGACCGAGGGCCGGTGGACTCCGGCGGACATCGCCGCACGTTTCGGCGAGGTGGGTGTCGAGAAGATGGGCATGATCGACCGGCTCGAGGCGATCCGCAAGGCGGCCGCCTCCGGCGAGAAGCCGAACGCGTAGATGCGGTTCAGCTACGCGGAGTCCATGATCGACCCGGCGTTCTATCTCCCTCTGGCCCGAGCCGCCGAGGAAGCGGGCTACGACTCATTCATCGTTCCGGACTCCATCGCCTACCCCGAGCACTCCGAGGCCACCTATCCCTTCAATCCTGACGGGACCAGAGAGTTCCTCGACGACAAGCCCTTTCTGGAGCCCTTTTCTCTGATCCCCGCCCTGGGCGCCGTGACGAGCACGATTCGCTTCGTCACCTTTGTGATCAAGCTCCCCATCCGCCATCCCGTGCTCGTGGCCAAGCAGGTGGGATCTGTCGCCGTGCTTACCGGCAACCGACTCGGCTTGGGCGTAGGGACGAGCCCGTGGCCCGAGGACTATACGCTGGTCGACGTGGCCTGGAAGGGCCGAGGAAAGCGGATGGACGAGTCCCTCGACGTCATCCGGGGCCTCCTTGCCGGTGGCTATTTCGAGTACCACGGGCAGGTGTTCGACATCCCGGCCGTGAAGATGACGCCCGCTCCCTCCGAACCCGTTCCCATCCTGATCGGAGGACATGGGGAGGCCGCCCTGCGACGGGCGGCTCAGATCGGAGACGGTTGGATGCATGGTGGTGGCGCCGACGAATTGCCGTCGTTGCTCGAGCGGCTGCGGCAGTTGCGGATCGAAGCCGGTCGGGAGACGGAAGGCTTCGAGGTGCACGCCATCTCCGTGGACGCGTACAGCATCGACGGGGTTCGCCGACTCGAGGAGCAGGGGGTGACTGACCTGATCGTGGGATTCCGCTGGCCCTACACGACGGAGGCCGACACAGAGCCGCTCCAGGTCAAGATCGATAACCTGCGACGGTTCGCCGACACAGTGATCGCCGGGACCCGCGCCGCGGGCTGACGGCGGAAAGGGGAGCCAAAATGGGCGTGGCACGCGACGTAGCGAAGCAGTCGATGGTCTTGACCGAGACGCGGGATCGTGACGGTTGGTTGGCGCTCTTCGCCGACGACGCCGTGGTTGAAGATCCGGTGGGCCCGTCCATGTTCGACCCCGAGGCCAAGGGGCATCGGGGCAAGGAGGCCATAACCGCCTTCTACGACAACGTGATCGTCACTAGCGAGAAGATCGAATTCACGATTCGCGACTCGTATGAGTGCGGCTCGGAGGTGGCGAACGTCGGACAGATCAAGATCACCCTGCCCGGCAACCAGGTGGGCATCGTCCCCATCGTGAACATCTACAAGGTGAATGACGCCGGCAAGCTGGTTGCTCTCCGCTCCTTCTGGGAAGCCGACAAGCTCTCTTTCAGCCAGGGGTAGTCCCGCCATCGGCGGACTCGCCTACGCACGCGACGGATCTCCGAGGCTCCTCCTCTTTGTACAAATCGTTTTGAATTGTTCGTCTTGACTAATTCGTCGTGGCGACCGTGTAACAGCCGGCCAGAAGGTTAGGTTGGGAATCGAGAGGAGCAACTATGTCGTCCACACCAGCGCCTGTGCACCTGAACAACCACCACCGGGACACGTTGGTCCTTATCCTCCAACATCCCGTGGGTCGGAACATCGAGTGGCATGCGGTTCTCTCGCTACTAAAGGTAGTGGCTACCGTCACCGAGAGCCCACACGGCAAGTTCGTCGTCACCCTCGGCGGTGAGACCGAGACTTTCGAGCCGCCGCGTCACAAGGATATCGACGCCCAGCAGGTGGTCGACCTGCGGCGGATGTTGAAGAATGCCGGCTACGGGCCCGCCGACGGTGGCCCGGACGCCGAAGAACAGCGGGACTGAGCGCCCGACGGAGTCGGATCGTGTTGGACGATCGGTGCATCGCCGAGTTCGTCACATCAGGTTTCGTGCTTCTCCGGCGTTTCTTCGACCCCGGCCCGTTGACTGAGGAAATCCAGAGGCGCCCTGGCCGACAGCGTCGCTCCGGGCTCGTCAGCCAAGGTAGGCCGCGCCGGCAACGAATTCCGTTACGTTCCGATGATGTGCGACAAGACGCCGGCGAGTCCGCTCCTTCACGCACTGGCCCGACCTGTCGCCGAACTTCTCGAGGCGGACGTGAATCCCACCCGGGCCAAGGGCACCCGATACCTCGGGTGGCACCGCTTGGCACTGGGACAGCGATCTGGATATCGCCAGTATCGGCTCCGCCGGTTATCTCGAGGCGCTCGATGTCCACAACGGCGCGCTCAGCGTTGTGAAAGGTTCCCACCGGCTCGACGAGGGTCCTGTGGTCACCGACCAGGCAGGAGACGGCTCGGAGGTCATCGGAGAAGCGATTGACACCCGACCCGGTGACATCATCGCTTTTGACGAGCGCTTTTGACGAGCGCTTTTGACCAGCGCTTTTGACGAGCGCCTCGGGCATGCGAGCGCTGGTGGTCGAGATCGGTCCAAAGGCGGGTTGGCTTCGTCTTCGATCCGAAGGACGTCAAGGACGAGAGGCTCGTCCGCCACTCCTTTGCCAAGATCTTCCAGCCTGGCTGGGAAGGTGGTTACGACGTCGACAAGTACCCGAGCTTTGGCGAGAACTGGCTGAGTTCGCCGGATCCGTGGACCAATCGTCGGGCGGAGCTGGGTGTTTGCCTACTGGCCCACGACGAAGAGCAGTGGGTTCGGACGAACTGCGGCAGGGACGCTGATTCGTAACGTGACGTGTGACAGGTTGTCGTTCGACCTGCATCGCCGTCGCTGTCTCAGTCTCCATCGGCCGCTTTCAGAGCGGCCCCGGTGACGGTGTCGACGCTCCAGAGCTCCGGCGCCAGGTGGTGTTCGGCCGCCCAGGACACGGTCAGTGGGTGGCTGCCCGCAGCCTCGAGAAGTCCCGCGCCCAAACGGTCATGGGTCAGATAGAGGCCCACCCGGGTCCGGCGCGACGGCTCTCTGTCTTCCGGGGGATCGCCGGTCCACCGGAGCAACCGGGTCCGACCGACGGCCATGGCGGCGAAGGTGATTCCGACTCGAGCGAAAGTCCCGAAGGAGGACTCGACTTTACCGACGTCGTGAAGAAGAGCGGCGGCGACGACGTCTCTGGGAGCCTCCTGCGGAGCGAGAAGGCGGATGGTGTCGCGCGCCACCCCGACGGCATGGCGCCGATCAGGACCGGACATGCGTCGCCAGAGCAATTGTTCGCCGTTGAGCAGGTGGTCGACAGCCCAGGACTCATCCGTGGGCGCCGGACCACCAGGCAGGAGAGCCTTGAAGAAGCGCCCGGCGAGGTGGCGCCATGAGCCGAATCCGCCGCTCGTAGCCACTCCACCCACGCTACTGCCACGAGGAGAATCAAGCCCAGGGCATGGCACCCAATTCGGTGAGTGCATGACCCGGGAGGACCTGGCTCCGGCGTTGGAAGCGTCGGCGACGGGCGAATCCGGTCAGTACCCATCAGGGCGACCCACGATAATTCCCGGTGATTCGCCGTGGTGCTTCGGCCCGGGTCCTGAGGTGTGCTTCATGCCCCCTTCAGGTTTACCTGGCATAGATTAGGCACTCTTCGGCGGGGCCCGACCAGGCCCGAGGAAGTCGGGCTATCGGAGGTGGGTCATGGAGCACTTTCTCGAGACATGGGGCTACGTCGCTGTCTTCATCCTCTGCTTCACGTCCTCGATGGGCTTACCCGTCGGCTCCGAATTGGCGATCATCTACGGAGGTGTGCTGGCCAGTGGCCAGATTCCCCACGAACCGCACCACCTCAACCTGGTCGTGGTCATCGTCCTGGCCGCTTTGGCTGAGGTACTCGGATCCTCGGCCGGCTACCTGATCGGTCTGTACGGGGGACGCCCGCTGGTCGATCGGTTCGGCAAGTACGTGCTACTCACCCACAAGGATCTCGACCGGGCCGAGGCATGGTTCGGTCGCCACGGCGAACCTCTCGTCCTCTTCGGTCGTTTCATCCCCCTGTTGCGATCCTTCGTGTCCTTCGCCGCCGGACTGGGAGAGATGGCGATCGGCAAGTTCGTGGTCTTCACCGTCGTCGGCTGTGCCATCTGGTGTACGGCGCTGTCGAGCCTCGGGTATGCCCTCGGCTCCAGCTACAACCATGTCCTGAAGGGATTCAGCTACGCGGGCTACGTGCTGGCCGTGCTGGCCCTCATCGCTGTCGCCGGGCTCCTCCTCCACCGGCTCCGGAAGGTGCGGGAGGAGCGGAAGCTCGCCTAGCGCCGGGAACGTGGGTTTCTCGACGTTGCCTCGCTGGGGTCGGATCGGCGATCCCGTGGCTGTGACCGCCAATCGGCGAGACTTCCCAGCATGGTCGTGGTTACGCCCAGCCCGTTCGAGGAGTTGGAGCTGGCCGCCGCCGCCGCTCTTTCCCCGGAGGACGTCCTTGAACGTCTCGGAAGTGGTCCCCAAGGCCTCACCACCGATGAGGTGGCGGCGAGGATGCGACGGTTCGGGTCGAATTCGCTCGGGACGCACCGGGTGCATGCCAGCAGCGTCTTGTTCCGGCAGATCAGAAACCCCATCCTGCTGCTCCTGATCGGAGCGGCCCTGGTCTCGGGGCTCACGGGCGGTGGCACCAACGCCGTGATCATCGCCGTGATCGTCGCCCTGAGCATCGGTCTGGGCTTCTTCAACGAATACCGGGCCGAGAAGGCCATGGCTTCGCTCCGTGGACAGATCCGCCAGGAGGCCGAAGTCAGACGGAACGGCCGGGCCGACCGGGTGCCCGTCACGGATCTGGTGCCCGGCGACGTGGTATCGCTTCGTATCGGCGATCTCGTTCCCGCTGATCTGCGGCTGATCGAAGTCGACGAGCTCGAGTGCGACGAAGGCGTGCTGACGGGCGAGTCCATGCCGGTGGCCAAGGCCGAACCGGCCGTCGCCGACCGAGCGCCGCTGGACCAACCCGGCTGTGCCTTCATGGGAACGATCGTCCACCAGGGCTCCGGCCTTGCTGTGGTCGTTCGCACCGGAGCCCGCACCGCCTTCGGAGAGATCGCCGCCGGCCTGGTGGAGAAGCACAGTCAGACGGCTTTCGAGGTCGGCCTGTCGCGCTTCTCGCGCTTGCTGTTCGCGGTGGCGGCCGTCTTGACCGCATTCATCTTCATCGTGAACGTGGCCCTGTCGCGTCCTCTGATCGAGGCGCTTCTTTTCTCGTTGGCCATTGCCGTTGGTATCGCACCGGAAATGATGCCGGCCATCGTCACGGCGAGCCTCTCGGCCGGCGCTAAGGCTCTCACGGCCAAGAAGGTGCTCGTGAAGCGGTTGGTCGCCATCGAGGATCTTGGGAATATCGAGATTCTCTTCACCGACAAGACCGGCACCCTGACCGAAGGGGTGATCACCTTCGAACGGGCCCTCGATGCGACCGGGAATGAGAGCCAGGGGGCCCTGTTGTCTGGACTTCTCTGCAATGAGGCGACCGTCACGACGGCCGGACCGGTCGGTGGGAATGCGCTCGACCAGGCCCTGTGGTCCGCTCCGGCTGCCGGCACCGGCCAGCCGGCAGCCACGACGGCCGCCAGCTATCAGAGACTGAGCATCCTTCCCTTCAACCACGAGCGGCAGCTCGCCTCGGTATTGGTGAAGGACCCGAGCGGCCGGGTCCAGCTGATCGCCAAAGGGGCGCCGGAGGTGGTCCTGGAGCGTTGCGTGGACGTCTCGGACGACGCCCGGTCCGTGTTGGATGGATTGTTCGCCGAAGGCGCCCGGGTGGTGGCCGTCGCCGTCCGGGACGTTGACTCGGCGGAGGCGACCACCGCTGCCGACGAGCATGGGCTGAGGTTGGTGGGTTTCTTGACCTTCGCCGACCGACCGAAGGCGGACGCCGGCTCGTCCATCCGACAGCTGCAAGGACTGGGGATCGAGGTCAAGATCATCACCGGTGACAACGGCTTGGTGGCGGCCAAGGTGTGCGCCGATATCGGCGTCGACTGTCTGGGCGTGCTCAGCGGCACCGAGATCGCCATCCTGGATGACGACGACCTTGAAGCGGCGTTGCCGACGACCACGGTCTTCGCCCGAATCGGTCCCGACCAGAAGTCACGGATCATCAAGGTGGCGCGTCGAACGGGGAAAGACGTGGCATTTCTCGGCGACGGAGTCAACGACGCCGTGGCCCTGCATCACGCCGATGTGGGGATCTCGGTGGATTCCGGGACCGATGTCGCCAAGGACGCCGCTGATGTGGTCCTCCTCGACAAGGACCTCGGTGTCCTCGCTGACGGGGTCATGGAGGGTCGCCGGATCTTCGCCAACACCATGAAGTACGTCCTGATGGCGACCTCTTCGAATTTCGGCAACATGTTCAGTGCCGCCGGGGCCTCCGCCTTCCTGTCTTTCCTTCCCATGTTGCCCTCGCAGATCCTGCTCAACAACTTGCTCTACAACGCCGGCCAGTTGGTGATTCCGACCGACCAGGTCGATGTCGAGGCGCTGGCACGACCGGCCGCCTGGGACATGAAATTCATCCGTCGTTTCATGTCCGTCTTCGGTCCCGTCAGTTCGATCTTCGACTTCCTCACATTCTGGGTGATGCTCTCCGTGCTCCATGCCGGTCACGTCGAGTTCAGGACCGGCTGGTTCGTCGAGTCGATCGCCACCCAGACCCTGGTCGTCTATGTGATCAGGACCCGCCGGACGCCGTTCTTCAAGAGCCGACCCAGCCTGCCCATGCTGGTGGTGCCGACGGGAGCGGCTCTGGTCGGTGCTGTCCTGCCGTTCACCGGACTGGCCACACTGCTCGGCTTCACGCCTCTGCCGACCACCTTCTTCCTCCTGCTCTTCGCCATGGTCATCGTCTACCTGGTGCTCGTCGAGCTGGCCAAGAACCGCTTCTACCGGGTCCCCCATGTCCGGAGCCGCAAACCCGGGTACACCCATGCCGAACGGCAGCAGCGGCGGGTTCAACGTCGGGCCTCACGCTTCATCGCCCATCCCGAAGCGATGGTGGGGGGCGCATCCTCGTCCACCACCCCGGTCTCGGCGCCCCGGCGCAAGGGTCACAGTTGATCGGCGATCGATCACGTGTGACCGACCGACGACGCCTTCGAGAGTCGGTGGCATCGCGTGCCGGTCCGCGCGAAATCACCCGGCCTCAGACTTCGAGGCCGGGTGATTCCTGCAGGGATTGCCAAGCTCGCGTTACGCCGGAACGGGCACCCTTGCCATGGCCTGCCGTGCCGGGAACTCGACTTCTTCAGGCACCCGCCGGAAGTGCAGCAGCCCGAACAGGGTGAGCACCAGCATGATGCCGGCCAGGATGAACGACACGATGGCGGCGACGAAGGCGATCTGTCCGAAGGTGCCGAAGGCGTACGCCTCGAGCAGCAGCCCCCGAAGGGTGGTGCCTTGGAAGACCGTCTGGACCTTGCCCTCGGCCGCGGTGTATGCCGCCGAGCCCTTGGGCAGGGCCATGGCTGCTGCCGAGAGCTGGGCGTAGGTCTTGCCGCCACCGATCTGCTGCAGATGCACGCCGATGAAGTCATTGGCGTAGACCTCGGCCTGCTGGCCGGTCACGAGTGGCTGACCCGCGTACTTTCCCACGGTGGAGACCATTGCGGGAGTGATCTCGGTGCCGGCCTTGGCATGGGCAAACGCGGCCGCAGGCGGGAACGTGATCTGCTGTTGCGCCAGCTGGTCGTGGACATTCGAGTTGGCGAAGCTGGATCCCCACAGGCCCAGCCCCCCGGCGGCGAGCAGGACGACGACCAGGACCGCGCCTCCTGCTGTCAGAATCATGTCAAAGGTCTTGCGCTTCACGGTAGATCCTCCTCCTTGTCAAACTGCCCTCGGCGGGCCTCTTGACTCCAGAGTGCGCTCCCCGGCCGCCGTGGTCATAGGGCCGAAGGTCCCGGCCTCCAGGGCCGCAAGTCCCATTTGCGAGCAGGGGAGCGGGCGAATACAGCCACAACCTGCGCAGACGGTACGGCGAAAATGCTGAGAAGAGATCTCCTATCCGTCTCGCCGCGTGCCCGCGGGAGCGGACCCGGGACGAAGGGCCACGACCGGATCAGGAGCTCTTCGAGATCCCCCCGGGCACGACGGTGGCCGGAGGCACGACGGTGGCCGGAATCATGGGGCAGGCAATCACGGCGGTCGCCGAGGAGGAAGGGGATGAGGAAGCCGAGGAGGAAGGGGATGAGGGCGCCGTCGATGCCGCCACCGAGCCGGCGTTGGCTCTGCCCGCTTTCGCCTGTGCCCCGGATGACGAACCGGAATTCGAGACGGAGCCCGGCCCCCATCCCTGGCTACCGGACGGTGGCAGTGGATCGGGCAGCGGCACGGGCACGGGCGGTGGGCTGGTATCGGCCTGCTGGGGGAGGGTGACGGTGCTCAGGACATTGCCCGCGGTGTCGAGCAACTGGACGGTGCCCTCGACGCGGTAAGGGTCAGAACCGGCCGAGAGGGAGACATGATGGGCGAGGACGACGACTCCGCCGACCGGCGTCGTCTCGTCGGTCGAGCCGTCGGCGAATGTGACATGGCTGGTGGCCACGTCGCCAGCCACCTGCATCGCCACCCACCAGACCGGATCGCCTTCGACCACCCCGAATGCTCCGGTCGTGATCGAGGGGGGCTCGGTTCCGGCGTTCGGGGTGGTGGGAGCGGGATCCGGCAGAGGTGCGCCGGGCCGGGTGGAAGAACCATTCGAGAGGATGGTTGCGGACGGGGAGCCGAGGTCGCCCTGACCGACGGCAGTGGAGTCGGACATCTCGATCGAGACGGAACCGACGTCACATCCAGAGAGGGGAACCGACGTACCAAGGCCGGCCGGGACCGGTCCGCAGCCGGACACGGTCCCCGCCAACCGGTAGACCCGGATGGTCACACCATCGGCGGTGGTCCGGGTGACCAGGTGGGTGGCGGTTCGGGCGCCGGTCGTCTGGCTGACGGTGCCGGTGGCGTCGGGGCAGACCGCCATGGCCGATGCGCCTCCGCCCGGCGAAGGAGCGCGGCCGTGGCTGGTGACCGAGGAGGCCGGTGCATCGGTGGCCGAGTTCGCCGTCGGGGCTGAGACAGCGACGGCCGATCCCCCCGTGGCGCCGGCCAGGGCCACGCCGCCTCCGGTCAACAGCAGCCCCGCCACGATCATCGAAAGCGCTCTGGTTCGGCTCATGGCCTGCCTCTCTGTCTCGGTGCGGATGATTGGACGACCCCCGGGCCGGTTTGGTTCCCGAGCCGGTCCGGGAAAGGGGGCCGGTGGAACCGAGGGGGTCGTCCGGGGCCTCGGTACTCTGGGCGGCCATGGCGAGGGGGAGAGGGGGCCGGTGGCTGACGGGTCGGCAGCCGCTCTGCCTGGTCGGTCCGGCATTGGCCCGGCGGATTCGTTCTGCTGGCCACACACGACGGGGTCTCCCTGGGCGGCGATGACGCCGTCTATGCGGGGACGGCCCGGAGCGTGGCCGCCGGCCAAGGGCTGAACGTCCCCATCCACTACTACCCCTTGGGCCAGGTGAGCATTGGGACGCCAGCGCCCGGGAGGTCGGGCGCCACGACCCACGCCTCTGGTGACGTATGCCCCCTTGGAGCCGCTGATGTTGGCCGTCGGCGGGCAGCACCCGGCGGTACGGCCCGGGTGGAAGATGCGGTCTTTCTGATCTTGACGGTGCTCCTGGCCGGGCTTCTCGTGCTGGCCGAGACGGGAGAACTCTGGTTGGCCGCCGGCGCTCAGCTCGTGGTGGGATTGGTCCTGGCTCCGGCCGTGGCCTCCGACGGAACGGAGGCGTCGGCGCTCTTCTTGGCCATGGTCGGATTGGCCTCCGTCCTGCGTTACCGCTCGCCGCCGCGGACTTCGTGGCCGGTCCTCCGACCAGCCGCCTTCGGTCTGGCTCTGGTCACCCGATTCGCCGCCGGTGGACTCGTGATCTGGGGAGTGCTGGCCCTGCGGAAGAAGCGCGGGGCGGCTTTGACGTTGTTGGTCACGAGCAGCCTGCCCCTGATCGGGTGGTTCGTCTACGAACAGGTCTCGGGGCGGAGCACCGGGCATATAGTCGGATTCCATGTGGTGAAGACGACCATTCGGTCCGGCTTCCACACTGTCGCCTTCTGGGTACTGCCGACAGACATTCCGACGTCGCTGGCCGTGCTCGGGGCCCTGGTCGTCACCGGGATCGTGATCCTCGTTCTCTGGCGCGCCGGCGGGACCGTGGCGCGCGTGCTGGTGCTCTACGCCGTGGTGCAGATCGTCGTGCTCGAGGTGGCAATCACATTTTTCGATGCCGGAGTGAACCCCGAACCACGGGAGTTCATCCCGATATTCCTGGCCGTCGTCCTTGCTCTGGCTTGCGGAGTGGCCCGGACGAAACCGGTGATGATCGTGACAGGGTTGCCGGTCGTGGGCTGCGCACTGCGATTCGATAGATGCCGCCACCACGCCGCCCGGTGGCTACACCGCGCCGATGCGGCAGAGGAGCGGCATCCTGGCCGATGTGAAGGCCTTACCCCGCCAATCGGTGATCTACAGCGATGCGCCTGACTGGATCTACCTGCTTGCCGGTCGGTCGACGTCGAGCATTCCCGGGACCGTCGACTTCTCGACGCTGAAGACGAATCGCCAATTCCGGGCTCAGATCGCCGAGCTCAGGAGGACCCTGTCGGTCCGGGGAGGATACGTGGTCTACGTCCGGACTTTCGGACGGGAGAGCTTCCTGCCCAGCGAGACGACGCTCAGGCGGCTGCTTTCATTACGAATGGTGCACGACAGCCGGTACGGAGCGGTCTACAGGATCGGGAGCGGTTGGCGTTCGGGGGCCCGAGTAGCCCGGGTGGCTGAGTTGCTTCGGCGTGGCGAAGTGGTTCGGATCACTCCGAGCCGGGCGGGTCCCAATCGTGTTGGACGACGACTCGCTGGCCGATGACCTGTATGGCCCGCAGGCTGTCGAGCGCGTCGCGATATGCCTGGCTTCTGCTCGGGCGAGACACCCTCGGCCCATCGGCAGGAGACCACTTGACGGAACATCGTTGAACCTCCCACTACGGATTGGAGAAGGGGGCGATGCTGAGCACTGGCTCGAAGGGTGGGTGCGCTTCGTGGGGCAACCGAATGGGGAGCTAGCGGTTGAGGAGGTCCCGGGCGATGTGGGTGACCTGGATCTCGTCCGTGCCGGCGTAGATCTGGAAGACCTTGGCGTCGCGGGCCAGTTGTTCGACGCGGAACTCGGCCATGTAGCCGTTTCCCCCGAACAATTGGACCGCCTCGAGAGCCACCTCAGAGGCGGCCTGGGCCGAATAGAGCTTCATGGCCGAGGCTTCGGCCAGGGTCAGAGACTTTCCCGCGGCCGAGAGCTCGATATGACGGAAGACCAGGTTCTGGACGTTGAGCCGGGCGATCTCCATCTTGGCCAGCTTGAGCTGTATCAGCTGGAGGTCTCCTATGGGTTTCCCCCAGAGCATGCGATTCTTGGCGTAGTCCACGGAGAGCTTGAGACACTCCTCGATGACGCCCAAGGACATCGCCGCCAGTCCGGCGCGCTCTGTGACGAAGTTGCCTTTGGCCGAGTCCCGACCGCTGCCGGGTCCTCCGTCTTCTGTCTCGCCCAGGAGGTGGTCCTTGTTCGCCCGGACATCGGTGAGGAAGAGCTCTCCGGTGGGAGAGGAATGGAGACCCATTTTGCGAAAGGGCTTCGACTGATCGAGTCCCTTCATCCCCTTGTCGAGAACGAAAGTGAGCACTTGGCGATCGCGGATCGGTGTGTCGGACCCGTCATCGAGCTTGGCGTAGAAGACGATGGTGTCGGCATAAGGGCCGTTGGTGATAAAGGTCTTGTTACCGTTGAGGATGTACTCGTTGCCGTCGCGACGGGCCGTGGACTTCATTCCACCCAACGCATCGGATCCGGATTCCGGTTCCGTGATGGCCCAGGCCCCCACTTTGGCAGTGGTGAGGAGATCGAGTCCCCACCGCTCCATCTGGGCCGGTGTGCCCAGTTTCATGATGGTGCCGGCCGCCAGTCCGACGCTGACGCCCATAGCCGTCACGATTCCGGGGCAGTAGTGACTCAGTTCGATGATCGGGATCAGGGTCATGGCTGCGGCCCCTGCGTCACCAGAGCGGCCTGCGGACACGGGGGAGGACTCCGCGGACCCCGAGCGCTCGAGTTGCTTCTTGAACCGCTCGCGGGCCATTTGGTCCATGCCGAAGGTGGCGTAGAGCTTGCGGATGATGTCGTAGGGCGGGAGATCACCGTGCTCGAGAGCATCGATATTGGGGACGACCTCTGATTCGATGAAGCGGCGGACCGCGTCTCGGACCATCAGCTGTTCCTCAGACCATTCGAACACCGACCGACCTCCTGTAGTCCCCGCGACTTTCCCGTGACCGGGGTGGTCGAGTTTATCTGGGCCCACCGGCCGGTCAGATCTTGCGACAGACCCGTAGGGCCATCGGCAGACAGCGTCGGTGGGTCAGTGCCGGGAATGGGTGAGGAGGAGATAGAGGTCGAGGAAGGCGAAGGAGGTGGTGGCTACCCCGACGGCCTGGACCATGATGCGGCAGACGCGTTTCTGGGCCTCGATGGAGCGCCGGCGTTCCAGGGTGACGGCGTTGGCCGAGGCAACCCTGCCACCGGGGGGCCCTCGGGCGGGGATCGTCGCGGTGTGGGGCCGGTGGGCTGCTGTCCGGCTGTCGGCCACTCAGTGGCCGGTCAGGGCCGGGCGGACATCCGGCGCGGAAGAGGAGAAGTCGTCAGGGCCCTCCGATCGGGCGTCGTTACTGTCGCGGACTCTGTGGTCCCAGAGACTCAGGAGCTGACGGCCGAGGACGAGGAGGGCGAGGGCGAAGACCATGGTCCAGCCGACGTTGCCCACGTGATGGCCGAGGAGGAGCTCGACGGCGGTGACGGCCAGGACGACGAGGACCGGGACATAGGGGGCGACGAGGGAGAGGGTGGTGACCCGGGGTTCGGCCTGGGCGGTGGAGGGGGAGTGGGCGGCGCGCAGAGCACCGAGGCCGATGAGGAGATAGCCGGCGACCCAGCCGGTGTCGAGGAAGGTGCCGGTTCCGTAGTTGTGGACCTCGGTCATGTAGGAGAAGGCACTGTCAGCGACGGCGAAAGCGATGAGGCCGGCCATGACGAGGCCCAGGCTGGCCCGTCCCTTCTGGCCGGCGCGGGAGAAGAGGATGAAGACGAGCGCCACCATGACGACGTCGGAGGCCGGGTAGGCGAGTGAGAGGGCCTGGTCGAAGAAGCCGCCCTGATGCTTGTTGTAGAGAGGTTCGAGGACGGTGACCCAGGAGGCGAAGAGGATGGAGCCGGCGATGATGCAGCCGTCCAGGATGCCTTGGACACGGTCGGCGGCGCGCCGGGGAGAGCTCGGGAAGAGAAGAAGGCCGGCGACGGCCAGGGGGACGGCGGCGAGGAAGCCGATATCGGCGAGCGAGGGAAAGGGAACCTGGATGCCGCGAATGAGGTCGTAGTAGGTCCAGGCTCCTTCGCCGGCCGCCCAGGCCAGGGCCGAGAGACCGAGAAGGTTCCAGGCCGAACGTCCCGAGGTGAGGTGGTGGGCCGCGATGGCGCAGGCGGCGGCGGCGGCGAGGGCGGCGACGAGCTCCCCCAGATCGTCCACCGCATCGGTGGTGTGGGTCCCTCCGATGGAGAGGAGCAGCCAGAGGAGGAAGACGAGGCTGACCACGGCCACCACCAGAGAGGCGATCCGAAAGTCTCGGGCTCGCCGGTCGAGCGCACGCGGGTCCGCCACATACCAGTATCGACAGGGTGTCTGGAGAGCTTGAGGCCGAATGTCGGCCTTCGGCCAGAGGAGGACTACCGATCGAAGCGGAGGGCGCCGGCGGCGACGGGATCGACCGGGGTGAGCAGCTGGGGACCGTCGTGGCGGGGGCTGTTGACCTCCGTCGATATCGGATGCTTCTCCAGGGTGCCGCCGGGAGCCGGCAGGAGCAGACGGCGGAGCAGCTCCGTGTCATGGCCGGAGCGGTCGAGCCAGGCGTCGAAGGCGGGTGGCTCCAAGATGACCGGCATGCGGTTGTGGACGTCGACCATGTCGGGACCGGCCTCGGTGGTGATGATGGTGCAGGTGCGCAGCAGGGTCTCGGGATCGGGTTCGGCTGAGCGCGTCTTGTCCCACCAGGTCTCGTAGAGGCCGGCGAAGGTGAGGGGCCGGCCGTCGGGGCGGTGGAAGTAGTAGGGGACCTTGGTCTTGGCATCCGACGGCTGGGGGCGGTGCCACTCGTAGAAGCCGTCCACCACGATGAGACAGCGGTGGGCGGCGAAGGCGCCGCGGTAGGCCGCAGTGGTGGCCACCGTCTCGGCGCGGGCGTTGATCATCTTGTTGCCCGTGCGGACGTCCTTGGCCCAGTGGGGGACGAGACCCCAGCGGAATTGGTCGAGCAGCCTGACCGGGTCCCCGCCCTGGTCGGTGTCGTCGGTGAGGGGACGCGACTCGGTGACGGCGTAGAGGCGGTGGCTGGGCGGGACGTTCCAAGACGGTACCCCGTCGGGATCGACGCCCCGGGCCAGCTGGACCTCGAGGAGTCGGGCCAGTTGGGCCGGAGGGGTATGGAGATCGATACGTCCGCACATGACGGGGTCGAGCCTAAAGGTGGGGGGGCGTGCTGGCCACGGGGGCGCCGTGTCGGAGCGCCTGGCGGAGGACGTCGCTCAGGCGTCGGGCCCGGTCGACGTCGGCGTCGGTGAGGGGGTCGGGGGAGTAGCTGGCGCGCGCGGCGAGCTCGGCCAGGTCGCGGTAGGCGGTGATGGCCGAGAGGGCGTTGGCGTCGGGGCCGGACCGTGGGCCCGGGTGGGCGATCTGGGCCAGGGCGCTGGTCGGGATCCTCTGGGTCTGGCGCAGAAGACGGGCCGCGTGTTCCTCGAAGGTCTCCGACGGCTGGCGGGCCAGGCCCGTGCGGGCCAGGACCGAGGAGGCCTGTTCCCAGCGGGCCAGGACCTCCGACGCCGGCGGGTGACCGCGGGCGAAGCGCCGGCGGCGCAGACGGGGTCGGCGGCGCCGCCAGAGCCGGGGTCCGATCACGAGGCCGACGATGGTGAGGACGATGAGGCCCAGGGCGAGGAGGATGGGTCCCCACGACGCCGACCGGGTTGTCGTGGCGGAGGACCGGCGGGCGTTCGAACCGAGGCCGCCGGCCGTGAGGGGCGGCTGGGCAACGGTGCGGGGGCGGGGGAAGGCCAGGGTGGTGCTCGTCCTCGTTGCCGGGTGCGACGGGAGGGTGGTGGGAACGCCACCCTGGATGCCGGCCCCCGTGGGCTCGTTGGTTGAGGACGGGGTGGGCTCGAACGACACCCAGCCGGCGTTTGGCCCCAGGTAGACCTGGGGCCAGGAGTGGGCGTCGGCACCGGTGACGGTGTAGGTGTTCTTGCTCTGGACGGTGCCGGTGGTGAAGCCGACGGCCAGGCGGGTGGGCAGGCCGTCGATACGGGCGAGGACGGCGAAGGCGCCGGCGAATTGCTGACAGAAGCCGGCTCGGGTGGTGAAGAGGAACGACGCTAAGGCGCCGGTGCCGGTCACCGACGGCGGGGTGAGGGTGTAGCGGAAGCGCTTGCCCCCGGAGAAGTAACGGGCCAGGGCGTGGGCCTGGGCGGCCGGGCCGTGGACGTTGGTCACGATCTGATGGGCCAGCCGGACGACGGCGGGCGAAATGGGTGGCAGAGCTAGATAGGGGTCCAGATCGCCGAGGGGTACCGATGCATGGAGGACGGCCAGGGTGGGCGCCGCTGATGTGCCCAGGGTGACCGGGAGGCGCGCCTTGGCGCCGTAGGTGAGATCGGCCGGGGTGTCGAAGGGTTGGATGGCGCCGATCCCGGGTTCCACCTGGACGACGGCGGAATCGTTGACCGAGATGGTGTCGGGGGGGACAGGAAGCAGGGTGCTGCGAAGACCAGCCACCGAGACCCGGACCGTGAAGGTGTGGGTCGCCGCCGGCTCGGGGAGCACAGGAAGGGTCATGGGCGCCAATTGGGGGGCGCTCTGGGCCGCCGCCCGGGTGGCGGGGTCGGGGTACCAGGCGTTGCCGTCGAAGCGCGACAGGGTGGCCAGCTGCCAGTAGGTGGGCGTGCGGGAGGTGGCGGTGAACATGACGATGTCGCTGTGAGAAGTGAGCACGGCGCGCATGTTGTCGATGAGATTGAGCGCTCCCACACCGGTGGCGGAGGTGCCGGCCGATCCGCTGCCAGCCGGTCCTGTTTGGTTACCGCCTTCGGAGAAGGGGATGGCGTCGAGGCGCAGGCCGGAGAGACCGGGGCTGGCGGCGAGGGGGACGGCGACGGTGACGACGGCCAGGACGAGCGCCGTCGCCGTGCCCGAGTGCCAGAGGTGGACGCGTGCCTCGGCCGCCAAGCCGGGGCGGTCGGCCACGGCCAGGAAGACGAGGGCGGTGGCCAGATAGAGGGTGACGCCGGTGACCCGGTCGATGTCGGAACTGAGCAGGGCCGTGTAACAGAACAGTCCGAAGGTGGGGACGAGGGCGATGAGGGGGCGGCGCGCTCCCGGGGGTCTGATCTCCTGCCAAGACCAGAGGGTCCGGGCGAAGACCGCCGCCAGCCCGGCGCCGGCGGCCAGGCAGAGGACCACGCCCGATGTGGCCGGCACCGGCGTGGGATGGGAGCGGATGACGGTTCCGGCGTCGGAGAAGGTACGGAGAAGAACCCGGACCGTCGTGGGCGTAGGCAGTCCCCCGCGTGTCGCTGACGGCAGGAGCGTCCAGATGGCGGTGAGGGCCACCGAGAGGACTCCGGCCACCGACGGCACCGGGTCCGGGGCCCGCCACCAGCGGGCGACCGAAGTGACGGCGTGACCGGTGACGATGCTGGCGGCGATGGGAAGCAGGACGTGGGCGGCCACCGGGGACCGGGTGAGACGGGCCGCTCCGAGACCGGCGGCCAGGGCCACGGCCAGGAGGGCGATGTCGGTGACGGCCCCGCCCCCGGGCCGATCCGGTGGCTCGGTCGTGGTACTCGCCGTTGTCGGCGGCCCCGTCGTGATCAGGGTCGCCGTCATCGGACGACCTCGACCGAGGCGCGGCGTTGGAGGATGTCAGGGAGAGCGGTGGAGGCTCCGGCATCGGTGGTGACGAGCACCATTGCCTCCCCGCCGATGCCGGCTGCCGCCCAGATGGCGCTGCCGTAGGTGCGCCCGGTCCAACGCAGGGCCGACGAGGTGGGCGGGTTGGTGGGACCGAGGAGGGCCAGGGCGCGCATGAGGGCATGACGACCGGTGAGACCGGGGGGGATCTCGAGGCGCTCACCGGCGCTGGTGAGCAGTTCCACGGCCACGCCGTCATCGAGGGCCAGCGCCCCGAGGGTGGCCGCCCGGGTGATGGCCGCTTCGAACGAGGCGGTGCCGTGGGCGGCCGGGCGCAGGTCCACCAGCAGGGCCAGGCGACTGGCCTCGGGTGCGGTGAAGTCGCGGACGACGAGATCGCCGGTGCGGGCCAGGGCGGGCCAGTGGAGGCGGTTGAGGTGGTCACCGGGGACATAAGGGCGCAGTGACGACAGGTCGTCCCCGGCGACCGACGGCGACGGCGGTGCCCCCGGGCGTGGTTCGGACGGACGTCCGGAGACGACGGTCTGGGCTGGGCGGCGGCCGGCCCGGGTCAGGTCGGGAACCGGACAGGCGATCATTTGGGCCGTCGGTCCTTCGACGGCGCGGCGGGCGAAGAGCCGGAAGGGATCCTCGCGCCAGACACCGACCGGTTGAAGGGTGAGCACACCGCGCGTGGCCGTGGGCACCGCGATGCGGACGGTCGTGCTCGCCCCGCGTCGGAGCTCGGGGAGAGGGACCGACCAGGCCAGGATGTGGGACAGGGCCACCACGGGATTGCCGTTGGAGGGCGCCGACCGGAGGGCGTCAGAGCCGGCGTGGCGGGTTCCGAGTCCGGGGTGGGAGACCGTCCAGTGGCGGGCCGGAGACTCGATCCGGACCGACGCGATGGTGCGCCGCCCGGAATTGGTGACGAAAAGTTCCATAATCGCCGGCTGACCGACGCTCACTTCGTTGGCCGGTACGCGGAGTTCGAGATGCAGTGACCGTCGGGCGGAACGGGACCGCCAGGCCACCGATCCGGCGCCGAGGACCAGAAGGACTCCGAGGGCGATGGCGATCATGACGAACTCCTCGACGCCGAAACCGAGACCGACGACGGCGAGGACGCCGGCCACGGTGGAGAGGAGAAGTCCCCGGAACGAGACCACCGGAGGAAGCGAGCCGGGCCGGATCCGGCTAGCGGCTGGCGCCGACCGGGACGGGCAGTCGGGAGAGGATGTCGAAGACGGTGGCCGAGGTGGTCGCACCCGCCAGTTCGGCCGCCGGGTAGGCCTGGAGACGGTGGGCCAGGGTGGGCTCG
Organism: Acidimicrobiales bacterium; assembly: GCA_035535015.1. Classification (GTDB taxonomy): domain Bacteria; phylum Actinomycetota; class Acidimicrobiia; order Acidimicrobiales; family UBA8190; genus Palsa-661. The sequence goes on along the minus strand of DATLQU010000060.1, from coordinate 99,423 downwards.
GCGATGAGCTTGATGTCGTCCGGGGTGACGTAGGTCCGGCCCCGGGTGACGGCCAAGGCGGCCGCGGCACGGACCACCGAGAGCCCCGCCCGGGGTGAGGCGCCGACGGTGAGGTCGGGGTGGTTGCGGGTGGCATGGACGATGTCGAGGATGTATCCCCGCACCTCGGGGGCCATGTAGATGGCGTCGACGGCCTCCGCGAAGGACCGGAGGAACTCGGGACCCCCGACGGGCGAGAGCTGCTCTGGCGTAGGTCGGCTGCCTGTCGAGGACAGAAGGAGGTCTTCGGTCTCGCGGTCGGGGTAGCCGAGGTCGAGGCGGAGCAGGAAGCGGTCGCGCTGGCTGTGGGGGAGGGGAAAGGTGCCCGCGGCGTCGAAGGGGTTCTGGGTGGCGATGACCATGAACGGCCGGGGCAGCAGATGGCTGATCCCGTCGGCCGAGACCTGGCGTTCCTCCATGGCTTCGAGCAGCGCCGACTGGGCCTTCGGGGAGGCCCGGTTGAGCTCGTCGGCCAGCAGGACGTTGGTGAAGACCGGCCCCGGCCGGAAGGCCAGGAGACCGGTGTCGCGGTCGAAGACGACAGCCCCGGTCACGTCGGCGGGGAGCAGGTCGGCCGTCAGCTGGACGCGGCCGAAGCCGAGGCCGAGCGAGCGGGCCAGGGCCTTGGCCAGGGTGGTCTTGCCCACGCCCGGGTGGTCCTCGACGAGGAGATGGCCTTCGGCCATGAGGCAGCAGAGCGAGAGTCGGACGGTGATGTCCTTGCCCAGGTAGGCGGAGTGGACGTTGGCCACCACGGCCTCGAAGGTGCGGGCCAGGTCCTCCACGACCACGGAGGAGGATCCGTCGGAGCCGGAGAGGGGCGGGTCGAGGGTGGCGGGGCCGTCGAGCACAGCACTCTCAACGTCAACGGCTGCCATTTGGTTCACTTGCAACCCGCCTTCCCCACCTTCAGCCGGGACCATGAGGCGAGCCTATGCGCGCCGGCCCGCCGTGATCAGGCGTGAGGTCGAGACAGACAAAACCAGGCCCCTCACGAGAAGAGTCCAGGCCGCAAGGTGCACGGGGAGGTTCGAGTCAGCAATCCGGCAAAGTCGGAGCCTCATTGTGAAGACGTGGTCCAACCTCTCACAGCGCCCTATGTGGTCCACACGTTCCGGCGGGGAAGCGGCAGCGGGCCTCGGACGCAATTGTGCGCCGCTTCCCGCCGCGAACTAGCGACGGATCGATGGAACAAAGTTTCCATTGAGCGAGCGGGCGATTCGTTCATAACGTCGCACTCCAAACGGACGGGGACACCGAGCGGCCGCGGCGGATCGCTCAGTGTGAGGTTGAAGCTCTGGAATGAAATCCGTCGCCGTCAAATGGTGCGTAACACCGCGCAAGCGGCGTAAGGGGAAATGTGCTGACCAAGTCTGGATCTTCGAGTCGCCTTTCTGACTGGACCGAGGGGCGTGGCGTCCATCGTGACCGGATGATGAGCGTTCGCTCGTCGGGTCGAGGGTGACATGTCGATCCGGATGAAGAAGATCGCTTGTGTGGTCGTCGCAATCGTCGGAGTCGTCATCTGGCGCTCAACTGCCGAAGCTCAGACCGGGGGTTCGGATGGCGGCGATACCGTGACGGTCGGGGTTGCGACATCGTCGACATGGCCAGGGCATCTCGGACATCCGGCGACGGCCCCTCGTGGAGGAGGCGAAAGAGCAAAGGCTCAGTGCACCGACATTCCGCTTCCCACTGCCCAGACCGACGTGCTTGGAGCCGGAGGACCGACGCCTGGGATGTGGTACCTCGTGAAGTGCCCGATTCTCCCAGGCAATCCGACCATTGAGCACCTGATATGGATTCCTACGGCGTCAAATGCCGAGCCACCGGTGAGCACCGCCGGCGGCGGCGCGAGCGCGGCAGCCGCGCAAGCAGAATCTTCGATTTCTCTTCCTCCACCGTCAATTCGCCTGAGTCCCGGCGAATTCAGCGTCGTGAATCTTCCGTCATGGCTCGGCATAGACCCTGCCTTGTGGCATCCGTTCGTGGCCACAGCGACGGCTGGCGGAATCACAGCAAGTGCCACCGCGACGCCCGAGTCAGTGGCCTGGAGCATGGGTGATGGGGGGCTGGTCACCTGTTACGGCCCAGGCAGCCTCTACAACAGCAGCCTCCCAGAGACACTGCAGAACCCGTCGTGCTCGTACACGTACCGTCGGTCTTCGATTGGTCAACCAAGCACTGATGGCGACCCCAACGGTGGAGCCTTTCGGGTGACCGCCACTGTGACGTGGACGGTGAGATGGGTGGCGATTGGCGAGCCCGGTGGAGGAACCCTCCCTTCTCTGCATACCTCCTCCTTTGTGCCCGTTCGAGTTGAGCAGGTGGAGTCAGTCGGAGCCGGGCTATGACCTCGATGGCACAGTGAGATTCTGAAGTGTCAACCACGCTTACGCGGGCACCCGCTCGTAGCCAGGAGAGCATTGCGGACCTTCGGTTGGAGCCACGGACGCGGCGCCGCCGACCGGCGCTCGCGGTCGGCTCAATCGCACTTGTGATTGCGTGTGTCGCGGTGTTCTCCAGCCTCTACTCACGGGCGGGAGACGAAATATCGGTTCTCGCCATTTCGCGGATGGTGGCGCAGGGCCAGGTCCTGCAGGCAAGCGATCTCACCGTGGCAAGAATTTCGGCAAACTCCGGCATTGCCACCGTCCCGGTATCCGACGGCACCGCGGTTGTGGGCCGCAGGGCCGCCGCGCCGCTTGAACCACATACCTTGCTTACGGTGAGTGAGCTCGTGACGAGCTTCTCTCCGCCCACCGGTGACGCGATCGTCGGGATCGCCGCCAAGGAAGGCCAACTTCCAGCATCCGGACTTGCCCCAGGGGAAAGCGTGGATGTCATCGTCACTGGTCCTCCGGGAGTGCCCGCCTCGACGACTGGAGCCACCGACCCCACGACCGGAGCACCGGTTGTCGAGACCAATGGTCCAGGCACGGTCCTCGTGTCTCATGCCAGGGTGCTCGAGGTCGTCAACTTGGCATCGTCGTCAGGATCCGACAACGTGGTCGTGTCGGTACTGACGTCGAGGGCGGCCGCCCCACTCGTTGCCAGCGCTGCGGCGGCTGATCAAGTTGCCCTTGTGATCGTGGCGCCCAAATGACTCGCATCACGTTATGCGCGGCGAAAGGCTCGACCGGGGTGACGACGTTGGCGTGTGTGCTGGGGGCGGTATGGCCCACTGACCGAACGGTGGTCGTGGCCGAGTGTGACCCTTCCGGAGGTGACCTGGCCGGTCGATTTGGGCTTTCGACGCGGATCGGGATGACCAGCCTGATCCTCTCAGAGCGGCACGGTGGAACCGAGACGCCGGACTATCGGGTTCATGCGCAGCAGCTTCCTGGTGGACTCGACATCCTTGTCGCACCGACTGGGGCCGATTCAGCCATGGCCCTCGACCATGAACTCGGAATCTCCACCTCTAAGATCGCGCCTTCCGATTGTGACCTGCTCGCCGATTGCGGTCGGCTTCTGCCCGGAGCGACCGGTCAGGAGAAGATGATCAACCGTGCTGACAAGGTCCTACTTCTTGTGCGACCGGAAGTCGCAGCCGTCGCGCATGCACGATGGGCTGTCCTGAAGATTCGGGAGTTTTCGCCTAGTCGCCTTGCCATCGTGGTCACGGGACCTGGCGAATTCAAACCCATGGAGGTGGCGGAGGAACTTGACGTCAATCTGATGGGCGTCGTTCCGTTCGACTCACGTGCTGCCCTGATGGCATGCGGGGCGCCTGGAACGGCCAAGGAATTCATCAGGTCCAAACTGGTCGCCTTTGCACGGGAGATTGTCGGTGCCCTTATTCAAGCGGATCGTCACCTTCCGACAAGCGATGGTCCGGAGGTACCCACGCTTCCACGCCACAATGCGGACACCCTCGCACCGATTCGAGACGGTGAAGTGCAGATGGGCAACCCTGCCTTACTGAAAGCAGTTGCACAAGAACAATCGCGAGCTGCGTTGCGATGAGTTGCTGTGGACTCTGACCTGCGGGCGACCCTGGCTCGTCTTCGGTCTGACGTAGCCGACGATCTTGCTGCATCAGGGGCCCGTGTCCTTGATTTGGCCGATCGTCGGGAGCTTGCCCGCGAATTGGCGCTCAATCGACTTCAAGAGGTCGCCGCCGACCGCGTTGCCTCAGGGAGAACTCCCATCGAGCCCACCGAGGAACAGGGGCTGGCGCATGCCGTTCTTGATGAGCTATTCGGACTCGGGCGACTTCAAGTGCTCGTCGACGACCCCGAAGTCGAGAATATTGACGTCAACGGGTGCGATCGTGTGTGGGTCACCTATGCGAACGGACGCAAAGCCGCTGCTTCTCCCATAGCGGAAACGGATGCAGAGCTCGTGGGGATCCTTCGCTCTGCCGCTGCCCGCTTCGGGCTATCGGAGCGCCGCTTCGATACGGCCCATCCAGAGCTTGACCTGCGCCTTCCTGATGGAAGCAGGCTCTCTGCCCTGATGTCCGTGGTGGCTCGGCCGTCCGTGTCGATCCGTCGTCATCGGTATGTCGATCTGTCGCTCGGCGACCTCGAGGATCTCGGGACGGTCGACGCATTTCTGGTCAGCTTTCTGGCTGCTGCCGTTCGGGCGAGGAAGAACATCGTGGTGGGCGGGGCAATGAATGCCGGCAAGACAACCCTGATTCGTGCTCTGTCAGCTGAGATCCCGGTACGAGAGCGGGTTGTCACGATCGAGCAGGCCTTTGAACTGGGCCTCGACGCCATGCCGAAGAGACATCCCGATCTCGTTGCCCTTGAAGCACGACAAGCCAACGCGGAAGGAGAAGGTGAAATCACTACGGCTCGGTTGGTCCGCCGGGCGCTGAGGATGAACGCAGACAGAGTGATCGTTGGTGAAGTCCTCGGTGATGAAGTCTTGCCGATGTTGAATGCTATGAGCCAGGGGCGTTCGGGCTCGATGTGTACAATTCATGCCGATTCGTCGGCGGGCGTATTTCGTCGGCTCGCCTCTTATGCCATTCAGGCTCCAGAGCGGATGCCGCTCGAGTCGACGAATCTGCTGATCGCGGGATCGATCCACTTCGTGGTGTTCATCGATGTTGTTGACGTTGCGCGTGATGCAGACGATATGCGCTTTCTGGCGTGGCGTGAAGAGAAGATCCCGGGACCTGGGGATCAGGGTGATGCCCGCTTTGAGCCGGTCCGGCGCAGACGCTATGTGGCGTCCGTCCGAGAGGTTGTCGACGCCGAGGGCCTGCAGGTCATCTCCAACGAGGTGTATACCGCCCGTCACGGCACAGGCCAGATGCCGAGTGCCCCATTTCGCTCGACAACTCTGGACGAGCTCGTTGAACACGGGTTCGAACCGTCGTCCATGCGAACCGATGTCGCGGCATGGTGACGACAGTCGCCGTTGGCTCCTGCGCTCTTGGCATCGCGGTCGGCGTGATCGGTCTCGCAGTTGCGCTTCGCGGCGGCAGCTGCTGGACCACTTCGACGGCAACGGACATGGGGATTCCCCGGGAGATCGGCCGCCCCGTGCGACGGAAGCGGGACGTACAGGCACAACCGGCCGGCGTGGCCCCTGCCTCAAGGAAAAATGAGAGATGGCCGAGCATGAGAGCCGGCCTGTCGTTGGTGGGTGGACTTGTCGCACTCACCGTTACTCGTTGGCCTGTCGCTGGCTTGTTGGTGGCGATAGGGGTCTTTGCACTTCCCGCTGCTCTCAGATCGACATCATCGCGAGATGCGACCCGTCTGACCGAGGCAATAGCCGTGTGGACAGAACTCCTCAGAGACGCCCTCACAGCTTCCGCGGGCCTGGCTCAAGCCATCGTGTCGACCACGGGAGTGGCCCCCGATGAAATCCGAGGTGCGGTGACTCGCCTTGGCGACAGAATCGTGAACGGAGTGCACCTGGACGTCGCGCTACAAGCGTTTGCCGCCGAGCTCGATGAACCAAGCGCTGAACAGGTGGTCTGCGCCCTTCGGTTGGCTGTGACGACACGAGCACAGCGGCTGGCCGACCTCCTTGGTGCCCTCGCTGATTCGACGCGGGAAGAGGTGGCAATGCGCCTGCGGGTTGAAGCAAGCCGCGCCTCCGCCCGGAGTGGTGTTCGGACCATCATCTGGTTTTCCCTCGGGTTCGTTGGACTCCTAACGGTGCTCGCTCACTCCTATCTCGCTCCCTTTGGCTCTGTCGACGGTCAACTTGTCCTCACCTTTGTCGGAGCGTGCTACGTCATCGGGGTTCTTCTGATGGTGCGCCTCGTGAGGCCGGTTGGCTCGGGCCAAGTGTCCCGGCAAGGAGCGTCATGACTGCGGTAGTCCTGACGGCCTTGGGATCAGCCTTAGGCATGATCGGGATTGCTCTTGCCGTGCGTCCGACAGCTCAGTCGTTGCGGTCTTCGCTCGCTGAGCTCGAGGGGGCTCCGAGACGGCTGGGACGACAAGCTCAAGAGGCGGGCGGGCCTTCAGTTCGGCGCCTGATTCGAAAGGTTGCCCGACGGCTCAGTGGGGTCGTCTACGACCAGGAACGCCTCAGGTCCCACCTGTGGCCTCTCTTTGCCATTACTGCGACGCCCGTCGAGGAATTCTTCGGCGAGGTTGTCCTGGCGTCACTCGCCGGAGTCGCCCTTCCCGCCGCGTGGTGGATCCTTGTGGGACTTGCCGGCGTACATGTTCCGGTGGAAGCACCTTTGTGTGCAAGCCTCTTGCTCGGCGCCGGTGGTGCGATCCTTCCGGCAGTTCTCCTCAAGGCGAAAGCGGACCGAGCACACCTTTCTGCACGCAGAGCCATCGAATCATTTGTGAACTTGGTGGTCCTGTGCCTTGCCGGCGGAATGGGGATCGAGAGTGCACTGTTTGCGTCCGCTCGAATAGGGGAGGGCAAAATATGTGAAGATATCCTGAACGCCCTCGTTCTCGCTCAGGACACCGGCGAGGCACCGTGGAACGCACTTGACCACCTCGGCCGTGATTTCGGGCTGGCCGAGCTCACCGAGTTGGCCGCTGCCGTGGTTTTGGCGGGAACAGAGGGAGCACGGATTCGCTCGACGCTTTCCGCCAAGTCGAGTTCCATACGGCGGCACAATCTGGCCGACGCCGAATCAGAGGCCAACGCGGTGACAGAGCGCCTGTTTCTTCCCAGCGTCTGTCTGCTGGTGGGCTTCCTTTCGTTCATTGCCTATCCCGCCGTCGCTCGCATTTCCGCCGGATTATGAAGAACCCAGTTGCACAGAGAAGGAGAAGAGCCAATGTTGCTACAGACGCAGGCACTGTGGATGTTCCTACGCACCCGATACCTCGGTTCGAAAACGGCGGACGAGGGTGGAAGTGTCGTCGAGACCGTGATCATTACAGCGGTGTTCGCTGGTTTGGCCATCGCCGTCGGTCTGATCATCGTCGCCAAGGTCACATCCAAAGCAAACTCGATCAATCTCAACTAGCTCTTCTACCTGAGGCTGAATCGCAGCGCCATCCGAGACTGTCACGGCCCCGTACCCAGTCGGGTTCCGTCGTCGTCGAATCGGTAATCATCGTTCCGATCGCGATGATCGTTCTCCTGTTTGCAGTCCAGGCGTGTTTGTGGGCTCACGCCGCCACCCTTGTCCAGGCAGCGGCGTCGTCGGGTGAGCAAACGGCAATGGTTGTTGGCGCTACGCCGCTCGACGGCGAGCACGAGGCTGAGACGGAACTGAGGGCCACCGGAAGTGCGGTTGTGGTGCAACCATCTGTTCGTGCCCAGGAGCTACCCGGAGGTCTCATCGAGGTTCAGGTGTCCGGGCGCTCCGAGGCGATCCTCCCCTGGCTGCACCTGCCCGTATCGGCGACACGAATCGGTGTTCAACAGGAATTTCGAGGATCGGAATGAGGTCAAGAGGCGTGAGCAGATATGGAGGTCATAGTGGGAGCCTCACAATCGAACTGACTGTTCTCACCCCGGTCGTCGTGATGTTCGTGCTGCTGGCACTGGCTCTGGGGCGCTTTGAGTTGGCGCGGGAGCAGGTGGTCGGTGCGGCACGAGCGGCCGCTGAGGCAGCTGCAGTCGCCCCGTCTGCTGCAGGTGCTCAGGCGGCGGCAGTGGCGGCCGCCCAACCCGTTGTCGCCCGACAAGTTCATTCGTGCACGCAATTGAACGTCTCGACGGACACAAGCCAGTTTGCCCCGGGAGGCGACGTCAAGGTGACGGTGTCCTGTGACATCGACTATGCCGATCTTTCCATTCCTGGTATTCCTGGACACACCGCTGTCAGGGTTATGGAGTCCGCACCCATCGATCCCTTTCGCGTCGTGCAATGAGAGCTCCGTTCTCGAAGTGGAGGGGCCGGGACGGGTTCCGCAATGGGTCGACGAGATGGTTGCACCAAGAGGGTTCATTGACTGCGTTTGTCGCGGTTGTCTCGACGTCGCTCTTCCTCTTGATTGGGCTTGTGGTTGACGCTGGACGAGCGGTTGCGGCGAGATCGGTAGCTATGGATGAGGCTCAGCAGGCCGCTCGTGCCGGGGCCGGCCACTTGTCGGTGCCCGCACTGCGATCTGGACAGGTGCAGATCGACCCAGCAGCAGCCATCGGTGCAGCGAATGCGTATCTCTCGTCCGTTGGTCAGAGCGGGACGGCATCGGTGGTTGGGCAGACTGTGACGGTCCACATCGTGAGCCAGGAACCGACGGTGATCCTCGGAATCGTTGGAATCAATGAGATTCACGTTTCAGTCACGGCGCAGGCGATCAACGTTCACGGTGTGACACGGGAGGATTGAATGTCAGCCGATCGGCAGGTCAGACCTTCTCGGTCGACTCCGCTCCACGGGCGGCTCGGATCGGTTGTCGGATTGGCGGGACTTGTCTTGGGCCTTCCAGCCGTCCTCGTCATCCTCCATGCCACTCCACCCATAACGGGCATCGCACAAGCACTCACGCATCCGAACACAGTGTTTCACAATCTGAATCACTCCCTCGACGATGAGACCCTTGCCAATGTTGCTGTCTTACTCGCGTGGATCGCGTGGCTCTGGCTGCTCGTCTGCGTAATTGTGGAAATTCTGTCACTCGTGCGCGGTCGACCAGCATGGCGCCTTCCTGCCAGTGGTCGAGTGCAGTCATTTGCGGCTGCCCTTGTGGGGGCGTCTCTGACCGTCATCCCGATCGGAAGAGCGGGATTGCCTATGAGGTTTCCTGCCGCACCCGCTCCCATCCAGATCACGGTGGGATCCGGTGGCTCCGACAAATGGTCGGCGAGAGAGTCATTCAGCGTGAGATCGGCAGGATTCAAGACGGCGCCCCCGACCCAATCGTCTGGACCCGGCCGGTTGGCTGTCGCCGAGGTGGACCTCACGATCACCGCCGGACCCTCGTATGTGGTGCAGCCGGGGGACACGCTCTGGTCAATTGCTGGACAGAAGCTTGGATCCCCCTTGCAGTGGCGGGCCCTCGCTGAGCTGAACTACGGCCGACGACAACCCGATGGTCGGCATTTGAGCGACGCGCACTGGATATTTCCGGGATGGCAACTGACACTTCCAGTGTTCCCGGGCATCCTTCAGTCGGACGTCGTTGGAGGGGCGAACGGGCTTCCTCTGGTGCCCTCGTCCATGGCGGCCGGCTCGGCCCATCAAGAGACGGAAGTGGGTGCCATTCAAGGTGGGGCTGGCCCCTGGAGTCTGGAGGGCCTGGGTACGGGGTCCATCGAACCGACGACTGGCGATGTCCATACGTCAGGGACGAGCCAGAGGAGCCAAAGGCCTGGCACTCGAGACGTGAAGCCCAACGAGGTGGTTCCTACTCGCTCGCCCGTCAAAAGCATCGGGTACGGGGTTCTCGGAGTAGGGGTTGTGGCTCTTCTCGAGCGGATGCGCAAGGCCCAGCGGCGCCATCGCCCATATGGAATGAGAATCGCTCTTCCCGATGGTGATCTCGCCCAACTGGAGCAACGGCTTCGATATGAATCGCAACCAGAAGACGTGGAGGTAATCGATCTTGGATTGCGTGCTCTCGTGGTGAACTGTCTCCGCAAAGGGACGATGCCCCCAAGGACAACGATAGTGCGACTGAGGGATCACTCGATGGAGGTCATGCTAGATCCACCGGCTGAGTGCCAGGTCCCGCCCGCACCATTCACGGTAAGGCCAGATTCGGACTGTATCTGGCACTTGCCAAGAGAGCAAACGATCCTTCAGGCACTGCGAGAAGATCTCGAAAGCGATCAAATGGATGCGCCCTATCCCGCCCTAGTGACCATCGGCCACGATGGTGGGGGGATGTTGATGGTCGATTTGGAGCAAGCAGCGTCGCTCGACATCCGAGGAGCGAACGACGAGGGGATCATGACAATGATCGCCGTCGAAATGGCAACGGCGAAATGGGCTGACCAAGTGGACGTGCTCCTTGTCGGCTTCGATAGCGAGCTCGAGTCTCTTGATCGCGTGAGTCAGGTGGCCTCAATTGCAGACATCGTGTCAAGGGTCCGGCGTCGGGTTCGAGAACGGACGGCACTTCTGACTAGTGTCGACCGACGTGCCAACTGGGAGATTCGGTGGACGGAAGGAGGAGACGCCTGGGATTTGTTGGTGGTGATGTGTGCCCGTCGTGCGGTGGCAGAGGACCCCATCGGGGCATCCGAGTTGGTCGAACTGGCAGGCAATGGAGGCGTAGGTCTGGCCGTCATCTTGGGGTCGGACGACCAGATCGCCCGGTGGCATGTTGATGCGCGCGACGGGCGGGTCGAGTTAACGTCGGACCGGTCGATGGTGTCCGCTGCCCGACCGGAGGTGGACGAAACTCGGATATCCACCGGCATTGCTTCGTTGGTACGGGTGGCAGGAGATCTGAACGGAGTCGCTCCCACGGAGCCTCCTTACGACAAGCTTTTGGACGACGGATCCGCCGGAGCATTGGTGGTCGGTGACGGGCAAAGTGACGATTTCGCTGCCGAACTGGGCCAACTTGACCGGGCCGCCTCTCCTGGCCAGCACGAGAATCACGATGTTGAGGTACGAGTACTCGGCCCGGTGGAGATCGTGGGAGCCTCCCGGCCCTTCACGCGGGCGTGGGCTGTCGAGTTGGTCGTCTTCCTTGCCATGCATCCGAAGGGTGCTTCGAGCGAACAGTGGGCCACGGCTCTCTGGCCGAACAAGGTCATGGCCGCGGCAAGTTTGCATTCGACAGCGTCGGCCGCCAGGAGATCGCTGGGCGTGTCAAGCACGGGTGGCGATCATCTACCTCGCGCCCACGGGCGTCTGTCGCTCGCCGAAACGGTACACAGCGATTGGAGTCGATTCGTGGCCTTGTCAAAGGAGGAAGGGCCGGAGAGCTGGCGTTATGCACTGGAACTCATTCGAGGACGTCCGTTCGAAGGTCTCCGGGCACCGGACTGGGTATTGCTCGAAGGCATCTCGGCGAACATCGAAGCCGTCGTCGTCGACCTCGCATCTCGATATGCGGAACATTCCCTGGCCGCCGGCGATCCCTCTGAGGCGGAATGGTCGGCGCGGCAAGGTCTCCGCGTGAGCGCCTATGACGAGCGTCTCTACCGCGTCTTGCTCCTGGCGGCCGACAGTGCCGGGAATCCCGCCGGGGTGGAGTCGGTCATGGCCGAGCTGGTTCACCTCGTCGCAGAAGATGTGGAGCCCTTCGATGCCGTACATCCAGAGACGCTGGATCTCTATCGAACCTTGTCTCGACGTCGATCTTCAATCGCGTAATGCCGAGGTGATGGCCGATCCCTGGATCGGGGCGTGGACGGCAAGGTCGCAAGCCAAGTTGTCGGCAAGCCACGGAGACAGGTGGGGCTCAGATAGTCGTGTTTGCCACCCGTGGGTGCGCACTACGAAAGGAGAGCCAACGCTCATGAGCAATACCACGACACTGTCCGGGAATCTGACTCGCGACCCGGAGATTCGCTACACGAAGGAAGGGCAGCCCAACGCCGTCTTCGGAATGGCCGTCAACCGGAGGTGGCAGGTCCGAGGGAGCGATGCTTGGGAGGAGGCGACGTCGTTCTTTGACGTCATCTGTTGGCGCGAGCTTGCCGAGAATGTCGCTCTGAGTCTCGTGAAGGGCTCGAGAGTGATCGTCTCGGGTCGGCTTGAGCAGCACGCTTGGCTGACAGACGCTGGCGACCGTCGTAGTCGGGTGGAGATCACCGCTGACGAGGTGGGTCCATCATTGCGGTTCGCTACGGCTGAGGTATCGCGTAGTGAGCGCCACCTCCCTGACCAAAACGGCGAGTCAGGGAACTCCGACCTGATCGACGAAACGGAAATCGCCAGGGCAGACGTCTGAATCGACAGGGTGCCCGGGCTGCGACGAGTCCCCCTGACGTCGCAGACCCGGGCCTGTCGGTCTTGGGTCTTATCCTGCAAATCCCTAGGAGTCTGAATGTCCGTGGTTCGTGCGCTGCTCTGGTCGATCGCGCCGTCTTCGCCTGCCAGCGAACTGATCGGGTTTGCTCATGCAGCATTGGCGGAGCTCGTCGCGATTAATGAAACGAATTCGCCAGCCGGGAGGTGGCTCGGGTGGCTCGTGGTAGGAGTAGCTCCCTGCGCGTCGCTCGTCGCCATCTATGGCCTTCTGCTCCGCCGCAGTCGCAAGGGTGGATCTGCGGGTCGAAATGTCCTTGGAACCTCTGACACTCTTGGCGCTGTTCGAGGACACGATGCGTGATTCAGTTGACGGTGGTCCGGCCGATTTTCGATTTGCCCCTGCCATAGTTCTCACAAAGCGCGAAGCATTCGAGGCGTGTGAGATATGTGCAGATGCCGAGCGCTCTCTGCTCCGCGCCGGGCGGGCAGCGGAGGCGGCGCGCCTTGCCACACTCTTTGAGTTGTTCGAAAACCGCCTGGTTGTTCAGGGCACGCCCGGTCAGGATCGGTCGGCCAGCTAGAGACCGTCGAAGTCGGGCGGTGGATGCCACGACCAGTGGCCCGGTCCCCCTTCGATCCTCCAGCCCTCGTGGCTGATCAGGTCGTGGTGCCAGCTGCAGATCCTCACCAGGTTGTCCATGGCCGTGGGTCCGTACTCGTGGACCGGCACCCGGTGATGGGTCTCCAGATAAAGCGTGTTGTCACAGCCGGGCACCATGCAGCCGGGATCTCTTTCGGCCAGCGCCGTCTCCATCAGCGCAGGGATGCTCCGGCCCGGATGCGAGACGCTTCTGATGTCGTAGCCGTCGCGGATCACGATCTTCAGAAAGCAGTCGCCGAGCAGCCGGCGGGCGGTGGCCACCGAGACCGGTCCGACCCCGGGGATCTCACAGAGCTCGTCGTCCTCGGTCTCGCCCCGCTTCAGTGCCGCCAGGTCCACCCGCAGCACCACCGTGGGCCGGCCGATGCCCGTCCCCGTGCCCACCATGGCGTGGTCGGCCAGCCGGACGAAGGCGTCAGCGGCATAGGCGCTCATGGCTTCGGCCCGGCCGGCCTGGCGGGCCTCGTCGGCCAGGGGACCGGCCAGCGCCTTCACCGTCTCGATGATCCGGGCCCCCTCGGCCGGGGCCACCTTGGCCTCGAACCGGACCCCGCCGTCGGCGTCTGTCCAGTGCCGCAAGAACCGGCTCCGCCGGATGGCGTTCTCCCGGCCCACCTCGTCGTTCTCCCACGAGGCCAGGGCCTTCGTCCTCTCGCACCGCCTCTGCAGCCCTTTCAGCCCCGTCCGGGCCGCCGCTTCGATCAGCTCCCCCTCGGCTCCCGGGTGGACGCTGGCCGCCGAGGCGATGGCCTTCACCTGGGCCAGTGAGAAGTCCCCCCGGCGGAGGCAGTTGGCCGTCTCGGGCAGTTCGGCCAGCTGCCGGGCCGTCTCGAGCACCCCGGTGGCGGTCCCCGGGGCCATGCCCATCTTGGCCGCCAGGAAATCGGCGGCCGTCCGGTGGCCCTCCTGACGCCAGGCGAAGCAGTCGGCGATCTTGGGGGCCACCACCATCGACCCGGCCGTTCCCGTCCGCTCGAACTTGGCGAAGAACTCCCCATGCTCGACGGCCTCACCGCCGCTCATGGCCCCCAGGTCGATCTCGGCCACGAACTCCCGGAACCACAGCAGCCGCTCGGAGGCCTCCTCCAGCGTCTTCGGCGGTCGTCCCTCGGCCATGGACCCCACCCTCTCAGGAGGCTGTATCGGTCGGCCGACCGGGTGCTGTCGACCGGGACCGGGGCGAGTGACCTTTGACCGAAGGCTGTCCTCAGGAGATGAAAAGCGCTCCTTTGAAGTTACGAGGCCGAATTCGTGGCGACCGGGGCGTTGGTGTTGATCAGCGTCCCTGATGTCGAACCATTGTTCGGCCTACCGGCATCGATCGGGGCATCGGTGTTGACCAATGAACCGATGCCGAGTCGTTGCTCGTGCCACTGGCACCGTTACCGGCGGCGTCGACCGGGGCGTTGGTGTTGATCAACGCGCCACCCTGGTTCGTGGTGACCGGAACGGTCCGCCGCCTCCGGCCACCGGGTTGGCCGTCGTGGGGGAAACGGGGTGCCGGTGGTGGTGTAACCAGGGGTGGTGGAAACCGGGGTGGAACGTGGGCCGTTGTCGTCGTCCCAGTTACCGGGCCATGGCCAGGGAGAGGGCGAAACCGAGCAGGATGACGAGAGCGGCGCCGGCCACGAGAAGAAGGAGCCGACGGGGCCAACTGATCTCGAGCCGCTCCGTCTCCAGGCGTTGCCAGTGCCCACCAATAGTGGGCTTTACACCCTGTGGAGTCATATCAGTTGGAGGGGGAGAGTGAGGACGCGGCCGTGAACTGGGATGTCTAGTCTGACCGCCATGGAGCCCTCACCCGACACCGTGGAAGCAGCGGCACCGAACGCCGTCTTCTCTCCGACCGACGATCTGGCCAGCCTCTGGTTCAAGGCCTACCAGGGCGAGGTCTCCGGGGAAGTTCTCTTCGGCATCGTGGCCGCCGCCAGTGAGAACGCCGAGCGGCGGCGGAAGATGGAGCTGCTGACCCGGCTCGAAGAGCGGACCAAGGTGGCCTGTGTCCCTGCCATGCACCGAAACGGCTTCTCCACCGAGCCCGACCCGAAGACCGTCTCCGAGGCGGAGGCGCTGGGCGAGGTGGTGGTCAATCTGGCCTGGACCGACTTCCTCTCCGCCTTCGAGGCGATCACCACCGACTTCATCGCCCTCTACGAGCGGATCGGGGAGGTAGCGGACGACGACCGGGCCGAGGCGGAACTGCTGGTGGCCCACGAAGTCGCCTTGCGTGAATTCGCCCGGCGGGAGATCGCCGGCCGGAGCGACGACTCGACCGAACCGATCGAGTCGCTGCCGCACATGCGCTGACGGAGTAACGGAGGGATCAGCGCGCCTTTACATGGGCGCGGTGCTCGTGGGCATGGTGGCCGTTCGTCTGTACCCAGGTGGCACTTTTCATGAGGACGAGGCATTCCTGGCAGATGGCGCGCTTCTTGAGCTTCTCCACCCGGTCGTCCCTGTCGATCTTCGACCCCTCGGGGCAACCCAGGAAGACGTGGAAGACGTGGTCTTCCTCGTCGCTCTTGCTGTAATACGCGGGCATCGCTCGCCCCCTCTCGCTCGGGGTCCCCGCGACGCTACCGCCGGAGCGGCGGCGAATTGCGGACCTAGGCTCTCTGGTCGACTCCATGATCTCCCCCAAAGCCGAAGCCAAACTGGCTGTTCTTTTCCCGGCCCAGCAGTTGGACGAGGCGCGGCAGTTGCTCCCAGAGCCGTCCGAGGGACAGAACGCCGACGGACACGAGAACGTCGTTCTGGCCGTGATCAAACTCTCGGAAGGAAACCTGATCCGGCTCGAGTACTTCGCCAACCGGACCCGGGCGTTTCCGGGCGTCTGTGCCGTCTGTGGAGAACTCGTCTCCAACGAGATCGAGAAGAACCCGTTGCACGATCTGTCACGCAGGTACCGCTCAGGGGCAACAGCCGCAGAGTTGGTGACAGCCCACACAGACTGTCTGGAAGAAGGAGAACGCCTCGCCGCCTGGCAAGGCTACGGCTGGACCGGCAGGACGACCTGAACCGATCAGCCGGCTTCAGCGCCGAAACGCCCAACGCCGTCGCGATTCCTGAGGGCGACCGAGGACTCTGCCGAAGCGGCGGAGGCGCCGACCCCGTGGCCCGAGGGATCCCGTGCGCAAAGCACCGGGAACCGCCGGGGTAGGGGTCGGTGACATCTCAGCTCTCGGCCGGCGGGTCCTGCGGCTCGAACTGAAGTGAGAGGGAGTTCATGCAGTAGCGCTGGCCGGTCGGAGCGGGGCCGTCGGGGAAGACGTGGCCCAGGTGACCTCCGCAACGGGTGCAGGTGACTTCAGTCCGGCGCATGCCGACGGTGTTGTCCTCGTGCTCGGTGACCACGCCGTCGGCCATGGCCCGGCTGAAGGAGGGCCAGCCGGAGCCGGAGTCGAACTTGTCGTCGGAACGGAAGAGCTCCGCGCCGCAGCCGGCACAACGGAAGAGACCCCGGTCATGGACGTCGAGCAGGGTTCCCGTCCAGGCCGGCTCGGTGCCCTTCTGCCGCAGTACGTGGAAGCGCTCGGTGCCCAGCTCGGCCTTCCACTGGTCCTCGGTCTTCACGATCTCGGGCTTCACTGTCTCGGGGGTCACGGCCGGCTCCTTGCTGTTGTGGCTGGGTGAGGAAAGAGATTTCGGTAACAATCGCATGGCTGGAAAACACCGGCCGGAGGGCGGCTGTTCCCGGCCTTCGGGGAACGATCAGCCCGGCCGGCCCAAAAAGGCAAATGGGGCTGTTTTGGTAACGTCGCCGGGCGATGGACCTCCGCGACAGCCCCGAGGACGCCGCCTTCCGGCGCCAAGCCCGGGCCTGGCTGGAGGCCAATCTGGTGGGGGAATTCGCCGACGCCCGGGGGGCGGGACGGGCCGGCTCGGAGCACGAGAACCGGGAGGTCCGGCTGGCCTGGGAGCGGAAGCTCGGGGCCGACGGCTGGATCGGCATCGGCTGGCCCGGAGAGTGGGGCGGCCGGGGCGCTCCGATGTCCCAGCAGGTGATCTGGAACGAGGAGTACTCCCGGGCCGACGCCCCCGCCCGGGTCGGGGTGATGGGGGAAGGCCTGATCGGTCCCACCCTGATCGCCTACGGCACCGAGGCCCAGAAGACCCGATTCCTCGAACCCATCCGGCTGGGCACCGAGCTCTGGTGCCAGGGCTACTCCGAGCCCGACGCCGGCTCGGACCTGGCCAACGTCCAGACCCGGGCCCTGCGCGACGGCGACGAATGGTCGATCACCGGCCAGAAGGTCTGGACCTCCTACGCCCAGTGGTCCGACTGGTGCTTCGTGGTGGCCCGGACCGACCCTGGACAGCTCCGGCACAAGGGCCTCTCCTACATCCTCGTTCCCATGGACCAACCCGGCATCGAGGTCCGGCCCATCCGGCAGCTGACGGGGACGGCCGAGTTCAACGAGGTCTTCTTCACCGAAGCCCGGACTGCACTCGATCTGGTGGTGGGCGAGGTCAACGACGGCTGGCGGGTGGCCCTGGCCACCCTGGCCTTCGAGCGCGGGGTGGGTCTGCTGGGAGAGATCGTCCACTTCCACAAGCAGCTCGACCGGATCCTGGAGACGGCCAAGAAGAACGGTCGGGCCGCCGACCCCGTCCTCCGGCAACGGCTGGCCGACTCATGGATCCGGCTCTTCATCCTCCGGCTGAACACCCTCCGCTCCCTGACCGGCCTGGAGGGTCCGGTCGCCCCGCCGGAGGCCTCGATCTCGAAGCTCTTCTGGGCGTCCTGGCACCGGGAGCTCGGGGAGCTGGCCATGGACGTCCTCGGCACCGAGGCCACCGTGGCCGACGGTTCGCCCTATGAACTCTCGGAGAGCCAGAGGATCTTCCTCTTCTCCCGGGCCGACACCATCTACGGCGGTTCCAACGAGATCCAGCGCAACGTCATCGGCGAGCGGGTCCTCGGCCTCCCGGCCGAACCCAAGCCGGCGGCCGGGTCGAAGGTGCCGGCATGACCCCCACCGTTCCCGAGGAGCCGGCGGCCCACGGGCTGCTGGCCGGGAAGGTGGTGGTGGTGACCGCCGCGGCGGGGACGGGGATCGGTTTCGCCACGGCCAAGCGCTGCGCCGAGGAGGGAGCCAGCGTGGTGATCTCCGACGCCCACGCCCGCCGGCTGGAGGAGGCGGCCGATCAGCTGGGGGAGCTGACGGGACGCCGGCCGCTGGCCGTGGCCTGCAACGTGACCGACGAAGGCGAAGTCCAGGCCCTCTACGACGCCACCGTGGTAGCCCACGGCCGGATCGACGTGGCCGTCAACAACGCCGGTCTCGGCGGGACGGCGAAGATCGTGGAGATGACCGACGAGCAGTGGTCGACGGTGCTCGACGTCACCCTGACCGGCACCTTCCGCTGCACCCGGGCCGCCCTCCGACACATGCTCGGCCGGGGGGCAGGAGTAATTGTGAACAACGCCTCCGTGCTCGGCTGGCGGGCCCAGGCCGGCCAGGCCCACTACGCGGCGGCCAAGGCCGGGGTGATGGCCCTGACCCGGACGGCCGCCGCCGAAGGAGCGGAGGCAGGTGTCCGGGTGAACGCCGTCTCCCCCTCGCTGGCGCTCCATCCTTTTCTGAACCGGGTGATGGCCGACGAGGAGCTGGAGCTGCTCCGGAGCCGGGAGCTCTTCGGCCGGGGGGCCGAGACCTGGGAGGTGGCCAACGTGATCGTCTTCCTGGCCTCGGACTACTCCTCCTATATGTCGGGCGAGGTCGTCTCCGTCTCGTCCCAACACCCGTGAGCCGACGCCCGTGAGTCCGGTAGGAGAGACAGTCGAGGACCCCCGGGCCGATCTGGCCTACTCCTCCATCCCCGGTCTGGTGGCGGCGGCCGCGGCGCGTTTCGGCGAGGCCGAGGCTCTGGTCGACGGCGATCTGCGGCTCTCCTTCTCCGAGCTCGAGGCCGAGGCCCTCCGGGTGACCGCCGCGGCCATGTCGGCCGGCATCTCCCCCGGTGACCGGGTGGCCATCTGGGCCCCGAACATGGCCGAATGGGTGCTGGCCGCCCTGGGGCTGCTCGGGGCCGGGGCGATCCTGGTGCCGCTGAACACCCGCTTCAAGGGCCCCGAAGCGGCCGACGTGCTGAAGCGTTCGGGGGCCAAGGCCCTCTTCACCGTCCGGGGCTTTCTCGGCCTCGACTACCCGGCCATGCTCGAGGAGCAGGACCTGCCCGAACTGGTTCGGATAATCCTCCTCCGCGACGACGTGGGCACCCTCTCCGAGCCCACCACCACCGACGAGGTCCCCATCTTCGGCTGGCACGAATTCCTGGCCGGGGCCGAGGGCGTGGTCGAGGGGGAGGGCTCTCTGGCGGGCGTCCCCACCGACCGGCAGGCGGTGATGGCAGCCTGGCGGGCGGTGAAACCGGAGGACCTCTCCGACATCATCTTCACCTCGGGGACGACGGGCCGGCCCAAGGGGGCCATGACCAGCCACGGCCAGACCCTGCGGGCCTTCGGCAGCTGGGCCGCCATCGTCGGCCTGGCCGAGGCCGACCGCTACCTGATCGTCAATCCCTTCTTCCACACCTTCGGCTACAAGGCGGGCATCGTCGCCTGCCTGATCGCCGGGGCCACCATCGTCCCCGAGCCCGTCTTCGACGTCGACCGGGTGCTGGCCCGGGTGGCGGCCGAGCGGATCTCCATGCTTCCCGGGCCGCCGACGCTCTACCAGTCGATCCTCGACCATCCCGACCGGGGGGCCCACGACCTCTCCTCACTCCGGCTGGCCGTCACCGGGGCGGCCGCCGTCCCCGTCGAGCTGATCCTCCGGATGCGTTCGGAGCTGACCTTCTCCACCGTCCTGACCGCCTACGGCCTGACCGAGGCCACCGGGGTGGTCACCATGTGCCGGCAGGCCGACGCCCCCGAGGTGATCTCCCACTCCTCGGGCCGGGCCATCCCCGGCACCGAGGTCCGGATCGTGGACCAGGACGGCCATGTTCTTCCGGCGGGGGAGCCGGGGGAGATCGTCGTCCGGGGCTACACCGTGGTGGCCGGCTACTTCGAGGACCCCGCGGCCACCGCCGCGGCCATCGATCCCGACGGCTGGCTCCACACCGGGGACGTCGGTCTCATGGACCCGGCCGGCAACCTGACCATCACCGACCGGCTGAAGGACATGTTCATCGTCGGCGGCTTCAACGCCTACCCGGCCGAGATCGAGGGGGCCCTGCTCCGTCACCCCGGGGTCTCCCAGGTGGCGGTGGTCGGCGTCCCCGACCCCCGGATGGGCGAGGTCGGCTGCGCCTTCGTCGTCCCCCGGCCCGGCACCGACCCGGCGGCGCTGGCCGAGGATCTCCCCTCCTGGGCCCGGGAGCAGATGGCCAATTACAAGGTCCCCCGGACCGTCCGCATGGTGGAGAGCCTGCCCTTGAACGCCTCGGGCAAGGTCTTGAAGACCGAGCTCCGGGCGCGCGCCGTCGGGGACCCGGCCGGCTCGTGAGCCCGCCCGACGTCTTCTCGGCCGACGAGGGCGGCCCGTCCCACGCCTACGGCCCCGACGGCCCGGGTCTCGGTATGGCCGAGGGATTCTCCCGGTCCATCGGCATGCACATGGAAGAGGTCACCGGCAGCCGGGTGACGGGCTGGGTCGACGTCGGACCGCAGCATCTCCAGCCCGGTTCCATCGTCCACGGCGGTCTCTACGCCGCCGTGGTGGAGGAGGCCGCCTCCTACGGCGCCTCCTTCGCCGTCCGCCACCGGGGTCAGCGGGTGGTGGGGGTGGCCAACAGCACCAACTTCATCCGTTCCGTCACCGCCGGCCGGATCCTGGTCGAGGCCGTTGCCCTGCAGCAGGGCCGGACCCAGCAGTTCTGGGAGGTCCGGATGACCCAGGCCGAGGACGGCCGACTGGTCGCCCTCGGACACCTCCGGCTGCAGAACCTTCTGCCCCCGCCCGACTAGGCCGAGGGCCCCCGCCCGGCCCCGTTACGACGCCCGGAACGAGGCCAGGAAGGCCCGGGTGGTCGCCGGCTGGGTCGTGACGGCCAGGACGAGGAAGACGGTGCTGGCCCGACGGACGATCAGGAGACCCTCGGAGGCGTTCGGGTCGGCGGTCTTGCTCTGGCTCGGAAACGAGCGTTCGGGGCCGACCTTCTCGAAGCCCGACCGTCCGTTGACCGTCACCGCTCCGGCTTTGAGTTCGTGAACCAGTCCGTTGCTCAACAGGCTGGCGAACGAGCCGGAGGTGGTGGCGGCGATGGCCACCCCGTAGGCCGGAGCGGGAGGAACGGCGGCGGAGTTCGAGAAGATGTCGGACTCCGAGCTGACCTGGTAGCCGTAGGTCTTCGATCCGGGGGGCAGCCCTCCGCTCAGGCTGCCGGTGTCGACCTCCCGGATGGGCGCCGACGGGAAGGCCACCGAGAAGCGGTGTCCGGCCGGTCCATATGTCGCGGGGCGAGCCGTCTTCGGGCCGGCCGGGCCCGAGCTGCAACCGGTCAGGCCGACCACCAGGCTGAAGCCGGCGATGGCGACGATGGCCGCCTTCGAGACCCTTCCGATCCCGTTTGGCGCCACGCCCCACGGTAGGCCACCGGCGGGCTCCCGGTGGCGAGGGACCGGCCCGGGTGCGGACGATGGGATCCGCCTCCTACCGGGCGATCCGCAAGGGCGTGACCAGTGGACCCGAGTCGAGGACGGCGGCGAATCCCTCGGCCGCCCGCCGGCTGAAGTTGGCGGCGATCTTGGTCCGGCCGGCGAACGAACTGAAGCTCGACAGGTTGGGCTGGACGACGGGGACCGACAGCAGCCGGCCGTCGAGGTCGAAGCCGATCATCTCGTGGAAGTACCTCTGGTTCAGCTCGTCCCAGCCGACGGCGCCGGCGGTGGAGAAGCGGGCATCGACGACCCAGACGGGTGCCTCGTACGTGGCCGTCGCACTCGTGATCTCGCCGCCGTTCAGCTCGGCCGGCCCGAGCAGGTAACGGCTCCCGTCCCCACCGGCGAGAGGGAGCAGAACGCTCCGGCCGGTGTCGGCGACGTTGGCCGCCGCCGTGGTCGACCGACGGTCGGCCAGAGTCGGGTCGGCCGCGATGGAGCCGAGGTTCGAGCTGTAGCCGTTGGCGCTGGCGTTGCTCGGGCTGATCACGAGATTCGGGGCCTCCAACGAGTAGCGACCAGACGAACAACCGAGGGGCAGGGGACCCTCCACCGTGTTGGCGGCCTTCGCCGATGCCGTGTACGGCCCGGCGGCGCAGAGCACGGGACGGAACTGGAGCATCCCCGGGGCGATCAGCGCGGCGGCGGGAACAGGGAGGCCGGTCGTCCCGGTGACCACGATCGTGTTCCCCGTCGACTCGACGATGGCGTTTCTGTCCCCGAGGACCTGGAGCCGGCGGAGAAGCTGGTGCACGTCCTCGGCCAGCTGCCGGCTCGTGGCCGTCGGGGGGCCGGTGAAGGTGGCGACGGCCGGACCGCCGTGGCCGCCGGCGCAGCCGCTCAGCACCAGTGCCGTCAGCCCACCGAGGACCGGCGTCCAGCCACGATGCCGCCGGCGCCGGCAAAGGACGACCCCCGGCTGGCGCACGAGGTCCATCCTCCCACCCCCGAGCCGACCTCGGGTTGCCTTCATCGCCGCTCTTGGCGGAGCCAAGTCCTCGGCAGCGAGGTCGATCTCGTGTCGGGCGGACGCCGGAGAGGGAGCCGGCTCCCTGTGCTCTCGATGTCAGAATGCGAGGGCCATGACGGACGACTCCGATCCGCTCGGCTCCGGGCCACCGGTCGAGGCCTTCGCCGCCGCCGCCGCCCTCGTCGAACCCGAGGCCCGGCTTCTCGCTGTCCGCACCCTTCCCGGTGGCCTCTCCGCTCAGATCACCGTCCTCGAGCTTCTCGGCCCCGATGACCGTCCTCGCCGTCTGGTGGTCCGCCGGGCCCGGAGCCAGCAGGCGCAGAGAGCCAGGTTGTCCATCGCCGACCAGTTCTCTCTGCTCCTGCGCCTGCACCCGCTCGAACTGCCCACGCCGACACCCCGTCTGCTCGACGACTCGGGGACGATCTTCACCGAGCCCTACTCCGTCTTCGACTACGTGGACGGGGCGCCGGTCACGACCAGCTCCGACCCGGCGGAGACGGGACGGGCCTTCGCCACCCAGTTAGCTGCCGTCCACCGGGTCGACCTCACCCTGATGGCCCCGGTGGTGCTTCCGGACCGGGCCGACAACGTCGCCCGGGACCTGGCCTCAGCGCCCCCCGTTGTCGACGAACGGATGCGGGAAGGTCTCGTCCGCCGTCTCCTGGGCGACCGCTGGCCCCCGCCGGCGCCCGACCGGACGACGCTTCTCCACGGGGACTTCTGGGCCGGCAACATTCTCTGGCGCGATGGCGCCATCGTGGCCGTCATCGACTGGGAGGAGGCCGGCACCGGTGACCCGTTGGCCGACGTGGCCACCACCCGGCTCGACCTCCTCTGGGCCTACGGCGCCGGAGCCGTTTCCGCATTCACCGACCACTACTTCTTTCTCACCGAGCTCGATCGGGCCCCCCTGGCCGTCTGGGATCTCGCCGCCGCGCTCCGTCCGGCCGGGAATCTCTCGCTCTGGGCGGCCGACTGGGCCGACTTCGGCCGCCCGGACATCGACGCCTCCCGCCTGCGTGCCGACCATCGGTCGTTCCTCGACCAGGCCCTCGAGGCCCTGGGCTGACCGGCTCCGGCCCGGGGCGGTGTGGCCCGGCTCGGCCTGGCGCTGTGTCTCGTCGGTCAGCAGGCTGACCGACGAATGGGGAGCCCCGTCGTGCTCCGGTTACCCTTGGTCGGCCGACAGGAGAGCCGAGACGCAGAGGGAGAGCGCGACACCGATGAGAGGCATCGTCTACACCGGCGGGGACGCCATGGTCACGGACAAGCTCGAGATCGCCGACCCCGGCCCCAAAGAAGTGATGGTCAAGATCGTGGCCGCCGGCGTCTGCCATTCCGACCTGTCGGTACTGAACGGCACCATCCCCTGGAAGGAGCCCTCGGTCCTCGGCCACGAAGGGGCGGGGATCGTGGAGGCGGTGGGCTCGGCCGTCTCGGCGGTGTTGCCCGGTGACCACGTCGTGGTGGCCACCTTGGCCTCCTGCGGTATCTGCCGTGCCTGCAACACCGGTCATCCCACCATGTGCATCAAGACTCTGGGAAACGTCTCCACCCCGTTCACCTACGACGGGGAGCCGGCCTCGAACTTCGCCGCCTCCTCCGTCTTCGCCGAGTACACCATCGTCTCTGAGGTCCAGGCCGTCCGGATCTCGAAGGACGTCCCCTTCACCTCGGCCTCGCTCATCGGCTGCGGCGTCCTCACCGGCATGGGTGCCGTGTTCAACCGGGCGTCGGTCAATCCGGGGGAGACGGCGGCGGTCTTCGGCGTGGGCGGAATCGGGCTGAACGTCATCCAGGCGCTCCGGGTCCAGGGGGCGTCGCGGATCATCGCCGTCGACACCATGGGCTCGAAGGAGTCACTGGCCCGTCAGTTCGGCGCCACCCACTTCGTCGACGCCTCCAAGACCGACGCCGTGGAGGAGATCCGCAAGATCGTCCCCCACAACCCGCAGTCGCTGGCCGGCGCCCTCGGACCGGGCGGGGTCACCTGGTCCTTCGAATGCGTCGGTCACCCGGCTGTTCTCAGAAACGCCGTGGACTGCCTCGACTGGGGTGGCAACGCCGTGGCCATCGGCGTCCCCCCGCGCGGTTCGGAGGTCTCCATCGACATCAACAACCTGGCCTACGTCGACCGCGGCCTGCTCGGCTGCCGCTACGGATCGTCGCGACCGCTGCACGACATCCCCCTGATGGTCCAGATGTACCTCGACGGCAAGATCATGTTGGACGAACTCGTCACCGAGACCCGTCCCCTCGAGGGCTTCCGGGAGATCATCGAGGACATGGAGGCGGGAAAGCTGGCCCGCGGTGTCCTCACCCTCTGATCCAGGGCCTTGCCGATCTGACCCCACCCTGCTCGCCCGGTAACTCCTAACCTGGTCCGATGAGCGACGGGGGCACGGAGGGGCCGCCTCCGACACCACCCTCGGCGCCGGCTTCCTCCTCGCTTCTGGCGCCGTCGGCCCCGCCGGCCTGGGGACCGCCCGCCCCCGTCCGGTACCGCAGGGCCTGGCACCGGCTGGCCGACCGGCGACGGATCAGTCGTCGTTGGGTCTTCTGGCAGTCCCCGGTGGACCAGCCCCGCTGGGCCCGGCCCTGTCTGCTCCTTGTGGCCGCGCTGGCCGGTCTGGCCTATGCCTGGGGTCTCGACAACGCCGCCCTCGAGCCCTTCTACGGCGCGGCGGCCCGCAGCATGTCGAGCAGTTGGCACAACTTCCTCTTCGGCGCCTTCGATCCCGATGGCACCGTCACCGTGGACAAGCTTCCCGGCGCCCTCTGGCTGCAGGCTCTGTCGCTGCGGGCCTTCGGCTTCCATACCTGGGCCATCGTCCTGCCCCAGGTGGTGGAGGGCATCCTCACCGTCCTCGTCCTCTACCGGGCCGTCCGCCGGCTGGCCGGAGCGCTGGCCGGCATGATCGCCGCACTGATCGTGGCCGCCAGTCCGGTCACCATCCTGCTCAACCGCGGCAACATCTCCGACTCCCTGCTCATCCTTCTTCTCGTCCTGGCCGCCGACGCCACGGCGGCGGCGCTCGTCACCGGCCGGTTGCGCTCGTTGCTTCTGGCCGGCCTCTGGGTGGGTCTCGCCTTTCAGGCCAAGATGATCCAGGCCTGGCTCGTTCTTCCCGCCCTCTGGCTCGCCTACCTCGTCGCCTCTCCGGGCCGCGCCGGACGTCGGCTCGGCCACCTGCTGCTCGCCACCGTCGTCACCGCCGTGGTCTCGCTCTCCTGGATCCTGGCCGTGTCGGCCGTGCCCGCTCACGACCGGCCCTACGTCGACGGCAGCCGCAACGACTCCGAATTCGCCCAGGTCTTCGACTACAACGGCCTCGCCCGCTTCGAGAGCCGGACGGCAGCGGAGAAGAGCGTGGGCACGCCTGCCGCCTTCGTCGAGGTCGGTCTGGAGTCGCGGTTGCTCCTGAACGGATCGACCGCGGTCATTCCTCGCTCCTGGAACCGGCTCCTGCGGGGACCACTCGGTCGCGACACGGCATGGTTGCTCCCCGCCGCCCTCCTGGCCGGCCTGGCCGTCTTGCTGGCCCGCCGACGCCGGTCGCGGCTCGACCCCGTCCGCGCCGGATGCCTGCTCTTCGGCACATGGCTCGTCGTCCATCTCGTCGCCTTCAGTGCCGGTGCCTACCTGAACTCGTACTACACCGCCGCGCTCTCCCCGGCCATCGCCGCCCTCTGCGGTATCGGCCTGTCGGTGGCCTGGAGGGCGACCCGGACCGAGATCAACGCCCGTGACGGCATCGCCATCGCCGCGCCTGCCGGCATGACTGCCGGCGTCACTGCCGCCCCGGCCGCCAACGAAGCCGCCGCCCCGGCCGCCAACGAAGCCGCCGGCGCCAACGACGTCCGCCGGCTCCGGCCAAGCGCCGTCACCGGCCGGGTGGTCGTCGCCGCGGTGGCGTCGGGGTCGGCCGGTTACGCCGTCTTTCTCGTCCCGTCGGGGACCGCGGTCGCCGGCTGGCTCGTCCCTGCCGTCATCGCCGCCGCCGTCCTGGCCGATGTTCTGGTGCTGCTGTCGCTGCGTAGCCGGCCGCTCACCGGCCGACTCGGTTCACTGACCCTGACCGCCGCCACTCTGGTCGCACTCCTCGTCCCGTCGGTGGCCGCCGCCTCCGTGGTGGCCGATGGCCTGGGCCCGTTCGACACACCGTTCGAGCCGGCAGCCGTGACCCTCGTCACCCAGACCGACGTCCGTCGCTTCCAGCAGAGGGCCATCGCCGCCGGTCGGGAGCTCACGGCCCTGGCCGGCCGGTCGAAGGCGGACATCCTCTTCGTCACCGACACCTCGGCCATCGCCGCTCCCTACATCCTGGCCACCGGCCGCGAGGTTCTGCCCATCGGCGGATTTGTCGGGGCCAACCCGGCGCCGACTCTGAAACAGATCCAACTCGACATCGCCTTCGGCCGGGTCCATTTCGCCCTCGTTCCCATCGATCCTCCCGGTGTCGACCCGAGGGTCGCCTGGATCAGAGATCGCTGTCGCTTTCTCAGCCACGCCCATTCGGGCCGTGTCCTTTTCGGTTTCTACGACTGCACCAACACGGCCCGGTCCTGAGCCTCCCGCCAGGCGGGTGGCTTGGGTGACGAGGTAGTTCCGTTCCCGGAGATTCTTCGTTCCGGTGGTGGCGACCCGGAATTCGATAACGGCGCCCTCGTTGTCGCCCGACAGTTCGAGGAGACGGGTGCGCACGGAGTGGAACCGGTGATGTTCTTGGTCTCGGCGTACTGCGGCGATTGATCGTGGACGGCGGCGATGGGCGCCCGCAGCTGGTATTCGCCCGTTCGCCCCTGCCGCAGCGCCTCGGTGATGAGGGCCACCCTTCGGAGATGAGGGACCGGTTCCAGAGGCGGCGATCCTGTTCAGCCAGGGCGACGAGCTCGCCGTCGGCCGTCGTCCGCGCCGGCCGTCGGGCATCGGTAAGCAACATCAGGGTCAACAGACCCGATACCTCAGGATCGCCGGGGAGCGCCTCCCGGACGAGGCGGGCCAGCCGGATGGCCTCGCCCGAGAAATCAAACCGGGCCAGATCGGGGCCACTGTTGCTGGCATAGCCCTCGCTGAAGAGCAGGTACAGGACGTGGAGCACCGATCGCAGCCGCTCGCCGCGTACGTCGGCCGCCGGAAGGGAGAACGGTTCCTCCGAAGTCCGGATCTTGGCCTTCCCCCGGCTGATCCGCTGGGCCATGGTCGCCTCGGGAACGAGGAAGGCGGCGGCGATCTCCGCCGTGCTGAGACCGCCGACCGCCCGCAGGGTGAGCGCAATGGCTGCCGCCGTGGTGAGCGACGGATGACAAATCAGTTCTGCAGCAGCATGAATCGCATCGCTTCATCCTTCTCGTTCCGAGGGCACCGCGGTGGCGCCTCACAGGGGATGTCGAGGCCGAGACACCGTTCTCGACATGCAGGAAAAAATTCGGGTCCGGGCCTTGACTCCGGAGCATGGTACGGACCGTACGGTGGCGCCGGAGACCCGGAGATGACCCACGATCCGAGGAGGCCGAGGTGCCCACCACTGTTCTCGATCTGACCGACGCCAGCTTCGCCGAAGAGATCGCCGGCTCGGCTCTCCCCGTTCTGGTGGAGTTCTGGGCGCCCTGGTGCCAGCCCTGCCGAGCCCTGGCCCCGGTGATCCAATCACTGGCCGACGACTTCGATCAACGCCTGCTGGTCCGAAAGATCAACGCCGACGAGCAGATCGATCTCGCCCGTCGTTACGAGGTGGGCGCCGTTCCCACCATCCTCGTCTTCCACGAGGGCGAGCTCGTCCGCAAATTGACCGGCGCCCGTAGCCGCGCCCAGCTTCTGGCCGACCTCGAGGGCGTCATCACCTGACCGTTTTCTCCGTTGTCCACTCGTTGCCCACCCGCAGAGCCTGACAATCGTCGTTGTCCGGATCGCCGCAGATGGCGGCGAGTTGCTCGAGCCGGGCCCGGGTGTCTGCCAGCTCGGTCTGCCGCCGGTCCAGCTCTTCGATCTTGGCCCGGGTCATCAGGAGCACATTCGCGGCCGAGCGATATGTCTCCGATCCCGATTCCGCTCCCATCAGGGTGGCGATCTCGGCCAGAGTGAAGCCCAGCTGCTTGGCCCGGCCGATGAACTGCAGACTCCACAGATCCGCCTCGGAGTACTGCCGGTAGCCGCTCTCGGTTCGCGGAGGCTCACGGAGCAGGCCGCGGCGTTCGTAGTAGCGGATCGTCTCGAGGTTCAGCCCCGCCTGTTGGGCCAGTTGCCCGACGGTGAAGGCATCCATAGCGAAAAGTGTAAGGGCCGTACCCGGGTACGGGGTCAAGACCGGGGCCGGAAGGAGGTCGATCCGGTCTCGGTTGGCGTCCGGTCGGTGCCCGGCGTGCGCCAGCTCCAGAACGAATTTGGCGGGTCGATGGTGCCCACCTCCTCGGCACCTGAGGAGGCGTCCCACGCCGGTCCCGGCATCTCGCCATGACCGGACCGGCCCACGTCGGAGACCGTATGTGGCTGTCGGTAACGCCACGACCACTTCGGCCGTTGATACGGGCGAGAGACGGCAGAGGCGGCCAAGCGCCACCGGGGTGCTCTCTCGTGCTCTGCCCACAGATCTGGAGGATGACAGGTGAAGAGGATCAGCGTCTTGGCCATTGGCGCCATTGTGGCCGTGGGTTGCGTCGTGACCGGCGTGGCCGGCCCAGCCGGGGCATCGAAGCCCCCGGTGGCGAAAGTGAAATCGGTCTCCCCCAGTCATGGGCCGATGACCGGTGGGACCGTCGTGACGATCAGGGGCGCCAACCTTCTCGGGACCACGGCCGTCGAATTCGGCTCATCGCCGGGAACCAGCATCATCATCCACAACAACAACGTCATCTTCGCAACCTCGCCCGCCGAGGTGGGCGGGACGGTCGACGTGACCGTGGTTACCTCGACGGCGGGTACGAGTGCTCTCAACCCTGGTGACCAGTTCACTTACACCGGCGGTCCGACGATCCAGAGTGTCAGCCCGAGGATCGGTGCCGACACGGGCGGAACGAAGGTCACAATTTCCGGAACGGACTTCGCCGGCGCCACGGCCGTGAACTTCGGCGCCGTCTCGGTCCCCTTCACCATCGACTCGAACATCGCCGTCTCTACGGTCGCCCCGGCGGAGCCTGCCGGCAAGGTGGACGTCACGGTGACGGGTCCCGACGGAACCACCCCGATCGATCCCGCCGATGTCTTCACCTTTGCCGTCCGGGTCCCGATCGTCCTCTCCATCGAGCCTCAGAGCGGACCGGTCGGTACGTCGGTGACGATCACCGGTTCCCGGTTCATGAAGAAGGGGACCACGGTGACCTTCGGCGGTACGTCGGCCTCGTTCACCTTCGTGAACACCAAGACGATCACGGCCATTGCTCCCGCCGGTTCGGGAACGGTGGACATCATCGTCACCGACTCCAAGGGCGCCAGCAGCGCGAGCTCGGCCGACCAGTTCACCTACACCTCTCCCGCCACGTGAGGAACCCCACGTAACAATCACCGAGCGTCGAGCGCGTCGACAGGGTCCTGCCCCCGTTACCGGGGGTGGGGCCCTGTCGCGTGTACGCCGAGCAGTTCCGATGACGAGGAGGTGCAAGTCCTTCCCGAGCTTTGGCCCGATCGGCGCTGGAAGGTCGAGGCCGCTGATCGTCTGGTCGGGGCCATCTTGGCCGATATCGGACTCCAGGTGGCCGAAGCCGAGTCCGCCATCGTGGCCGTGCCTGAAGGTTCGAGCTCTTGGGCTTCACCTTCCACGCGAGGTTCCTTCGACCCCGACCCCAGGCGTCAGCCAGGTTCAAAGACGAGGTGCGACTGCAACCAAGGTTGGCGAGGTGACGTCAATCTTCGAGGATCTCGAGACCACCGAGAGTCCCCAAAAATTGACGTTGTCCGCCGCAACGATTCGGCGCACCATGGACGGGTCGACAAGAAGTCGACTGACATATTGGCCAGGTACGGGTGAGGTTGCCATGACGGATGCCAGGCTGCTCGAACGGCGGTTCCGGACAACTGACCCCATGAAGCCGGGGACGAGGCTCTGCCGGGTCTGCTTGAGCGTCGTCGTCCTCGAACCCGGATTTCTCGAGACGACGGTGCAGTATGTCTACATCCGTTGTCCGCACTGTGGCGGTTCGTTCCCCATCCGACACAGTGACGCCCAAGCGCTGATGGAACAAGAAACCGAGCCGTCGTGAACGCGCCAGGAGCCGGCTGTCAGTTTCGATAAGCGGCGACGATCGGTTCGAGCTCGGTCGGAGTTGCTCCGTGGAGGATCACTCCATCGCAGCCCATGGCCAATTGGTCCCGAATGGCCGTCACGCATTGCGCGGGGGAGCCGGTGGCGCTGGGCGCCAACCACTCGTCGGGTAAGAGCGTGGCGATGTGCTCGAGTTGGTCGGGGGTGGCGTTCGAGTCGATTCCGCCGACGAAGCCGGAGACGACGCTATCGGCCCGGAAGCGTTCGAGCACGGTCGGATCCCAGCCGTTCGTATGGACCAGAAGGTCACCGTAGCCCTGGAGATAGGTGGCCAGCCGGCCGACCGACTTCATCAGCCGGCGCTCCTCGGATATATGGTCGCCGATGGTGGCGAAGCAGGACCAGACCTTGACGGCGTCGGGATCGCGGTCAGCTCTCACAGCCGCCTCCTTCACGGTGGCCACGCAGCGCCGGGTCGTCTCCTCGGTGAAGAAGGTGTGCAGGATGACCTGGTCGAAGCAGCGTCCACCGAGGGCCAGTGAATGGGGGCCGAAGGCGACGAGTCCGAGTGGAAGTTCCTCGTTGATGGCGGCGAGGTACAGCACCGGATACGGTCCGAAGCCCCCGTCATGGCCCATGATCACCTCGCCGCGGAACAGTCGGCGCATGATGCCCACGAATTGCTCGAGTTGGGCAGTCGTGACCCGGGGGATGCCGTAGGTGTCCTGGATGACCGGTATTCCCCGTCCGAGGCCTAGGACGAATCGACCCCCGGTGAGACTCTGCATGGTCCGGGCGATCCCAGCCGTAATCATCGGGTGCCGGGTGTTGTGATTGGTGGCCGCCGTGACGATGGTCATCCGTTCGGTCACCGCCCCCGCCGCCCCCGACAGGACCGCCGCCTCCTTCTTGTCGAACCGCTCGGAGATGAAGGCGGCGCCCAGACCGAGCCGCTCGGCCAACCGGACCTCGTCGACCAGATCGCGTGACGATTCGGCATGGCCGGCCAGGGCGTAGAAGCCGAGTTCGGCCAGGACGCGACCCGCTGTGTTCCTGGGCGGCCTGTGGGCCTTGTCGAGTGGAGATGGGGACATTTCCGCCACAGTAGATGGTGCGGTCGATTGGCCCATCGGCCGATCGGCCGGACTCCGCCGAGGCTGTCGGCGCGGCCTCGGCCGGCGGTGTCCACTCTGGCCATCTCGTCCGGGCCCGTTGAACGACGAGAACATTGGCGATGGCGGCAGGCGGATCAGGTGGTCGCGGAAGATCGAGCGGGCACGCGTTTGCATTAGCTGGAGATGGATGCCAGTTGAGGTCCAGAGACATCCTTGTGGTGGTACACCGGAACATCGAACATGGGGTCAAACCAGAGCAACGGCCAGCAGGAAGCCGGTGCCTGCCGCGGTGAGGGCCCGCACGGGCTTCAGTCTCGCACTGTGTCGGCCCGTCGCTCAGTCTCCGAAGACGAAACTCTCGATGAGCGCGGCCAGCTCCAGGGGCATATCTCCTTGGAGGCTGTGGCCGGCCTCTTCGAAATGGACGACCTGGGCCGAAGGGAGTCGACGGCGCAGTTCCTCTTCGTCCTCGTCGCCGAGCACCGAATCGGGTCGCATGCCGCGGGCGAGGAGGACGGGCACCGTCATCGACGACACCACATCCCAGAGGGCGTCGTGCATCGAGGTCACCGTGTCGAGGGAGACCGTGGCCTCGCCCCCGGCCCCGGCGATGTCTGTCGGTGGTAGGAGCGGCCGGTGGCGGGCCCACCTCCAGACCCAGGTGCCATCGGGCTGTTGCTCGGCGTTGTGCAGGATGCCGCGGCGAAGAGACGACAGGGACCGGGTCGGGTTGAATTGCACGGTGAGATCCAAGAGCTCGTCGAGGTTGTCGAATCTCTGCGGGCCGTTCACGAAGTCCATGATGTGCTTCGCTCGTTCGCCTTTGATTCCGGGCAGGACGTCGACGAGGACGACCTTGCGGACCAGATCTGGCGCTTCGCTGGTCAAGGCAATGGTGGTGAGCCCACCGAGGGACATGCCCACGACGGCCCGGGCCGCAGGAGCGAGCTGACGAACGGCGTCGGCCACGTCGGCGGCATGGCCCTGGGCGTTCAGATGGCCGTCGGGACGGTTGCCGGGTCCGTCGGAATGTCCGTGTCCGGGGAGATCGATGGCGACCAGGGGGTGGTCGAGGGCCATGGCCACGGTGTCCCAGGTATGGGCGTTCTGGGCGCCGCCGTGCAAGAGCACCAGCTCGGGATCGCCGTTTTTCCAACGAAGGGCACTGAGGCGGCGTCCGTCAGGCAGGTCTGCGGAGAGGCGGCGGACGACGGGAGGTCCGTCGTAGGGCAGCCCGAACTCCTCGGCGTTCTCATGGAACATTCCGAACTCGTCGTAGTCCACGCGATCCGCCATCTGCCACCTCTCTGTCGACCGGAATTCTGCTGGGGATCCGAGGTCCTTATCGACCGGATCGAGCCGTTCGTCTCTCAGCCCTGGAGGCGCTCCTGGAGGGAAACGGTGACCGAGTCGCCCGCCTCCTTGCCGGTGGCTTTGCGGACATCGGCCTTGATGGGCAGTTTGTGGGTGCCGTCCCCCAGGGCCATGAAGGAGCTATGAAAAGGGTGGCCGTCGACGGTGCCGCTGACCTTGACCAGACCCCGGGTGCCGAAGAACTGAGCGGAGCCGGGCCTGACCACGTATGTCCAGCCGCCCTTGGCGGGGCTCTTCTGCAGGTCGGCCGTGAAGGTTTTGTCCAGCATCGGACTCAGATGCGGGTGGGGGGAATGGGCAGATTGCTCCGGGGCCGGGTGATCTCGAAGAAGCCCGGTTCCTGGGCGATGACTTGGACCGCGTCCCAGAGGCGGACCGCAGCCTCACCGGTCGGGGCCGGAGCCATGACGGGACCCTTGAAGCCGTAGGGCACGGGAGCGTCGACGACAATGGTCGGCGTCTGGGTCTTCGGACCACCGAAGGCGTAGGCCTTGTCCATGGCGTCGACGATCGGGACGTCCCATTTTTCGTCACCGGCAGCGCCGACGAGATCGGCATCGAGGGCGCAGGCGGAGAGACACTCGATGAGGAGTGAGTCGTCGTGGGCGGTGCCGGGGACGAAGAACCGGCCACCCCACTCGGTGTAGAGCCCGTCTACCGCCACTTCGCCGCCTTCGACCCGGGCGGCCTCGAAGACACGAAGCATCCGATGCGAGACGGCGTGGGCGGCGATGACCATGTCATGCAGCGTCTCCGGCACGGTGGGGGCGACGCCGTAGTCGTCGCGAATCTCGAGGCAGAACGATCGCCAGGTGACGGCCAAGTCACGCTCGAGGGCGACTTCTTTGACCCATAGAGAGGTGATCCAGGCCCAGGGGCAACTCGGATCGACGAATACCTCGACACCGGTCATGGTGTCAGGCTACCGATCGGACTCGCCACGATCGCCCGTCCAATCGAGCCAGGCGCCGTGCTTGTGGACGAGTCCCAGCAGATGGGCCCTGCTCGTCCCGCCTTCGAAGGTCATGGCCGCCGAGGACATCGCAGTCGGGATGCGTTCGTAGAGCGGTGAGTCGCCCCGGCAGTGGCCCGCGGCGAACCGGGCCCCGAGTTTGGCGAGTTCCTCGGTCGGGTCGCACACGACCGCCATCTTCGCGGAACCGGGAAGAGGGCGGGAATGGCTTGGACCAGGGCCGATGGGGGGGGTTGCAGAGCAGCTGCTACGAACGTATGTTCGATCTCATGGATCGCTACTACGAACTGGAGAACTGGCGCCGCTCCCTGGTCATGCTGCCTCCGGGGTCCTTGGCGCTCGACCGGGAGGATGCGGTGGCTCTGATCGCCGAACTGCAGGAGGCCGAAGGTCGGCTGCGGGGCTTGCGCGATGCCTTGAAGTTGTTGCTCCCAATGGACGGCGACTGACAGTCATGGTCCCTGGGTGTGTCTGGCGGGTCGTGGGCCGTCAGGGGCAGCCCGTCGCGTTCAGGGCTGGCTGATGGAGAGGATGTTTCCCTCCGGGTCCTTGAACCAGGCGATGCGGGCGCCGCTCGGAGCGAGCCAGATACCGAGATCGTCCTGCTGCATCGCGTCGAATCGTTCGAAGACGACGCCGACGGCCGTGATCCTGATGGTGGCGGCGATATCGGGGACGGACCAGCCGAGAACGGTGTACGGGGCGGTGGTGGCTTCGCCGACCAGCGTGACTCGGAGGGTGGTGCCGTGGGCATCGAAGGCACGGGCGAAGGGGTCCTCGGTCAAGAGGGTCAGTCCGAGGGTGTCGGCCTAGAAGTGGCGGGCTCGGGCCAAATCGGTGGGTGGCCACGAAGGCGACGAGGTCGCTCGCTGCCAGCATCGGGTCCCTCTTTCCCGGCCGGTAGACGGGGCGTGCCGGTGCCGACGGTCTCGCGCCATGACAGCGGACGAAACTCCTCCGGTCCTGCGGGTACCGCGACCGGAAGAGTCGAAGGCGGCCGACGAGATGGCGATGGCCAGGGCGTGGCTCGCGCATCTCCGGGAGAGTGCGATCTCGAACTCGACGATCTCGACGATCTCGACGACGAGACGCGCCGAGGGACGCCCCGGAAGGCGCCCCTCGGCGGTAGATGTCGCTGAAAAAAGGCACTGAACTCTCCGAACAACGCCGGGTGGGACGACGTCCCGGCTAGAGGGTTCAGCGGGTAACTGGCTGGGATTCGCCAGGTGGTCCAGCGAGCCGCCTCAGCGGCCAGCCACCTCCAGGGTCCCCGGTTTATGACTGCTCAGTTGGACCACCTCCTTTCTCTGGTCCGACCATCGTATCCACTGAGTCCGTGAATTCCGGTACCACTGGCCGCACTGGCCCGGGAGCTGGGAAGACGTCGGGGAGAAGTGGGCCGGCGGCCCCGCCGAGGGCCATCCGTGCCTGGGGGAGCCCGACCGGCGGAGGCGCCGGGGCCGGGGCCGGACCCTGTCGGTGCTCCCGCCGAATCGAGACGGGTCGAATCATTAGATAGTCTAATAATGTGGGTTCCAAACGAGATGAGCGATCGGCGAAGACGGGGACGGCCGGGTCGCTCGACCCGGGGGTCGCTTTGGCCCCGGTGGCCATCGGCCGGACGGCGGCCTGGTTGGCCAAGCAGGTGGAGCTGGCCCTCGTGTCCGCCGACCTGTCTCTTCCGCAGTACCGGATCATGGGCCTGCTGACCGAGGGTTCGGCCGTCTCGTCGGCGTTGGCCGAGAGACTGGCCGTCCGGCCCCCGAGCATCACCGCCGTGGTCGACGGGTTGGTGAGCCGGGGATTGGTCGAACGGCGGCATGCCGAGGCCGACCGGCGTCGGGTCGCCCATGTGCTGACGGCCAAGGGCGAGCGACTGCTCGATACCGCCAATGAGGCCGTCGACTCCCGGCTGGCGGGGATCGCCGGGAGTCTCGAGACTGATGAACTGACGGCCCGGGCGCTCGAAGGACTCGAGCTCTGGCGCCACGCCATGGCCGCGTACCACGGCAGCGGTGAGAAGACGACGGTCGTACCGCGATGAGGGTGCTGCCCGGCCTGAGCGGTCGGCATCTGTCGATGCCGCCGTCAACCGAGACGGATTCGGCCTTCGTCCCCGGAGCCGAGCCGGCGCATTACGACGCACCGCATGCCTCGATCGACCCGGACAGGAGCAAGACCTGGCTGAAGCGGGCCATGCCCATCCTGCGCTCCCACCAGAAGATCTTCATCGTCTCATTGGTGCTGTCGTTCGTGGGCTTGGTGCTCCAGGTGCAGATCCCGAAGTTGCTGAGCGACGCCATCGACAACTCGATCACCCCCCACCCGGCGACGAGGGATCCGATCACACACCACGTGATCGTGCACCACGGCGTGCCGTTGCACATCTATGTGTGGTGGATCGTGGCCTTGGCCGTGGCGGGCGTGGTGGCCGGATACGTGTCGCGGCTTTATCTCTTCCAGACCGCCTACCGGATCGAATTCGACCTGCGAAACATCATCTACGAACACCTGACGAAGATGTCGTTCCCCTTCTACGACCGGGTGCAGTCGGGTCAGCTGATCTCGCGGGCGAATTCCGACATCCGGTCGGTGCAGATGTACATGACGTTCGCACCGATGATCCTGGTGCAGTGCAGTATCGCCCTGGTGGCTTTCGGCTTCATGTTGTGGATCAATGTGCCGCTCGCCTTCGTGGCCATGGTGACGATGCCCTTCGTCTA
This sequence comes from Acidimicrobiales bacterium, assembly GCA_035535015.1. Taxonomy (GTDB): domain Bacteria; phylum Actinomycetota; class Acidimicrobiia; order Acidimicrobiales; family UBA8190; genus Palsa-661. The sequence goes on along the minus strand of DATLQU010000060.1, from coordinate 62,494 downwards.
CCTGACGGGCGTGAAGATGCGGAAGTCGATGTTCCCGGTGTCGTGGATCATCCAGGCCCGGCTGGCCGAAGTGGCCACGATCGTGGACGAGAACATCAACGGGGTGCGGGTGGTGAAGTCCTTCGCCGCCGAGCAACAGCAGCTGCGATCCCTGGCCAAGGCGGCCGACCGGGTGCAGTGGGGGTACGTAAAAGACGCCGACCTGCGGGCCCGGTGGACACCGACCATCCAGAACCTGCCCCAGCTCGGGCTGGCCCTGGTGCTGCTGGTGGGCGGTTACATGGTGATCCACGGGCATCTGCAGCTGGGTGCCATCGTGGCCTTCTATTCGTACCTGTTGATGATGCAGGCGCCGTTCATGATGCTGGGGATGATCATCATGATGGGGCAGAGGGCCGCGGCGTCGGCCGACCGGATCTACGAGATCCTCGACGAGCAGCCGACCATCGTGGACCGGTCCGGGGCGGTCGATCTGGTCGACTGCGAGGGCGATGTGCGCTTCGCCTCCGTCGACTTCGCCTATGGCGGTGACGAAGCACCCCTGGTGTTGTCGAACTTCGATCTTCATCTGAGCCCGGGTGAGACGGTGGCGCTGGTGGGCCGGACGGGGGCGGGGAAATCCACGGTGGCCCGGTTGCTGACCCGCTTCTACGACGTGACATCGGGGGCGGTGGAGGTCGACGGACACGACGTGCGGGAAGTGACGCTGGCCAGCCTGCGCTCACATATCGGAATCGTGCTCGACGAGCCGTTCCTTTTCTCGATCTCGATCCGGGACAACATCGCCTACGGGCGGCCCACCGCCCAGATGGAGGAGATCGAAGCCGCCGCGCGTGCCGCAGGGGCCGACGAGTTCATCAGCGACCTGCCCGAAGGGTACGACACGGTGGTGGGCGAGCGGGGCTACACGCTGTCCGGCGGGCAGCGGCAGCGGATCGCCATCGCCCGGACGTTGCTGGTGAACCCGCCCATCCTGGTGCTCGACGACGCCACCAGCGCCATCGACGTTCAGGTCGAGCAGCAGATCCACGGTGCCCTGCGGGTGCTGATGGAGGGACGGACGACTTTGATCATCGCCCACCGGTTGTCCACGATCAGCTTGGCCGATCGGGTGGTGCTGCTCGACGGTGGGGCCATCGTGGCCGACGGGACGCATGCCGAGCTGTTGGCCAGCACACCGCTGTACGCCGAGGTGCTGGCCCAGGCGGAGGAACTCGACGGCGTCCGGTTGGGCGACGAGGCGGAGGTGAACTGATGGCCTTCGGAGGTGGATGGGGTGGTGGTGTCGGGGCCGGTCCTCCCGGAGCTCCGGTGGCCGGCTTGCCGTTCGGGGGGATCCCCTCGGAGTTGCAGGCGGGGGTCGACCATCTGCTGGCCGACGAGCCGGAGCGGGGCGAGCCCGAGATCGTGTTCAGCCAGCAGCCGCGGCCCGACGAGAGGGTTCGTCTGAGCCTGTGGCGGCTGCTGGTGCGCTACCCGCGGATGCTGGTGATCTCGGGCGTATTGATCGTGATCCTGAGCGTGGCGCTGCAGGTGGGCCCCAAGTTGACCGAGATCGCCATCAACCGTGGAATGAATCCGAAGCACTACCAGTTCAGCGTGGTGGTGTGGGCGGCCCTGGCCTACCTGGTGGCGACGGCGATCGGCGCTCTGTGCCAGAGGTGGCAGGTCAGGGTGACCGGGCGGTTGGCCGCCGGGGTGATGAACGACCTGCGGATCAAGATCTTCAGCCATCTGCAGCGGTTGTCGCTCGACTTCTTCACGGCCGAGAAGGCGGGCGTGATCATGACGCGGATGACGAGCGACATCGAGAACCTGCAGCAGCTGTTGCAGGACGGTCTGGCCCAGTTCGCCATTCAGGGTCTGACGATGGTGGTGATCTCCGTCTTCCTGTTCACGACGAACGTCCGGTTGGCCTTCATCACGCTGTTTCTGGTGGTGCCCATCCTGACGGCCATGTCGGTGTGGTTCCACCGGCGGTCGGAGGCGGGGTACGACAAGGTGCGCGACGGGATCGCCAACGTGATGGCCGACCTGTCCGAGAGCCTGCACGGAGTGCGGATCGTGACGGCCCACAACCGGCAGCGGCGCAACGTGGTGCACCACCGGAACGTGGTCGGGGAGTACCGGGACGCCAACAACTACACGGCCTTCGTGAACTCGGTGTACGGGCCGGGGACGCAGCTGGTCGGTGTCCTCGGGCAGGCCGCGTTGCTGGCCATCGGTGGTGACATGGTGCTGCACCACACGTTGAGCGTGGGTGCGCTGGTCGAATTCTTCTTGTACCTGAACCGGTTCTTCGCCCCCATCCAGCTTCTGGTGCAGCAGTACAACAGCTACCAGCAGGGCCAGGCTTCGGTGCTGAAGCTGCGGACGCTGCTCGAGACGGAGCCGGATGTGAAGGAGGCGGTCGACGCCGAGGAACTGCCCGCCATCGCCGGGGAGATCGTCTTCGACAAGGTGGCCTTCGGCTACGACCGGGCCACGCCGGTGATCCACGGCGTGAGTCTGCGGATCGCCCCGGGGGAGACGGTGGCCTTCGTCGGACCGACCGGGGCGGGTAAGTCGACGTTGGCCAAATTGATCGTGCGCTTCTACGACCCGACCGAGGGGCGGGTACTGATCGACGGTCATGACATCGCCTCGGTGACCCTGTCGTCGCTGCGGAGACAGCTGGGGGTAGTTCCCCAGGAGCCCTTCCTGTTCGCCGGGACCATCCGGGACAACATCTCCTTCGCCCGACCCGAGGCTTCGGACGCCGAGGTGGAGGAGGCGGTGCGGACGGTCGGGTTGAGCGACCTGATCGACCGGATGCCGCAGGGAGTGGACACCGTGGTGCACGAGCGGGGGCAGTCGCTTTCCTCCGGAGAAAGGCAGTTGATCGCCCTGGCCCGGGCCTTCCTGGCCCATCCCCGGGTGCTCGTGCTCGACGAGGCCACCTCCAACCTCGACCTGCAGTCGGAGACCAAGATCGAGGCGGCTCTGGACATCCTGCTCGAGGCCCGGACGGCCGTGCTGATCGCCCACCGGCTGTCGACGGCCATGAAGGCGGACCGGATCGTGGTGGTGGACGAGGGCCGGATCGTGGAGGTCGGTCCCCATAACGAGCTGGTGGCTGCCGGCGGCCGGTACGCCGAGATGTATGCCACCTGGTCCAGCCAGGCCGAGGGTGCTTCGAGTCCCCGGCACTGAGCGGGGGCCGGTCCGCCGTGGCAGGGTGGGTGAGGGGAAGACGACCGGGGAGGTTCGAGATGGGGAAGTGGGAGCGGAGCGAACTGCAGGCCGCACACGACCGGTTCATCGTGGCCGCCAACGAGTCGGCCGGCAGTGGGAACTGGACACAGTGGGCCGAGATGTTCACCGAGGACGCCGAGTACATCGAACATCACTACGGTCGCTTTCATGGACGCCGGGAGATCCTCGGCTGGATCTCGATCACCATGGCCGAGTGGCCCAACAGCGAGATGACGATGTTCCCGCACGACTGGTGCGTGTGCGACGAGGACGGCGGCCGGTGGATCTGCCAGATAGAGAACCGGTTCAACGACCCCGGGGACGGCGAGGTCTACCAGGCGTCGAACATCACGATACTGACCTACGCCGGAAACATGCAGTTCTCCAGCGAGGAGGACGTCTACAACCCGGCCACCTTCGCGCCCGTCGTGAAGGCGTGGATGGACGCGTCACGGGCGCACAGCGCCCCGTAGACGAGGTTCCGTCAGCGGGCACCCAGGAAGCCGTCGGGGTCCGCCTGCCAGCCGGCCAGAAGCTGGCGGCCCAGCCTGTCGCACGACCAACGCAGCGGTCCGTCGTCGGCCAGGATGGCGCCGAGAACGGCGGCCGCCGCCGTGGCCGGCGAGGTGATGAATTCGTCCACGGCGACACGTCCGTCGTACATGGCCTGGGCCATGGTCTCGTAGCCGGGACAGTCCGCCGCCTCGGGTCGGCGGGCCGAGGCGGCCAGCATGTCCGTGTCCACCGGACCGGGCATGACCTCGATGACACGGATGCCGAACGGGCCCACTTCGGCGCGGAGCGATTCCCCCATGGTCTGGACGGCCGCCTTCGATGCCCGGTAGACGGCATAGAAGGGGACCGACATGGCCAGGGAGGCCGAGGTGACGTTGCAGATGACCCCTCCTCCGGTGGCGCGCATGAGGGGGACGGCCCGGCGGGTGACCTCGATGAGGCCGAAGACGTTCGTTTCGAAGACGTGACGCCATTGGTCCATGGGGACGGCCTCGACCGGCAGGTACTGGGCCTCGGTGCCGGCATTGTTGACGAGGACGCGCAGACCCTCGGGTAAGGCGATGGTGTCGGGCTCGGTGACGTCGAGGCGGGTGACGGTGATGGTGCCCGAACCGCCGCGGACCGCCTCGCGCAGGCCGGCACCGGCCGCCGGGTCCCGCATGGTGGCCACCACGTCGAAACCGGCCCGGGCCATCTCGATGGCGATGGCCCGACCGAAGCCGCGACTGGCCCCGGTGACGACAGCGATCCCCTGCGGCTGCATGGTTTCCTCCCCGGTATCCGCGTTGGCGCAGACAGTAGGCGTTCGCTGATGCTGGGGAGCCAGAGGCTGACACCCATCCGTCATCCATGCGGTGGGTGGTCTCCCCGCAGTCCCTGGCCGGCGTTCCGGCGCTGACGCCGAGCCCCGCCTATCACCTCACCCGGCGGGCCCGCGGGCTGGCCCTGTGGTTCTCGCTGGCCGTGCACGGGACCGATGCCTACCGGACAGCCGTGGAAGCGGCATTGGTGATGGCCCAGGAAGCCGCCGCCCGGATCGAGGCGGCCGAGAACCTGGAGCTCGTGCGCGAGCCCGGACTGTCGATCGTGCTGTTCCGCCGTCGGGGATGGGGTCCGGCCGACTACCCCCACTGGTCGCAGGAGTTGCTGGCGTCCCAGGTGGGATTCGTCACCCCGACGACATGGCTGGGCGAGACGTTGGCCCGTTTCGCCTTCCTGCACCCCGACACGACGGTGGAGATGGTGGACGAGATCCTGGCCACCATGACTGACCGCCGGCGCGTCGACGCCACCACGGGAGTCCGGCCGTGATCACCTGTGGCAGGCTCCGTGGAACCGCTGGGGGCCCGAACCCGAGCTCGTCGAAGGGACTGCGCATGTCGAAGAACCACGAAGCTACCATCCGCTCCTTCTTCGATGTCTGGGTCGAGCGCGATCCCGCCCGACTGACCGCCTTCTTCGCCGCCGACGGGTCGTGGAGCGAAGCCAACCGGCCCGCCTCGGTCGGCCACGAGGAGATCCAGGCCGTCTTCGAGATGCAGACGTCGTTCGGAAGCGACTTCTCCTTCGAATTCCGGAACCTGGCCGTGGCGGGGGACACCGTGTTCACCGAGCGGGTGGACCATTTCTCGCTGAACGACACGCCGATGACGGTGTATGTGGCCGGGATCTTCGAGTTCGACGACCACGGCAAGATCAAGGCCTGGCGCGACTACTACGACTGGGCCGATCTCGAGCGCCAGCTGCTGGCCGCCGGCGTCGACATGAGTGGGGCCTGACCGACCGGCGACCAGGCTCCGCCGGGCCCTCGGCCCGGCCATCCGCCGGGCCCCCCTGTTACCATCGATCCTCGTATGACGGTGCGTCAGATTGGCGGGGGGCAGACCACCGTGGTCGAGGTCCTGCGCGTCGCCGCGTCTACGAATGCCCAGGTCGAAGCGTATGTCGAGATCGCCGACTCCGGCGGCGACGCCATAGTGGAAGCCGGGTCCGACGGACGGCGGCGGTTGACCTTCGGGCAGTGGGACGCCGCCGCCGACGGGGTGGCCGGACTGCTGGCGGCCCAGGGGGTGACGAAGGGCGACGTCGTCTGCCTGCTGCTTCCCTCCTCGATCGACTACGCCGTCTGCTACCAGGCGGCCGCCCGTCTCGGCGCCGTCACCACCGGCGTGAATCTCCGGCTGGGACCGGCCGAGCAGGCGTCGATCACGGCCCGGACGGCGCCCACGGTGACCATCGTGGACTCCGATCTGGTGCCCGCCGACGCCGTACCGGCGGGCGCCGGTCGGATCGTGCCGCGTGCCGCACTGGCCGAGGCCGCCACCGGTGGGGCGCCGCCACTGCCGTCTCTCGACGCCGGTGATCCGGTCACCGTGGTGTGGACGAGCGGCTCGACCGGCATCCCCAAGGGGGCGGTCTTCGATCACCGCAACCTGGCCGCCGTGGCCGCCGGCACCGACGTTCTGTCTCATCCCGGGGACCGCCGCCTGTCCCCGTTGCCCTTCGCCCATGTGGGCTACATGACGCGCCCCTGGGACGAGATCGCCCACGGTGTCACCACCGTCATCACGCCGCAACCGTGGTCGGCCGCCCGGGCCATCGAACTCCTCGTCGGAGAACGGGTGACGGTGGGCCAGGGAGTGCCGACCCAGTGGGCCCTGATCCTGGCCCACCCCGATTTCGTCGACGCCGACATCTCGCATCTGCGCGTCGCCGGGACGGGTGCCTCGAGGGTGCCACCCGAGCTCGTCCGGGCCATGCGCGAGCGTTTGGGCTGTCCGGTGGTGGTCCGCTACACGTCCACCGAGACCTCTCTGGGGACCGGGACACAGCCCGGCGACGCCGACGAGGTGGTGGCCACCACGGTGGGACGACCCGTCCCCGGCGTCGAGCTCGAATTGGTCGACGACCACCGCCGGGCGCTGCCCCCCGGGGAGGTGGGCCGCGTCCGGCTGCGGTCCGGTGCGGTCATGCGGGGCTATATAGGGAATCGGGCCGCCGGTGAAAGCATCGACACCGACGCCACCGCCGAGGTCCTCGACGCCGACGGCTGGGTGACCACCGGTGACCTCGGCTGGGTGGGGGAGGACGGCAACCTCCGGCTGGTCGGCCGCGTGGCCGAGATGTACATCCGGGGCGGCTACAACGTCTACCCGGCCGAGGTCGAAGCGGTCCTCGGGGGCCATCGCGGGGTGGCCGAGGTGGCCGTGGTGGGTGTGGCCGATCCCGTGCTCGGTGAGATCGGGGTCGCCGTGGTGGTCTGCGTTCCCGGAGCGCCGGACCCGGAACTGGCCGAGCTGCGAGACCTGTGCCGGTCACGCCTGGCCGACTACAAGGCACCGGACCGGCTCGTCCTCGTCGATCAATTGCCCCTCACGGCGATGGCCAAGGTAGACAAGCGGGCATTGGCGGCCGGGCTGGCGGCAAAGTCGGAGGCAGAGTCGGCGGCCGAGGCGGCGGGGGAATCGAAGGACGAGAAGGCGACGTCGCAAAGCCGATCAACAACGACATCGAACGCAAAGGTGGGCTGATGGCCAAGAAGACGGGCGCCAAGGGCGCAGGGGGTAAGAAGACCGAGAAGGCCGAGAAGGCCGAGAAGGCCGAGAAGGCCGAACGACCCCCGAGGCAACACGCCATTGTGGCCGGCGCCGAGCCCATCAAGCTGGGATCGATGCTCTTCACCTTGGTGGAGCCGCACCGGGGTCACGAAGTGGCCTACAACCGCTGGTACGAGCGGGACCACTTCTACGCCGGTTGCATGATCGGTCCCTACCAGTTCGCCGGCAAGCGGTTCGTGGCCACGGCGGCCATGAAGAAGCTGCGTGATCCCGACTCCTCCGAAGTGACCGGAGAGCCCGAACGGGGCACCTATCTGGGCGTCTACTGGGTGCTCGACGGCTACCACGACGTCTGGAACCGCTGGGCTGTCGACCAGGTGATGGCCCTGCACAAGGCCGGCCGGATGTTCCAGGAGCGCGATCACATCCACACCCTGCTCTACCGCTACGCCTGGCAACACCAGCGTGACGCCGACGGACTGCCGGCCGAGCTCGCCCTTGACCACCCGTCGGCCGGCATGGTGGCCGTGTTCACCGAGCGGGCCGACGATCTGTCGGTCGAGGACTTCGAAACCTGGCAGCGAGAGGAGCACCTGCCGTCGTTGCTGCCCGGCACGGCCGCCCGACTGGTGGTCGCCGCCGACCCGCTGCCGCTGCTCATGGATGCACCGGGCGATGTGCCGCGTACCGAAGCCGACGACCGACGCCAGATGACGCTCTGGTTCCTGGACACCGACCCCGCCCAGGCGTGGGACTCGGTCATCGCCGCCCACCGCACGGCCATCGAATCATCGGGACGGGGCCGGATCGTGGCCGCCCTGCCCTTCCTCCCCACCATCCCGGGGACCGACACCTACACCGACCAGTTGTGGACCGACACGAGGAGATCGTCGTGAGCACCGAGCACTATGCCGCCGCATCGAAAGACCGATACAAGGGCCGGACGGCCATCGTCACCGGCGCCAGTTCCGGTATCGGCCGGGCCACCGCTGTCCGTCTGGCCGCCGAGGGTGCGGCGGTGGCCTGTCTCGACGTCGTCGAGCAGGGCCTGAAGGAGACGGTCGACTCGATCGTGGCCGCCGGGGACACCGCCGTGGCCTACCGCTGCGACGTGACCGACGAGGCGGGGGTGATCGACACCGTCGCCCAGGCGGGCGCCGCGCTCGGCCGGCCCAGTGTGCTGTGCAACGTGGCGGGGATCGGGGCCTTCTCCCACACGGCCGAGATGCCCCTCGACCTGTGGCAACGGATACTGGCGGTCAACCTGACGGGGACCTTCCTCATGGCCCGGTCCGTGCTGCCCCGGATGCTCGAGGCCGAGGACGGGAGCATCGTGAACGTGGCCTCCAACGCCGGTCTGATGGGAGCGCCGTGGTCGGCGGCCTACTGCGCCTCGAAGGGCGGCGTCGTGCTCTTCACCAAAGCCCTGGCCGTGGAGTACGCGGGCCGCGGAGTCCGGGTGAACGCCGTGGCACCGGGTGGGGTGGACACGCCGTTGGTCTCCAACTTCTCGGTCCCCGAGGGCGGCGATGCCAAGTTGCTGCACCGCATCATGAGCCGGATGGGTTTCTCGACGCCGGAGCAGATCGCCGCCGCCATCGCCTTCATCGGTTCCGATGAATCCGGTTACACCACGGGGGCCGTCCTGTCCGTCGACGGAGGCTTGACCGCCTAGGGCGCAGAGGTCGACCTGGCCGCAAGGCCGAAGCCGGCCAGCAGGGACCGCAACTGCGACGCGGAGGTGGTGGCCAGCCGGCCCCGGAGAAGCGGTCGTCCTCGGTCACCTCGGCCACGGCCACGGAGGGACTCGGCCGTCGGGGCTCTTCGGGCCGCAACTCGATCTCGGCCAGCACCAGGCCGGCCAGCTCGCCGGAGAACTCGTCGACCGCCAAGGTCTCCCCCCCGACGGTCCACCGCCAGCGCGTCTTGCCGATCTGGTGGCCACCGAGCGGCAACAAGAGCGCGTACTCGTCGTCGGAGAGGTAGATGTTCGTCAGCTGCACGAGCACCGGGCTGCTCGGATCGGGCCGTACCTTCTGACCGAGCTTGTGCGTCACGCCGGCGCTGCTCTGCATCCGGCGCAGCCGGAGCCTGGTGCCGGCGATGTAGCGGTCGACGATCGCCACCGGTCGACGCAGGTCGTCCGGTCGACGCGCCAGGAGCCATCGCTGCTCCCGCTCCGGCTGGGCGTACCGTCCGACGCCGGGCTCCCGGTTGGTCACCGGGTCATTATGCTCGTGTCTCCGCACAACCGGTGGTGGTCAGATGACACATGGCGGCGACGGTGACCACGGGGCCCGGTCCGAGATCACGCTCCTTGTCGTCGGTCTGGACGATTCGAGAGCCCGCTCCCTCGAGGCCAAGCACATCGAGGAGATGACGCGTCTCTACGGCGGCCGGGGACCGGGGCCGTTGACCGTCGAGGGGTTCGTTTCACCCGACGGCTGTTTCGTGGTGGCGCTTCTCGACGGTGTCCCCGTGGGCTGCGGGGGCTTCCACCGCCTCGCCCCCGATGTGGCCGAGATCAAGCGGATGTTCGTGGACGGTCCCGTTCGCAGTCGTGGTCTGGCCCGCCGGATCCTGCACTTCCTGGAACAGCGGGCCGGGGAGGCCGGCTATACCGAGACCTGGTTGGAGACGGGGAGCGCCCAGCCCGAGGCCATCGCCCTCTACACCTCGTCCGGCTACCAGCCGATGGCCCCCTACGGGGAATTCAAAGGCGACGAGCGCTGCCGCTGCTTCCGCCGTCCGCTCGGCGACGACGGATCGTCAACCGGCGCGTCGCGGTGAGGGGGCCCGTGTGACCAGTCCGTCGAGCAGCGCCCGGGTGGCCTCGGCCACGTCCCGGACGGCCTGATCGAACGTGGCCCGGTTCGCCTCCGAGGGGACCCGGTAGCCGCTGATCTTGCGCACGTACTGCAGGGCGGCGGCGTTCACCTGTTCGTCGGAGGTCGGCTCCGGGCCGCGGAGGGTCATGATGCTTCGGCACATGACCCCAAGATTAGGGATCGAGCAGCTCCAGCGCCGCCTGGGCCAGTTCCATCCGGCTGGTACCTGCGCAGCGGGCACCCCGGTTCACCAGACCGTCGAGGTAAACGGCCAGATTGAGCACGGCCGTCCGGCGATCGCCTCCCAGGAGGGGGACGGGCTCGCTGCGCTGGTCGAGGCCCGACACGGCCAGGAACGCCGTTCGCAATTCCAGCATGGCGTCGCAGGCGTCGGCCAGGCCGATGTCGCTGCGCCTGATCCAGACGCTCACGCCGAAGGGGATGGTGAGATTTCCGGGCTCGAGGTCCTCAGGCATCATCTGTGCCACCCCGAGCGCCGCCTCATACAGGAACCGGCCCTGAATCGTCTGCGTCTGCAGCGCCAGTTGCGAACCTCTCACCTCTCACCTCCTCACGCTGTCTCCGGCTCTGCCCCGGCGGGGAAGCCGTCTCCTTCGGCCTGCCGCCTCCCTGCAGGGGTGCCCGGACCTCGTTCTCAGTGTCGCAAGTGGCTGTAACAGCGTGGTGGATGTGCCCGTCGTCGCAGGTCAGAGGCCATCTCGCCCCACATGGGTGGTGAAAGGCCTGGTCAGGGGGTAGAGGTCCTGGTTGACTGGAGGGTCCCCGGCCGAAAGGAGAATCCCGTGGCGAGGGCAATCTGGACCGGGTCGTTGAGCTTCGGCCTGGTCAACATCCCCGTGGGCCTCTACTCGGCCACGGAGGACAAGGCGATCCGCTTCCACCAGTTCCAAGAAGGCACGTCCGACCGGATCCGGAACAAGCGCATCAACGAGCGGACCGGTGCCGAAGTCGAGTTCGCCGACATCGTGAAGGGCTACGAGATCGGCGGGGGTGAGTACGTGATCGTGCTCCCCGAGGAGCTCGAGGCCGTCGAACCGGGGGCGTCGCGGACCATCGAGATCGTCGACTTCGTCGACCTCGAGGCCATCGACCCGATCTACTACAAGTCGAGCTACTACCTCGCCCCTCAGGGCAACGACGCCCAGAAGGCCTACGAGCTTCTCCGCCAGGCCATGGGCGCCACCCAGAAGACGGGCATCGCCACCTTCGTCATGCGCTCCAAGCAGCATCTGGTGGCCGTCCGGCCCGAGGAGAAGGTGCTCGTGCTCGAGACCATGTTCTTCGGCGACGAGGTGCGCGACCCCGTCAGCGAGATCGGCTCCCTTCCCGGGGAGATCAGTTTCAAGGACCGGGAGATAGACACGGCCAAACTCCTGATCGAATCGATGTCAGCCGAGTGGGATCCCGAGAACTATTCCGACACCTACCGCGAGCGTGTCGAAGAGCTGATCGCCCGCAAGCGACAGGGCGAGACCGTGGTCTCGGACAGCACCACCAAGCAGGCCGCCCCGGTGGTGGACCTGATGGACGCCCTCCAGGCCAGCGTGAGGGCGGCGCGTGACCACCGTCCCGGCAACGCCGAGGTGTCACCGCTCGTTCCCGCCTCCGGGGGGTCCGAGTCGGCGACTGCCAAGGCCGGGAGGGCCAAGGACGGGAGGGCCAAAGCAGGGACAGATAAGGCCCGTACTACCAAGACGACGGCGACGGTCGGCGAGAAGTCCGCCGGCCGCGGCGGCGTCACCGGCTCGTCGAAGGCCTCCCGGGATCTGTCGGCGCTGAGCAAGACCGAGCTGGCCAAGCGGGCTACGGCTCTCGGCATCGAGGGCCGGTCCAAGATGAGCCGCCAGGAACTCGAGTCGGCGGTGACGGCGGCCGCCGCCCCGGCGGCCCCGGTGCGGCGGCGCAAGGCCTCCTGACCCCACCCTCTCCGACGCACCGGTTCGTCGAACGACCCAGGCAACGCACGAGCCGACGCCGGGAGGGCCACCAGGGCTTCGGACCGCCGGACTCCGGCCGACCCCGACGGGTCAGCCGGGGAAGGGCTTGTCGGCGTACTCCTCGCGCAGCTTGTACTTGAGGATCTTGTTCAGGGTTTCGTTGCGCGGTAGGGCGTCGACCACCTCGAGTTGCTCGGGGATCTTCTGGGCCATCAGCCCGGCCGCCTTCAGGTGGCCGATCATCTCGGCCATGGTCAAGGGCTCGGCCCCCTCGGCTGTCTGGACGACGGCGCAGACCCTCTCGCCGCGTTCGCGGTCGGCCAGCCCGATCACGGCCACGTCGCCCACCTTCGGGTGTTCGTAGAGCAGGTCCTCGATCTCCTTGGCCGAGATGTTCTCGCCCTTGCGGATGATGATGTCCTTCAACCGGCCGGTCAGCACCACATGGCCGTCGGCCCGGAAGTGGCCGACGTCGCCGGTGCGGAAGTAGCCGTCGCCGTCGAAGGCTTCGGCGGTCATGGCCGGATCGGTGTAGCCCTGGCAGACCATGGCCCCTTTCACCCGCACCTCGCCGTCGACCCCGGCGGGGGCGACGTCGCCCTCGAGGGTCACGATCCGGATCTCGGCACCAAAAACCGGCTTGCCCACCGTGTTGGCCAACTGGTCGTCCGTGTCGGTCATGGTCCCCATGCAGATCATGGGGATCTCGGTCATCCCGTAGCCGTGGACCACCTTGACCCCGATCTCGCGTCCCACCTCGTAGAAGACCTCGGGCGGCATCGGTGCCCCGCCGCCGGAGAGGCACTTCAGGCTGGGGATGATCTTCACGCCCGGCTGCTTGCGCTGCTCGTTCAGATAGACCTGGTAGAAGGCGGTGCTCCCGCCGGCCATGGTCACCCCGTGCCGGCTGAAGACACTGACGGCCAGGGTGGGGATGAACGACTCCAGCAGCACGGCCGGAAAGCCGAGCGCGAGCACCATCACCAGATAGTCGGGCCCGGCGATATGGGCGAAGGGGAAGGCGATGGACCCGACGTCGTCCTCCGACATGGCGCAGGCCACGGCCAGCCCGCGGCCGCCGTTGACCAGGGTCAGATCGGTGTGCCGGACGCCTTTCGGATCCGACGTCGTCCCCGACGTGTAGTAGATCCAGCGCTCGTCGTCACCGGACCCGGCCCCCGGCGGCGCAGGCAGCACCGAGGGATCGCCTTCGGGCAGCCCGTCGTAGGCGACCACGATCCTCGGTCCCGGGTCGAGCTCCCGGCCGATCTTCTCGGCCATGGCCACGTAGTCGACCTCCTTCCAGAGGCCGGGCACGAAGAAGAAGGAGGCCCCGGTCTGCCGCAGCGCGAACGCCACTTCCCGCTCGCGGTAGATATGGATGATCGGGTTCTGGACCGCACCCAACCGGGCCAGGGCCATCGAGAGGACGATGGTCTCGATCCGGCTGGGCAGCTGCCAGGAGACGACCGTCCCCGGACCGATACCCATCTCGTACAGTCCGGCCGCCACCGTCTCGCAGCGATCGGCGAACTCCCCGAAGGTCAGCTGCCGGTCCTGCTCGTCGATCAGCATGGTCCGGTCGGGCGACGCCGCGGCGCGCCGGGCCACCAACTCCCACATCGACCCGACGTCGTAGATGCCCTCGCTCACCGGTCCCCCCCCCTGTCTCTCGGACCGCCGGATGATACGCCCGTCGTCTACGGCCGAAACGTCTACGAGAGCCTCTCCACGATCATGGCCATGCCCTGTCCGCCGCCCACGCACATCGACTCGAGGCCCCAGGTCTTGCCTTCGTCCTCCAGGGCGTTCAGCAGCGTCGTCATGATCCGGGCGCCCGTCATACCGAAGGGGTGACCGAGGGCGATGGAGCCACCCTTCACGTTCAGCTTGTCCCAGTCGATGCCGAGCTGCTTGGCCGACGGGATCACCTGGGCGGCGAAGGCTTCGTTGATCTCGACCAGGTCGATGTCGTCGATCGTCTTGCCGGCCCGGCCCAGTGCCTGCCGGCAGGCACTGATCGGACCGAGACCCATGATCTCGGGATCGAGGGCGGAGACCCCACTGGCCACGATCCGGGCCAAAGGGGTGATGCCGAGCTGGCGGGCCCGGCTGTCGGACATGACGACCACGGCGGCGGCCCCGTCGTTCAGGGGGCAGGCGTTGCCGGCGGTGATGCTCCCGCCTTCACGGAAGACGGGCTTCAACTGCGCCAGTCCCTCCACCGTGGTCCCGGCCCGCGGGCCGTCGTCCTTCGTGACCACGGTGCCGTCGTCCAGGGTGACGGGGATGATCTCGCGTTCGAAGAAACCGTTTCCCTGGGAGGCCACGGCCCGCTGCTGGCTGAGGGCGGCGAACTCGTCCATCTCCTGGCGGCTCACCTTCTCGTACTCGGCCACGTTCTCGGCCGTCTGGCCCATGGCGATGTAGACGTCGGGCAGACCCTTCAACGGCGTCCAGGGGTCGCCCGCCTTGGCGGCGCGTGCCGCCGTCCGGCTCTCGGCCTCGGCGAAGGCGTTGTTGTGGGGCCCCGTGTCCGAGGCGCCGTACTGGAAGCGGCTGACCGTCTCCACCCCGGCGGCCACGAAGACGTCGCCCTCGCCCGCCTTGATGGCGTGGGCGGCCATCCGGATGGTCTGGAGCGACGAGGAGCAGTAGCGGTTGACCGTCACCCCGGGCACATCGAGGCCGGCCAGGATGGCTGCCACCCGGCCGACGTTGTAGCCGGCCTCGCCGGCGGGTTGTCCGCAGCCCATGATCAGGTCCTCGACGGTGTTCGGGTCGAGTTGGGGGATCTTGGCCAGTACCTGCTTGACGACGTGGGCGGCCAGGTTGTCGGGCCGGCAGCTGACCAGCGAGCCCTTGTTGGCACGGCCGATCGGCGTGCGTCCGGCGGCGACGATGACGGCTTCGGGCATGAGAGGGGCTCCTTCTTCCACTGGACCTGGCGTCCACTGGACCTGGCGTCCACTGGCTCTGGCCGCACAGACTACGGGGACGGGGGAACTCCGGGCACATGGCCCGGCCCGCCGGTCCTCTCCGGTACCGCCTACCGGGGCGGCACCGTCCGCCACATCAGCTGGTGGGGCCCGATCTCGGGCAGTTCGAAGACGTCACCGCGGGCCACGAAGTCGGCTCTCTGGTAGAGACGGAGCGCCGGGGTCCGGGCGTTGCACCAGAGCAGTCCGCCCCCCCGGGCGGCCACCTGGCCGATCAAGAGGTCCAGGACCCAACCGCCGAGGCCCCGGCCCCGGCTGTCGGCCCGGGTGGCCATGCCCCGGATCCGCCAACCGTCGTCGGCGTCCGGGTCCCAGGCCGGTGCCTCGGGGAGCAGGACCCCGACGGCCACCACGGTGAAGTCCGCCCCGGCCTGGCCCGACCGCTCGAGAGCGGCCCCGTGGGCGGCCCGGGGGTCGTCCTCTCCCGGGTAGATGCAGTCGCGGACGGCCCGGCCGGGACGCAGGACCTCCTGGCGCAGCGGCCAGGTCGTCCAGGCGGGTACCAGTTCCACCCTGATCCCGTCTCTCACCGTCGGGATCGTAACGTGAGCGCTGATCGGCCGGCCGGTGACGACCTGGCCCGTCAAGAAGGCGAAATGTAACCTGTTCCAAAAGAAGGGACGGCAGATGGAGATCGGCTACACCGAGGAGCAGCAGGCCCTGCGGCGCGAGCTCCGGGACTACTACACCACTCTGCTCACCCCCGAGGTCGAGGAGGAGCTGGCCCAGAGCCACGGCATCGGCGCCACCCCCCGGCGGATCACCAAGCAGATGGCCAGCGACGGCTGGCTGGGCATCGGCTGGCCCAAGGAATGGGGCGGCCAGGGCCGCTCGGCCATCGAGCAGTTCATCTTCTTCGACGAGTCGATGCGCTCCGGGGCGCCGGTGCCGATGCTGACCATCAACACCGTCGGGCCCACCATCATGAACTTCGGCAGCGACGAGCAGAAGCAGTTCTTCCTGCCCAAGATCCTGGCCGGCGACATCCACTTCTGCATCGGCTACACCGAGCCGAACGCCGGCACCGACCTGGCCGCCCTGCAGACCAAGGCCGTGGTCGACGGGGACGAGCTGGTCATCAACGGGGCCAAGATCTTCACCAGCCTGGCCGGGGACGCCGACTACTGCTGGCTGGCCGTCCGGACCGATCCCGAGGCCTCCAAGCACAAGGGCATCTCCATGGTGATCGTCCCCATGGACACCCCCGGGGTCCGAGTGGTGCCCATGCAGCTGCTCGGCGACCACAACATCAACTACACCTTCTGGGAGGACGTCCGGGTCCCGGTCACGAACATCGTGGGCGGGATCAACAACGGCTGGTCACTGATCACCAACCAGTTGAACCACGAGCGGGTGACCCTCTGTTCGCCGGGCATCATCGAGCGGGCCCTGGGCGACGTCCGGGCCTGGGCCCAGCAGACCAAGTTGGCCGACGGCCGCCGGGTGATCGACCAGGAGTGGGTGCAGCTGCACCTGGCCCGCGTCTACGCCAAGCTCGAATTCCTGAAGCTGATCAACTGGAAGGTGGCCTGGCAGGGCACCCAGGGCCGGCTCGAGATCGCCGACGCCTCCAGCATCAAGGTCTTCGGCACCGAGTTCTACATGGAGGCCCTCCGGACCCTGTCCGAGATCATCGGCCAGGCGGGCTACCTGAAGCGGGACTCACCGGGCGCGGCGCTCAAAGGCCGGCTCGAGGCCTACTCCCGCGGCTTGATCATCCTGACCTTCGGCGGTGGGACGAACGAGATCCAGCGGGACCTGATCGCCATCTTCGGCCTGGGCATGCCCCGGTCCCTGCGCTGAGCCGACCGGCCGCGCTCACTCCACCGACGACGGACACGAGGACTCGACCATGGACTTCTCCTTCAGCGAAGAGCAGGACGCCGTACGGGAACTGGCGGCGCGCATCTTGAACGACCTCTCCACGCCGGAACGGCTGAAGGAGGTGGAGGCGGGCGACGAGCGGATCGACCGGAAGCTCTGGGCCGAGCTCGGATCGGCCGGCCTGCTCGGCGTGGCCCTGCCCGAATCCTGCGGCGGGGCCGGTCTCGGTTTCCTGGCCGCCGCCATCGTGGCCGAGGAGATCGGTCGTCACGCCGGCGCCGTCCCCTTCACCGCCAGTGTCGTCCTCGGCGCCGGGCCGATCGCCGAGTTCGGCAGCGCCGAGCAGCAGCAGAGATGGCTGCCCGGAGTAGTCGCCGGTGACACCATCCTGACCGGTGCGCTGGTCGAGCCGGGCGCCGATCCCTGGAAGCCGACCTTGACGGCGACCCGCCAAGGAGACGGCTGGCGACTCGACGGGCTGAAGGCCGAGGTCCCGGTGGGGATGATCGCCGACGCCGTGGTCGTCTCGGCCCGGACCGAGGACGGCGGGGTGGCCCTCTTCCTCGTCGATCCCTCGGCCGCCGGCCTGAGCCGGCTCCGGCAGGAGACGACCAGCTGGCAGTACGAGGCGGAGATGGAGTTCGCCGGGGTCACCGTCGGGCCCGAGGCTCTGCTGGTGGAGGGCGAGGACGCCGCCACCGCGCTCGAGTGGCTGCTCGAACGGGCGGCCACCGCCTACTGCCTGGAGATCTCGGGCGCCTGCCAGGCGGCGGTGAAGCTGACGGCCGCCTACACCACCGAGCGGGAGCAGTTCGGAAAGCCCATCGCCACCTTCCAGGCCGTCGGTCAGCGGGCCGCCGACGCCTACATCGACACCGAAGCGGTCCGGCTCACCTCCTGGCAGGCAGCCTGGCGACTGGCCGAAGGCCTGCCGGCGGCGGCCGAGGTGGCGGTGGCCAAGTACTGGGCCGACGAGGGCGCCCAGCGGGCCGTCCACGGGGCCCAGCACCTCCACGGCGGGGTCGGGGTCGACCGCGACTACCCGTTGCACCGGCACTTCCTGCGCACCAAGCATCTGGCCCTGACCCTGGGCGGCACCACCCCCAGCTTGTTGCGGCTCGGTCAGTTCCTGGCCACCGAACCGGCCTGACAGACCCGACCGCTCAGACCATGCCGCCCGACGGGGGTGGCTGGGGCGCCTGGGGCGGGGTGCCGGGCGGATAGTTGCCGGGAACGGTGGGGGGAGTGGTCTCCGGCGCGGCGGGCGGGTAGGCCCCGACCGGCGGGTAGCCCCCGGCGGGCGGGTAGCCCCCGGCGGGCGGATAACCGGCGCTCGGGGGGTGCGGATAGCCGGCGCTCTGGGGCGGCGGGCCCCATGCAGCTCCGGGCGGTGGGCCGTAGCCGACACCGGGTTGGCGCTGGTTCGGCCAACGGCTGAAGGCGAAGACCAGGAACATGACGAGATTGACGAAGGGGACGAGGGCCAAGAGGCACAACCAGGGGCTGTACCCGGCCTTGGCCAGGATCTGTCCCCAGGCGACGACCACCACGGCGATGACGGCCAGGTAGACGAAGAAGAGGAGGAGGGCGAACCCTCCGCCGGCACTGGCCACCATGTCGTCCCCTCTCTGTCGCGACCCGGTCAGACGATGGGGTGGACCACGGAGCCGTCGAGCTCGCGGACGAAGTCGGGCCCGAACGCCTGCGACGGAGTGAGAGCCCCGGGCTCGACCTTGCCGGCACTCAAGAGCTGGGCGATCCGGACCACGGAGTCGGCCGTCAGGTCGTAGCCGTTCAGGGTGGTGATGGTTCCCTGCAGCCGCTTGCCGTTTCTGTCGGTGACCTGTCCCCAGAGTTGACCGGCCCCTTCCGATCGGGCCTTGGCCGAGGGACCGGGAAGCCGACCGACCAGACGCTTGAGCGATCCCTGGACCAGTCGGCTGCGCGCTGCCGGTCCGGCCATCTGGGCCATGCCGGTGACGGCACCGACGGCGGCGGGCAGGGCGGCGTAGACGACGATGTCGCCGATGCCGGTCGAGTGGTAGGCCGTCGAGACGTCGCCCCAGGCGATGGCGAAGACCGAGGCCTTGCCGTCGGCGAAGGTGACCTGCCGGCGGCGGCGGTCGGCCGGGATGGGCCCGATGACCCCGTCGATGCGGGCCCGGCCGGGAGTACCGAGCGACTCCAGGGCCGTCTTGGCCGTCCCCGGGGAGACGCCGCCGCCCATCTTGATGGCGAGCTCGAGCCGGACGGCCTCGGGCAGGGCCCGGGCCAGCATGGCGGCCAGACAGTCCGACGGCACGACGTCGAATCCCGAGCCGGGCAGAAGCGCCACGTCGGCCGCCTGGGCCTCGGCCGACCGGGCCAACACCGCTTCGAAGACGTCGATCTCGCCGGTGATGTCGAGGTAGTGGGTGCCGCCGGCCAGACAGGCGTCCACCATGGGCATGGCCGTGGCCGAGAAGGGCCCGGCGCAGTGGGCCACGGCATCGATCCCGTCGAGGCCCTGGCGGGCGGCGGCCGGATCGGAGAGGTCGAAGGCCCGGTGTTCGAGTTGGAAGAGCTCTCCCAGATCGCGCAGCCGTCGGCTGTCGCGGCCGGCCAGGACCGGGAGCTCACCGCGTTCGGTGGCCAGGGCGGCCACCAGCCGACCGGTGTAACCGTAGGCGCCGTAGATCATCCAGGTCATGTCGCCACCTCGAGGTTCGGCCAAGCCAGGCGTGAACCCTGGAGCCCCCGCACCCTAGAGCAGCAGCTCCGCCATCATGCGCAGGGTGGCGGCATTGCCGGCCACCAGCAGCGAGGTGGCGAAGGACTCCTGCCAGGCGGCGAGGTCGTCGACGATCTTGGCCCGGGGCCCGATCAGGGCGATCTTCTCCACCATGGCCGTGGGCACCGCCGCGGCGGCATCCTCCTTGTGGCCGTCGAGGTAGAGGTCCTGGATCTTGTGGGCCTCGGACTCGAAGCCCATACGGACGAAGACGTCGAAGTGGAAGTTCATCTCCCGGGCCCCCATGCCGCCGATGTAGAGCGCCAGCATGGGCCGGTAGGTGTCGGCCGCCTTCTCCACGTCCTCGTTCACCACCACCGGGCAGAAGGCGATCACCTCGAAGTCCTCCGCCGTCCGGCGCGCCGTGGGCCGGGCGAAGCCCTCGTCGAGGGCGGCCTTGAACTCGCCCATGTGGTGGGGGGAGAAGAAGATGGGGAACCAGCCGTCGGCGATCTCCGCCGCCAGGGCCACGTTCTTCGGTCCCTCGGCGCCGAGGACGATGGGGATCTCCGGACGCAGGGGATGGACGATCGACTTGAGGGGCTTGCCCAGACCCATGCCGCCGGGATAGGGCAACGGGTAGTGGGGCCCGTCGTTGGTCACCGGCCCCTGCCGGGCCAGGACCTGGCGGACGATGGAGACGTACTCGCGGGTCCGGGCCAGCGGCTTCGGGAAGGGCTGGCCGTACCAGCCCTCCACCACCTGGGGTCCCGAGACACCGAGGCCGAGGACGAAGCGACCCCCCGAGAGATGGTCGAGGGTCATGGCCGCCATGGCCATGGCCGTCGGAGTCCGGGCCGAGAGCTGGCACAGGGCGGTACCCAGCCGGACTCTCTTCGTCGCCGCACCCCACCAGGCCAACGGGGTCAGGGCGTCAGAGCCGTAGGCCTCGGCCGTCCAGACCGAGTCGTAGCCGAGCTTCTCCGCTTCGAGGGCCAGGGCGGCGGCGTCGGGCGGCGGCTGGCCGCCCCAGTAGCCCAACTGCAGGCCGAGCTTCAGCTTTCCCATGGTGACTGCCTCCTGGTGGCCGGCCCCGGCGCCGGCCCGTGATCGGGTACCTGCTTACCGCATCTTGTCGATGACGTCCTCGGCGTAGCGGGCCGAGGCGTCGATCCTGGTCTGCAGCTGTGCCTCGGGGCTGTCCGAGGGGTCCACCTCGGCCACCATGGCCGGGGCGCTCAGCATGTCGGTGACGCCGAAGTCCTCCTCGAAGCGGCGGTAGGTGTCGACGTCGGGGTTGACCCAGAGCGAGAGGTAGACGGAGAAGGGGTCTTTCTCGCGTCCGGCCCGGCGGAGCTCGGCCCGCAGGAGCCCCAGATAGCGTTCGGCCTCCTCGGGGCTGTAGGCCCCGGCGGCCACCCAGCCGTCGCAGAGTTCGGCGGCCCGGCGCAACGCCGGGGCCGAGTGGCCGCCGCCGATGATCGGGATCGGCGCCGTGGGCGACGGGTCCATCCGCAGGGGGGGCAGGTCGTAGTGGGGTCCGTGGTACTGCACCCAACCGCCGCTCCAGAGAACCCGTAGTGCCGGGATCATGTCGTCGAGCCTTTTCCCCCGGGTGTGGAAGTCCTGGCCGGTGGCTTCGAACTCCTCCTTGCACCAGCCCACGCCCACCCCGAGGATCACCCGGTTGGAGGAGATCACCGCCGCCGTCCCCACCTGCTTGGCCACCGTGATCAGGTCGCGGGCGGGGGCGACGTAGACGCCGGTGGTGAAGGTGACCCGCCTGGTGATGGCGGCCATGGCCGAGATGACGCAGAAGACGTCGGGCCAATCGGTGTCGGCCTCCCAACTCGGTGCGCCGTCCTCGGCCGTCGAGTAGGTGTAGCGCGACTGGCGCTGCTGCGGCGAGAACATGTGGTCGGAGATGTACATCCCGTCGTAGCCCTGGTCGTCGGCGGCCGCCGCCAACGCCACCTGATGGTGGGTGGGGAGGAAGGTCACCGCCTGGTGGAAGCGCACGTTGGTCTCCGCTCTCGTCTGGTCGTCGGTGCCGGGCCGGTCAGCGCCGGACGGCGGCGGCGGGGGTGAAGGCGATGGGCAGGTGCTTGTAACCGTTGATGAACGAGGACTGCAGCCTCTGCAGATCGCCGTCCTGATGCAGATCGGGGATCCGGTCGAGCAGGTGCTCGAACATCACCCGGATCTCCATCCGGGCCAGGTTGGCCCCGAGGCAGAAGTGGGGCCCGCCGCCGCCGAAGGCCATGTGCGGGTTGGGCGACCGGCTGATGTCGAATGCCTGCGGCGTCTCGAAGATGTCCTCGTCGCGGTTTCCCGAGATGTGGAAGAAGACGACCTTCTCGTCCGCCCCGATCTTCTGGCCCCGCAGCTCCGTGGGCCGGGTGGTCTGGCGCCGAAAGTTCATGACCGGGGTGACGTAGCGCAGCATCTCCTCCACCGCTTTCGGCATCAGCGACCGGTCGTGGCGAAGTGCCAGCCACTGGTCGGGGTTTTCGAAGAAGGTGTACATCGCCCCGGAGATCAGGTTCCGGGTCGTCTCGTTGCCGGCCACGGTCAGCAACAGGAAGAAGAGCTCGAGCTCGAGCTCCGAGAGTTTGTCGCCCTCCAACTCGACCTGGGTGAGGACACTCATCAGGTCCTCGTGCGGGGAGATCCGCTTCTTGGCGTAGAGGTCCGCCGCGTAGGCGTAGAGCTCCATGGCCGCCTGGGAGGCGAACTCGCCGTCGTCGAGCTCGGGACCTCCGTCCTCGGCGTACTCGGGGTCGAGCCGGCCCACCATCCGGTTGGACCAGTCGAACATGTTGTGCCGGTCCTCTTGGGGCACGCCCAGCAGGTCGGCGATCACGGCCAGCGGCAACTCGGCGGCGATGTCGGTGACGAAGTCGGCCCGGCCCGTCTCGATCACGGCGTCGATGATGGCGTCGGTCGTCTGGTGGATCGTCTGTTCCAGTTGAGAGACCATCCGCGGAGTGAAGCCCTTGTTCACCAGCCGCCGGTAGCGGGTGTGCAGCGGCGGGTCCATGTTCAGCATCATCAGCTTCTGCTGCTCGATCGCTTCGTCGGGCAGGTCCCAGATGAAGGTGGCCTTGCGGGCCGAGGAGTAGGTCTCGTACTCCCGGTTGACGGCCACGCAGTCGTCGTACTTCGTCACGCACCAGAAGCCGGGGCCGTCGGTCTCCTCGTGCCACCAGACGGGGGCGTTGGCCCGCAGATAGGAGAACCACTCGTGGGGGACGGCGTCGATGAAGGTCTCGGTCCTGGTGAGGTCGATCTCGCTGAGCTCCATGGCCGTCTCCTAGAACGTGTTCCACCGCCGATGCTAGATCTTCCGGCCGGGTGAGATTGTCGTGGCGCCGACCCCGGCTGATAGCGTAAAAAGTAGAACAAGTTATAGCGAGGCCGGGACCGGGACAGCCCCCGGCCCGGACCGACGGATGGACGGGTGACCATGTTCTTGGAGGAAACCCCCGAGCAGCAGGCCCTACGGGACGAGCTGCGCGCCTATTACGCCCAGCTGATGACCGACGAGGTCCGGGCCGGGATCGGAGAGGCGGGCGAGGGCGGCGAACGCTGGCGCGACACGGTCCGCAAGATCGGCGCCGACGGCTGGCTGGGGGTGGGTTGGCCCAGGGAGTACGGCGGCCAGGGCCGGCCGGCCACCGATCAGTTCATCTTCTTCGTGGAGACCCGCCGGGCCGACGCCCCCTTCCCCTTCGTCACCGTCAACACCGTGGGCCCCACCATCATGCGCTATGGCAACGACGAGCAGAAGGCGTACTTCCTCCCCGGCATCCTGGCCGGCGACATCAACTTCGCCATCGGCTACACCGAGCCCGAAGCGGGCACCGACCTGGCGTCGCTCAAGACCCGGGCCGTGCGCGACGGCGACGAGTACGTCGTGAACGGGGCCAAGATCTTCACCTCCGGTGCCGACATGGCCGACTACGTCTGGCTGGCCTGTCGGACGAACCCGGACGCTCCCAAGCACAAGGGCATCTCCATCCTCTGCGTCCGCACCGATTCCCCGGGATTCTCCTGGAGCCCCATCGTCACCGTGGCCGGGGCCAAGACCACCGCCACCTACTACGCCGACGTCCGCGTCCCCGTCTCGGCCCGGGTGGGCGAGGAGAACGAGGGCTGGCGGATGATCACCACCCAGCTCAACCACGAGCGGGTGGGCCTGGCCGCCTACAGCGGCTTCGCCTCGGCGCTGTGCGACGAGGTCATCGCCTGGGCGGCGCAGACCCCGACCGACGACGGGGCCGTGGTCCTCGACCAGCCCTGGGTCCAGACCGACCTGGCCCGCTGCCGGGCCGAGTTGGACGCCATGTACCTCCTCAACTGGCGGATGGCCCAGGCCGTGGCCGAGGAGAAGCTCAACCCGGCCGACTCGTCGGCGGTGAAGATCTTCGGCGTCGAACGCTCCATCGACATCTACCGGCGGCTCCTCGGGGTGGTGGGCGCGGCCGGCTACCTGGCCCCCGATTCCGCCGGCGCCACTCTGGCCGGCCGGATCGAGCGGACCTCCCGGCACGCCCAGATCAACACCTTCGGCGGTGGCGTCAACGAGATCCAGCGCGAGATCGTGGCCACGGCCGGGCTGGGGATGACGCGAGCGGCCCGGTGAGCGCGGCCGAGCCTGCCGTCGGCCACGACACCGATACCTACCTCGCCCGGCTGCAGGCCTTCGAAGGCCGCGCCGTCGGCGACGCGACCGAGGGCCCCGACGCCGTCAACCAGGCCATGATCCGCCACTGGGTCGAGGCCATGGGCGACCAGAACCCCGTCTACACCGACGAGCAGGCCGCCCGGGACAACGGTTTTCCCGGGATCATCGCCCCGCCCACCATGCTCCAGGCCTGGATCATGCGCGGCTACAAGGCCACGGCCGAGCTGGCCGAGGCGCGCGCCGCGGGCCGGTCGGTGGCCGACGCCAACCCGGCCGACGACCTGATGTACCTGCTCGACGAAGGGGGCTTCACCTCGGTGGTGGCTACCAACTGCGAGCAGGACTACCGCCGCCCCCTCGTCCTCGGCGATCGGCTCAGCGTCGCCTCCTCCATCGAGTCCGTCTCCCCCGAGAAGCAGACCGGCCTCGGTGTCGGCCACTTCGTCACCACCCTGCTCCGCTTCACCGACGCCGCCGGCGAGCTGGTGGCCACCATGCGCTTCCGGATCCTCAAGTTCCGCCCGGGCACGGGCAAGACGGCGGCGGCACCGGCGGCGGCCGACTCCGGCGTCCGGCCCCTGCGGCCGCGTCCCGCACTCACCCAGGACAACAGCTTCTTCTTCGACGGAGCCCGCCAGGGGAAACTGCTCATCCAGCGTTGCGCCTCCTGCGGCATCCTCCGCCACCCGCCCCGGCCGGCCTGCGCCGTCTGCCGTTCCTTCGACTGGGACACCCTCGAGTCGAGCGGCCGTGGCGTCGTCTACAGCTACGTCGTCGTCCACCACCCCCAGGTCCCCGCCTTCGACTACCCGCTGCCGGTGGCCGTGGTCGAGCTCGAGGAGGGCACCCGACTGGTGGCCGACCTGGTCGGCGTGGAGCCCGGGGACGTGGCTGTGGGCATGCCCGTGGTCGTCGACTTCGTGGCCGTGGACGACGAACTGACCCTTCCCATGTTCCGGCCGGCCTCGCCGCCGCGCTGAGACGCCGACGAACGGAACCGACTCCCATGGACTTCACCTTCACCGAAGAGCAGGAGGCCGTGGCCCAGGCGGCCGCCTCGGTCTTCGAGGGCATGGCCACCACCGACCGGGTGGCCGAGATCGAACGGACCGACGACCGGGTGGACGACGAGCTCTGGGCGGCCCTGGCCCGCTCGAACCTCCTCGGCCTGGCCGTCGACGAGCTCTACGGCGGCTCCGGCCTCGGTCTGACCGAGGTCTGCCTCGTCCTCGAGCAGCAGGGCCGCGCCGTCGCCCCCGTCCCGCTGTGGGCCACCCTGGTCCTCGGGGCGCTGCCCCTGCAGAGCTGGGGGAGCGCGGACCAGAAGGCGAGCCTCCTCCCCGGCGTGGTGGCCGGAGAGATCCGGCTCACCGCGGCGCTGACCGAATGCGCCGCCTCGGCCAGCGGTCGGCCCGCCGTGGTGGCCCGACGCGACGGCGACGGCTGGCTGCTCTCGGGTGTCACCCGGGTCGTCCCCCAGGCCCATCTGGCTCACCGGGTCCTCGTGCCGGCCCGAACCGACGACGGCGTGGTCGTGCTCCTGGTCGACCCGGCCGCGTCCGGGGTCACCCTCGAACGGGCCACCACCACCGACCGGCAGGTCCACCCCCAGCTCACCTTCGACGCCCTGCGCGTGGCCGACGCCGACCTGCTGGCGGCGCCGGCCGACGGCGCCGGCTGTGTCACCTGGATGCTCGAGCGGGCCCGGGTCGGTCTCTGTGCCGTGCAGCTCGGGGTGACCGAGGAGGCCATCCGCCGGGCCGCCGCCTACCTGAACCAGCGCCACCAGTTCGGACGCCCCCTCTCCTCCTTCCAGGGCACCATGCTCCGCGCCGCCGACGCCTACATCGACTCCGAGTGCATCCGGGTCACCCTCTGGTTGGCGGCCTGGCAGATCGACACCGGCCGGCCGGCGGCCGACGCCGTGGCCACGGCCAAGTGGTGGGCCTCGGAGGCGGGACAGCGCGTCGTCCACGCCACCCAGCACCTTCACGGCGGCATGGGGGCCGACGTCACCTATCCCATCCACCGCTACTTCCTCTGGGGCAAGCAGATCGAGCTCATGCTCGGCGGCCCGTCGGCCCAGTTGGCCGCCATGGGCACGGCCCTGGCCGCCCGCTACTCCCGTCCGGCCGCGGCCGGCACCGCGGTCCGATGAGCCCGGCCACCCAGACGACCCGGTCGCTCGACGACGTCTCCGTCGGCGACGTCCTGCCCGAGCTGGCCATCCCCCTCACCCGGACCCTGATCGTCACCACGGCCATCGCCTCGCGCGACTACCAGGACGTCCACCACGACCCGGGCCTGGCCGTCGAGCGCGGCTCGCCCGACATCTTCATGAACATCCTCTCGTCCAACGGCCTCGTGGGCCGGTACGTCACCGACTGGACCGGCCCGGGGGCCATCATCGAAGCCGTCTCCATCCGCCTGGGGGCGCCCAACTACCCGGGCGACACCATGGTCTTCTCCGGCACGGTCACCGAGGCGTCGGTACCCGAGGGCCGCAGCGACGGCCGCGCGGTGGTGGAGATCGCCGTCCGGGGGGCGAACTCCCGGGGCGACCACGTGACCGGATCGGTCCGGGTCTCCCTGCCCGCCACCACCGGCGGGGGCACCTTCCCCGGGTCGCCGTCGTGAGCGCCCGGTCCCCGCGTCGCCACACCTTCGCCGGCACCACCGCCATCGCCGGCATCGGGGCCACCGAATTCTCGAAGGACTCGGGCCGATCGGAACTGCGGCTGGCCACCGAGGCCGTGGCCGCCGCGCTGGACGACGCCGGGCTCACGGCGGCCGACGTCGACGGCATGGTCACCTTCTCGGCCGACACCAACCCCGAGATCGAGGTGGCCCGCACCCTGGGCGTGGGCGACCTCACCTTCTTCAGCCGCATCCACTACGGCGGGGGTGCGGCCTGTGCCACCGTCCACCAGGCGGCCATGGCCGTGGCCTCCGGGGTGGCCGACGTCGTCGTCTGCTACCGGGCCTTCAACGAGCGCTCGGGCCACCGTTTCGGCACCGGCGTCCAGGGACGGCCGCCCGTCCCCAACGCCGAGAACGCCTCCTTCGCCTGGTACGCGCCCGACGGCCTCCTCACCCCGGCGTCGTGGGTGGCCATGTTCGCCCAGCGCTACCTGCACGCCACCGGGGCGACCACCGAGGACTTCGGCCGGGTGGCCGTGGCCGACCGGGCCCACGCGGCCACCAACCCCCGCGCCTGGTTCTACGAGAAGCCCATCACCTTGGAGGACCACCAGGCCTCGCGCTGGATCGTCGAGCCCCTCCGGCTGCTCGACTGTTGCCAGGAGTCAGACGGCGGCCAGGCGATCATCGTCACCTCTCTCGAGCGCGCCCGCGACCTGGCCCAGGCCCCGGCCGTCATCGACGCCGCCGCCCAGGGGGCGGGGGCCCAGCAGGACATGATGACCTCGTACTACCGCGACGACATGACCCGTCTGCCCGAGATGGGCGTGGTGGCCCGCCAGCTCTGGGAGACCTCGGGCCTCGGTCCCGACGACATCCAGGGCGCGATCCTCTACGACCACTTCACCCCGTTCGTCCTCTACCAATTGGAGGAGCTCGGTTTCTGCGAGTGGGGCGAGGCCAAGGAGTTCGTCCGCGACGGACATCTCCTCATGTCGGGCCGGCTGCCCACCAACACCCACGGCGGCCAACTGGGCGAGGCCTACATCCACGGCACCAACGGCATCGCCGAGGGCGTCCGCCAGGTCCGGACCACGGCCGTCAACCAGATCTCCGGCCTCGAGCACATCGTGGTCACGGCGGGCACGGGCGTCCCCACCTCCGGCCTCATCCTGGGCGTCGACCGCTGATTCCCTATGGAGGATCGGCGGTCAAGTGGCCGATGCCATGGCTGAACCCCCGGCGGAACCCCCGGCCTCGGTCCCGCTCACCCAGGCCGCCTTCCATGACCTGATCGGCGAGCTGGCCAACCTCGAGAACCGGCTCCGTCTGCCCGACGTCCCCCTCGACGAACCCACCCTCCTCGAGGGCTACCGCTGGATCTTCTCCATCCTGGCCGTCGGCCTCGACGCCCAGGTCTGGGCGGACAAGGACCGTCCCCGCTTCGTCGACATCGTGGGCCCCTACCGCAAGTGGGGCGGCGACAACTCCGACGCCTTCTACCAGTTCGCCCCCATCGACCCGAGCCGGACCTACCGGGTCCGCGGCCTCATCGGCGACGCCGCCTACCTCTCGCTCACCGTCTACGGCGGTCCCGACGACGGCCGCTACTCGGAGCGCATCGTCGGCACCGTCAACAACCGCGCCCTCGACGTCGCCGACGACGGCTCCTTCGAGATCGTCCTCTCCCCGGAACCTCCCGGTCCCACCCACCGGGGGGCGGCCTGGATCACGCTCGAGCCCGACGCCGTCTGCGCCATCACCCGCGACTACCTCGTCGATCCCACCAACGGCCGCCGGGTCCAGTGGCGCATCGAGGCCGACCACCCCCCGGCCAGCCGCCGCGACACCGACGCCGATCTGGCCCGCCGTTTCCGGGCCGCCCTCACGTGGCTGCGCGATCAGGCGGCCATCGTCCCCATCGCGCTGGGCGAGCCCAACACCGTCGACGAGCCCTATCCGGTCCCCAGTCAGACCTTCGGCTGGGCCGCCGGCGACGCCGCCTACGCCATGGGCTCCTACGTCCTCGACGACGACGAGGTCCTCCTCGTCGAAGGCCGCTCGCCGGACTGTGCCTTCTGGAACGTGTGTCTCTGGAACCAGTTCCTCCACACCTACGACTACGCCTACGAACGCGTCACCCTGAACGGCGGCCAGATCGCCTACGAGCCCGACGGCTCCTGGCGGATCGTCATCGCCCCCCAGGACCCCGGCCACCCCAACTGGATCTCGACGGCCGGCCACCACCGGGGCCGGATCTGGTTCCGCTGGTTCCTGCCCGCCGCCACCCCCGACCGTCCGACCACCCGGGTCCTTCCGGCCGACGACCTGTGACCCGGCCGGCGCCCGTCGTCCTCGACGACCTGGCCGCCCCGCGCTTCACCCCCCACGTCGAGCAGCTGCTCGAGGCCATGGACAGCATGGCTCCCGCCTGTCCCCTGGAGCCCGAGGCCATTTGCACGGCGGCGCAGGAACAGACCGGGCACCATGACTTCGGCGACCCCGCCTTCGGCCCCCGGCTCCAGCTGCTCTGCACGGCGCTGCGCACCGAAGCCGGCCTCAGCGGCGCCGGCGTGGTCAGCCTCTTCAGCCAGCTCGTCCAGTTCATGAAGAACCGGTTGCTCATCACCGAGCTCCTGCGCCGGCATCCCGAGATCTACGACGTCGAGATCGCCCGGCCCGTCATCATCTGCGGCCTGCCCCGCACCGGAACCACCCATCTGCACAACCTCATCTCGGCCGATCCCGCCTGGCGCTCCCTGCCCTACTGGGAGAGCCTCGAGCCGGTCCTGGCCGACGCCGAACGCCCGGCCCCGGGCGATCCCGATCCCCGCCGGTCCCGCACCGCCCTCGGCCTCGACGTCATGGAACAGGCCTTGCCCTACTTCAACCGGATGCACGAGATGACCGTCGACCACGTCCACGAGGAGATCGCCCTCCTGGCCGTCGACGTCTCCACCATGTTCTTCGAGACCCTGGCCCTCGTCCCGTCGTGGCGCGACGCCTACCGGGCCACGGACCAGACGCCGTCCTACGCCTATCTCCGCACCGTTCTCCAGGTCCTCACCTGGTTGCGCGGACCCACCCGCTGGGTCTTGAAGTCACCGCAGCATCTCGAGCAGTTCGGCCCGCTCCGGGCCACCTTCCCTGACGCCACCTTCGTGGTCACCCACCGCGACCCGGCGGCTGTCACCGTCTCGATGGCCACCATGATCGCCTACACCGCCCGCATGCACAGCGCCCGTGTCGATCCCCTGGCCATCGGCCGCTACTGGTCGGCCCGTGTCGAGGACCTCTTCCGGGCCTGCGCCCGGGACCGTCATCTCCTGCCCGACGACCAGACCATCGACGTCCGCTTCGACGAATTCATGGCCGACGACATGGCCATGGTCACCCGTATCTACGCGTTGGCCGACCAGCCTTTCGGCCCTGCATCGCGCCGGGCCATGACCGACTTCATGTCCGGCCACCAGCGCGGCCGTCACGGCACCGTGGCCTACCAGCCCGACGTCCTCGGCATCGACCCGGCCGAGCGCCGCCGGGCTTTGGCGTTCTACTCCGAGCGCTTCGGCCTGGCCGACCCCTAGTCTTTCGGTCATGGCCGACGGCAACCCGCGCTCCGAGCTGTTCGCCTTCGCCCACGACGTCATCGAAGCGATCGCCGCCCTCGATCCCATCACGGCCACCGATCACGGCATCGACCGCTACGACGACCAGCTCACCGACTTCTCGCTGGCCCACGCGGCCGAGACACAGGATTTCTTGCGCGCCACCCTCCGCTCCCTGGCCGGGGTTACCCCGGTCGACGACATCGACCGGATCGGCAAGAACGTGATGCACGAACGCCTGACCGCCCACCTGGGCCTCGAGGTGTCGGGCGAGTCCCGGCGCACCTTCTGCGTCCTCGCCTCTCCGGCTTCTTCCATCCGACAGGTCTTCGACCTGCAACCGGCGGAGAGCCCCGAGCACGCAGAGAAGATCCGGGCCCGGCTGGCCGCTGTCCGTGGGGCGCTCGGGAGCTGGCGCGGGGCGCTCGACGAGGACTCGCAATCCGGCCTGGTGGCGGCCCGGCGCCAGGCGCTCGGCGTGGCCGATCAGCTCGCGACCTACAGCGCCGGAGCCTTCGCCGCCGTGGCCCGCCGGGTGGCGGCGTCCTGCGGGGTGGAGGCCGAGGCGGCGGGCCTGGCCGACGCGGCCGACGACGCCGACCGGTCCTGCGCCGAGCTGTCGGACTGGCTCCGCTCGGTGTACGCCCCCCGGGCCGACCCGGCCGACGCCGTCGGCGCCGAGCGCTACGGACCGTGGGCCCGCTACTTCACCGGCGCCGAGCTCGACCTGGCCGAGATCCACCGTTTCGGATGGGACGACCTCCGGCGCATCAACGCCCGGATGTGGGAGATCGCCGCCGACCTGGCCCCGGGGGCCGGGAGCCTGGTCGAGGTGGCCGACCGGCTCGATGCCGACGAGGACCGGGCCGTCCACGGCACCGACGCCCTACTGGCGAGGCTCCGGCTGATGACCGAGGGGGCGGTGGCCATGCTCGACGGCGTCCACTTCGACATCGACGCGCGGATCAAATTCTGTGACGCCCGGCTGGCCCCCGAGGGCTCGGCCGCCGCCCCCTATTACATCTCGCCCAGCGAAGACCTGGCCCGCCCGGGCACCACCTGGTTCCCCACCCTGGGCCACGACCGCTTCTCCCTGTGGCGGCTCGTCTCCACCTGGTACCACGAGTCGGTTCCCGGTCACCATCTGCAGATCGCCACCGCCCTGCTCGAACGCCAGCGGCAGTCGCGCTTCCAACGGCTCGAAGGCTCCGTCTCGGGCTACACCGAAGGGTGGGCCCTCTACGCCGAGCGGCTCATGGAGGAGCTGGGTGCCTTCACCGATCCGGCCGACGAGTTGGGCTATCTCTCCTGCCAGGCGCTGCGCGCCGCGCGCATCGTGGTCGACATCGGCATGCACCTGGCCCTGCCGGCGCCACCGGAGATCGGTCGACTGGGTGCGCTCGGCGACGTGGCCGGCCGGACCTGGGACGCCGAGATGGCCACCGCCCTGCTCGAGGAGTGGGCCATCGAGCCCCACGACATGGCCGTCTCCGAGGTCGACCGCTATCTCGGCCTGCCCGGTCAGGCCATCTCCTACAAGGTGGGCGAGCGGGTCTGGCTCGAGACACGGGAGCAGACCCGCCGACGGCTGGGCCCGGCGTTCGACCTGAAGGCCTGGCACGCCCACGCCCTGGCCCTCGGCCCCATGGGCCTCGACGCCTTCCGCACGGAGATGGCGACCTTCGCCTGACCGGGTCGCCGGAACCCCCGAGCCCCGGAGCCGAGCTCCCGACCCGGCCGACGGCCGGGAAAGGGGGTGTCCGAGGCCGGTTCCGGGCCTCGTCCATGTAGCGTTGATGGGCGATGGCGACGGAGGCGGACGAGGTGGCGACGATCATGGACCCGGCGGTCGAGCCACCGGCGAAGCCCCGCCACGGCCGCTTCCGGCCGGTCATGGGTTGGATCGTCACCATCGTGGTGGCCCTGCTCATCAGCACCGGGACGCGGGCCTATGCCGTCCAGTCCTATTTCGTCCCCACCCCGTCCATGAGCCCGACCCTGGTTCCGGGCGACCGCATTCTGGTCAACAAGCTGAGCTCGACCGTCCACCGGGGCGACATCGTGGTCTTCAAGAACCCACCGGCCGACAGCGGTGGTCCTCCCACCCTGGTGAAGAGGGTCATCGGCCTCCCCGGCGAGAGGATCTCGTCGGAGGGGAACGTGGTCCTGATCAACGGCAAACCGTTGGCCGAACCCTGGCTGCCGGCGCTCACGGGCGACTGCGCCCAGGCGAGTGAGCACATCCCGCCCACCACCATTTCCCCGGATCACTACTTCGTCATGGGTGACTGCCGCGGTGATTCCGACGACAGCCGCTACTGGGGCACCGTCCCCGGCGGCAACATCGTCGGCAAGGTCGACGTCATCATGTGGCGCCACGGCCGTCCCTACTTCCACTGGTTCTAACCGTCCACCGGTTCCCGACCGCCGCCGGCAGCCGACGTCTGCTCCTGCGCCCGTCATGACCGACTGGGGCCGCGCCACCTATGGAGATCCCTGTCGCGAGTGCGGCTACCACTGGTCGGTGGGGCCCGACGAGGCCATGGCCCTGGTCATGGCCACCCCGGCGCGCTACGCGGCCCTGCTCGGCGACACCGACGGGTCGCAGCGTCACCCCGATCTGGCCTGGACGGCGGTCGTCTACGTGGCGCACGTGGCCGACAACCTCCGTATCTGGGCCGAGCGGTTGGCCGCTCTGGCTCTGGGCGCGGTCGGTCCGGTCACCCCGTACAACCAGGATCTCCTGGCCCAGGCCCGGCGCTACGACGAGCTCAGCCTGCTCGGCGCCCTCTGGTCACTGGACCGTGCGACCCGGGACTGGCGCGACGCCGTCCTGCTGGCCCACGCCGCCGGTGTCCCGCTCGTCCACCCCGAGCGCGGTGAGCTCTCGGTCCTCGACGTCGTCCGCTCCAATTCCCACGACGCCTACCACCACGGCTGGGATATCGAACGGACGGTCACTCCCGACCGCTTGCGTCCCCGTTCTTCATCGCCGTGATGCGGTGAGCGATGCGGAGAGCCGCTCGTAGTCGCCGGCGCGGACCTTGACCACATCGGGGCCGAGGGGGACCTGGACCGCCTTGTCGCTGAGCCAGTGGATGTGCGGGGGCAGGAGCACGGCGTGGGGAAGTTCACCGAGAACGGCCTTCGGTCTGGCGGTGGTCGCCGTCACGGACACGACGACGATGACGTGGTCGAGGACGGCGATGCCGCGGACGGGCTTGATGGCCGAGTAGAAGAAGACGAAGACGAGGACGCCGGGGATGAAGACCCGGCCCGTGACCACGGCGACCACGACGAGGGCCATCAGGAAGCCGACGATGACGTAGGTCACCCTGGTGCTCATCCGGGCGTTGGCCCGACCGACGCCGTAGGCGCGGACACCGACGCCGGCCGGGAGAAGCCGACCCACGGAGTCGAGGTCCTTGCGCTGCTTCTTCTCGCTGCTCATGGCGTGGCCTTCCGGGTCTGTTCCCCTGGCCAGTAATCGGCGGATCGACGGGGCCGCTTGAGCGGGTGCCGGGCGTGGTGAGCCCCCGCCGGGCACTGTGGGTGGTGGTTGGCGCAGGACGCGCTCTCCTAGGCTCACGCTGTGCAGGACAGCGATCTTGTGGGCCCCGACGTCTTTCGGGAGCGGCGGCACCACCAGGTCTTCGAGCAGCTGCGGGAGAACGACCCCGTGCACTGGCAGGTGGACGGCGGCGGGGTCGGTTTCTGGTGTCTCACGAAGCATGCGGACGTCGTGTTCGCCAGCCGCGACCCGGAGACGTTCGTGAGTGGGGCCGGTTTCACCCTGGTCGACATCGACCCCGACGAGATGCAGGGGACGATGATGAGGCAGATGCTCCCGGGGATGGACCGGCCGCAGCACACACGCCATCGCCGCATCGTCAGCCGAGGTTTCTCCCCCCGCGCCTTGCGGCTGATCGAGGACCGCCTGGCGCTCAAGGCCAAGACGATCGTCGACCGGGTGGTCGGGCGCGGCTCGTGCGACTTCGTGACCGACGTGGCCGGCGAGCTCCCCCTGCAGGCCATCGCCGAACTGGTCGGTGTGCCCGAGGAGGACCGACGCAAGATCTTCGAGTGGGGCAACAAGATGACGGGCATCGACGATCCCGAATTCGGCGGGGGGATGGAGGCGGCACTGGCAGCGGGCGAGATGATGGCCTACGCCGACGAACTCCGGCGGCAGCGGCTCTCGCATCCCGAGGACGACATCGTCACCACGCTGACCGGGGCTACCGACGGAGCCGACGGTCTGAGCGATGCCGAGCTCGCCGTCTTCTTCGTCTTGTTGGTGGTGGCCGGCAACGAGACGACCCGGAACGCCACCGCCCACGGCATGCGGGCGTTGATCGAGCAGCCGGCGGCGCTTCGGCAACTGCAGGACGATCCCACCGCGCCTCGGATCAGCGCGGCGGTGGAGGAGATCCTGCGCTGGGCGTCACCGATCTTGTCCTTCCGGCGAACGGCCAGCCGCGACGTCGAGCTGCGGGCCAAGACGATCAAGGCCGGCGACCGGGTCGTGCTCTGGTACGCGTCGGCCAACCGCGACGCCGAGATCTTCGCCGATCCCTTCCGGCTCGACCCCGGCCGATCGCCCAACGAACACGTCACCTTCGGTGGGGGTGGCCCCCACTTCTGTCTGGGGGCCAACCTGGCCCGGATGGAGCTCCGGCTCATCTTCACCGAGCTCGTCACCCGGCTGCCGGGCATGGAGCTCGACAGCCCCGTCGAGATGCCGCGCTCGAATTTCGTCGGGGGCATCAAGCACATGCCCGTGCGCTGGGATCCGGGCCGCGTGCCCGTCTCGGCCTGATCAGAGAGGTGGGGCGTGGCCGCGTATGTGATCTACCAGGGTGAGGTGACCGACCCGGAGCGTTACGAACAGTACAGGCCCTTGGCCGCCGCCAGCATCATCGCCGCCGGCGGCCGCTACCTGGTGCGGGGGGGCGACGTCGAGGTTCTGGAGGGCGACGCTCCGGCCGGACGGACCGTCGTCTTGGAATTCCCCGATACCGACGCCGCACTTCGCTGGTACCACGGCGACGCGTACTCCGAGGCCCGCAAGATCCGCCACGGCGCGGCGACGGCCCGGATGTACGTGGTGGACGGCCTGGCTTGAGCGGTCAGGTCAGGGTGAAGAGGGTGGTCGCCCTGGTGACCGGCGCCTTGGCCGCCGCCTTGATGTCGACGACGGTGCCGGCCGGCCCCGACGGAGCGGAGAGCGAGACGGTCGGGCCCGATGCCGTGTAGGTGAACTGGTCGGCGCCACTGGGAGCGCTCGTCCCCCCGATGGAGGCGACAGTGACGGCTTGGGTGTCGGGCCCCCCCTCGGCCGGCGGCGTGACCACCGTGATCGAGGTGTCGTCGTTCACCACGAAGCCCACCGGGGTGCCACCGAGGTAGACGGCGGAGGCATCGGTGAAGTTGGTGCCGGTGATGGTCACGGCGGTGCCGCCGCCGGTGGGTCCGCTGGTGGGACCGAGTCCTGACACCGCCGGGGCGGCCACGAAGGTGAACTCGTCGAAGGCGGCTGTCGCGCTCTGACCTCCGTCGCCGGTGACGGTGACGTCGACCGTGCCGGCGCCGGCCGCCGGTGAGACCGCCGTGATCGAGGTGTCGCCGGTGACGGAGAAGCTGGCCGCCGGTGTGGTGCCGAAGCTGACGGCGGTGGCGGCGGTGAAGCCGGTGCCGGTGATGGTGAGACCCGTGCCGCCGACCGCCGGTCCCTGGTCGGTAGAGATGGTGGTGACTCTCGGGGCGGGTACGAAGGTCGGACCGAGGGTGAGGAAGGCGCTGTTGGAGGAGTTGGAAAGCTGGTTGCCGTTGGCATCGACGGCCGAGAAGGTCGGATCGGTGGCCGGAGGAGTCGTGAGCGACGAGGACGTGACCACCGCCCCGGTGAAGTCCCAGGTGACGCCGACCCAGGCCGAGTAGGTGGTGGTGTGGTAGCCCCCGCCGCGTCCACTGCCCCCGCAGCGGGTCTGCAGGTAGGCGTCGCCGGTGGGATAACCGCTCGTGGGATCGAAGCCGGTGGCGAAGACCTGCTCCTGGATGCCGCCGCAGGAATGGCCGAGATAGGAGAAGGCCGTCCCCTGGGGCACGACGAGGGTGGTGGTCGAGGCCGAAGCGGTCGAGGCCGAAGCGGTCGAGGAGACGGCGGCGACGGGACCGAGAAGGCCGATGGCGGCACAGACGACACTGGTTCTTCCCCCGCGGAACATGCCCCCGTCCTCCTGGCGCCGGCCGTGGGCTCCCACGGGCGAAGGTCACGATCCTAACGGCGTTGGCGGCGGCTGCGGGCGTGTCGAGAATCGGTTGTGCCGCCGTCGTCAGTGGCCGGCCGGCCACTGACGTCCCAGATGTGGTGGACCGGGTCGTGGACCATGTACCGGGCAATGGTGTTGATCTGAAAGGAGGCTCCGTCACCCCGGCGGCCCGGTCTCTGCCACTGGCTGTCGGTGAGCTGATCGAGCTGTGTCGCCATCGCCTTCGCCGCCTCGGCCAGCTCGGCCACGACGAGCTCCGGAGCCTGTTCGTCATAGCGCTCGGCCAGAGCGGTGACGTCCTGGTCCCAGTTGTCGAAGGGGGGGTCGTCGTCTCGCAGCATGAGGGCGATCCTGCTGCGGTAGATCCGGTAGACGTCGCGGACATGGCAGGCGTACTCGAGACTCGACCAGGTGTCGTCGTCGGGACGGCCGGGCCTGATGCGGCCGTCGGCGAGGAGGTTCTGCCACCTGCGGGCGTTCGCCCGTACCAATCCGGCCACCTCGCCCTGCGGGCACGACCGGGCGTCGAATCCGCAGTCCGGGCAGCGCTGGTCGAGGACCCAGGTCCAGTCCTTCGTGTCCGGGACGATCACCGTCAGCAGCCGACCTGCCCGTCGACCATCTCCCGGATGAGGTCGGCGTGGCCGTTGTGGCGGGCGTATTCCTCGATCATGTGGACGTAGATCCAGCGCAGGGAGCAGGGGCCCAGGCGGTGGAGGCCGGTGTCGTCGAGGGAGTGCCCGGCGGCGGCCCGGCGGCTGGCGTCACACTCGGCCTGCCAGGTGAGGAGGTCGGCGTCCCAGTCGGCGTCGTCGAGAGGAACGAGCTCACTGTCCTCGACGGCCTCGTCGTACCAGATGGAGGGCGTGTCGCGCTGACGTAGCAGGACGCGGCGGAACCAGTTGCGCTCCACCTCGGCCATATGGCGGACGAGACCGTGGAGAGACAGCCGCGAGCTGTCCACCGGGCGGGCCTTGCGTCCGGCGTCATCGGGACCCTCGACCTTGAGCAGCAGGGTGGTCCGGTGGTATTCGAGCCAGGCTTCGAGCATGGCTCGTTCGTCGAGGACGAACGACGGCTCTGTGCGGCGGGGATCATCCATGTCGTCGACCACGGCGGCTCCTCTCGATCGGTCACTGCGGTCCGATCTTTACCGTTGGCTGTGACGACGTGGGTCAGGTCCCGGGCGCCGTCAACTCCGATCGGCCGGTGACGGCCCGGTCCAGGTCGGCACGGTCGGTCGGGTCGAGGCGCCGGTAGGGGGCGTCGGCCGGCCGGTCGGGTCTCCACCAGACGGGATCGGAGCAGTCCCAGCGTTCGACCCGCAGAGCCCGGGTGATGACCTTCGATGTGGCGGTGACGGGCAGGGCCTCGGAGACGCGGACGAAGCGGGGCGCCCACTTGGTCCCCAGGTCGGGCTGGGCGGCCAGGAAGTCGGCGAAGGCGTCGGGGTCGAAGGTCGCTCCGGGCCGGAGCTGGAGTGCAGCCATGACCTGATCGCCGGTGACGCGGTCGGGGACGGCGTAGACGACCGAGAGGACGACGTCGTCGAAGCGTTCGAGGATGCGGGCCACGGGGGCGGCGGCGAAGTTCTCACCGTCGACCCGGAGCCAGTCGTCGGAGCGGCCG
Organism: Acidimicrobiales bacterium; assembly: GCA_035535015.1. GTDB lineage: Bacteria > Actinomycetota > Acidimicrobiia > Acidimicrobiales > UBA8190 > Palsa-661. Next base: position 24,032 of record DATLQU010000060.1, on the reverse strand, counting down.
GCGAAGTAGAAGAATCCCCGGTCGTCGCGGTAGGCGAGATCACCGGTCCAGTACCAGCCGCTACGGAGCCGGTCGGCTTCGGCGTCGTCGTTGTCCCAGTAGCCCTCGAATCCCGTCGCTCCGGTCTTCGAGACCAATTCCCCGACGGCCTCCTCGGCATTGGTGAGCCGGCCCTCGGTGTCGAAGCGGGCGATGGCACATTCGTCGCCCGTGGCCGGGTCGATGACCACGGTGCCGTCGGGAGCGCGGCCGAGGGCGCCGTGAGGCGTGTCGGGTGTGCGCTGGACGGTGGCGCCGCCCTCGGTGGAGCCGTAGGAGTCGACGACGGTGCAGTCGAAACGGCGGGCGAAGCGGGCGATGTCGTCCTCCGTCCCCTCGTTGCCGAAGACCCGTCGGAGGCTGGTGTCGGCGTCGTCGGGCGACTCCGGGGTGGCCAGGATGTAGGAGAGGGGCTTGCCGACGTAGTTGAAGTAGGTCACGCCATGGCGTCGGACATCGGGCAGAAAGCCCGAGGCCGAGAAGCGGCCGGTGCTCGGTAACGCCACCGTGGCCCCGGCGGCCAGGGCAGGGCTCCATCCGGCCATGAGGGCGTTCGAGTGGAAGAGAGGCATGGCCAGGTAGCAGACGCTCTGCGGGGTGATCTCGAACATCTGGGCCACGGTGGCGCCGATCCGGGCCAGTCGGCCCTGGGTGCAGCGACAGGCTTTGGGAGCGCCCGAGGTGCCGGAGGTGAAGATCAGGTAGCCCAGGGTGTCTTCCTCGACGGTGGCCGAGGCCGGATCGAAGAGAGCGGCGGAATCGTCGAGCAGTGGGTGGCGATCGGGATCGTCCACCACCAGGACCCGGGGATTGGCAGGCGAGACGACGCCGAGGCCCGGTCCGAGGTCGAGGCCGTCCACCAGGGGGAGGTGGCCCCGGTCGGTGACCAGGAGCTGGCAGCGGGTGTGGGCCAGGTCGCGGGCCAGTTCGGGGCCGCGGTGGGTCGGGTTGGCCCCGACGGTGACGGCGCCGGTGAGCGCGGCCGCCCCCAGCCAGAAGACGTACTCGGGGACGTTGTCCAAGAGGACGGCCAGGTGGAACGGGCCCGGAGCCCGGTGGGCGGCCATCCAGACGGCCCGGGCCTGGGAGGCGATGAGACAGGCGTCCCAGGTCCAGGCGGAGTCGCCCGCCACCAGTCCCGGATTGGTGTCCCCGGCTCGGGCGAGGAGATGGTCGGCGATGGTGTCCATGGACCCTCCGAGGTCGTCATCCCTGGTCAGGGACACGTCATGCTCCGGCGGGCGGCGGGCGTCCCCCCTCCGCCAATAGTGGAACACGTTGCACTTTTTCTCCTGGAATGGTACCGTCCCCCGCAACCGAGAGGAGCAGCCCCATGGAGTTCGGGATCTTCAACGCCGTGTGCCTGACGCCGATGTTCCGCGCCCGGCACGGCGCCAACGCGGAGCACCGACGGATCATGGACGAGCTGGCCTACATCCGGGCCGCCGACAAGGCCGGATTCAAGTACTCCTGGGCCTCCGAGCACCACTTCCTGACCGAGTACTCGCACCTCTCGGCCAGCGAGTCGTTCATGGCCTTCGCCGCCGCCCAGACGAAGAACATCCACCTCGGTTCGGGCATCATCAACCTGACGCCACCGGTGAACCACCCGGCCCGGATCGCCGAGCGGGTGGCCATGCTCGACCACCTCTCGGAAGGGCGCTTCGAGTTCGGGACGGGACGGGGCTCCTCCACCACCGAACAGCGGGGCTTCGGCATCGAGGACCAGGAGCTGACCCGCGAGATGGTGGCGGAGACGTTGCCGGAGATCGTGCGGATGTGGAAGGAGGGGGACTACTCCTACGACGGCCGGTTCTTCTCCATGCCCGAGCGCAATGTCCTGCCCAAGCCGTACACGAATCCGCACCCGCCCCTGTGGGTGGCCGCCGGCAGTCCCGGGACCTTCGAGTTGGCGGCCCGTCAGGGACTCGGTGTCCTCTGCTTCGCCTTCGGCCCGCCCGAAGGGTTCATCCCGCTCATCGAGAAGTACAAGAAGGACATCAAGAACGCCGAGCCGGTCGGCGACTACGTGAACGACAACGTGATGATCACCACCCAGATGCTGTGCCTGGAGGACGGCGGAAAGGCGCGCGACGCCTTCGCCGAGATGGATGGTGGGTATTACATCAGCCTCGTCTTCCGCTACTTGGACACCTTCCCGCGCCCGGCCGGGATACCGCAGTGGCCGCAGACCATCCCCGACCAGACGCCCGAGCAGATCAACAAGAGCATCGAGAGCAGGTCGATCGCCGTCGGAGATCCCGAAGAAGTGACGGCGACGATCAAGCGCTTCGAAGAGACCGGTGCCGACCAGTTGAGCTTCGGGATGCTGTCGTCGGCCATGCCCATCGAGACCTGCGAAGAGGCCGTGGCGACGTTCGGGAAGCATGTGCTGCCGCAGTTCGACAAGGACCCCGTGCACAGCACCACCCGGCAACGGATCGCCCAGATCGGCAGCTGAGCCGCGCGCCGGGGATCGTCCACCGGGCGTCGGCGCGCCGGGCGATCGCCGCGCAGATCCGACTGAGGTCTGATGGAGCGGCACAGATAGTGGCTGCAGACGACAATCAGTGCTGCGTCGAAGTATCAAGAGACATCCTCTAGGCAGGGCTGATGGATCGGTGGGCCATGGACGACGGCCGCCTGCGGGGGTGTCCCGTGCGAACCGGGTGGGGCACCGGTGGGAAGCCTGAAGCCGGGGCCGTCGGTCCCGGCATGTGACGCTCGCGTCACGTACCCTTTCTCCAGCCACACGCGCGATTTCGCGAGGTGGGGCTCCGGCGTCGTCGCCACCGGCGGGTCCTCGCCAGTGCCGGCGCTCGGTCGGGTCGCCGCCCCTGTGCCACCCTCGGCCCCCCCGGGGTCGGCGCAGCGGGCGGTGACTCGCGTTCAGGGACCGAAGGCGCTGACGATCTCGTCGACGGTGGCCAAGGTGGCCACCAGGGCCACGGTATGGCGGAGAACGTCGTCGGCGTAGTCGGTCGGTATGCCGGCGACGGCATCCGTGGCCACCACGACGCGGTACCCGAGATCGACGGCCTCCACTGCCAGGCCGATGATCCCCAGATTGAGAGAGACACCGGTGGCCACCACGGTGGAGACGCCCAGGGCGCGCAGCGTCGGATCGAGCGTCGTGCCCACGAAGGGCGAGACGCCGTGACGTCGGTGGGAGACGAGGTCGGAGCGCTCCGCTCCGAGACCGGCCACCAGCTCGACCGCGGCGGTGTCCTCGAGCAGGTGCTCGGGGCGGCGGAAGACCGCGGTCATGAGGGGGGCGTTGGCGGGCGAGCCGAGCCGGTCCGAACGGAAACCGGCCGTACAGTGGACCACCGGAACGCGGTTGTGGCGCGCCGAACGCAGGAGTCGGGCTGTATTCGGCACCAGACCGACCCGGTCGACTTCCTGGGCCAGCTCGGGAAAGCTCGAGAGGTCCCCGACAACGCCGCGTTGGATCTCCATGGTCACCACCGCGGCCCGTCCGTCGCCCAAGAGGTCGGAGAGACTGACGGGCATGACTCAGGTGGTGCCGGGCTCCGTGGTGACGATGGTGTTGGCCCAGCGATAGTCGGGCTTGCCGCTCGGTGAGCGTTCGATGACGTCGACCACATGGAGCTGTCGCGGCACCTTGTAGCCGGCGACATGGCTGCGGCAATGCTCCTGGACGGCTTCGAGCGACGGAGCGGTGCGACCCTGGCGAGGCTGGACGATGGCGGCCACGCGCTGACCGAAGCGCTCATCGGGGGCACCCACCACGATGGCGTCCATGACGTCGGGATGGGAACGGACGACGGCCTCCACCTCCTCGGGGAAGATCTTCTCTCCGCCGGAATTGATGCAGATGGAGCCGCGTCCGAGCAGGGTGACCGAGCCGTCGGTCTCCACGGTGGCGAAATCCCCGGGCATGACGTAACGCTTGCCGTCGACGTTGATGAAGACCTCGGCCGTCTTCTTCGGATCGTTGTAATAACCGACGGGGATGTTGCCCGATCGGGCGATCTTGCCGACGACGCCTGAACCGGGCTTGACCAGGTTGAGCTCCTCGTCGAAGACCACGGTCTCTCCCACTTTCGTGACCGTGGGGCCGCCTTTCATGGCCGTCTCACCGGGCTTCACGTGGGTGATCCCGTTGTTCCCCGATTCGGACGAGCCGATGGCGTCGGTCATGATCAGGTTCGGGAAGTGACGGAAGAACTCGTCCTTGACCGACGGCGAGAAGAGCGCCGCCGTGGAGGTGAAACCGATCAGGGAGGAGAGGTCGTAGGAGGCGCCCGGTTCGTCCAGAGTCTCGATCAAGGGCTTGCCCATGGCGTCGCCGGTGATCATGATCATGTTGATCTTCTCGCGTCCGACCAGGTCCCAGACCTCGTGCGGGTCGAATTTGGCCACCAGGACGATCCGGTTTCCGGTGAAGCTCTGCCCCATGACCGCCCACTGGGTGGCTCCGTGCATCAGGGGGGCGACGGGGAGGAAGCTGAGTGGCCCGCCCTGGGCCAGGCCCTTTTCGACCATCTGTTCCGGTCGGTCCATGCGGGTGCCGGTCATGGCGTCGATACCTCCGCCCAGGGCGAAGAAGACGTCCTCGTGCCGCCAGACCACGCCCTTGGGCATGCCCGTGGTGCCACCGGTGTAGAGGATGTAGAGATCGTCGCCCGACCGGGGACCGAAGTCGCGTTCGGGCGAGCCGGACTCGAGGGCCTCTTCGAAGCCGATGGCGTCGTGGGAGGGATCGGGTTCTCGGCTGTCGTCGTCGATGACGACCACGTGGCGCAGTGCCGGCAGTTCCGGCAGCAGCGCCGCCACCCGCGGGGAGAATTGGCGCTGGTGGACAAGGGCCACCAGATCGGCGTTGGTGAAGAGATAGCGCAGCTCGTCGTGGACGTAGCGGTAGTTGATGTTGACCCAGACGGCGCGGAGTTTGAAGACGGCCCAGGCCGTCGTCACCCACTCGGTGCTGTTCAGCGCGTAGATGCCGACGTGGTCACCGGGTCCCACTCCCTGGGCGGCGAGGTGGTGGGCGAGCCGGTTGGCCTGCTCGTCCATCTGGGCGTAGGTGAGCCGTCGACCTTCGGCCACGAGGTACTCACGGTCGGCAAAGGCGTCAACGGCAGCCTCGAACAGGTCGGCCAGATTGAATTCCATCCCCCCCAAACTAGAACAAGTTTCGATCCGGGGGACAAAGGGGCGGCCCGGGCCGGGGGGCCCGCCAGCCGACGCTCAGGTCAGAGGCGGCCGGTCACGCTGGTCGGCCAATGCGGCGGTGACGGTGGCGGCGATGCCGGGACCGTCGAGGCCGAGTTCGGCCAGGATCAGGTCGGGTTTGCCCTGGACCAGGTAGGAGCGGGGGACGCCGAGGATCCTGGTCGACGGTCGGGGCCGTTGCCCTTCGGGCCGCGAGCGCATGGCGTCGACGAGGAAGGTCCCCGCACCCCCGATACGGATCCCGTCTTCCACGGTGACGACCAGGCCGTGGCCGACGGCGTCGCTCAGCATGGCCGGATCGGGCGGAGCCACCACCCGGACGTCCCAGACGGTGGCGTCGATGCCGTCGGCGGCGAGCTTGGCCGCCGCCTCTTCGGCTGCCTCCACCATCTTGCCCACGGCGAGGAGCGCCACCGTCCCGTCGCCGCGGTGGACGAGGCGGGCCGACAGGCCGTGCCCAACGGCCTCGGCCGGCACCTGGCGCGACGGCGTCTTCGGGAAACGGATCACCGAGGGGCCATCGAGGGAGAGGGCGGTGTCGAGCATGGGCGCCACCTCGGCCGCCGACGACGGAGCGAAGACGGTCATGCCCGGTATGGCGAGCGCCAGCGAGAGGTCGAGGATGCCGTGGTGGCTGGGTCCGTCGTCACCGGTGATGCCGGCCCGGTCGAGGACGAAGACGACGGGGAGGCCGTGCAGGCCGACGTCGAGGTTGGCCTGGTCGAAGGCGCGGCTGAAGAAGGTCGAATAGACGGCCACGACCGGGCGCATCCCGGCCATGGCCATTCCCGCCGCGGCGGTCACCGCGTGTTGCTCGGCGATTCCGACATCGAGAAAGCGCTCGGGATACTTCTCCTCGAAGGGCAGAAGGCCGGTCGGTCCGGGCATGGCGGCGGTGATGGCGAAAACGTCGTCGTTGCGGCCGGCGGCGTCGAGCACCGCTTTGGTGAAGGCATCGGTGTAGGAGCGGCGCATCTCGGCGGAGTCGGTGGGCCGAGCCGGTTGGACCTTGAAGTCGTGGAGGCGTTGGATCTCGTCCTCTTCGGCCGGACCGTAGCCACAACCCTTCTGGGTGAGGACGTGCACCACGATGGGACCATCCCATTCAGCCGCATGGGCGAACGCCTGCTCCATGCCGGCGATGTCGTGGCCGTCGATGGGCCCGGCGTAGCGGACGCCGAGGGCTTCGAAGAAACGGTGGGGTGTGACGACCTCGCGCACGGCGATGGCCAGACCGTGGACACCCGAGTAGGCCAGGCCACCGAGTCCGGGGATGCCACGCAGAAGGTGCCGGATCCGTTCGCGGGCATGGACGTAGGACGGGTTCAACCGGAGGTGGGTCAGGCCCGACGAAAGCTTCGAGACGGTGGGCGCATAGGACCGGCCGTTGTCGTTCAGGACGATGACCACCCGGCTGTTGGCGTGACCGAGGTTGTTGAGGGCCTCGTAGGCCATGCCGCCGGTGAGGGCCCCGTCGCCGAGGACGGCCACCACGCGGCGGTCGTCCTCGCCCCGGAGGTGGAAGCCGGTGGCGATGCCGTGGGCGTAGCTCAGAGCGGTCGACGCGTGGCTGTTCTCCACCCAGTCGTGTTCGGACTCTGCTCGCGAAGGGTAGCCGGAAAGGCCGCCGGCCTGCTTCAGGGTTCCGAAGGCGCCCTGGCGGCCGGTGACCAGTTTGTGGATGTACGCCTGGTGGCCGGTGTCCCACAGCAGGACATCGCGCGGGGAGTCGAAGACCCGGTGCAACGCCAGGGTGAGCTCGACGACTCCGAGGTTCGAACCCAGGTGCCCACCGGTGGTGGTGACCGTCTCCACGATGAACGAACGGATCTCGGCCGACAACTGGTCGAGCTGTTCATGGGTCAAGCGGCGCAGATCGGCGGGTTCGTGGATGTCATCGAGGAGCATGGGCATCGGTTGGAGTCGGGGGACCGGATGGCGGCCCCGTGTCGTCACGCTACCGCGGACGGCCGAGTGGGGATCAGCGCCAGGACCACGGCGGCCGCCGCGGCCAGGCCTGAGAGCACGAAGAGTCCCGTGCTCAGGCCGGCGCTGTCGGCCACCCAGCCCACTAGGGCCGGACCCGCCACCCAACCCGCATAGCCGGCGGCGGTGAGAGCCCCCACGAGGGCAGCGGGGGAGACACTGTCGCCCCCGGCCGTCACCGCTGCGGGCCCCGGCGATCGGACGGTGGTCGAGCCGAGAGCCACCGTCGAGGCGACGGCCATGACGAGCGGCCAGCACAAAGAGATGCCTCCGGCGGCCAGGGCGAGGCCGATGGCGGCGGTGGCGGCGCGGGTCGAGCCCGCTTCCAGGGCCAGGCCACCGGCGGCGACGGCGGTGCCAATGACCAGACCCCATCGAGCCCCGATCCGACCGATGTGCCCGCCCGCCCCGCCGCGTGTCGAGACGGCGATGGCCTGACCCATGCAATAGGCACCCGCCCCCAGGAGGACTCCGGCGGCGAGATGGGTGCGGAGATACAGCACGCCCCAGGTGTCGATGCCCCCTTCGACCATGGCCGTCACAGCGAACACCAGGGCCAACACGACCAGGTGCTGAGACCGGATGGCGGCCAGGGACCGCAACCAACCGGCGCGGTCCTTGGGCGCGCTCTCGTCGTGGGCGCCAGCGTCCCCGCTCAGGACCTCGCCAGCGTCCCCGCCCAGGACCCCGGCCACCACGGCGTGCTCGACGGCTCCGGGGAGAACGGCTCGGCGGGTCCGGGCGCCGAGGACGAGACCGCCGATGCCGACGGCGGCCCAGTTCCAACGCCACGACATCCCGGCCCGGAGAAGGACTCCGGCGGCGGCCGCCCCGATCAGCGCACCGGTGTTGAACAAAGCGTGGAAACGCATCATGCGTGCCGCGTCACCGGCGACACCCGCCGCCGCGGCTGCGTTCATGGCCATGTCCACCAGTCCCGCCGTCGTCATGGTCAGAACGAAGGTGATGACGAAGGGAGCCCCGCGGGCCGCGCCGGCCGAGGCCAGCGAGACCAGACCCCACGCCACCAGAGTCCGGCTCAGGAACCGGGCCGTCCCCCAGCGCTCGGCCAAGCCTCCACTGGCCGCCGCCGCCAGGCCGCCGGCTCCGATCGACGCCGACAGCAGAAGGCCGAGGCGCCCGGCCGACAGGTGGAGGCTGTGCTCGATGTTGGTGGCGGCCACAGCCCACGTGCCCCAGAAGATCCCGAAGGCGACGAAGGTGGCGCGCACCGGTCGCAAGGTCTCGGTCCCCATCGCAGAAGCTTCGCACGGCCCTCCAGGTGAGCTCTCGGGGCCCGGGGTAAACAAGAATTCCGGGGACGATGCGGGAGCAGTGCAAAAGCGGGCATGGCGACGGTTCACGCGGCAGAATGCCAATGTCCGGACGGCCGCCGGCATGTCCGGTATGCGAGGGGAGATCGTGATGCAGGCGAACGTCAACGGTACGACGATGCCGGTCCTGGAGATGATGCTCGAGCCGGGTGAGGCCCTGATCTCGACCCACGGCGACCTGTCCTGGATGACCGCCAACATGCAGATGTCCCAGACGGCCAACACCGGTGGTGGCGGTGGCTTCATGGCCGGTCTGAAGCGCGCCGTGGGCGGTGGGGGAATCTTCCTGACCCGTTACGAGGCGGTGGGTGGCCCGGGCATGGTCACCTTCGCCAGCAAGGTGCCGGGCCGGATCCTTCCCATCGAGATCGCCCAGGGCCAGGGGTACCTGGTCCACCGGCACGGATGGGTGTGCGGGACACCGGGGGTCACCCCGACCATCGGCCTGCAGCAGACCTTCAAGGGTGGCCTCTGGGGTGGCGACGGCTTCATCCTGCAGCGGCTCGAGGGCGAAGGAAAGGCCTGGGTGGAATTGTCCGGCGAGATCGTGACGTACGAACTGGTGGCCGGACAGACGCTGCTCGTGCATCCGGGCCACGTCGGGATGTTCCAGGACAGCGTCAGCTTCCAGGTGATCCGACTTCCGGGGATCGCCAACCGGTTCTTCGGAGCCGACGGGCACCACCTCGTCTCGCTCACCGGTCCCGGCACCATATGGCTGCAGAGCATGCCCCTGCCGGTGCTCGCCCACGCCTTGTCGGAATACATGGCCACCGACGAGCGTCGTGACGCCGTGGGTGGGGGCGTGGTGGGAGGGGTCCTCGGAAACGTCCTCGGGCGAGGCGTCTGACATCGCCCCAGGACCGGAGTTGTCGCCGGGTCCGGCCGCTGACGGAGATCAGCGGGCCTTGGCCAGGAAATTCTCGAGGTCGACCACGACGCGGGTGACGCGGCCCGCCCCCACCAGTCCGGCCGCATCCGTGGCCGTGACCGTGAAGACGAGGCGTCGGCCCTCCACTTTTTCGAGCACGGCCTCGGCCGTCACCTCCGAGCCCACCCGGACAGGCGCCAGGTGGTCGAATTGGATCCGGACACCGACGCTGGTCTGGCCTTCACCGAGTCGGCCGGAGACCGCCTGGACGGTGGCCTCCTCGCACAAGGAAATCAACCGGGGCGTGGCCAGCACCTCGACGTCGCCCGAGCCCAGGGCGGCGGCCGTGTCCTGGTCGGTGACCACACGGGAGGCGCGGCCGCTGCGGCCGGGTATGAGGGTCACGGCGGTACCATACGAAAGACGGGCGCCCCCGGCCAGCACGGCCGGGCGGAGACCTGGTGCCGGACGTGACCGGCTCCGAGAGAGGGAGTAGCCGGTGAGCGAACGAGCGTCGGGAACAGCACTGCTCGTCGACCCCGAGGTCCTCGAGAAGGTCCTCGGCAGCGCCCTGAGCAGGGGCGGCGACTTCGCCGAGGTCTTCGTTGAAGACCGTCAGGCGATCGGGGCGTCGCTCGACGACGGTCGGGTGGAGGAGCTTTCGTCCGGACGCGACCGGGGCGCCGGCATCCGGGTGGTGGTCGGCGAGACGACGGGTTACGCCCATACCGCCGACCTGACCGAGACGGGACTGCTGCTGGCCGCCGAGGCCGCCGCGGCGGTGGCCCGAGAGTCCGCAGGCACCCGCACGGTGGCTCTCACGGCCTCGGATCCCTCTCGTCCCTACGACGTCACCGTCTTTCCCGAAGACGTCACCAAGGCGCGCAAGATCGAATTGCTGGCGCGTGCCGACGAAGCCGCTCGCGCCGCCGGGTCGGCGGTCACCCAGGTCTCGGCCGGCTACGGCGACAGCCGGCGGCGCATCCTGGTGGCCAACAGTGACGGGGTCCTGGTGACCGACGACCAGGTGCGGTCACGGTTCTCGGTCTCCTGTGTGGCCGTGGGCGACACCGGCATGCAGACGGGATTCGAGTCAGCCGCCTTCACCGTCGGCTTCGAGCTCTTCGACAGCGTGGACGTGGAGGAGATCGCCGGCGCCGCGGCGCGTCGGGCCCTGGCCAAGTTGTCGGCCCGTCCGGCCCCGAGCGGCGAAGTTCCCATCGTGTTGGCGTCGGGCAGCGGGGGGATCTTGTTCCACGAGGCCTGCGGGCACGGACTCGAGGCCGATCACATCGCCAAGGACGCCTCCGTCTATGTCGGCCAGGTCGGCTCCCAGGTGGCCAGCCCGCTTGTCACTCTGGTGGACGACGGCACCATCGCCCGCGAGTGGGGCACCTTCGCCGTGGACGACGAGGGCCGGCCGGCGCAGCGCAACGTCCTCATCGAGGACGGCATCCTGACCGACTACATGTGGGACTACCTCCGGGCCCGGCAGGAGGGTCGCCAGTCGTCGGGCAACGGGCGGCGCCAGAGCTACCGGGACCTTCCCATGGTGCGCATGACCAACACATTCCTGATCGACGGCGATTCCGATCCCGAGGAGTTGTTGGCCCAGACGCCGACCGGGGTCTACGTGGCCAAGTTGGGCGGCGGTCAGGTCAACACCACCACGGGTGACTTCGTCTTCGGCACGGTCGAGGCCTACCTGATCGAGAACGGAGAGCTCACGGAGCCCCTGCGCGACGCCAACCTGATCGGCAACGGCCCCGAGACGCTGCGACGTATCGACGCCGTGGCCAACGATTTCGCCACGTCGCCCGGGACGTGCGGGAAGGACGGACAGAGCGTGCCCGTGGGGACCGGACAACCGACGCTCCGGATCACGGGCGTGACAATCGGAGGGACAGCCGGTGAGTGACACCACCACCCGGGGCGCCCCCGCCTCGGCCGACGAGCTGCTGCGCATCGTCACCCGCATCGCCGAGCAAGCTCGGCCGGGCGAGGAGCTCGAGGTGTACGCCTCGCGTGGGGCGGAGACCGACGTCCGCGCCTACGACGGAGAGGTGGAGCAACTCTCGTCGGCCTCGTCGGCCGGCGTGGGTATCAGGGTGGTCTCGGACCATCGCCAGGGTTTCGCCTATGCCGGCACGCTCGACGAGGCGGCCATCACCGAGACCCTGGCCGAGGCACGCGACAACGCCACCTTCGCCACCCCTGACGAGCACCTCGGTTTGGCGCCCCCCGACGACGTGGCTCCGGCATCACTCGATCTCTGGGATGACGCGTTGAGTTCGCTTCCGACCAGCGCCAAGGTCGACATGGCCCTCGAGCTCGAACGACGGGTCCGCGGCGGAGATCCGCGTGTGCGCCAGGTGGATGCGGCCGACTACGGCGACATGGCGGCCGAGGCCGCCATCGCCACCTCGACCGGTATCACCGCCACGGCCCGGCGGACGATCTGCAGCCTTTCGGTCTCTGCCATCGCCGGCGAGGGCACCGACAGCCAGACCGGGGTGGGCTTCAGCGCCGGACGGGGACCGGGCGACATCGATGCCGACCACGCCGCCGCCGACGCCATCCAACGGGCCACCCGGATGATCGGGGCCAGCAAAGTGAAGTCGGGCCGCTGCGTGGTGGTCCTCGACTCCCGGGTGACCTCGACATTGCTGTCGATCATCTCGTCCGCACTGTCGGGCGAAGCCGTGACCAAGGGCCGATCGATCTTCGCCGGTCGGGTCGACGAGGAAGTGGCGTGCCCCCTAGTCACCATCGTCGACGACCCAACCGACCCCCGGGCATTCGGAGCATCGACGCACGACGCCGAGGGACTGGCCTGCCGGCGCAATGTGCTCATCGACGCCGGTATTCTCCGGCGCTTCGTCTTCGACACCACGTCGGCACGACGGGCGGGGACGGTCTCGACCGCCTCCGCCGTGCGCGGTGGCTACGCCACCACCCCCACGGCCGGATGCCGGGCGCTGTTGCTCGCTCCGGGACCGCTCGGGGCCGACGAGATCCTGGCCCAGGTGGGAGAAGGATTCTTCGTGCAGTCGGTGACCGGTGTCCACTCAGGGGTGAACCCGGTGAGCGGCGACTTCTCGGTGGGAGCCGAAGGGTTGATGATCCGCAACGGAGTCCTGGCCGAACCGGTGCGGGAGGGGACGATCGCCTCCACATTGCAGAGGATGTTGCAGGAGATCGTCCACGTGGGTAACGACGTCGAATGGCTTCCGGGACTGGCTGCCGGTCAGACCCTGGCGGTCGACGGAATGGTTCTGAGCGGCGCGTAGATCAAGGCGCCATCTGGTCTGGCAGAAAGACGAACCGCCTACGAGGCGGCGGCCGACGAGCCCGATTTTCCGGTCGACGTACCGGACTTCTCCGATGACGAGCTCTTCTTCGGCGATGTGGCCTTGTCACCAGAGCCGGAACCCGGAGAGCTGTCGGAGGATTTCGTCTCCTTGGTGCCGTCCTTGGCTTTGGCGCCCCCCGAGTCGGAGGCCGTCGCCGTCGAGGACTCTTTCGACGACTCCTTGGACGATGAAGATGATTCCTTGGCGGCAGGGCGGCTGTCGGTCTTGTAGAAACCACTGCCCTTGAAGACGACGCCGATCGAACCGAAGACCTTGCGCAACGCGCTTCCGCACGCCGGGCAGGTCGTCAGGGGGTCGTCGCGAAAGGACTGGACCACTTCGAGATGCTCGCCGCAAGATCGGCACGCGTATTCGTACGTCGGCATCCGCCCCATCCCTCTCCGTGATTGGCACTCTCGGCCCTCGAGTGCCAAGTCTACCGTTCGGGACGGAAGTCCGGCGCACGAAGGACCACATGTCGAAACCCTGGTCACGTAGAATACGGGGGTGCCCGCCGACCGTAGCCTGACCCATCTCGACCCTCTCGGGGGGGCTCGGATGGTGGATGTCACACCCAAAGAACAGACCCACCGTCGAGCTTTGGCCCGGTGTCGGGTGATGATGGCTCCGGAAACGACGGCCAAGGTGGCCAGCAATGCCATCACCAAAGGTGACGTGCTGGGCACGGCCCGGATCGCCGGCATCCAGGCGGCCAAGAAGACGCCCGACCTGATCCCGATGTGCCATCCGCTCCTGGTGGGAGCGGTCCACGTGAACTTCACCATCGGCGACGACTTCGTCGAGGTGGAAGCTCAGGTCGAGACCGTCGACCGGACCGGCGTGGAGATGGAAGCCCTGACGGCCTGCGCCACGGCGGCGTTGACCATCTACGACATGTGCAAATCCTCCGACCGGACCATGAGCATCGGGGAGCTGGCCCTGTGGGAGAAGACCGGCGGCAGCTCCGGAACCTGGCGGCGCCCGGCCCTGTAGAACAAGGCCGGGCGACGGTCCGGCCGGACAGTCGCCCGATTGGACAGTCGTCCGATAGGACCGTCGTCCGATAGGACCGTCGGTCAGCGCAAGCGAAAGCGCCGCCGACGGCCCTTGGCCATGATGGTGACGTCCTCGGCCAACATCGTCGGAGCTGATTCGGTCGGTTCGACGACCGATGCGTTGGGAGCGAGGGCGAGAATTTCGGTGGCCATGGCCGCCGAGTCCGCACGCTTCGCCGCCGGAGCTTCCGGCTCGAGCGGCGGTTGGGGGAGCGACCCGCCCGGATCACCGAAATCGGGAGTCATCGTTGCCGTGGTGCCGTCTGGGGGTGGCGTCGGTGCCCCGAATGGCGCCGGATTCCCCGAGACGGCGTCGAGCGGCGAGCGGTGCAGGATTGCGCCCTCGGGCCCACCGGCCGGGGATCCCAGGTCATTCGGCATGTTCATGCCGGCCACACCGGGACCGCCCGAGAGACGGGGCCGCGGCGCAGCACTGGGAGCGGCGGCCGAAGGAGGCTGAATCGACGCCGGGCCCGATGGCCCAAGCACGGGGCCGGGACCAGCCGCCGGGTTGCGCAGAGGTGCGAACGGGGCGGCACCGGGAAGCGTGGATCCAGGTGAAGCCGGTGGAGCCGGGCGACGCGGATCGACAGTCGGGGCCCACGGCGCGTTGCCGGGTGTGGCCGCCGCCGGCGGTGAGGATGGAACGACCGGCGGCCGCATCGAAGGAGCCGGCACCGAGGGAGCCGGCTTCGAGGGAGCCGGCTTCGAGGACGCGGGGGTGGGGGGGAAGGCCATGGGCGGTGGTGGCGGTGCGGGCGCCGCCGTTTGCACGGAGGGCGCGACAGCGGCGACGGGTGGGGAGCCCACAGGCGGGGTCGCAGGACGCGCCGCGGGCGGCACCGGCACCGAGGCCGTGGCCTGGAATTGGGTGCCGAGGAGCGCGTTCAACAGGGGGCCGGCTTGGGCCGCCGGCACCATCTGCGGGCGAGGCGCGGGCGCCATGGAGGGATCACCGAACTCGGCGGCCAAGAGGGCGTCGATAGCGGCCGGCGTGAGGTTGGGTACAACCGCCGGTCCGGTCAGAGACGGTCCTTCGCGGGCCAGTCCGCGGGCGACGCGCCGGCCGCGGGGCCATGCCCCCGTCGAGACGGGCTCCCGGGTCACATTGCGATTTTCTTCGGGCACCGGCGCCACGTAGAAACGCGGTGACGTGGCCGACCCGGTAGCCGCCACCGCCGGCGAGGGGGTGCCGGCACTCTGTCGGGATTCCGGGCCAGGTGCCGCGGGTACGAAGACGTCGGACGAAAGGAGAGAGTCGATTGTCCTCTGGGTGGCGGCCAGTTCGCGTTCACTGGGGGCGACCTGTTGCTTGATGTCGGCCGGGGGCGGTCCGGCGGCCAAGGGCACACGTTGCTGGGCCCGGGGCAGCGGTGCCGTCTGCTCAGCGCCGGTCAGCGCCGCCTGCGGGTTGACTGAAAGGGCGTCGCACACGATCATGCCCAGGCTCTCGATCGCTCGGGCGAGCCTGATCTGGCCCTCTTGGACTTCGTTCAGCCGTTCGAGGACTTCGTGCCAGAGGTCCGCCGAGGACAGGGCCGCGGAGCGAACGAGATCGGAGTTCGATCCAGCGCCTTCCGGTTGGCGACTCTCCATCGTCATGCCCGGACCCTCCAATTCCGCCCCATCGACCGGTCGCTCGTTGCTGTCCTGATCGCCGGAGCTAGCACGCGATCAATGACCGGGACCGGCTGCGAAGCGTAGCCGGACCCGTACTGCATCGGAAGGTGGGCGCCAACTATTGAGAGAAACCAGCCGATCGATCCGATTTTCCGGCCAGATCGGCTGTCAGGCCCTGATTTCAGGCGCGGGCCGCGCTGCGGAGCTCGTCCAGCGAGAGCTCGCCGGTGGCCTCGCCGCCGCACTGGGTGCAGTGCTCGACGTGACGCCACGATCGCAGGAGCCGGGTCCCCTCCGGATTCAAAAGGACCACGAAGGACTCCGAGACGGGATCGATGTCCAGCCCGAAGTACGGCCGCCACCCCGTGGAAGCCGGGTGGTTGTCCAGATGCAGGCCTTTCAGGACCCGGCGGAAGCGCATCCGGTCGGTGTCGAAAAGCCAGGTGCTGTGACAGGACTCCAAGACAAGCGGTTCCATGAAGCGATCATTGCCCTCAAAACTGACGAAAAGGACACAGGAGTGTTGCGGTTGTGTGACGATCGAAGGTCTGTGGTCCCATGGCCACGAGGCGTCCAGGACCCGGTCTCTGGGTGTGGCGGGGGGTTCTCAGAACGGCCTCACCGCCTCCCGGACCGCATTTGGGCTGGCCGGCGTGTCCGCCCGTGCCGGAGGGAGGGCCCGGACAGGGACGCCTCGGGCGCGAGGACACGGTCATTTCCGCTTCCGGGTCTTTCGAGGGGGGTCGGGCACCGGAGTCCCGGTGAGCAGAGCGACCGTCGCTTCCAATGAGATGGGATCCTCGGCCGGGACGATGAACCGGTGGGTCCGCCGTGCGCCAGCGGCCTCCAGGAGCACGGCGTCCTCTCCGCCCGGTCCCCTTGTCCTGCCGTTGGTCTTGAGGATGCTCAATTCCGACCAGGCGAGTCGCGCCGCCACCGTTCCGTGAGGAGTGACGACGGCCAGGCCGTCCTGGTCGATCACGACAGTCAGGCCCCCGACCGCCTCTTGACCGCCGCTCTCGGCGGTGAGGAGGTAGACGTCATGTAGCGACAGCGGCAGAAGGTCTTTTGTGGTGAGAGGTGTCGAATCCGCTGAGGTGGTGGAACGCCCACGTCGGTGCTTCGCCATTAATTGGTGACACCCACCTCTCGTTCACGCATTGTCACCATCTCGCCGCCACTGTCCCGCATCGCCGTTCTCGTTGTCACAATACGTCAGCATTCAGCCACGAAAACGGTCGATTAACTTTCTCGTTGTCGTACACTAGGACGCCATGGACCTGGACGACTTCAACCGATTGCTGCAGGTTCTCTGCGATCTCGACGGTTCCGATCTCCACATCAAAGCGGGATCGGCTCCCCGGGTCCGCGTCGACGGACATCTGCGGATGCTCGATGACGAACCCCGGATCAATGCGGAGGAGACACGATCGCTGGCCGAGGAAATCATGCTTCCGAACATCCGCGAGATCTTCGCCGAGAAGCATGAGGCCGACTTCGCCTACAGCGTGAACGGGGTCGGGCGTTTCCGCATCAACGCCTTCTACCAGCGAGGTTCCGTCGCTCTGGCCGTCCGACGGGTCCGTACCAGCGCCTCGAGTGTCGAGGAACTCGGTCTTCCCGATGTGGTCAGGCGCCTGGCCGAAGAACAACGTGGACTGGTGCTGGTGACCGGACCGACAGGCTCGGGCAAGACGACCACCCTGGCGGCCATGATCAACCACATCAACCAGACCCGGGCCTGCCACATCATCACCGTCGAGGACCCGATCGAGTACCTCCACACCGACGCCGCCGCCGCCATCGATCAGCGCGAGGTCGGCTTCGACACCGAGTCGTTTTCCAGCGCCATGCGGGTCATTCTCCGCCAGGACCCCGACGTCATCCTGGTGGGGGAGATGCGGGACCCCGAGACGGTCTTCACGGCGCTGACGGCCGCCGAGACGGGTCACCTCGTCTTCTCGACACTGCATACGACGACAGCCACCGAAACGGTCAACCGGATCGTCGACTTCTTCCCGCCCCACCAGCACCGTCAGATCCGCTTGAGCCTGGCCAGTGCACTGACGGGGACGGTCTGCCAGAGGCTCATCCCACGGGCGGATGGCAAAGGTCGGGTTCCGGCGCTCGAGGTCATGGTGGTGAACGGTCGCATCCAGCAGGCCATCGCCGATCCGCTGCTGACGGCGGAAATCGACCAGATCATCGCCGACGGCGAGTATTACGGCATGCAGACCTTCGATCAGGCTCTGGCCCAGCTGCTGGCCAACGGCGAGATCGATCTCCGCGAGGCGATGAATGCCGCTTCCAACCCTCACGACCTGAAGGTGATGCTCGAGCGACTCGGCATCGTCCCGACGGGCCGGGGATTTGTGAGCGCCTTCGCTCCCTGAGTCCTGGTCAACGCCCCGTTCCTGCACCGGTGGCGATGGCGATCACGGTCGCTGCCACGGCGCCGACGGCGAGGGCCAGTCCGAGCACCTCGGGCACCGGGTGCTCAGTTCCGTCGCTCTTGCCGACACTGCGGGCGGCGACGAGAACGATGGCCGCCGTGGCCAGGCCTTCGCCCGCCGAGGCCAGGCCCAACCAACCCAGAACGGCCCCCACCGGAAGCAGGACCGGAGCGGACCCGGCCCACGGAGTCTTGACGGCGACGAGCACGGCGGCCACGGCCACCCCGATGAGGACGCCGACGACGCGGGGCCAACGGTGATCGGCGGCCCCGGCGCCGATCAGGAGCAGGGCTCCGATGGCAGTGCCCACGGCGGCGGCCGACAGCGGTGGGTTCAACCCGTCGGCCTCGATGGCCACCAGGGCGACGAGGGTGGCGGCGAGGACGCAGAACCCGGCGACCGCCCAATGAGGTCCGAGTCCCCATCCGATGGCGGCGAACACGACGGCCGTCCCCAGTTCGACCAGGGGATAGCGAATGGAGATCGGGCCCCGGCACTGGTGGCAACGCCCTCGGAGCATCAGCCAGGAGAGGACCGGGATGTTGTCGAGAGCGCGCACCGGTGTCTCGCAGCGGGGGCAGAAGGAGCGGGGTTTGACCACTGAAAGTCGTCGGGGGACGCGGTAGATCACCACGTTCAGGAACGACCCGAAGAGCAGTCCGACGATGGCGACGAAGCCGGTGACCGCCCACCAGGCGATGTGGATGGTCACGGGAGCGGGGACATCCAGGGGTGAGGTCACGGTGCCAGCGACCCGAGTTCCAGACCCCACACACCGCCTGTGACCTGGGAAGACGTCATTCGACGGGCGCGCTGCTCATCCGGGCGGCCACGGTAGCACCGCGACCCCCCGAGCCCATGACTCGGTAATTCCGACGTTCGCAAGATCGGCGTTCAATATGCGCTCGGTTCGTGCCGATGGTGCATGCATGGGCGACGCGGCAGCCGGTCGGCTCCTCGCGAGCGATCACAACTTGGAGTTTGTCGATCTCGATCGATACAACGTGGACACCAGTGTGGCGCGCCTGCTGCCAGTGGCGGTGGCGCGTCGGCATCATGTCGTCCCCATCGGTCGCAAGTTCGGCGCGCCCGTTGTCGCCATCGCTGATCCCAACGACGTCATGGCCCTTGACACCTTGCGGGCGACCATGGGCCGCGAGTTCGTCGCCGTCGTGGCCCCCGACGACCAAATCGAGGCGTGCCTGGATCGTGTCTACCGGACCGACACACCGACGCCGACCACGGGCGCGTCCCCAAAAGCTCCGACCGACAACGCCACGTCCAGCGTCGCCGGCATCGAATCGAAATCCGTTCCGGCCGGGGTCCCATCGGTCGAGACCACCGATCCGGCCACGGTCAGCATCTCGTGGGAGCCCCCCCACGAGACGGTGATCACCCCGGACCCACCTCCCGCTTTCGTCTATCCGAGTTCGGATGATCTTTCCGGCCCCCGTGGGAGCACCACCGAGAAGGGCCAGACCCCGCCGGCGGGCGTCTTCCCCGAAGAACGGTCCGTGGCCGCACCCGTCGAGCCCGACCAGGAGACGAAGGGTTCCGACGAGCTGTCCCATTTCCCCCCCCTGGCCCGCGTCCTGGTGGAAGGCGGCCGGGTCGAGTTGTCCACGATGCTCGACGTCCTCGCCGAGCGTGACCGCACCGGCCAGGCCGTGGCCCGGATCCTCACCGTCAGGGGATTGGTCAACGAGTCCGACCTCATGTGGGGCATGGCCCAGGAGATGGGTCTCGAGTTCGTCGACCTCGACCTCCAGAGCACGGACTTCGCCGCCGCGTATCACCTGCCCGAGGCCACCGCCCGACATCACAACGTCCTGGTCTTCGGAAACCGCGACGGTGTTCCCCTCGTCGCCGCCTCGAATCCGACAGACGTCTTCGCCATGGACGACCTGCGCACCATCATCGGTCGCAACTTCATCACGGTCGTCGCCACCCGTTCTCAGATCAACACCTACATCGACCGTGCCTACCACCAGGGTGGCGATGCCACCGAGGTGGCCCAGTCGGCGGCGTCGGATTTCGACGACTCCTTCGACGAGGATCTCAGCAATCTTCAGGCCGTGGTGGACGACGCCCCCATCGTCCGGTACGTGAACCTCCTCGTCCTCCAGGCCTTGAACGAGCGGGCATCGGACATCCACGTCGAGCCCACCGCCGAGAATCTGCGCATCCGCTACCGGATCGACGGGGTGTTGCACGACATCTCCACGGCACCCCGGGCCATCGCTGCCGCCGTCACCACCCGGTTGAAGGTCATGTCGGACATGAACATCGCCGAGCACAGGCTCCCCCAGGACGGGCGCATCTCCCTGACCGTCGGGAACCGTGGCATCGACCTCCGGATAGCCACTCTTCCCACCATCTACGGGGAGAAGGTGGTCATGCGGGTTCTCGACAAGTCGAACGTCGTGCTCGGTTTCGAGGACCTCGGCTTCGACGACGACCTTCTCGACATCTACCGCGGGATCTACACGAAGCCCTACGGCACCATCCTGGTCACGGGACCGACCGGATCAGGAAAGACCACCACCCTCTACGCCACTCTGGACGCCCTCAACTCGGCCGACAAGAACATCATCACGGTGGAAGACCCGGTCGAGCTCCGGCTGAAGGGCATCAATCAAGTTCAGCTCAATGTCAAAGCCGGTCTGAATTTCGCCGCTGCTCTGAAGTCGATCTTGCGTTCCGACCCCGACATCGTCCTGGTGGGCGAGATCCGGGACAAGGAAACGGCCATGATGACCATCGAGGCCTCCCTGACCGGGCACCTCGTCCTCGCCACCCTGCACACCAACGACTCGGCCAGCACGCCGATGCGTCTGGTGGAGATGGGGATGGAGCCGTATCTGGTGACCTCAGCGTTGTCGGCCGCGTTGGCCCAGCGTCTGGCCCGTCGACTCTGTGTGCACTGCCGTGAGCCGTATGAGCCGACCGAAGCCGAGATCGTGGCCGTCGGTTGGACACCGGAAGAGCTCTTTGCCGATCACCCGAACCCCGTTCTCTACCGGCCGGTGGGGTGCTCGGCATGTTCCACAACCGGATATCTGGGCCGCAAAGCCCTGCTCGAACTCCTCGTCGTCACCGAGTCGATCGAGCACTTGATCATTGAAGGAGGAACGGCCGATGACATTCACAGGCTCGCCGTCAAGCAGGGCATGGTGACCTTGCGCCAGAGCGGACTCCGCAAGGCGTTCGAGGGTGAGACCACCCTCGAGGAAGTACTGCGGGTGGTGGCATGAGCCCCTCCTCCTCGACCCGGGTCGAATGGGCCCGACGGCTCACCCAGGCGCTCGTGGCCGGGGGTTACGTTCGTGAAGCGGACGTCACCCCACTCTTCGACGAAGCCAGTGCGGGAGGACCGTCGTTCACGGCGCTCGTGATCGGACGCGAAGTGGCCACCCCGGAGGTCACCCTGGGTGTGCTGTCGCAGATCTCCCAGCTTCCGGTGGCCGACCTGGCCAACGACCCGCCCGAGCCGGCCGCCGTCCAAGCCGTGTTCTCCGGGGTGGGCCGCGACTACGGTGCCGTCGGTTACCGGATCGACGGGACACGGCTCATGGTGGCGTTCGCCGACCCGCCCGACGCCGAAGACGTCCACACCCTGTCGGGGATCCTCGGCTACGAGGTCGTTCCCGTCCTCGGCGATCCCATCACCATCGAGAGGATCTTGCGGTCAGGACCGTCCCACGGCTCGGGCAACGGATCGATGGCCGGCGGACCCGAGGCCGTCGCCGGTAACCCCGCCGGTGCGAACGGCTCCCCCACGGGCACCTCGGTGGAGGTCACGGCGCAAACCATGCCCATGCACCTCGACGACCTCCTTCGCTACGCGTCGAATGTCGGGGCTTCGGACCTGCACCTCACGGCGGGCATGCCCGGGTGCATCAGGCTGCACGGTGCCATCCGGCCCATCGAGGGATGCCCTCAGCTGGACAACGAGACCATCCGCGACATGCTGTTCGGCGTCCTCACCCAGTCCCTGCGTGAGAAGTTCGAAGCCGAGAAAGAGCTCGACACCTCCCACTCGATCCCCGGCGTGGGCCGGTTCCGGTTGAACGTCTTCCAGCAGCGGGGAACGGTGGCCGGCGTCCTGCGCGCCATTCCCCACGAGATCCCGCCCTTCGAGACCTTGGGCATTCCGGAGTCGGTCCGCATGTTCACCGAGTTGCGTCAGGGGCTTGTCCTCGTGACCGGGCCCACCGGTTCCGGTAAGTCGACCACCCTGGCCTCGTTGATCGACATCATCAACCGGACCAAGCCGCTCCACATCGTGACGGTCGAGGACCCGATCGAGTTCCTCCACAACCACAAGCGGTCCATCGTGAACCAGCGGGAGCTGGGTTCGGACACCATGTCCTTCGCCGAGGCGTTGCGCCGGGTTCTCCGTGAAGACCCCGATGTGATCCTCGTCGGAGAAATGCGTGACCTCGACACGATCTCCATGGCCCTCACCGCCGCGGAGACAGGTCACCTCGTCTTTGGCACCCTGCACACCCAGGATGCGCCCCAGACGATCGACCGGATCATCGACGTGTTCCCGACCACCCAACAGGAACAGGTCAGGACCATGCTGGCCGGGGCCCTCGAGGGAGTCGTCACCCAGCAGCTGGTCCCCGATGCCGAAGGAACCGGACGGGCCGCCTGTTGTGAAGTGATGGTCTGCACCTCCGCCATCCGCAACCTGGTGCGAAGTGCCAAGACCCACCAGATCTACTCGTTGATGCAGACCGGTAGCCAGTACGGCATGTCCACGATGGACCAGGGCCTGTCGCGATTGGTCAAGGAGGGGCGCATCACCGAAGGTGTCGCTCTCGACCGCTGCCACAACGAAGAAGACCTCCGCAACCACCTGAATTCGTAGGAGCCGACCATGGCACTGACATTCGACTACAAGGTCCGGGACCGGGCCGGCAATCTCGTGGAGGGACAACTCGAGGGCGACAGCCTCGCCCTCGTCGTCGGGAAGCTGCGCGAGATGGGCTACATGCCTGTCGCCGTCACCCCGAAATCCAGTGCCGGTGTGCGGCGGGAGATCAAGATCCCCTACTTCTCGGACCGGGTCAAGCTGGCCGAGACGGCCGTGGCCACCCGGCAGCTGGCCACCATGGTGGACTCCGGTCTGTCCGTCGTGCGGGCCCTCGGCCTGCTGGCCAATCAGTCGCAGAACAAGGAGCTCGGCCGGGTCCTGGGAGAAGTGCTCCAGGAGGTTGAGCGGGGTTCGTCGCTGTCGGCGGCGGTGGCGAAGTTCCCGAAGATCTTCAGTCCGCTGTTCGTGACCATGGTGCAGGCCGGTGAGGCGGGAGGAAACCTGGACTCCGTGCTGCTCGATCTGTCCTCCACCATGGAGAAGCAGGCCGCTTTGAACAAGAAGATCCGGTCGGCCATGACCTATCCGGCGGTGGTGCTGTCGGTGATGGTCATCATCTTCCTGGCGCTCTTGATCTTCATCGTTCCCGTCTTCTCCAAGCTGTTCAAGTCCCTCGGGGCAAAGCTCCCGCTTCCGACCCAGTTGATGATCGATGCCTCGCACATCGTGCTGAGTCCCTTTGCCCTTGTCATCATCGCCGTGATCGTCGTGGGCGTCGTGTTGTTCCGCAAGTGGATCCAGACCGAAAAGGGCCGGCACAAGTGGGACGCGTTCAAACTGCGCCCGCCCATCTTCGGTGAGCTGATCCACAACGTGTCCATTGCCCGCTTCTCCCACACGCTGGCGTCGCTCGTCCAGTCCGGCGTTCCCATCATGCAGTCACTCGACATCGTGTCCGGGACCGCCGGTAACCGGATCGTGGGAGATGCTCTCCAAGAGGCCAAGGCGGGAGTGCGCGAGGGGCGGGCGCTGGCTGACACCTTGCGCGAGCACGAAGACGTCATTCCTCCACTCGTCACCCAGATGATCGAGGTCGGGGAGCAGACCGGTGCTCTCGACAACATGCTGCGCAAGGTGGGGGAGTTCTACGACGGCGAGGTGGAAGGCACCGTCAACAACCTGACCGCCATGCTGGAGCCCATCCTGACCGTGGTCATGGGCGGCATGGTCGGACTGATGGTCGTGAGCATGTACCTGCCCATGTTCGACTACATCAAGCACGTCCCGACCAGCTGAGCCG
>DATLQU010000059.1:0-100908 GCA_035535015.1 Acidimicrobiales bacterium | reverse complement strand
GTCGCAGAGAATTGTGCATGGCGTACAACTTCTTGGCTGTCGAGCGTGACCAGGTGTACCTGCTGCCGCCATCGGTAGCCGACTGGCTGCCCGAGGACCACCTGGCCTGGTTCGTGCTCGACGCCGTCGACGAGATGGACCTCGCCCCCTTCTACGCCGGTTACCGCGCCGACGGCTGGGGGGCGGCGGCCCATGACCCCAAGATGATGGTGGCTCTCGCCCTCTACGCCTACTGCCTGGGGATCCGGTCATCCCGCCAGATCGAGCGGGCCTGCCACGTCGATGTCGGATTCCGGGTCGTGGCGGCCAACCAGTGCCCGGACCACACCACCATCGCCCGGTTCCGCCAGCGCCACGAGGCGGCCCTGGCCTCGGTCTTCACCTGCTCGCTGCGCCTGTGCTCGCAAGCGGGGTTGGTTAGCCTCGGGGTCGTGGCCGTCGACGGGACCAAAATGGGGTGCCCAGCAGCGCTCGACGCCAACCGCACCAAGGACCACATCGAAGAGGCGGTGCGAAAGATGCTCGAAGAGGCCGAAGCTGCCGACGCGGCCGAGGACGCCCTCTATGGACCCGACGCCACCGGTGACGAGCTCCCGGCCCACCTGAGGGGCCGTGAGGCCCGCCGCAAGCGACTGGCCGAAGCCAAGGCCGTCCTCGACGCCCAGGACAAGGCAGCCCGCGAAGCCCACGAGGCCCACCTGGCCGAGCGGGCCGCGAGAGAGCAGGCCAGCGGCCACAAGCTCCGGGGAAGGAAGCCCACCGCACCCGACACCACCGAGGCAAAAGCCAACCTCAGCGACCCCGAGAGCCGCATCATGAAGACCATGGACGGCTTCGTCCAGGGTTACAACGCCCAGGCCGTGGCCAACGAGGAACAGGTGGTCATCGCGGCCGAGGTCACCGACGAGCACAACGACCTGGGTCAGCTCCACCCGATGATCGAGGCCACGAGTCGCTCCCTCGACGCCGCCGGGATCACCGAGCGACCCGAGACGCTCCTGGCCGACGCCGGCTACGCATCCGAGGACAACCTGGCGAAGCTCGGTGACGACGAACCCAACTGCTTCATCGCCACGCGCAACATGAACAAGAACCCAGAGCCGCGCAACGGATCGCGTGGTCCACTGCCCGCCGACGCCACCCTGGTCGACAAGATGGACCGCAAGGTCTCGACCGTTTCGGGCAGGGCTATCTACAAGAAGCGCCAGCACATCATCGAACCGGTCTTCGGACAGACCAAGGACGCCCGCGGCGCCAGAAGGTTCATGCGGAGGGGCAAGGCCGCCGCCGACAGCGAGTGGAAATTACTCATGGGCACCCACAACCTCTTGAAGCTCTACCGCCGCTCTCTCGTCGACGCCACCGTCGCGCCATGGTCCCGCATGGCGGCCATCAGCGGGTGAACACCACTCGATCAGCCTTCATCGAGCGACAATCAGCTCCCCGCATTGGCCCCGAGTCCGCACGATTGGAACGTCAGCCGTCCTTGCGAACGCCCGAATAGCCCTAGCACCGCATCGACCAGGACGGATCTCAACGCACCGCCGTTACTGCAACGGGCTCATCGTGGAGGAAAAAATCCTGCCGAGCGCGCTCAGCGGAACGGATCTCGGGTCCGATACCATCGAAATCGGACCTGGTCCGGGTTTTACGACCGAGGTCTTGCGCACCCTCACGGCGCATCTCACGGCCGTCGAACTGGACGTCGGCCTCGCCTCATCGTTGGCCGAGAGGCTCGCCGGGTCCAATGTGGACGTCGTCGTCGGTGACGCCACTCCGTTTATGCCCGGGGCACTGAGACGCTCGGCGGTTCTTACTATGTTCTGGATCTCACGGCTCTCGGCGGCCAGGAGGAGTGGGAGGAGCCGAAGGGGCGTTCGACGAACGCCCGCGCCGGTCTTCCCGATTTTTCAACCGGATCCCGTGACCCCGGACAGGTCGGTCAATTCGGCCAGAAGGATTCGGACCCGGCGGTCGATCTCCTCCACGATGGGCTCCACCTCGCTCACGGGCCTGCCGGCCGGGTCCTCGAGATCCCAGTCCACGTACCGTTTGCCGGGGTAGTACGGGCAACTGTCACCGCATCCCATGGTCACGATCACGTCTGCGGCGAGCGCCGTCTCGTCGGTGAGCGGTTTGGGGAATTCCCGTGTCGGGTCGAGGCCCCTTTCGGTCAGGATGGCCACGACGGATGGATTGAGCGCTGAGCCGGGCTCTGACCCGGCGGAGCGGACGTCGATCCTCCCGTGTGCATAGTGGTCGAGCAACACGGCGGCGGCGACACTTCGTCCCGCGTTGTGGGTACAGAGGAAAAGGACGACGGGCGGACGTGTCACTGCAACTCCCTGGTCATGTCAACTCCCTGGCCGGGTCGTGCGGGAAGATGATGTCCGCGGCCTCGCCGGGTGTCACCCCCGGATAGAGACATCGGATGGCGACGATGGCCGTCGCTCCACCGACGACCTGGGCGGCGACGAAGCCGGCGACGGAGGACGGAGCGATCCCGGCGAACGAGTTCGAGAACATGCGTCCGACCGTGATAGCTGGATTGGCGAAACTGGTGGAGCTGGTAAAGAAATAGGCGGCACCGATGTAGGAACCCACGGCGGCGGGGGCGATGCCGCTCCGGCCGCTTCGGACCAGGGCGAAGATCACCAGGATCAACCCGAGCGTGGCCACGACCTCGGACAGAAGGTGTCCGGCTGACGCGCGGTGATGTGTCGAGATGCTGATGGCCGCCTTGGAGTACATCAGATTGGCAACGATGGCTCCGCCGACGCAGCCCGTCACCTGGGCGGGAAGGTAGGCGACGGCTTCGACCCAGCGCAGCCCTCCAAAGGAGGCGTCGACGAATGAGACCACCGGGTTGAAGTGTGCTCCCGAAATGGGTCCGAACATCAAGATGATCACATACAGCCCGGCGGCGGTGGCGGCGGCGTTCTCGAGCAACTCGAGCCCGGTATCGCTCGGCGAGAGATTCTGGGCGGCGATACCCGATCCGACCACCACCGCCGCCAGGAAGGCGCTCCCGAGAAATTCGGCGGCCAACCGCCGCCACAGAACTGCCTCCGTCGCCACGTCGGTCCTGACGGTGTCTTGGCTCACAGCATCGCCCCTGGCACAGCGCCGTCTGTCACACCAAGCCAGAAGGACCGACGAGGGGCCCGCCGATCAACAACACGAACGGGATGTCGCCGGGGTAACCGTGGTGTCGATCAAGTGTCCGTGTCCCTCCCCGGTGCCGTCGTCGTCCAGCGAACACCCCAGCCCGGTCTCCGCTGGTGCGTCGGCCAGCACGGTATAGAACTCCCAGGGTGTGCCGTCCGGATCGTTCACCCAGGCCTTGTCCTGAACGGCGTAACAGCAGGTTGTGGACTCCTGGACAACCGGGTCGAGTCCTTCGGCCGAGAATCGCCCGGTGGCCGTGGTGACGTCTTCCGGTGATTCGACCTCAACACCGAGGTGGTTCAGCGCCCCGGCGATTCCCGCACCGCGCCCAGCGGCGTCTTGTATGAGTACCAGCTTGAGCGGGGGTTCAGTGATGGCGAAGTTGGCGTAACCCGGCCGCCGCTTGGCCGGTTCCGTGGCGAACATCTTCGTGTAGAAGTCGACGGCGGCGTCGATGTCGGACACATTGATTGCCAGTTGGACTCGGGACACGTGACCTCCGCTAAGATCGATGATTATCGATACGTGCATCATGGTCGATACATCGATGACTGTCAATAGGAGGCGCAATGGCGAAGCGGGCGGCCACCATAGATACCGCGGGCCCATGTCGTTCGACGGCGCTCGTCTCTCCGCTTGATTCGGTCCGGGCCGACGAATTGGCCCGGGGATTCGCGGCGCTGGCCGATCCTGTCCGTCTCCGGGTCCTGAGCATTCTGTCCACGGCGCCGGCCGGCGAAGTCTGTGTTTGCGAGTTCGTGGCGCCGCTCGGAAGGAGTCAGCCGACGGTCTCTCATCATCTGAAGATCCTGGGAGACGCCGGACTGGTGTCGGGCCAGAGGCGAGGCAAGTGGGTGTGGTACTCCGTCAACCGCACACGCCTCGCCGACCTTCGGGCCGCTCTTCAGCACGTCCTGTAACGCCTCGGTTCGCCCGCCTTCGGTTCCTCCCTCGAGGGCGGCTCCTCACGCGATAAGCATGTGAGGTGCCCGCGGCGCAGCCCACCATCCTGGCTACGAGCATCGGCTTCCAACCCGATGGAGCCGATCAGTGGAACTTCCCTGCTGGCCCTGCGTATGCGCTGGCTGCTCATATGGTCTCTACGACGATCTTGGAGCGCTGGTTCCCGCCCGTGTCGATGAAGCTTCCGGCTATCGCTACTACGACGCCGCTGCCAGTCGGGATGAATGGACGACCAGTCGTCGTACGACGTGGCCAGAGTGCCTTCGGCGACGGGTCGAGTCTGTAGCCGTAGATGTAACCGATCTGCGGGCGCAACCGGCCGAGGATCGTCCACGTGATCTCGCGATCGGGAACGAAAGTCGTGATCGTCACGGTCACGTCATAGCGACCCCGGGGGATAGTCGATCAGAGCACCCTGATCCATGTGCACGACGAAACTGTCACCGACGGCACTGACAGGGTCGGGCGCCCCATCCACCGCCATCCCCGTCTGCCGGGCATGATGCAGGAGACAGTGGCAAAGGTGTCGGCCGAGCACGCTGAACGCCTCGCCCGCCGCCACTCTCACCATCTGGAATTCCGGACAGGGAAGGGGGGTGATTTGAGGCCATGTGTCCGGGTGGCGAGGCGCATCAAGGCGCAGAACGTGGCGAAAGGTCCGGGCCACCGCATCGCGACCCGAGAGAGGAGGCCCGAGATCCGATACCTGGCGCAGCGTGGCGATCATCGAGGTGTGCCTGTACTCGTCGTTGAACACGACACCTTCTTCGACCCACGGCGAGACGATGATGGCCGGGACTCGGTATCCGGAGCGATCGAACCTGAATCCGAACTGACCGGCGGGCGCCGACGGTTCTGGAGGAGGCACCGGTCCGGGTGCCACGTGGTCGTACGTATCACCAGGTTCGTCCCAGCCGATGAAGAAGGTTGTGTTGAACGCCTTCGAGCCGGTCGGCGATCGGGCACTTTTGATGGCCTCGTAGATCCGCGACAAGAAAGCTTCACCCGCAAGGATCGACGAGGGCGGGTCAATGGCAACGGCGAGACCGGGCAGCAACGCCCGAGAGAAGGCGGGATGGTAGTCACCGTGTCCGGCCAACAGGTTGGGCTCGATGAGTGAGAAGTCCGGAAGTGTCCCGTCAGCCCGTATCCTGCTCAAATTCGGAGAACCGTACGAAATGCGTGTCAAACTGTTCTCTTAGCCGCGCCATGTGAACCATTCCCGTAAACGAAACCGAGTCCGGTGCGAGGACGTACACCTTCCATGTCTTCCCGTGTTGCTCGAGCCGGTCGAAAATCGTCTCGGCCTGGTTGTGATGGAGGAAGTTCCTCATCGGTCGGTTGACGACGAAGCCCGACGACGTCGCCGCTGTCCAGAAGGCGCGGTTGGGCAGGGTTTGGGACGGCACCTCGCTGAACCAATGATCGAACACCCCGAAACCCCGTGCGATCCCGTTGAGCACAGGAACCTGTTCCGGGGTATAGCCCGTCATGATCTCCTTGTACTCATCGAAAGTCGGCTGCCGACCGAGTTCGACCGTCAGGAAACTGATGTAGTCGGTGACAAAGCCATCCATGCTGGGCCGCTGACCACCTGCTGGGGCATTGAATGGTGCCACCATCTCGCCCGCATCCTTGAAACGGTTGGCCTCGTCCAAGATGTTGAACAGCTGGGTGTTCGTGTGTTGGTACTCCTCGCCGGGGTCAGGGTTCGGCGAATCCATCCCGGTGGCGATTCCGTACGAACCACTCCACCTTCGGCGCCGTGCTCGGCCCAGTCGGGGACCGGGTTGGAGAGCTCCTTCCCGATGACTCCTTCGAACGTGGGCACCGCCCAGGGCCGATAGAGGCGTCCGAGCAGGTTGTCGAAAGATCGATTCTCGAAGAGGACCAGGACCACATGGTCCATGGCCTCAGCAGCGGAATAGGCCATGCACGACTTTCAATCCGGGAGCGAAAGACGCCGACTGCTCAGACGGCCGACGGCGGGGCCGGCATTCTCACGGGTTTGTCAGGGGTTCGCCGGGAGAAAGCTACTCCGTCGTTCAGTGTTCCGTACCGGAACATCAGGAGGTCGAGAGGATAGTTGTGCCGTACGCGCCACGGTGCCTTCGAGAGCTGTTTCGGAAAGGACGTTCCTGACCGCTGCACATAACCTGACGAGAGATCGAGGTAGGGGAATCGGGGTGCCGTAGAGTCGGGCTCGAGTGGGGTGCAGCTGTCGTAGCCGAATTCGTCCATGTGGTTAAGGAGTCGGCAGACGTATCTCGCCACCAGATCGCTCTTCAGTGTCCACGAGGCGTTCGAGTAGCCGAAAGTAAACGCCAGGTTGGGCACGCCACCGAGCATGACGCTCTTGTACGTGACCGTCTCGGAGAAATCGATGGAACGTCCATCGATATCGATCTTCATTCCTCCCAGCATCAGCATGGTGAGTCCGGTGGCGGTGACAATGATGTCGGCCTCGATCACATCGCCGGACTCGAGTTCCAAACCTGTCGTTGTGAACGAACGGATCTGACCGGTGACGACCGAGGCGCGGCCGTCGGCGATCGCCTTGAAGAAATCGCCGTCGGGCGCCAGACACAGCCTTTGGTCCCACGGTTCGTAGGGCGGAGTGAAGTGCGTGTCAATGTCGTAGCCCTCAGGGAGCTGTCGTTCGACGCCTTTACGGAGAAGCCCTTTCATAAACTTGGGCGCGTGGCGACTGAGTTGGAAGATCAGCCAGCCAAGTAGGACGTTCTTCCAGCGGACAAGAGACCGGGCCGTCCGGGTCGGAAATGCGCGGCGGAGCAATGTGTCCATCGAGTCCTGAGCAGGCAGGGCTGCGATGTAGCTCGGCGAGCGTTGGAGCATGGTCACCTGCTGAGCTTGCTCGGACAGCGCTGGGACCAACGTTACGGCAGTGGCTCCGCTTCCGATCACCACGATGCGCTTGCCCACATAGTCGAGGTCGTCGGGCCACGCCTGTGGGTGCACGATCCGACCAGTGAACATCGCGGTGCCTTCGAAATGAGGTGTGTATCCGGCGTCGTAGCGGTAGTACCCCGTGTTCCCAAAGAGAAATCCACACGTCAGCTGCTCCGCGGCGCCCGTGTCAGAGCGTTCCACATCGACTGTCCATTGCGACTCGGCCGAAGACCATGACGCCCTCATGACCCTGCTGTCGTATCGAATCTTCTTGTCGATTCCGCGATCGTGCGCCGTTTCCCGGATGTAGCTGAGAATCGACGGACCATCGACGATTGCTCTGGTCCCACTCCAAGGTTTGAATGAGTAGGCCAAGGTGAACATGTCGGAATCCGACCGCACGCCCGGGTAGCGGAAGAGGTCCCACGTCCCGCCACTTTCGGCCCTTGCCTCGAGGATGGCCACCGTCTTGTCGGGGCATTCGTCCTGGAGATGACAGGCAGCGCCGACACCGGACAGGCCCGCCCCGACGATCAGCACATCGAAGTATTCGGCTGCGTTCCTGGGCATCGGTCCAGCCTATTCCAGGCGACCGTGACTCCGACAAGCGCTTCTCCCCGAGGAGGAGTCGGGCCGCGGACGCGATCGTCGTGATCTCCCCCGGGCGTACGCTGGGCATGCACTTCGTTCGTGCCGTAGACAACCTTTCGGGGCGATCAAGGAAAGTCGGACAGACGGCGATCGCTGACGAGGTAGGAGGGCGAACCCGTGGGAGTCGTTCTGGCGGGATGGTCCGTGTCATCCGTTTCTTCCTCTTGATCCTCCTGGCAGTGAGCGTGGCCACCGTGGCCGCCCATGGTGGCCATCATCACCAGGGTCAGATACTCCACCTGGTGGATCCTGATGCCCCTATCCCCGGTCGTGCTCTGGTTCGTCATTTTCTCCGTGTCTCTTCATGGCGCCGTCTCGCTTTTGGCAATCAGCTTCACCACGGTCCAGGGACTCGTTGTCCTGGAGTTTGTCCTCTACTCCTCGATTGGATGTCTTCCTGGTTTTCGCATCCTCCGCCTTGCCCTCGCTGACGGGACACCCGCCCGGCTTGCAGATAGCCACCGGACAGGGACAACCGCCCGGGCCGCAGATGGTCACAGGGGCCTAGCCGCAGGGCCACGACGTACCCTTGCCGAATAGGATTTTCGATCCCGGCTTGTTTCAAGTCGGAGCGACCAACAACGATCAGGCGTATTCGGACGGACAGCGCTGGACGGCGAGGCGACGCTGGGAGGGTGCCGGCTGGGCAGATTCCCCTGATACCGTTCGGAACCAAGGTGGTTGGCCCGAGGCACTTTTTGGTCGAAGCGGTCTCGCCACTTGGCCGAAATCGTCCTGTGGTCACGACGAGCCGATCAAGCCGGCAAAATGGGACCTACCAGCAAAAGCCCCCGTAGCTCAGAGGATAGAGCGCCGGTTTCCTAATGCTCATAAGTTGGTCCGGTGCCGTTCGCCGGAGACCGCTGCAGTACGTCTGGTTAGGACTTTTCTTCCAACTGTGTCGTCGGCTGTCGTCCCGTGCGGTCGCAAATCGTCGGAAATTCTGGGATGGATTCTGGGATTTCTTGCAGGCTTGATCACTTCCTCGGTGGTTGTGTGGGCTGCCGCTCCGCCGACGGCGGCTTGGCGTCGTAGCCAATGCGAACCGCATTGGACGAGGGATGAACAAGATCGCACCGCCGGACATGTGACGGATCCTCCGAGTGGTCCTTCCGGGCCCTGTATGCCGCCTGGCGGGCTGCAGCCGAGGCGTGGATCCGTGGGCGCCCGGCGCCGGTCCTGGGACCACCCCAGCCGACATCCGGGGCCGCCGGGACCTTCTCGACGGCCGTGGACACAGGGTCCGTGTCCGTGACGAAAACGGCATTCGACTGGGAAGCAACCCTCGATCGATCTTCCCGTCTTTCCCGTTTGGTCCGACTGGCCCGTCCCATTGCGAGATCGTATGAAACGGTTGTTGCATTGAATCTCATGTTCCAGCACCCCACAGGCGACACCCTTCTGCCTACGGCATCGGGTGTCGCCAGGAGCTGTGCAGGCGTGGCCGACTCGTACGGTCGGGCCAGTGTTACGGAATCAAGATGCCCGAGGGACCGTTGCCGCAGGTCAGCCAGGAGGTCCGGTGTGTGAGAATGTCCTTTACAGAAGATCAAGCTCGGACGGGATCGACGATCACCCTTAACTACGCCGTTGGCCCAGATCTTCTTCGGCACTCGGCTTGGAACAACAACGACGGATAGAGATCCTTGTTGCTACCTGCGGGACAATAGAAGCGCGACAAAGTCGGCACCGACGTCGTGACCGCTGGCCGCCTTGACCAGCAACGCACCCATCTCACGGTCATCAGAGGGTAGGAAGGCGGCGCCTTCCAGGTCGTTTCGGTCAAGAACCCAGCGAGCCAAGAGCAACGCGGTCCGCTTGTTCCCCTCGGCGAATGCCTGCGCTCGGGCCACTCGGTAAGCCAATATGGCGGCGGCCTCGACAGGATCCTCGATCAGATCGATGGCTGCGAGAGCGCGAGCGACCCGGTCGAGTTCATCGGGTTCGTCGAACCACTCGTCCTCTCGACGCACGACGTGGTTGATCGCCACCACCAGGCCGACAGTGGGTCGATTCAATGGTCGTGCAGGTAAAGAAGAAGGTCCTCGTACTCGACCAGCCGTTCCTCCAGCCAGACGCGGTCCGCCGGGTCGAGTTCCTTGAGGGCCTCGACAGCGTTCACCGGTCTGCCTTCCACCTGACTCACAGAAATCAGTCTATCCGACCGACGATCGATTTCAGCACCCAATCCCTGGTCAGAACGGTGAGCCGAGCGAGACGCTTCATCATTTCGAGGCTCTTCCCTGCCCATCGCCCGTCCGAGGCTTCGAAGCCAGCCGATCACACTCGGAAAGGCATCGGCGTACCGGTTGAGGTCACGGTGGTGGTCATGGCCAAGGCGCTCGGCCACCGTAAGTGAGGAATCCGACTCCAACCGGCTCAAGGGACGAAGTCGTCGCTTTGCATTGGGGTCGCTCTGTATTTAGAGGGTGCTGTATTACGGGGGTCCGCACCCGCCTCACTGGATAGCAGGTTCTTCCGAAAGGCACGGCCAGCGAACAATCTGCGCCTATTCGGATTTCCTTCGCTGGACTCGGTCATGTTCTCGCCGGGCCTGTCGTCCACGACGTTGGCGCTGGCGAATCCGCACTTGATGCCGTACCAGGCCGGATGCGGTCCACCCGAACGCCAACACGAGAATGACAAAGCCGATCAAATCATGACCAGTGATCAACGTGGCGACCGCAACCCCGACAAGGATCATGCCTACAGCAATGGTGACCTGCCAAGGTAGAAAGAACGCAGGAGGAAGCGTCCACCAACTCCGGTCAGCCGCCTTCTGCTCGTCTGCCTCAGCAAGCTCGTCAAGGAGTTCCTTGAAGAATCCCATGAGATCCAAGTTTCACATCCTTTGACGACTTACATCCACCAGCAGCGGGAAATACCCTGGATCCCGGTCAGAATGCCTCAGACGCGTCATAGTCCCCCGAACAACCTCCGCTGAACCTCAGTCGCCGGTTGGCTCCCATGGCCTCAGCGCCAGTCGGAAAATTGAAGGGAGTCGGCTCTCTGATGCGAACCCCCACGCCCGGAAGGTCGGTAGACCACGAGTCGATGCGAGCAGAAGTCCGCGACGAAGTCGTCAGGTCGGGACGTACAGGCGGACATCTACGATCACGCCGGCGTCAGCTGCCTTATGAGCCAAGTCGAGCAGTCGCTGGGTTACGTGTTGATCGAAGTAAGGCTTTCTGCATGTATCGCAAATGTTCGCAGGAACATCCTTCACTACGAGGGTGGTTCCTTTGAAGGAAACGGTCTCGTCCGAAGTACCCTGCAGTAGTTCACCTTGTCGGCAGAGAGGACAGCTCATGCTCGTAGCCTCTCAGGCCGAACGCTCGACAGCGGGAAGGGGAGGAGCCTCGTCGTCCATCGGAGGAGCCAATGCGAGCCGACCCATGACGGCGGCGGCATCCCGATCGGCCGCTTCCATGAAGTGGGCGTAGGTGCGAAGGATGATGGCCGGATGGGCGTGGCCTAGCCTTCCGGCGATGGTCCGGATGTCCACCCCGGAACTGGCCAGCACGGTGGCTGCGAAATGCCGGAGGTCGTGGAATCGAACCGGTCCGAGGCCGACTCGATTCGCGACTCGCCGCCAGGCGCCCGACACCTGGTCGGGTCGCAAGGGCCGAGAAGCATCGAGCAGGGGCGACCATACGTAGCCGCTGGCGGGGATCGGGACTCCGGTGAGGTCCGAACGACGGTCGAGAAGACGCCGGTGGGCTTCGAGGGCGGCGACCGTCGAGGGGTCGAGGGCGATGCGCCGGGAGCGGTGGGTCTTGGGGTCCTTCTCGACGAGTCCGGTGGACCGGGTTTCGGTGATCGCCCGGTTCACGGTCAGGGTCCCGCCAACGAGGTCCAAGTCCGTCCATCGGAGTCCGCAGAGCTCTCCCCGCCGGCAACCGGTCGTCGTCGCTACGAACACCAGACAGGCGAGCTCGGGATTGCGTTTCTCGAGGTCCGCCAAGACTCGGCGGACGTCGTCGAGGCTCGGAGGACGGACGTCTCGGGGCCGGAGAGACGGGGCCGTGGCCCGGACGGTGGGGGAGTGGTCGATCCATCCCCAGCGGACAGCCTGGTGCAGGGCAGCGGAGAGGCAGGCGTGGTAGTGGTGGATCGTGTTGTTGGCCAGCCCCTTCTTCTGGACAAGGCCGTAGAACCGGTCGATGTCGGAGGCCGAGAGCTTGGCCAGCTCGATCGACCCCAGGGCGGGATCGATGCCGTTCTTGATCAGGCTCCGGTAGCCCTCGAGTGTCTTGGGGGAGCGGCTTAGGCGCTCGAGGTGCTCCAGCCAGTGCTCATTGAGGTACCGCACGTTCGCTCTCGTGCCCTGAAACTTGCCGTTGGCGGCCGAACTGACGATCCGGGCGATCTCCTCCTGTGCCTTACGCTTCCCGCCGTGGACGGTCCGACTCACAGAGCGATAGCGACCCGTGAGCGGATCACGGCCCAGGGCCACCCGGATCTCCCAGACCCCGGGCGACTTCTCTCGCAGCGACCCGCTCATCGGCGGACGGTATCCCCCGGGTGTGACATTCTGGGATTTTTCTGGGATTGGGACTCGGAGGGAGTCCCGTGACCACCCAGAAATAGCGATCTACCAGCCAAAGCCCCCGTAGCTCAGAGGATAGAGCGTCGGTTTCCTAAACCGTGCGTCGCAGGTTCGAGTCCTGCCGGGGGCGCAAAAGTCCAAGAGACCTGGGCTATTGCGCGGACTCCGGCAGGGAGGCTGTCTCGGAGCCGGACTTGACGTAGCGGTTGCGGTCGCTCGTCGACCTTGGATCCATATGTTCCGTGACAGGGCGACAAACCCGGTGCCGTCGTCCATGCGGATCGCGAAATGGCCGCTCACGTGGTGCTGTGAAGTGAGGCGCGGCGCAGCTTGCAAGGTTATGACGTCGACCTCACCGCCCACACCAGCGCGTCGATGGCAAATTTGGAGCCCTGATCGGTCTCGACGCGGCGTTCCACATGATCGGCTCGCACAATTCGCACCTTGTCCAGGTCGGCGCCACCTCCTCGGAGGTGAACAACACGGCGCGATCCTGGGGTCCCCCGTAGCCGTGGGTCAGGTTGCTCGCGTCGTGGCCCACGACGAGGAGGGTGCCTCCAGGGGCAAGGCCATCTTGCGCGTGGGCCATCCTGTTCGGAAGACGGCCGTCGCCCCGGGGGCGCGCCCTCAAGTTGGACAGCTTGGTCTTGCCGTAGGTGCCGAAGGCCACCACACGCTCGTTCGAGACCGGGTGCGGCAGGGTGCAGGCGTTGACGACCGACGCCTGCACGCTGCCGTCGGCCCGCGTCGTGGCGATGACGGCCAGATAGTGGTCGCCTGCGGCTATGCGGTCAATTGTCATTGAGGTCCATCACCGACCACTATCCCACTTGTGGAAAGCAGGGCGCGAGCGACGGTGAGAAGGCGGTGCTTTGCTGTTCATCGATCAAAGCACGTCCCATGGAGGATCGCCAAGAACCGCGTATCCGGCGCTGGGCGATTAGCGTGCGCACATGGGCTTCTACCGTGAGCAGGTACTACCCCGGGCCGGCAGCATGGTGGTGGAGCCGCTGATCCATTTGCACGGTTCGGTCCCAAGGGTGGCAGGTAGGTGATGCCCACCGTGACCTACCGACATCCTGAGGCGTTGGCCTCGCCGCAGTGGCTCGCCGATCACCTCGAGGACCGGTCGGTCCGGGTGGTCGATGCCCGCTTCGACCTGCGGGCCACCACCGAGGGGGTGCTGGAGGCCGTTGCCGAACGGGACGCCTACAGCGAGGCTCACATCCCAGGGGCGGTGTTCGTCGACGTGATGGGCGACCTAGCCGATCCCGAGGACTCGCTCGTCGTGGTGCCACCCGACCGGTTCGAGGCCCTCATGGGCCGCCTCGGGATCGCCAATCAGAACACCGTCGTTGTCTATGACGACAAAGGTGGAACCTGGGCGGCGCGGCTGTGGTGGGCCCTGCGTTACTACGGCCATGAGTCGGTGAAGCTGCTCGACGGCGGGCTCACTCGCTGGGAGGCGGAAGAGCGCCCGCTGGAGAGCGAGATACCCGAGCCCTCGCCAACGGAATTTCGGGCGCGGGTCCGTCCTGAGCTGCGAGTCGACGCCGACCAGGTGATGCGGGCCATCGGTGGTGACGACATCTGCATCGTCGACGCGTTGCCCGAGGTGTTCTTCACAGGAGAGGCCCGCCTGTACCCGAGCCACCGGGCCGGTCATATCCCCACCGCTTACAACGTGCCCGCGCCGGCCAATGTCGATCCGTCCACCCAGACCCTGCTGCCGGTCATGGAGCTTGCCCGGCTGTGGGAACCGGTCGGGTTGGGACCCGAGCGCCGCGTCATCACCTACTGCGGTGGTGGTGTGTACGCTGCCTTCGCCCTCTTTGCGCTCTATGTCATGGGACACGAGAACGCCGCCCTCTACGACGCCTCGTGGATGGAATGGGGTGCCGACCTCCGCCGGCCGGTGGAGACCGGCCCGAGCAGTGCGAGACATCATCGTGATCAACCGACGGAACTGAGGAGTCAGTAAATGGCACGCGTGAAGCTGATCGATCCCAACCAGGCCGAGGGACGGAGCCATGAGGTCTTCGAGCGGGTGAAGACGTACTACAAGATGGTGCCCGGGCTCCAGCAGGCGTTGAACTATCTGCCGGAGACGACCGACGCGTTGTGGACCTTGAGCCTGAACACGGCGATGGAAGGGACTATCCGCGAGGAGCTGAAGCGGGTGTTCTTCGCGGTCACCGCCTACGAGGTCGAATGCGAGTACTGCACCGCTGCCCACATGCTCGCTCTGATGGGCAAGAGGTGGAGCCGCGAAGAGTGCGTCGACATCATCGAGGGGAAGCCGTCTCCCCGCCTGACTGACAAAGAGAACGCCGCGGTGGACTTCGCCCGGATCGTCGGCCGGCGACCGGCGGGGGTCACCGACGAGATGACCGACAAGCTACGGGCGCTGGGTTGGACCGATGCGGAGATCGTGGAGATCGTGGCCTCGGTTGCCCTAATGCGCTACACGACAACGGTGGCCAGTGCTCTCGATGTGCCTCTCGAAACGTCCATGGAAGGCGTCGGGGTGAGTTGCGGGGTTCCGCTCGATCGGCTCGACAGTTGACAGGCTCTCGGATGAACCGGGCCATCACCACCCGCAAAGTTATCGGCGAGCGGGCGGCGTGAGCGACGAGCCCCGCCCGCCGAGCCCGGAGGAGATCGGCCTCTTCGCGTTCCAGGTGTGGAGCTACAAGCAAGGCGAGATGGTGTCGCTCCTGATCCACCTCGGGGACCGGCTCGGCCTGTACCGCGCCATGCGCGGGGCGGGCACCCTCGGCGCTGGCGAGCTCGCCCAACGAACGGGCCTTGATGAGCGCTGGGTTCTGGAGTGGCTCCGGGGCCAGGGAGCTGCCGGGCTTCTGACGTGGCACGACGACGACCGTTTCGAACTCACAGACGCCGCTGCGGCCGTCCTGGCCGACGAGCACGGCTCGTTGTTCTTCGCCGCGGGGGCGTTTGGCACCCCACCCGCCCCCGACTTCGTCGATGACCTCGCCGAGGCCTTCCGCACCGGCCTCGGCCTCCCATACGACCGGCAAGGACCCGCAGGCGCCCACCGCACCGAGCGCATGCTCGGCCCGTGGACCCGCTTGGCCCTCGTACCCCGCATACTGCCCGCGCTCGAAGGGGTGGAAGCCAAGCTCGATGCGGGCGGCATGATCGCCGATATCGGCTGCGGATCCGGCGTCGCCATTGTCGCCCTGGCGCGACGGTTCCGTCGCTCGCACGTCCACGGCTTCGACATCTCCCGCTACGCCATCGAACGGGCCCGGCAACTCGTGGCCGAAGCGGAGCTCGACAACGTGACCCTCCATCTCGCTGGCGCCGAGGTCCTCCCGAGCGAGGCAACCTTTGACTTCGTGTTGACCCTCGACTGCCTGCACGACATGACGAGACCGACCGAGACGCTGGCCGCCGTCCGCCGTTCGATCAAGTCTGACGGCACCTGGCTGATCAAGGACATCCGTTGCACACCGCGAGCGAAGGACAATCTGGCCAACCCCATGGCGGCCATGATGTACGGCTTCTCGATCGCCAGTTGCATGTCATCGGCGCTGTCCGAACCCGACGGTGCCGGGCTCGGCACACTCGGCCTCCACCCTGAGCTACTGGCCCGTCTCTGCACCGAGGCCGGCTTTAGCCACTTTCAGGTCCAGGACTTCGACGAGCCCGCCAACCTCTATTACGAGGTGCGCGTCTGACGCCTACGGCCGGACTGGGCCAACCGGCAGCATCGCGGAGCTGCCCGCGGTGACCGTCTACTCGAGGGACTTGCCCGTGTCTGGCGATGGCGATCCGCGGCAGCGGGGACTTCCTTGCTCGTCTCGGTGGGGACGATTTCGGCCTCCTCGCTCCCAATTCGGACTCGGTCGGCATCGGCCGACTCACCCGGCGTCTAGGAGAGGTCCTGCCTTCGGGAGTCGTGGTCTCCATCGGTGTTACCACCTGGGATGGAACTGAGAACGGTTCGGACCTGTGGCGATGCGCCGATCGAGCCATGTACGAGACGAAGCTGCGCCATCGGCGTGGGGACATGCGGCTCCAAGCCTGACCGGTGGTTACGCTGTCGAGCAGCGATGGCGGCGGCGAGATCGTCGAGTTGGCTGTTGACACTCGGTGGCCTCGGGGATCCTCGACGACGACGGCAACGCCACCTTCGACAGTCCCGGTCGAGCGATCGAGTGCGCCCTGGCCATCCGAGAGGCGCTGAAGGCGTTCGACATCGGCGTGCGGGCCGGGATCCACACTGGCGAGATCGAGGTCCGGGGCGATGACGTGGCCGGGATGGCCGCTCACATCGGTGCCGGGTGCCGGGTGCCGGGTGCCGGGCTTGGCCGGTCCCGGCGATGTGCTGGTCTCATCGACTGTCAAGGACAGTGTCGTCGGGTCGAGTGTCGAGTTCGAGGAACAGCGTGGAGAGCACGAACGAAATTTAGGTGTTGCCGCTGATGCGAACGACTCCGCACCTGCACCCGAAGGAATCCGGTACAGATCGAGACCGGGCCGAGACGTTGACGACGTGCTCGGCGAGCGGTCCGTCGCTTCCGGAGGATCCTCTATGGCCCGAGGATGTCCCCACGGCGGGTGATGGGTCAGGGCGATGGTCCCAAATAGGCCGGATGTGGCCGGTGCCTTGCCGCCACGGGCCGCCACCGTCAGGTCCAGAATCTTGATAGGCGGTTCGGCGCATCGGGCCGTTGCGGTCAAGACCTCTCACACGCGATTGCCTCTTCGTGCCCGGTGCCCCTGACACCTGGGCCGATGTCTGTTGTGAAGACGCACAGGCAGTTCCAAGGTGATCTTCATGAACCGGTCATGGTCACCTGTGCACCATGACAGCCGAGGTGATGAGACGTGACGATGCAACGTGACGACATGGAATCGATCGGGACCGACGGTGCCTGGCCGCCCCCTGCGTTTGAGACTCGCTCCGGTGCGCTGAAGGCGTCACGTTGGCCAGACGAGGGCCTCACCGTCGTCAAGCAAGCTCTGAGCATCCTCCGGGTGGATTTCCCACCTCTGCCCAGAAGGCCGCAACGATCCTGGCTCGTTATCGCGTTGGGCGTCTCAGTCATCGGGTCTCTCGCCGCTGACGCCATTCTGGTAGCGATAGGCACCGCCCTGTTCCCTGGCACCAATGGGTACGTTCACTTCCGGTTCTCCGACTACGGGAAGCTGACGGTGGTCGGAGTGGTGCTCGCCTGCGTCGCCTGGCCCATGGTCGCCTGGATCTCGTCGACCCCACGATGGTTGTTCCTTCGCCTGGCCGTGGTTGTCACTGGAGTCCTGTTGCTCCCTGACATCTGGATCTTGATGAAGGGCCAACCGGCCAAAGCCGTCTTGGTCCTCGTGGCCATGCACCTCGTCATCGCCCTCGTGACGTACAACGCGCTCGTCCATCTCGCGCCTGCCACACAGCGGTTCCGACGCGTGGCCGACACCGTCGCGCCGTGAACCCGCTCTTGGCTGACGGGAGTCCACGACGATGCCCCTCGTCTTGTGACGAGGGCGGATGTCGCATGGACTGTCTTTTCACAGGCAGTGCACAGGTTGCACACAGATCGCCCTCATGGTCCGAAGGGAGAATGACCCAATGTCCCCGGCGACGAAGATAACCCCGGCACCCCGCCCGGCGCCCCGCCCGGCGCCCCGCCCGGCGCCCGCCGTCGCCGCGCCCGCCACCCGGTCGGCTTCGCCCCGGCCCGGGCATGCGCCTCTTCCGTGGGTCGCCGACGTCTTCGCCGGCTGCGCCGGTCTCGGTTTAGGGGTGACCCTGGCTCTGGTCATCGCGGGGGAGAGCCGTGGCGCGCTGGCCGCACCCGGCGGTTGGCTCATCGCCGGAGGCCGGCTCGCCGGTTTCACAGGCGCGTACCTGATGTTGCTCATGGTCGTTCTCATCGGCCGGCTGCCCTGGCTCGAGCGCTCCGTCGGCCAAGACCGGCTGGTTCGGTGGCATCGACGAATCGGACCATGGGCGCTCATCCTCATCACGGCCCATGTCGTGCTCATTACTCTGGGCTACGCCCAATGGGCCAAGACGGGTCCGCTCCGGCAGCTGTGGATCTTCCTCAGCTCCTATCCCGACGTCCTCGCCGCCGCTGTCGGATTCCTCCTCCTCATCATGGCCGGGGTCAGCTCGATCAAGATTGCCCGGCGACGGATGAAATACGAGACATGGTGGGTGGTCCACCTCTACATGTACCTGGCCCTCTCGCTCGCCTTCGCACATCAGCTCGTCACCGGTGGGTCGTTCGTCGGTCATCCCCTCACCCGGGCTGTCTGGATCGCCGTGTGGATGGCCACGGCCGGCATGGTCATCGTCTTCCGGGTACTCCAGCCCATCGGTCGCAGTCTCCGGCACCAACTCCGCGTCGCCACTGTCAAGGAGGTGGCGCCGGGGGTGTTCTCGGTCATCTGTACAGGACGTCGGCTCGACCGGTTGGCCGTGTCGGGAGGTCAGTTCTTCCAGTGGCGCTTCTTCACCAAGGAGCTCTGGTGGCACGCACACCCGTATTCGCTGTCGGCACTGCCCCGTCCTCCGTACGTCCGGGTGACGGTCAAGGGCCTCGGCGACCAGAGCCGCGCCGTGGCCCAGCTCAAACCGGGAACACGGGTCGCCATCGAAGGACCTTACGGAGCGTTCACTCATCATGCTCGCTCGTCGGACCGGGTCGTCTTGATCGGCGCCGGCGTTGGCATCACGCCCCTGCGGGCCCTTCTCGAGGACCTACCCGAATCGATCGCTGTGACAGTCATTATCCGTGCGTCGACTCCGCAAGACATTGTCCACCGCGACGAGGTGAAAACTCTCGTTGGCCTCCGGGGTGGGCAGTTCCACGAGATCATCGGTCCGCGTGACCAGGTCCGCTTTGACTCCCGCACGCTGCGGAAGCTCGTGCCCGATATGGCGTGGTGTGATCTTTATGTATGTGGTCCGAATGGTTTCAGCAATAACGTCGTTGCCGCAGCCCGGAAGCTCGGAGTCTCACGGGACAGAATTCACCATGAAGCGTTCACGTTCTAGGAGTCCGAGGAGCCGAATCAGCATGCCCGACCTGACCTGGACCTCCCTATGAGACGTGCTCCCATCGTGGCCGTGGCCACCGCCGCCGGTCTTGCCGGCGTGCTCACCTTTCACACGAAGTCGGCGAGCCTCACTCTGGCCGGGTTGCCTGGAGCTTCGTCGTCGACGCGTTCGCCCTCCACCTCGGTCGC
Organism: Acidimicrobiales bacterium; assembly: GCA_035535015.1. Classification (GTDB taxonomy): domain Bacteria; phylum Actinomycetota; class Acidimicrobiia; order Acidimicrobiales; family UBA8190; genus Palsa-661. Next base: position 81,449 of record DATLQU010000059.1, on the reverse strand, counting down.
GGGAGGATCACCGCCCAGCGGGCGCACTACCGGCGCCGGCGCTCCGCCGAATTCGACCACCCCGACCACCCCGACGACCCCGCCGTCCACGGTTCCGCCGACAACCCCGCCAACCGTTCCTCCGACGACGTCGACCACGGCGCCCTCGGCTACGCGGACGGCGACGGGTCCGCGGGTTGACTACACGTACGGCATTCTCTCGGTCTCTGTCACCGTGAAGGGCAAGACGGTGACGAACGTCAAGATCGCATCCCTGGACGACGGTGGAAACTTTCGTTCACAGTCGATCGATCAGCAATCGATTCCTCTCCTTGAACAACAGGCCCTGCAGGCGCAGAGTGCAAATATTCAAGGCATATCGGGCGCCAGCTACACCAGCGCCGGATTCGCCCAATCCCTCCAGGCCGCCCTGAGCCATCTCGGCCTGTGATGACATCGCCTCGCTCGGCCGTGGACGACGCCGTTGACCATGGGCCCGCCATTCGTCACCGTGAGCACGTCATGGGCACGGTGGTGACCATCGATATCTACACCGAGAACGGCCGGTACGGTTCTGAGGTCACCTTGGCGCTGGCCCGGGCACGTGCCAGGCTCCAGCGCGCTGATGCCGTCTTCAGCACGTGGAAGGCGGATAGTCCGGTCAGCCGGCTCCGACGAGGGGAGATCACCCTTGCCGATGCTCCGCCCGAGGTGGCCGACGTTCTTGACCTGTGTGCCTTCGCCGGGGAGATTTCGGGCGGTTGGTTCGATCCGTGGGCGATGCCCGGCGGCGTCGACCCGACAGGATACGTGAAGGGTTGGGCGGCCCAAGGCGCCCTTGCCGCTCTCGCCATCGATGAGATCTCGGGCGCCATGGTGAATGCGGCGGGGGACATCGCAAGCTTCGGTGGGAGCGAGCCTGGTGCACCGTTTCGGATCGGCATCGTCGACCCGCGATTGCCCGGTCAGCTGGCGTGTGTCGTCGGTCTTACCGGCGCCATAGCCACATCGGGCGGCTACGAACGTGGCGCGCACCTGATCGACCCGCATTCTGGCCGACCGACGACGCGCGCCGCCTCCGCCAGTGTCTGTGGACCTGATCTGGGTCTGGCCGATGCGCTGGCCACCGCCCTTGCCGTGGCCGGCCACCCCGTACTGGACGTGATCGGATCCCTCGACGATTACGAGGCGCTCATTATCGGTGTCGACGGCCGCCGTCGCTGGACGGACGGGTTTCCTTTCCTGTCGCCGGATTGACCCCGACACCCGCCGGTAACGCGTCGTCAAAGGATCTTCACCCTACGGGCTATCGAGGCTCCAGGACGATCGCACCCTCCCAGGGTGGGAGAACCAGGTGACCCTGTCGCGGGCCTGTCGTCATCGTCGGATCTGTGCTGAGCGCAAGGTCATGAGCGGGAGTGGCCAGGACCAACTGGGCGGGGTTGGCGGACAGATTGAGGGCGATCACGGTGGACGATCCACGGCGCCACGCCCAGACAGGATCGGGGGATTGAAGACTCCGATAGTCACCCGAAAGGAGATCCGGCGACCGGCGTCGGAAGGCCACGACGGCGCGTACGAACTGGAGAATGGACTGGGGATCGCCCCGTTGGTCAGCCACGCTGCCGAAAGTCGGATCCCCCATGCGTAGCCAGGGCGTCGACCCGGGGTCGGTAAAGCCGCCGTTGGCTCCGGCCGACCAGGGCATCGGCGTACGTTCGGGGTCGCGGCCCTGGTAAGCGGGCCAGAAGCGAAGACCGACCGGATCGAGGATCTCTTCGTGGGAGAGCACCCCGTCGGTCAGCCCGATTTCGTCCCCTTGGTACAGCACGGGTGTGCCCCGCAACGTCAGAAGCATCAGAAGGGCCATCCGCACCTTGCGGTGCTCCCCGGCCGCCCAGCGTGTGGCCAACCGGGAGACATCGTGATTGGAGCCGGTCCAGACCGGCCAGGCCCCCGGGGGAAGCAGTTCTTCCGTCCTCTCCACGATGGCCCGCAGGGGTCCCGCTTGGAAGGGTGACTCCAAGAAGGGGAAATTGAAGCTGAGACTCAGTTCATCGTCACCGCTGCCGTAGAAGCGGGCCAGCGTCTCGAGCGATTCGACGTTCGTCTCTCCCAGGAGGACCCTCGGCGGATCGTAGGCTTGGGCCAGCCGCCGCCAGTGCTTCAGGACGTCGTGAACTTCGGGTTGGTTGCTCGTGTACTCGGGACGTTGTCCGAAGATCTGCATGATGAACGGGTCGTGCTCGGTCGCCGGAGGGTTGTCGCGGAGCCGGGCATCCTTGATAATCATGTTGCAGACGTCGATGCGGAATCCGGCGATGCCCCGGTCCCACCAAAAGCGGATGATGTCTTCGAACGCCGTTCGGACGTCCCCGCACCACCAGTTCAGATCGGGCTGTTCGGGGAGGAAGTTGTGGAGGTAGTACTGTCTGGTGGTGTCATCGAACGTCCAGGCCGGACCGCCGAAGCATCCCACCCAATTGTTGGGTGGGGAGCCGTCCGGTTTGGGGTCGACCCACACATAGAAGTCTCGACGGCCGGCCGTCTTCGACGACTTCGATTCGATGAACCACGGGTGCTGATCGCTTGTGTGATTGGGGACCAGGTCGATCAGAACCTGGATACCCAAACCGTTGGCGGATCTCACCAGCTCGTCCAGATCGGCGAGAGTTCCGTACTGGGGATCGACGGCGCAGTAATCGGCGACGTCGTAACCCCAGTCGGCGTTGGGTGAGGGATTGACGGGACTCAACCAGAGGCCGTCGACACCGAGCCACGAGAGGTGGTCCAGGTGATCGATAAGACCGCGCAGATCGCCCACCCCGTCACCGTTACTGTCGGCGAATGAACGCACATAGACCTGGTAGAGCAGTCCCGTCCGCCACCACGCACCCTCGGCACCGGAGTCGGCCGTCGGCCAGGCCCCGGTGGAGCCATCCCCTGTGCCCGTCATGTCCTCATCGTGCACGAAATGTTCCCTGTTCACCACCCGGTGATCTACCGACCCCCGCTGACGTCGATCACTGCACCGGTCACGTAGGACGCCTCGCCGGAACAGAGCCAGGCCATGGCGTGGGCCACCCCGAGGATTTCGCCTCTCCGGCCCATCGGGATGAGAGGGGCCCTACGTTCGATCCGGTCGGGCTGGCCGCCGCTGGCGTGGATGTCTGTGTCGATGAGACCGGGACGGACGGCGTTGACCCGGATACCCTCGGTCGCCAGCTCGCGGGCCAGCCCGATCGTCATGGTGTCGATGGCGCCTTTGGATGCGGCGTAGTCGAGGTACTCGCCGGGGCTGCCCAGACGTGACGCGGCCGACGACAGGTTGACGATCGCTCCCCCGGATCGGCCATATCGGGTCGACATCCGGCGCACCGCCTCTCGGGTGCACAGGAAAGAACCGAGAACGTTGACAGAAAACATGTGCGGGAGGCGCGAGGCCGAGTACTCGTCGAGGCGGGCCTTCTGATCCACGACGCCGGCACAGTTGATGAGCGCCGTCGTGGGCCAAAGTGACCATCCATAGCCGAGAAGAACGCGCCCACGGAGTCTTCCGAGGCCACGTCCAAGGGGGCGGCGAGGGCTCTCTGCCCCCGAGATCGACATCCGGCGGCGACCGACTGGGCCGCTTCGGCGTTTCGGTTGTAGCCGACGGCTATGTCCCAGCCCCGGGAGGCGAGGAGGGTGGAGGTAGCCGCACCGATGCCGGGACTCCCCCCGCTGACGATGGCGATGGCGCTCATGCGCCACCCTGGGCACAGACAGGTCCTTTCCCTGGTCGGGGACGTGGTGGGCCCCCGGCCGGGAACGGAGATGGCGGGGAAACACCCCTGAGCGTGCGCAGGCTTCAGATCCGGGGCCGATGGCCGATAGTGACGGCATGCGTCCACTTCTCCGGACCCGTCAGCTGGGCGCCGATCCGGAAGGACGGGACAGCCCGCGCGGTGGGGACGGCATGGCCCCAGAGCTGACTGAACTTGCCCAGAGGATGGAGGATCACGAGGTCGCCGTCTGGATGCAGTGCGTCGACGCCGTGTCGGCACTGCCGGGCAACCCATTGGACGCGGTGATCGATCGGTCGGGCCATCGTCCCCTGGTTGCCCTGCGCGCTGTCGACCGCGGAGACTTCAATCGGGTCATCGGACTGGGAGTTCGCACCCGGGCTGACCCAGGCGAGATCGATGCCATCTTCTCGTTCTATGAGAAGCACGGGCAGCAGGAATTCTGGATCGAGGTGACTCCGATCAGCCGTCCGGCGCAGTTGACCGATTGGCTGGCGTCCCGAGGCCTCGCCTGCGACGGACCGGGGACGTACAAGATGTGGCGACGTGTCGAGGATCCTCCGGAAATGCCGTCGGACATCGAGGTGAGAAGGCTCGGGCCCGAAGACTCCGAAGCCCTGGTGGCCATCAATATCACGGCGTGGGGTGCCTGGAGCATGCCGGTGTCGATGGCCGCCTGGTTCGGAGCGACAGTGGGGGCGCCGGGCGTGCAGCACTACGGCGTGTTCGAGGAGGACCGGCTCGTCGCCACCGGGGCATTGTTCGTCGGTGACGGGCTCGGTTGGCTCGGCTTCGATGCGACCCATCCCCGGCATCAGGGGCGGAAACTGCGTCAGGCCATCTCTTCGGTGCGTATGGAGGATGCGGCCGCCCAGGGCTGCCGGTTCATCCACGCTGAGACAAGCGTGGCGCCCAGTCGGCGGGCCATGGCCGATGGATGGCACCTGCTCTACGAGAAGCAGAACTTCGCGTCGGTGCGCGTTCGGGCCGAGACGGCCGCGCCCCACCGTGTGTCTGCTGGCCGGCACGCTGCCGCCGAGACGACCCCGGGCCACTCCTCGTCGACGCCGTGCTGATGAGAACAGTGGTGACGGGACCGAATCGATCCGAGGAATTGCGGCGCTCGCACCGGGCGGACGTCGCCGCCGGAGTCTTTGTCCACGCCAAGAGACTCAGGTGGTCGAGAGAACGGATCCTTGCCGAGCGGCAGGCCCAGTTGCGCACGCTTCTGGCCTGGGTCATCGAAGAATCCCCGTTTCACGCCGAGCGATTGGCCGGGATCGATCCCACCACCTTTACCGAGGCCGACCTTCCGTCGCTCCCGGTGATGACCAAAGACGACCTGATGTCCGAGTACTCGTGGGTCCTGACGGATCCCAAACTGTCTCTTGAGGTGGTCGAGGACTTTGTCGAGCATGTGGACGAGCAGGACTATCTCCTCGAGCGATTCCACGCGGTGACGTCGTCCGGTTCGAGCGGTCGCCGCGGCGTGTTCGTCTACGACTGGGACGAGTGGACCACCCTCGCTCTTATGCAGAGTCGATCTCGCCTGGGGACGGCCGGGAATCTTCCCCGCCCCCCGGGGGCGACCACGGCCAGCTTGTTCGCCGGGGCCGGGGCACATCTCTCGAGAGTCATGCGGACCTTCCTGGCCGAGCCGGAAGACCCCATTCACCATTTTCCGATGACACTCCCGGTCGCCGAAGTGGTCCAGGGGCTCAATGCCACGCAACCCGAGTTGTTGATGGGCTACCCGTCCGCCATCGATCTCGTCGTCCGCCAGGCACAGGCCGGACGACTGCGGATCGCGCCCCGCTATGTCGAGACGGGCGGAGAGTTGCTCATGGAGAAGACCCGCGTCGCCGTCCGTGAGATGTGGGGTGTCGAGATCGATGACTCGTGGGCCATCGTCGAGGGTGCCTACGCCTTCCCCTGCGGAATCGGCCCCGGAATGCACCTGCCCGACGACCTTGTCATCGTCGAGCCCGTCGACTCCGCCGGACGCCCCGTTGCTCCCGGTGAGCCCGCGGCCAAGGTGTACATCACGAATCTCTACAACCGCACGGAGCCACTCATCCGCTTCGAGATCGCGGACGGGTTAACCCTGCTCGACGGCGTCTGCCCCTGTGGCTCGGCCCATAGCCGGATCACCGATCTCACCGGTCGTGCCGACATCGTGTTCGAGTACGAAGGTGACGTCAAGGTGCACCCCATGGTGCTCCGACTGGAGCTCCATGACGAACGCCATCTGGCCGAGTACCAGGTACGGCAGACGTCGCGGGGGGCGTGTGTCAAGGTTGTGACGGATCGTCCCGACGAACTCGATCAGATTCACGACCGGGTGGTGAGCACCTTGAAGACCGCCGGTCTCGCCGATCCCGAGGTCACCGTGCACGCCGTCGACCGACTCGAGAGATTGGCTTCGGGCAAGCTCCGACAGTTCATACCCCGATTGGGTACCTGAACCGGGCCCGCCGCACCTGGTCCCAGGGCAGCGAATCTCGGTGGACGGCTACTGCCGATCGAGTCGTGCTCGTCGTGCCGCGCGTCGGGCGACGCCGCGGACGGCCAACCGTGTGACCACGTAGCCGGCGAAGGCGATGCTGGTGATGAAGAAGCTGTCCGGGTAGGGGAAATACCAGCCGATCACCAGCCCTATCCACGTGCAGGCCAAGGCGATGACCACGGCCACAACCATGGCTCGGCCCGGACGTCTGGTGACCAGATCGGCGATGGCGGCCGGGGTGACGAGCAGAGAGAAGATGAGAAGGACCCCCACGACCTGGACGGCGATGGCCACGGCGAGAGCCAGGGTCACCATGAAGGCGATGGCCAGGAAGCCCACCGGCACCCGGCGTGCCTCGGCCACGTCGGCGTCGACGGAGGCGAACAGAAGTGGTCTGTACATCGCCCCGATGAGCAGCACCGTGAAGACGCCGACGCCGAGGGTCAGCAGGACGTCTCCCGAGCTGACCCCTTCGATCTGGCCGAAAAGGATCGAATAGGCCTCGGTCGAGTAGCCGCTGTAGAGGGCGATGAAGAGCACGCCCAGCCCGAGCATGAAGGCCAGGACGATCCCGATGACCGTGTCGCGTTCCCGGAGCCTCTGGCCCAAAGCACCCATGACGGCGGCGCCTCCCAGACAGAATACGAGGAGACCCCAAATCGGGTTCACGGAGAGGACGGCTGCCCCTGCTGCTCCGGCGAAACCGACATGGGAGAGAGCGTGGGCGGCGAAGGCCGACCGGCGCAGGACGACGAAGTAGCCGACGATCCCGGAGACGACCGAGACGATGCCGCCGGCTTCGAAGGCGTGGAGTTCGAATTGGTAGGACAGGATCTGCCGGATATCCGAGGCCAAGTTCCAGCTGAACGACGTCGGGTTCAGTTGGGCGATCATGTGCGCGGTGGCGAGGGTCACGGCTCAGTGCCGCCGACCGTGCGTGCCATGAGAGATCTCGGGATGGGGATGTGCCAATTCCTCGTCGATGCCGACCACAAACCGCCGACCTCGGCTGTCGAAGAGCACTTCCACCGGAGCGCCGTAGAGGCGCGACAACACTTCGGTGGTGACGATCTCGTCGGGCGGACCGATGACCACGGACCCACCGGCGACGTAACAGACACGATCCACCACTCGGCTGAGGGGATTCAGGTCGTGGGCGACGAGGACGACCGACAGGTTCCGGGATCGGGCGACCTCGGCCACCAGCTCGGCCATTTCGGACTGATTGCGCAGATCGAGATTGGCCAGTGGTTCGTCGAGCAGCAGGAGCTCGGGGTCGCCGACCAAGGCCTGGGCCAGCAGGAGCCGTTGGCGCTCGCCGCCGGACATCTGTCCCAGCTTGCGGTCGGCGTAGGAGGAGGCGTCGACCGCCTCGATGGCCTGGTCCACCAACCGCCGTTGGCTGTCGCGGGGGCGCAACGGTGAGGCGAACCCCCAGCGGTGGCCGTCGAGGCCCAAGCGGACGAGGTCGATGCCCCGAAAGGCGATCTCCGGATCGATGGTGCGGGCTTGCGGGACGTAGCCGATGGCGGGATTCCCCCTCCGGGGAGGCTGCCCCAAGACCTCGAGCGTTCCTGACTGCGGGCGGAGCAGACCGAGCAGCAGCCGCAGCAAGGTGGACTTCCCCGCTCCGTTGGGGCCGAGGACGGCGATGAACTCGCCTCTGTGCACGTCGAAGGTGGCCGATTTCCAGATCGTGATCGCCCCGTAACCGGCGGCCAGATCAACGGCCCGGACGACAGGACCTTCGCTGGCCGGGTGCGGTGACCGTGGCTCGGGTGCGGTGCTGCCGATCATGGGGCGGATGTGCCGGTCAGGGCGTGCGCCAGGGTGTCGAGTTCCCCGACCATCCACGTCTCGAAGCTGTCGGTCGAGGGCTGGATCGTTTCCGAGACGGCGATCACCGGGACCCCACGGTGCGCGGCCTGGTCCTTGATGACGGTGGTCAGAGGGGTGACCGTTTGGCTGTTGTAGACGAGCACCCGGAAGGCCCCGTCCTCGATCTGGCGATCGAAAGTGGCCACGCTCGATGCCGGCGGATCGATCCCTTCCGCCACCGCTTTCATGAAGGCGAGCGGTGTGACGAGATCGAGATGAAGGTAATCGGCCAGGTACTGGAAGATCTCCTCGGTGGAGGCTACGGGAGTTCCGGAGAAGCGCGTGGTGATGACCCGGAGCTTGGCACGGTAGGGGTCGAGGGTCCTTTCGACGGCGGCGTGCCGTGCGGCGAAGTACGACCTCTCGTGCGGTCTCATCCACTCGTACTCGGCCGTGAGGGCGTCGATCACCCGGAAGACGTCGGCCGGGTCGTACCAGAAGTGCGGATTGTCCCCCGGCTTCTTCTTGAGCAGCGTGGCGACCGAGAACAGGCGGCGACCGGTTTGCGGCTGGGCCGAGAGAAGCTTCGACGCCCAGTCGTCGTAGCCGGCACCGTTCAGGATCACCAGGTCGGCCGCCGTGAAGGCCCGGGCGTCAGCCGGATTCGTCTCGTACTCGTGCGGGTCGGCATTGGGATCGGAGACCACACTGGTCACATGCACCTGCGCGCCGCCGAGCTGTCCAGCCAGGCTGCCCCAGAAGTTCTCACCAGCCACCACGTCGAGCGGGCCGGACGAGGTCGGCGAATGTGATCCGGAGCCCGTCGTGGCGGCACAGGCCGATGCGACGACCAGGAGAAATGCCGCCACCAGGGAGGTCACGACCGACGGAGGTCGACTAGGGCTCATACGCCGACGGGGGGATGCTCGCGCATATGGGAACGATAACGGGAACGACTCTGATTTGCAACATGGCTAACCGCGTGGACTTCGCTATTTAACTGGAACTGTTATGAGTAAGATTGTGCCCAGTCAACCCAGGAGAGAACCGGTGACGATGGGCGCAGAAGGTCCCCCGACGGTCGGTGGAGCTGGTCAGGTCAGTCGCGGCTCCCGCATGACCCGTCAGAAGCGGGCCGTGGCGGCGTTGCTGGCCGAGACCGGGGAGTTCAGCAGCGCCCAGGATCTCCATGCGCGACTGAAGGATGCCGGGGAGAAGGTGGGGTTGGCCACGATCTACAGCCAGCTCCGGGCGCTCGCCGACGCCGGCGAGATCGACGGCGTCCGGGGGGACAGCGGCGAGATGCTGTACCGACGGTGTGACCTGGTGTCGCACCATCACCATCTCGTATGTCGTCGCTGCGGGCACGCCGTGGAATTGGATGCCCCCGAGGTCGAAACGTGGGCGAGGCGGATCGCAGGACGTTACGGCTTCCGCCATCTGGACCACGTATTCGAGATCACGGGTATCTGTGACCGCTGTTCAGAGGGTGATCCCGCCGAGCCCTAGCGGCTGATGCCGCTGCCTTGGTGGACGTCAGTTGTGGTGCCAGGTGATAGTGAACGCCGAACCTCCCGACAAGGCGGAGGCACCGGCCTTCACCATCTTCTTTCCCTTGGTCATGTCGATCTGATTGTCGGAGAAGGAAGCGGCGGAGATCACCGATCCGTTGGCGTTGGCGCCGCTGAAGCTGACCGTTCCGAAATTCGTCAGCTTGGCCTCGGCACACTTCGAGGCTCTACAGATCGAAGGAGCTTCGGCGATCCATTCAGCCGATGACTCATTGGCCGAAGACGCGGTCTGGGGCGGTGGTGAAAACGACCAACCCTTGCTGACATCGCTGACCGTCAGCGTGAATGTCGATCCGGAACTCGTCACCTGGGCCGATATCGTGTCGCCGGCGGAGACGGGAAACGTTGCTTTCGAGAGGTCGTTCGAAAGTGCCGGGAACATCTCCCACCACGCGTAGTAGGTGGGTCCCCCGGGGACCCTCTTGGTGCGCTTGGCGCAGTCGGAGTCGGTGCCCGCCTGCTCCACCGTTCCTGATGACTTCAGGAAACCATCGATGCCGACCCAGAAGGAGGCGGCCGTCACTTTATTGGAAGTACAAGACGCAGCCGGTTGTACCCACGTCCCGACGACACTCGTGAATGTGGGACCGGTGTCGGCGTAGCCGGACCAATTGGTCGAGGTCACGAGACCGTGACTCGCTCTCTCGATCTGAACCGGGTCGTGGTAGATACCCGGCGTCTTCACCGCCGCCGGGGCGGGGAGACCGGCGGGGAGAGAAGTGCCCGATGGAGCGATCACGAGGATGCCAACGAGGGGCAACGCCAGTAGGCTCCAGCGCCCGAAGAGCGCGATACGGCTTGCACCGTGTGTCTCAGCCAGCGTGCCCGTTCGCTCAGGTCGGCGGAGCATGATGACCTCGTCGATTGTCACCGCGACTTGTTGCCGCCGGGGGACGGAGGTCGATCGACTGTGTCGGGAACAGGTGTGTCATGGTGCGTCCGTCGATGGTGTGGTCGTCGTGGTGGTCGGATCCGGCGGTGGGGAAGTCGACCCACTCCCCGAGCCGCCGTGGTGACCTTTGCCGCCACCGTGATTGGTGCCCTTGCCGGAGCCCGAGCCGCCGCCGTTGGTGCCCTTGCCGGTTCCGGTTCCCCCGCTGGTTCCCGAACCCCCGCCGGTTCCCGAACCTCCGCTGGTTCCCGAACCCCCGCTGGTTCCCGAACCGGACCCGGATCCGGAGCCCGAGCCGCCTGTCGTCGTTCCTCCGGTACCGGCGCTACCACCATTGCCCGAACCGGAGGTACCGCCCGTGCCGCCCGTGCTCATGCCCTTACCGATGGCCAGATCTTGCTGGGTGATCCGACGGTTGGAGCACGGACCGGCCGGGCTGAGAAGGACGGCGTTGGCGACGGGTGTGACGCGCCCTGATGTCGTGGACTGGGCGGGCAGGCGCAGGAGGACGACATGGCTCTGGATGACCACCACTTCACAGAGCGGGGCGGCGGCCACCGGATGGATACGCGGCGGGGTCGTCGTCTTGGGCTTCGAGGCGACCGGCCCGGACGCGTTCGCATTTGTCACCCGTGGAGTCCTCGCCGGGTGGGTGGCTTGGGCCGGGAGGTCCGAGTTTCGGGTCACGGAAGGTTCGGTGGTGAGCGATGCGGCCGGGGCCACGTCGATGCCCACCTGACGCAGGACCTGAGCGACGACGTGGTTGGCGGCCGGGGGGAGAACCGCCGCCGCCGAAAGGCCGGCCGTGCCTGCCACCAGTCCGGCAACGGAGCCGGCGGCTATGGCGAAAGGAGCCAACTTGTGTCGGCGGCGAATCGGGACCGGTGGCTTCTCCAGCATGACAGCACGGAATGTGGCGCGAACATTACTCTCACCGAGCAGTTCGTGGGGTTGGGTGGGACCGGCGGCGGCGGCGATGACAGCGGCCACAGAGCCCAGGCGAGGCGCGAAAAGGGGCACGACGTTGCCCACGAGATGGTCGACGGTCGTGTCGTCACCAATCTCCAGGCCGGGGCCGGAGGGCATGGTGTCATGGCGTTGCATATCAGAAACCCAACGCTGACTGGCCATCTACCGTTACACCACTACTTCCGCAGTCTCGGAAGCTTTATCGGGAACGGCTCCCTCTAGGCTGCTGGCCAGTCGGCGGAGGCCCCGGTGGCAGAGGACCCGAACGGTCCCGGGCGGGCGTCCCATGATCTCGGCGACTACGGAAACGGGCAGGCCAGACACTGTACGTAGCATTACTGCCTCTGCCTGGTCGGGGGGAAGGGTGGCGATGAGGGCGACCGCTTCCTGGGTGGAGATTGTCGTCTCGAACTTCTCGGTGGTGTCGTCGCTGCTGGGCAACCTGTCGAGCACACCCACCTCGACCAGGGACTCCCGACGGCGGGTCGCCTGTCGGCGCCAGTCGATGTGCCGGTGACGGGCGATCGTATACAGCCAGGCTCGGAAGGCCTTGTCGTTTCCTTCGAAGGTCGAGAGCTTCCGGGTGACCTGCAACCAGGTGTCGGCGGCCAGATCGTCAGCAGCCTGGCCCCCGATAACGCGGAGGTAGCGGATCAAGCCCGGTTGAAAGGTGCGCCAAATGCTGGCGAATGCGTCCTCGTCGCCTTGCCTGGCCAGGATGAGGAGATGCTCGAAGTCCTCAGGCATGTCCATGAGCACTCGACGCGACGACACGGCGTTCTGTCCGGCTTTTCGCATCAACCGCCTCCCGAGGCGGCCTCAGCTTCAGATCCCATGGCGTCGCCCCCACACCCCACAATCCACAGCCAACACCACAATCGAGCATCCGTCCATCGTTTCCGCATTGTTTCTTTTCGTATCCCATGATGTCGTCGGGACCACGGATCTCCCGGGCGGCGGCTCAGGGGAACCCGAGAGCCGCAATTTGTACTAAAAGAGTTCGAGGGGTCACTCTATGGGATATTGCGGCGGATGGGCTTCATCGTCCATCTCCTCGTGTCAGAGGAGCCGAGTGTCGTGACCTTCCCAGTAGCGGTCACGGAGGAGTCGCTTGTAGAGCTTGCCGTTCGGGTCGCGGGGTAAGGCGTCGGCGAAATCCACGGTCCGGGGACACTTGTAGCCGGCCAGCTGGCTTCGGCAGTAGTCGATCAGTTCGGCCTCGAGCCCGGGACCGGCCGACAGCAGGTCGACGGGTTGAACGACCGCCTTCACTGCTTCGCCCATCTCGGGGTCGGGAACGCCGAAGACAGCGACGTCGACCACAGAGCGATGAGCAGCCAGGACGTTCTCGGCTTCTTGGGGATAGATGTTGACACCGCCGGAGATGATCATGTGGGCCTGGCGGTCGGTCAGGTACAGGTAACCGTCCTCGTCAAGCAGGCCGACGTCGCCCAGGGTGCGCCACCCCCGGCTGTCGGTGATCGACGCCGTCTTGTCCGGATCGTTGTGGTACTCGAAGGGCCGGCCGCCCTCGAAGTAGACCGTTCCCTCCTGACCGGGGCCCAGTTCCCGACCGTCCGGTCCCACGATGTGGGCCGGGCTGACCGGCCGGCCGACCGATCCGGGATGGGCGATCCATTCCTGGGCTGTGATCCAAGTGGATCCGATGTCTTCCGTGCCGGCGTAGTACTCGTGGATGATCGGACCCCACCAGTCGAGCATCTGCCGCTTGATGTCGACCGGACAGGGTGCGGCGGCGTGGATGACATAGCGCAGGCTGGAGAGGTCGTGCCGGGAGCGCTCGGAAGCGGGCAGTTTCAGCATGCGGACGAACATGGTGGGGACGAACTGGGCGTGCGTCACTCGATGACGTTCGATCAGCTCGAGGCACAGAGCGGCATCGAAGTTCTCCATGACCACCACGGTCGCTCCCCAGCGGAGCATGGACATGCAGTAGACGAGGGGCGCCGAGTGGTAGAGCGGGGCCGGCGAGAGGTAGACGGTCCCGGGGCCCACGCCCGCCGAGGCCAAACCCATGGCGATCTGGACGGGGGCCGCCGCCGGATCGCCCATGGAGGTCCCCGGTAGGGTCTTGCGAACGCCCTTGGGCTTGCCCGTGGTGCCCGACGAATACAGCATCTCCCGACCTTCGGATTCGTCGTCGACCGGCTGCGGCTCGAGTCCGGCCACTGCCGACTCGTAGCTCTCGAAATCCGGCAACGTTCCACCGACGACGAGCCGGACGGGGACCCTGTTCAGGTCCAGAGAACTGACGGCTTGCGCCATGGCCGGTGTCGTGACGAGGGCGGTTGCCCCGCAGTCGTCGAGGATGTACTGGACCTCGGTGCTGCGGAGGTGACTGTTGAGGGCGGTGTAGTAGAGCCCCGAGCGTTGGGCACCCCACGCCAGCTCGAGATAACGCAGGGTGTTCTCCATGAGAAAAGCCACGTGTCCGCCGGGCGTCAGACCCCGAAGGCGAAGGAGCTGGGCGAACCGGTTGGAACCGTCGTCGACGTCTCGGTAGCAGAGGGTGTCGCCGGTCGACCCCATGATGACGGCGGTGGCTCGGGGGTGGCGGCGCGCCTGGCTGCCGAGGTCGAGCGACGTCTCCGGTTGGGTGGACACGTCAGTCATCGTAGAGATCGCCGTGGAGGCGGCGAAAGACGACGGCAGTCCCCGGTGCTGGTGAGCAGGAGGTCCAGTGGGGCCCGGCCGCCTCCGGGGATCGTGGGGCCCGGGGAACCCGTGCTAAGGATGCGACGGCGCCGGAGGAGCGTCTTCGAGCTCGAAGGCGATGTCGTCGAGGTAGCAGAAGAACCACTCCTCGCCCGGTTCGTAGGAGCGGATCAGAGGGTGTCCGTGGCTGTGGTAGTGGGCCGTGGCATGGCGGCCCGGAGAGCTGTCGCAACAGCCCACGTGTCCGCAGGACTGGCAGACCCGGAGGTGGACCCAGTCATGGCGCCCCGCCGCCAAGCAGTCCTCGCAGCCGGTGGCGTTGGGGGAACGGTGGGTGATCTGGTCGAGATGGGAGCAGGTTTTAGGCACCGTCGGTACTCTACAAATCGGCGCCTGGATCCGTCGACAGAGCGCCCGTCGCCCGGTAGCGGTGGCCTCCGGTCGCCGACGGCGTTGCCCGTCTCTCCATGGCATCTCCGGCCGTGCGTCGGGCGGCGGACGGTGCCATGAGGGGATTGGCCCGGCTGCTGATGCAGCTCTTGCTTTTGTCGGATCGAGGTCGACGGTCTGAGTGACCTCCCGGTTGCCGGTCCGTCGGTGCTCGTCGCCCACCACATCAACGGGCTGGTGGATGCGCTGTTGCTGATGGCGGCTCGGTGGGCGACCCCACCTTCTCGGGAAGTCGACACTGTTCGAATCCCGCCGCTCCGGCCGTTTCTCAAACGAGCCGGCATCGCACCGTGACCTGGGGTCCGCGGGCAGAGCCGGGGGCCGAAGACCCGGGCCCGGTCTGGGATAGCGTCGAAGCTGACACCGACGTCAGGAGAATGGTGGTGGGGTCGTGAAGGGACTTCTGTACGGGGTGAAGCCCGACCGCTGGGCCCCTCCCGACGAGTCGAACCCTCTTCTGGTGGGGTTGGCCCGGACGCCGATGAAACTGGTCGAGATGGACGAACCGCATCCGTCGCGGCGGCAGTGGGTGATGGCCAAGACCCGGTTGACCGGGATCTGCGGATCGGATGCCAAGCAGGTCTTCATGGACTTCGGGGAGGACAACTCCGACAGTCCGCTCGGCAACCTGTTCACGTTCCCGACCATCCTCGGTCACGAGGTGGTGGCCGACGTGACCGAACTCGGCGACGGCGCCCGGGGGCTGGAGATCGGTCAGCGGGTGGTGCTCAATCCCTGGCTGTCGTGCGGGCCTCGGGGAATTGATCCGCCGTGTGGGTCATGCCAGGCCGGCGACTACAGCCTGTGCTGGCACTTCACCGACGGACAGTTGGCGGCCGGCATCCACACGGGCACTTGTAAGGACGCACCGGGTGGGTATGCCGACTACTTCCCGGCCCACGACTCCATGCTGATCCCGGTTCCCGACTCCGTGCCCGACGAGTTGGCCGTCTTCGCCGATCCCTTTGCCGTTTCCCTCCACTCCATCACGCGGCACCCGCCGCCTCCGGGGGGGAAGGCTCTGGTCTACGGCGCCGGCGCTCTCGGAACGACGGCGACGGCGATCCTGCGGGTGCTGCATCCCGATGTGGAGGTGATGGTGGTTGCCCGCTTCGAGGCACAGGCCGCGCTGGCCCGGCGACTGGGCGCTACCGTCGTCGCTCCCGAGCCCCGGGAGGCTCTGATCGAAGCGGCCGCGGCGTGGTCGGGTGGGGTTCTTCACCCGGCCCACAAGGGCCTGCCCATGGCTCACCCCGGCGGGATCGACGTCGTCTACGACACCATCGGGAAGCCCGAGACCTTCGAGGTCGGGGTGCGGCTGCTCAAGCAACGCGGGACGCTCGTGAAGAGCGGGGTGCACGGTCCCGGGCGGTGGGAGTGGTCCCCGCTGTACTTCAAAGAGATCTCGTGGGTCGGCTCGAATGCCTTCGGGGTGGAAGAGGTCGAGGGAGTCCGGATGCACGGCATCGCCCACTACCTGAAGTTGGTGGAGGATGGACGGGTCGACCTGACGGGAATGCTGACCCACACCTTCCGCCTCGACGAGTGGCGTGAGGCTTTCTCGGTGCTGGCGACCCAGGAGGAGAGCGGCGCCATAAAGGTGGCGTTCGACTTCCGCTGATACCGCGTGCGCGGCTGCCGCTTTCGCCGATGGCCCGCCGGCGATCAGTCAGCCGGTGGCGGCACGCGCCACATCCTGCGACACACTGAGTCCCGAGAGAATGGCCCGGTAGCGGGCCAGGACATCGGCGTAGGTGGTGGTACGGGCGAGGTACGACGTGGTCGGTGCTGCCACCGGGTCCGGAGTGACGTCATCGGGCACGACTGTGGTGATCGTGTGTGGTCCCATGTCCCTTCATCGGCATCCGCGCAGATCCCTTGATCCCGAACGGGGGTGACGGCGTCGAAACGAGGGCGTGACGGACGGTCCGTGACACCGTGTTCGGGCACGGAATGGGGCCTCGGGGCGCCCGACGGTACGTGGCCGTCAGAAATCTCGATAACCGGCTCAACCGCGACCAGGCCGGGCGGTAGACGTCCTAGCCTCAGCCTGACGATCGCTCTGGGAAGGATCCAATGGCCGCAGGGGAGGACGTTACCGATATCGAATGGGAGCCACCGCGACGAGATGGGGACGGGCCCGGCGAGGTGACGATCG
The DNA here is from genome assembly GCA_035535015.1 of Acidimicrobiales bacterium. Classification (GTDB taxonomy): domain Bacteria; phylum Actinomycetota; class Acidimicrobiia; order Acidimicrobiales; family UBA8190; genus Palsa-661. The sequence goes on along the minus strand of DATLQU010000059.1, from coordinate 64,645 downwards.
AGCACCGGGTGGTGAGCGATGTGACGACGCCGATGAAGCAGGACGACGCCCGCCGGCTGGCCGATCGGGTGTTCGGCGACGACAAGACGGAAGTGCCTCTCGGCGGAGACGGCGTCCACTGGGCACGGACGAGGTCGAGGGCGGAAACGAACGACACGCCGTAGCGTCGGCGTGAAACATCTGCACCCTCGATCCCCCTCCGGGCGGATGCCCATTGCCGACTTCGTGGCCGACACGATCAAGTCACTGCGACCGACGGCGCCGATGGGGACCGAAGGTGAGCGGGTGCTGGCCACGGTGATGTTCACCGACATCGTGGGCTCCACAGAGATGCTGGCCCTGCATGGCGACCGACACTGGCGCCGAATTCTCGACACCCACCACGCCGCCGCCCGGCATCACGTCGAACGGCACAGGGGCCGGTTCATCAAGACGACGGGGGACGGGGTGCTCGCCACCTTCGACGGTCCCGGCCGGGGCATCCGCAGCGCCGGCGCCATCCGCGACGCCGTCCGTGGCCTCGGTCTGGAGATCCGCGGGGGGCTCCATACCGGTGAGGTCGAAGTCATGGGCGACGACGTCGGAGGTATCGCCGTGCACATCGCCGCCCGGGTGATGGCCGAGGCCGGTCCGGGCGAGGTGCTGGTGTCGTCCTCGGTGCCGTCGCTGGTGGCCGGTTCCGGAATCCGCTTCGATGACCGCGGGGAACGCGAGTTGAAGGGCGTGCCCGGGACGTGGCGGCTCTTCGCCGCTCAGGTGTGAGCCGCCGGACTCAGGCGTTGACATCCATGACGACACCCGGTTGGGTGGGGTCGATACCACCGGTGAGGCCGCAGGCGGTCACACGGGCGACGACGGCGACGTTGGTCAGTTGGCCTTGACCACTTTCCATGTCCCGCCGAAGCTGACCAGGTTGTTGCCTTTGGCCAGGCCCGGACCGGGATCGCCGGCGAAGGTGAAGAGCGGAAGGCCTCCCACCGTGACCTGGGTGGGGCCGTTACTGGTGGTGGTCCCGAGGGAGCCGACACCGGAGCTGCCGGTGGGGGTGGTGACGCCAGGGGGCAGGGTGACGGCGGGCCAGGCGGCCAGGCAGGCCGAGCGGCAGGGCACCGCCGCGCCACTACCCGAGGTCAGGGTGTAGAGAACCTGGCCCTGGGAGTTGACCAGGATCTTGCCGAGGCCGCTCACGGTCATGGTCTTCACGACGACCTGGGGGCCGGCCGTGGTGGTGGGCGCCGTCGCCGCGGTCGTGGTTGTGGTTGTGGTCGTCGAGGTGGCGTTGCCTGATCCCGAGGAACAGGCGGCGGCCAGGATGCCGGCCAGGGGGAGCAGCCCGAGGGTGAGTAGGCGGCGGGTCCGATCGGCGGTGGGCAGTGCGTTCATGGGTCGTGACCTCGTTTGTGTCGGGTGATCCGGTCGGGCGGGGGACGCCGGCATCGGGACCGTCGTGGTGCTGTCTACGGACGGGGCGGCCGGAACCTTCAGTCCATGGGTCCCAGATTGGTCAACTCGATGACATTGCCGGCCGGGTCGGAGAGGAAGCTCTGCCAGACGATGGTGCCCCAGTCGTCGCGGGACTGGGGTTCGGACACGGCCACGCCGGCGTCGGCCAGGTAGCGGACGGTCTCGAGAAAATCCTCGGTCGGAATGTGGAGGGCGAAGTGGGGGAAGCCCTTTCCCGGGGTGGGCATCTCGTCGGTCTCGATGAAGTGGAGCTGGAGGTCGCCCACCCGGAGCCACATGCCGGGGAAGCCGAAGTCGGGCCGGCGGAGCTCCTCGAACCCGAAGTTCTTGCCGTAGAAGTCGCGGGCGGCCGCCAGGTCGCTCACGGCGATGGCCACGTGGCTGTAGCCGGCCACGGAGACTGGAGTGGGCATGGCGGCCTGTCCTTCCGTCGGTCGGGCGGTGGTGGGCACCGCCGGTGCGGTCGCACTCTACCGGGCTGTGGCACGATCGGGCCATGGAACAGTGGCTGGGTCCCATCGACCAGTTGGGCTACGTGGTCGACGACATCGAGCGGGCCATGGCGCAGTGGACCCAGCTCCTCGGCGTGGGACCGTTCTATTTCCTGCCGGCGCCACCGATGCAGGGGCTGACCTACCGGGGTCAGGCGACGGAAGCGAGGATCGCCGTGGCCCTGAGCTTTTCCGGACCGCTCCAGGTCGAGCTGATCCAGCCGCTCGACGACGAGCCCACGCCCTATCGCGACTTCGTGGCCGCCCACGGAACGGGGTTGCACCACGTGGCTCGGTTCGTGGGCGACTACGACGCCGCCCTGGCCCGATACACGGCCCGGGGCCTCGAGCCCTACTTCGGGGGCCGGGGCCTGACCGAGAAGCAGCGGTTCTGTTATTTCGACACCGAATTCCACGGGGGGACGGCGTCGGAGCTGATCGAGACGGTGGAGATCGGAGGCTTCTTCGATGCCATCCGGACGGCGTCGATCGACTGGGACGGGTCCGATCCGGTCCGGACGGTCGGGGGATAGGGGACCGACGGTGGGACGGGTGGTGTTCAAAGACGCGACCGTGCTCGACGGTGAGCATCCGCCGAGGCCCGGTATCAGCGTGGTGGTGGACGGGAACCGGATCACGTCGGTGAGTGGGGGCGAGTCGGTGGAGGCCGGGCCCGACGACCGGGTCGTCGAGCTCGGCGGCCGGACACTGATGCCCGGCATGGTGACGTGCCACTTCCACGCCACCTACCACGAGCTCGGAGCCGTTCCCGGCCCCTTCGGGCTCGAGGAGCCACCGGCGTTGCAGGCGGTGCGGGCGGTGAACAGTCTCCGGTCGGTCCTGATGGCCGGGTTCACCTCGGCCGTGAGCGCCGGTGCGCCCTTCGGGATCGACGCGTCCATGGTGCGGGCCATCAAGGAAGGGGCCATCGTGGGCCCCCGGCTCGTTGCCGGCAGCCGGGATGTGAGCACGACCGGCCACGCCAACGACGCCGCCCCGTGGTACTGGAAGCTGGGCGAACCGGGGGCGCTGCATCTGTGCGATGGTCCCGACGAATTCCGCAAGGCCGTCCGACAGGAGATCAAGCAGGGGGCGCGGATCGTCAAGATGTTCGTCACCGGCGGGCATGCCGTGCCCCGGGCCGCCGAATACACCGAGATGACCCGTGACGAGATGGCCGCCGCCATCGACGCCGCCCACCAGCGCGGCGCCAGGATCCGGGGGCACATCGCCAACCGGGAGGCCATCCTGACCGCGGTTGACCTCGGCATCGACGTCGTCGACCACGGCGACGGGATGGACCGCGAGTGCATCGAACGGATTCTGGCGGCCGGGACGTTCGTGGTGCCGAGCATCTTCTTCGTCTACCGGCTGTGGGAGATGGTGCAGCAGATGAATCCCGCCCTGGCCCAGGAGATACGCGATGACCTCGATGCCGCCTTCGCCATCCTGCCGGTGGCCAACCACGCCGGAGTGAAGTTGGTGCTGGGCGACGACTACGGGGCCGTCGGATTCCCACACGGGATCTACGGCGAAGAGCTCGAGTTCTACGTGAAGGTGGCCGGGATCGCCGCCCTCGACGTCATCCGCTGGGCCACGGTGAACGGAGCTGAGCTGATGGGTCGGGGCGACGAGCTCGGGAGCATCTCCGTGGGCAAGCTGGCCGACCTTCTGGTGGTGGACGGCGATCCGGTCGCCGACATCTCCGTGCTTCGCCACGGATCTCGGATCTCGGCCATCATGAAGGACGGCCAATTCGTCAAGGACTCCCTGTGATCTTCATCGTCGTGAAATTCAATCTACGGCCGCAATGCAGGGCCGGGTGGCTCGACCGGTCCGGCCCTTCACCGAGGCCACGCGGGGCGAACCGGGCAACCTCTGGTTCGAGTGGTCCCGCAGGGTCGACGACCCGCACGGGTTCGTCCTGCTCGAGGTGTTCCGCCACGCCCAGCCGGGCTGTCTAGTCGGGACCGGCGGAGACGACCGACAGATCCTGGTCTCCGTCGGGGCGCCCCCGATCTGATCCCTCCTTCCGCCAGGGCTGGGCGGAGATCAGCCAGAGCGTCCCGGCGAAAAGAAGGACGGAGCAGAGCACCCAACCGAGGGCCGTCGTCCCCACCCCCACATATTTGAGCCCGGAGGCCAGGATGACGAACGTGATCGCCGGCCGGATGTAGCGGTCCGGTGCTCTCGATGAAAGAAACGACCCGACGATGACGGCGGGGACGCTGCCCACGATGAGAGAGGTCGTGACCGACAGCTCAATGTGGCCGAAGGTGAGGGCCCCCAGCGCCGCCGCCGCGGTCAGGGGAACGGCCTGGGTCAGGTCGGTGCCCACCAGTTGGTTGGCTCCGATCATCGGATAGAGAAAGAGCAGTGAGACGATCATGAGCGAGCCTGACCCGACAGACGTCATGCCGACGATGACCCCACCGAGCATGCCGACGGCCACCGTGGGCCATGGTCGGATCCTGAGATCTCGGACTACACCCTCGCGGGTCTGGCCGGACCGGCGATCGAGGACGTAACGCAGGATCATGGCCGCGGCACCGACGAGGAGCGCGGCACCGAGGGCGTGTTGCACATTGCTCTCCGCCGACTGGGCGTTTCCCAGGAGGTGGAGGAGGTAGGAGCCGAAGAAAGCCATGGGGACCGATCCCAAGGTGAGCCACCCGACGAGACGAAGGTTGACGGTGCCTTTCTGCAGGTGGACGACGGCACCGATGGGACGCATGACCACGGCGGCCACCAGATCGCTCGAGATCGCCGTCGACGGCTTGACGCCGAAGAGAAGGATCAGCATCGGGGTCATGAGGGCACCGCCCCCGGCACCGGTCACCCCGACCAGGAGCCCGATGACGGCACTGCCCAAGACGATGTACGGATCCACGGCTAGATGAAGGAGTCGTCGGCCGACAGACCGAGGGTGTCGTCCCCGCCGGTGATGATGGGCTGGCAGTTCCCCCACCCTTCACCGCCGCCGGTGGGGTCGGTGACGTGGATCACCGTGTCACGGATCTGATGCAGCCGGCGGGCCGTGTCCGGCTCGGTGCAGTCGGCGATCCGTTCACCGTCGAGCTGGAGATCTCCTCTCCATTCGCCGTGGTGGTGGCCGTCGAATCCGAAGTAGAGGCCGGCGCCCAGATGGAAGCCGGTGTCGGAGACGACGTCGATGACAAGGGTGCGGACTGATCCGCCGGCCGTCGTGGCCTGGACGACCCCGCCGCGCAGCCGCCGGGTGACGGGGTCGAAGGCCAGCTCGGGCTCGAGGTCGACGAATCGGTCGTAGCCCCCGTCGGGGGATTCGACGCCCCCCATGACCACATGTTTGTGGACGAAGCCGGGGCCCTGGAAGATCTGGTAGTGCAGGAAGATGCCGTAGCGGCTCCCGTCGGGACGCTCCATGGCGATCGGGCTCCAGATCATCCGGAACGAGAGGCCGGCCAGGGGGTCGCCCGGCTCGAGGTCCTGCGGGGGGAGGCCCACGTCGTAGCGCACACCCCAGGAGTGGTCGCGTGTCGAGACCCAGCTGTCGGGTGAGATCTCGATGCGGGTCCCGTCGAGCTCGAGCCATCCGGAGGCCAGGCCGATCTGGTGGTATCGGACGAGATCCGCACCCACCCGGTAGCCCCGGCGCATGTGGGTCCTGTCCTCCATCAACGGGGGGACGATGGCATCGAAAGTCCACTCGAAGGCGATGGGTTGGGCGGAGTTCGGCGCGAGGCTGAAGGTGACGGTCTTGAGCGGTGTGTTCACCTCGTAGCGGATGGGTCCGATCACGGTGGTCTCGGGCCCGGCGTCGAGACGGCGACTGGCGCGCACGGTCAGCTGCTCCACGCCGCGCGAGACCCCGGCATAGCCGTCCATGACGTTGCGGTTGGTGTACTTCCCCAGGCCGAAGCCGAGCTGCAGGCTGCCGTCCTTGGCGGCGGCCATGGCGCAGACCTTCTCGGTCCACGACGGGTCGCTCGTGCCCACCGTGGCGAAGGTGTCGGCGATCTGGTGGGTGAAGCCCTCGTCGCCGGCGACGAGAGGCCCGATGGCGTTGGTCACAGGGAACTCCAGTAGGTGCCGTCGAGCATCTTTTCCAGCGTGGCCCGGTGCATGATCATGTCGTCGGGATCGGAGGGCATCTCCATCTCCCCGAAGAGTACCGATCGGCGCGCCACCCGGGTCATGACGATGGCATGGCGCAACGCCGCGTAGAGCGTGTAGAACTCGAGGTCCTTCGGGGCGTAACCGGTGAAGGACCGGTAGGTGGCGGTGACGTCCTCCAAGCGCATGAAATCCGGCATGCCCGGCAGTTCCATCTGGACGGCCAGGTCGTCGAGGAAGCGGTGGAGGTAGATCATCCAGGCCAGGTCCACCTCGCGGGGTCCGACCGCCGCCATCTCCCAGTCGAGAACGGCCACGGGCTCGAAGTCGCGGAACATCATGTTGCCGATGCGCGCGTCACCCCAACTGGTGACGGGCTCACCCTCCTCGTCGGGCCAGTGCTCCTCGAGCCAGGCGAAAGCCCGTTCGATGAGCGGGCTGCGCTCTCCCTCGGCGGCCACCCATTCGTAGAAGGCCACCGAGTCGGCCACATGGCGGCGCATGGCGGTGGCCCCCGGTCGATCGAGTTCGAGGAAGGCCACATTCTCGGGGGTGACATCCATGTCGTGGAGCTCGGCCAGGACCCGGACCGACGAGCGCTGGAGCTTCTGCTGATCGGCGGGATCGGCTTCCGACAGCCACGATCCGAACGGGTACGGCATGATGTCGGGCGGGACGATGCCGTCGACCCGCTCCATGACGAAGAACGGCGAACCGATGGCGGTGGGGTCCGGTTCGTACCAGAGGGTCCGGGGGACAGGGACGGCGGAGTGTTCGGCCACCAGCCGCATGACCTGGAACTGCTTCTCGAGGTCGTAGACGGGGAAGACGGGCACGTTGGCCGGGTCCGGTCGGAGACGGGCCGCACAGGCTTGGCGGTGGACGGTGCCCCCCTCGCTCCAGGTCGCCTCGAAGAGAAGGGTCTCCGACGACATGCCGTTCGACTCGGGGACCACCAATTCGGAGACCTGGGGGTTGTCCACCTTCCGCCCCAGCCAGCCGACCAGCCGACGGTGCAGGTCGTCGCGGTCGCGGGTGGAGGTGGTGGGGCGTTGGACGGCTTCGCCCCCCGGCTCGGCCATCACGGGGCCACCGAGGCGAAGTCGGTGAAACCCGACGGGGTGTGCCGGCCGAAGGTGCCGTGCTCGAACATGCCCCACCCCTCGGCACCGTCGCAGACGGCCCGGCCGACGTGATCGACCACGCTGAAAGGCACCCGTCCGGCCACGGCCGGGTCGTTCATGTCGAGGATCAGCGGCTCGACCCAGCCCCGTCCCCGCCACTGCCCGTGGCCCCAGTCAGGATCTCCGCCGTAGCCGGCGCCGCAGTTGAGAGCGACGAAGCCGAGGGTGTCGATCTCGACCGTCAGCGGCCGGCCGCCCCGTTCGGTCAGGTGCAGGGTCGCCCCGACGGGGTGGCGGGTCCCGGGCCGGTAGCGGATCTCGAACTCCGGCCAGCCCAGCTGCTCGGGTGGCCGACCCGTGGCCGCCGGCCAGACGCGGCTGGCCTCGTTCAGGATCCGGGTGCCGTCGCCGAGCTCCTGGGCGATGATGATCAGCCCGTAGTCCTCGAAGCGCAACGGCGCGTAGACCCACCAGAAACCGAAATCCTCGGCCGGCTCGGCGGCGGCCCGACCGGCCGGTTCCGCTTCGCCCACCGGCCGGATGCCCCACGACCGGTCGCGGGTGCCGAGCCAGCGGTCATCGGTGACGGCGATTTCCTGGCCTTCGATCCGCAGAGTTCCCGACCACGTCCCCACCTGGGCGTAGCGCTGGGCGTCGAGGATGACGCGGCCCGCCTGGCGCATGACATGGGCGGGCTCGTCGATCACCGGGAACGATCCCGTCCAGGTCAGGTCGAAGCCGACGGTGTCATGGTCGAGGACGAGCCGCAGCCGCTGCAGCGGTTCGATGACCTCGATCCGGTAGGGCCCGACCTGCTGGAGCGTCCGGTCGTCGCTCAAGGCATCCGACATCCGGACCGACAGCTGCCGGTCACCGTGGCGGATGGTGGCGTAGGCGTCGATGACCCCGAGGTTCGGGTAGACGCCGAGACCGGTGACGAGAAAGATCTCGCCGGTCCGGTCGTGGGCGTTCAGGTAGCAGCGGTCGTAGGCGTTGCGATCGCTGGAGGCCACGTGCCGCATGGACAGCGGAACCTGGTGGACGGGGTACTCGTCGAGGGGCACGGGCATGGAGGTCTCCTGGCGGGCACGGGCCGGCGACCGGGTCCCGGTCACCGGCGAGGGCGGGCATCGGGGCCCTCGGGGTGGGCCAAAAGTAGCGCCACCGACGGTGCCCCGGCCCGCCCGAGGGGGAAACCGGCACCCGGCCCGGGCCAGCCCGACCTCTTTACGCCAGGCCACGCTGCGATTTTCCCGCTCCTCGACCTCGCCGGCGGCGCGCCACCGGTTGCCGGACCTGACCTATCGGTCAGGGGGTGGTGTCGCGCGCGACGCTGTACCAGACGACCGACGAGGGTGCCGGCAGCCCGTTCGTGGCCAACGCCTCTCCCAGCCGGCTCTCCATGAACCGGCCCTGGTGGTCTTCGGACTCCCACACCTCGGTCACGATCCAGCCCCCCGTCGGGGTCGGCCCCGCCGTGTGGCGGATCAGGCCGTCGGGAAAGTCTCCGGTGCCGGCGGCCATGTCGATTCCGAGCGTGGCGTTCACCGCGTTGTACGTGCCTTCGGTGACCCCGTCGGCGAAGGTGAGGATCAATCCGGACGGCATCGTCGGCCTCCCCGGTCGTGGGTGCCTTCAGGTCGCAGCGGCGCCCGGCCAGCGGGGCACGGCGTTGCTGTCCGGTCAACGCTTCGCATCAGTCGAGTCGCACGGCCAACATCGAGATCGATCCGCCTTCGATGCCCGTCACCGGATAGGACACGGATCGCCCGCCGCCCGCTCCGATGGTGTAGAGCAGGGGCAGGTAGTGGTCGGGGGTGGGGGTGGCCAGGCGGGCGTCGGGACCCAGCTGTTCGTAGTCGACGAGGGGTTGATGGTCACCGGCTTCGAGTAGGCGCCGGACCTGACCGTCGAAGCGGAGGGCCCAGTCGAACGCCCCCGTCGGATGGCCGCCCCAGGCGTAGGTCTCCAGATTGTGGACCACGTTTCCGGAGCCGACGATGAGGACCCCGGCGTCCGACAACGGTGCCAACGCCTGGCCGAGCGCGTAGTGGAAGGCCGCAGGCTTCGACCGGTCGATGCTCAATTGGACGACGGGCACGTCGGCGTCGGGGAACATGTGGACGAGGACCGACCAGGTCCCGTGGTCGAGACCCCAGGACTCATCGAGTCCCACCCGGTTCGGCCGCAGCAGATCACGGACCTCTCCGGCGAGCGCGGCCGAACCCGCAGCCGGGTACTCGACGGCGAACAGCTCGGCCGGAAATCCTCCGAAGTCGTGGATCGTCCGGGGGTTGTCCATGGCCGTCACCATGGTGGTCCGGACATACCAGTGGGCCGAGATCGAGAGCACGGCCCGAGGCCGCGGCAATGACGCCCCCAGGGCCCGCCAGGCATCGGAGTAGACGTTGCTCTCGATAGCGTTCATCGGATTGCCGTGGCCGATGAAGAGCGCCGGCTGGGTGGTGTCGGACATGGCCGACAGAGTAGGGGTCTCCGACGGCGCCGGGTCCGTCGCCGTCATCCTCTTGGCCGTCGTACTCTGAGATCGTGCCCGGCTCCGCCTCCTCCGGTCCCGCGTCGTCTGTTCCCGGGTCGTCGGACCCTCGTCGGACACGGCCACCGACGATGCCGGGCGCATCGCCGCCAACCGGGAGATGTGGGACGAACGGGTCCCCATCCACGTGGCCGGCGACCTCTCCGACGTGGACGGCTTCCGTTCGGGCCGGCGTCGACTGGCCGTCGAGCCGTTCGAAGTCGACGAGCTCGGCGAGGTCGATGGCTACACGGGTAAAGGTGCGCTGATCTGGCTCCCCGATACCCCCCGCTGGGCCGATGTCTGCACCGCCCTGGTCGCCCCCGGGGGGATCTTCTACCTGAGCGAATTCCATCCGGTGGCCGACATGTTCGGTTGGGAGAGCCTGGACCTCGAGCGCTCCTACTTCGATCCGGCGCCGATGTTCGACGAGATGAGCGGCACCTACGCCGACCTCGACGCGCCGACGACCCACGACGCCTGTTACGAGTGGCAACACCCGCTCAGCACGGTGGTCTCCGCTCTCATCGGCGCCGGCCTGGAGATCCAGTTCCTCCACGAGTACCCGTTCACCCTCTTCCCCCGGTGGCCGTTCCTCGAGCGCCGGGACGACGGCACCTTCGTCCTCCCACCGGGCATGCCCCAGCCGCCCCTCATCTATTCGATCCGGGCCTCGAAGCCGCCGCAGTGAGCAGTGGCGCCGGTGTCGATCAGCCGGCGAGTCCCCGACCCGTCACCAGGGGAAGGTCGAGGGCGGTGAGAAGTCCCGGAGCGCCGGCGATCACGGCGGGAACGGCGTTCACCAGCCGCATGGCGGTGGCCTTCAGCCCGGCGGTGTTGTGGTCGCCGTCGCTCCCGAGCATCTGCAGGTCGAGGGTGTAGTTGGGTTCGCCCGTGATCGTCACCCGGTAACCGCCCTGTCCCGTCGGTTGGGGCCAGTCCGGTCCGATGTCATCGCGTAACCGGGTCACGTGTTCGAGGACGACCACCGCCCTGCCCGCCCGCATACCCCGAACCTCGAAGCGCAGCCCGGCCACCGTGCCTTTCTCGATCGGGCCCGAGGCGATGGCGAAATTCTCCGGCGCCGGCAACCGGACGTAGCTCTCCTCGACGGCATCGAGCTCGATGTCGAGTCCGGCCGCCAGCTGACGGACCACGCTTCCCCAGGCCATGGTCAGCACCCCCGGTTGCAGCAGCATGGGGACGTTGTCCATGGACCGGCCGAAGCCCATGATGTCGAACATCACCATGGGCTGGTCGTAGGTGGCGTAGTTGAGGATCTCGAAGCAGCGGACCTCGTCGATCCGCTCGCACACGCTGGTCAAGACCAACGGCAGCCAGTCGTTGGCGAAACCGGGGTCGATCCCGTTCACCAACAGCGATACGCCACCGCTGGCGGCAGCCTCCCGGATCGGCTCGATCATGGCCGGCGCCACCACCCCGTCGGGGTACTGCAGGAACACCGGCCCGCTGGAGACCACGTTGATCCCCGCCTTCAGCAACATGGCCAGGTCGTCGAGCGCCTCCATCAAGCGGTCATCGGCCATGGCCGTGTGCACGATGCAGTCGGGCTGCAGCGCCACGATGGCGTTCACGTCGTTGGTGGCCGCCACACCGAGCGATCGACCCAGTCCGGCCAACTCCCCGGCATCGCGCCCGACCTTCTCGGGATTCGAGACCCAGACCCCCACCAGTTCGAGATCGGGCCGGGCGTCGATCCCGGCCAGCGCGTGCCGACCGACGTTGCCCGTTCCCCACAGCACCACGCGGTGACTCACCGGATCCTCCTCATTTGCTCGAGCCGCTTCCGAACTCCCCACCGGCCGCCCGCCCGTTGTCATCCACTCACCGAGTCGTCACAGATCGGGCATTCCCATATCGAGATTCGGATGGTCGAGGCCGCCATCGACCTCCAGGATCTTCCCGGTCACGTAACTCCCGGCCGGCGAGCACAGGTAGACGATGGCGGCGGCGATGTCCTCGGGCTCACCGATCCGCTTGAGCGGGGTGGCGGACTCCATGGTCGTCCGCAGGGTCTCGTCGGTGAGAACGACCTCGAGAGCCGACGTGGCCACGGAACCGACGGCGATGGCGTTCACCCGGATCCGCGGGGCCAGATCGGTGGCGGCCAGCCGGGTGTAATGGGCCAGAGCGGCCTTGGCCGTCCCGTAGGCGACGAATCCCCGGGCCTGGGTCCGGCCCATGGCCGAGGAGATGTTCACCACCGACCCGCCCCCTCCGGCCAGCATCAGCGGAACGGCGGCCCGGCTGAGCGCATGGGCGGTGGCCACGTTGAAATGGAAGGCCTGTTCGAGAAAGCGCGGCGAGGTCTCCAGAAATCCCCTCGGCATCGTCCCGCCCACGTTGTTCACCACGATGTCGAGCCGGCCGAACGCCTCCTGGGCGGCGGGGGCGAGCGCCGCCACGGCGTCGAGATCGTTCAGGTCGGCCGGGATCACGTGCACCTTCCGCCCCGCGCCCTCGATCCGCCCGGCCACCTCCTGCAGTTGCTCCTCGGTCCGGGCCGAGATCAGCACGTCGCACCCGGCCTCGGCCAGGGCCACCGCCGTGCCGGCGCCGATCCCGCGCCCCGCACCCGTCACCACGGCCACGCGATCCGTCAGCCGAAAGCGGTCCAGAATCATCGTCGCTCCTTCTCTCCCGGTCGGACCCACACTCCTGCGGGTCGGATCCTCGGCCCACCGGGCCGGACCGCCGGCTCTCCGGTCCAGGCCAGGGGGAGACAGTAGCAGCGGAAGTGAAACGTGTTTCAGCGACGGGCGGGGCCGGGAGCCCGGCCTCCGTCGGCCAGGTCGGCCCCGGCCGGAGCCGGACGAGAAGCTCGCCGGGAACCCCGTCGCCCTTCGCCGTAGGCGTCGGGCCCCTCACCCATGTAGCGCCCGCCGATGATCCCGGCCCGGCGCCCGGCCGTTCACCGTGTCCTCTCCGGGGTTGAAGACGATGCACCGGTCGTCGACGGCGAACCAGACCGGTGCCACATGCGGGCTCCCGTCGGCCCTCACCGTGGCCAGTTTGTCCGTCTGCGGCGGCGTGGATCCGAGAAAGGCCCAGACCTCGTCGCCGCTCATCCGGTGCCCCGTCACGGTTTCATGGAGTCGACCGATCGCCCGTTAGCCGGTGGGCCGGGTGGAGCCCAGGCCGAGTTTGCGGTGGTCCCAGGTCACCACCCGGTCCACCTTCAGCTTGATCACCACCCGCTTGTGCAGCATCGTCTCCACGAAGGGCTTCAGCTCGTCGGTGTAGGTCCCGTAGTAGCGCTCGAACAGATCGACGCCGAGCAGCCACATCCGGTCGGGATCCTCGACGATCTCGGCGCTGCCCACCAGCTCCACGCCCCGCAGTTCCTCGTAGTAGTCCCCGTCCTCCACCAGCACCGTCAGCCGCGGGTCACGCCGCAGGTTCTGCACCTTCTGCGACTTGCCCTTCGTCTCGAAGGCGATGGCCCCTTCCAGGAAGCCGTACCACATGGCCACGGCGTGGATCGATCCGTCGTGGTTGATCGTGCACAGCGACATCGGCCGCCGCTCGTGCAGAAAGGCGTCGACCTCGGCCTCCGTCATTTTGATGATGTCGCGCTGCTTGACCCCGTGACCCATCGGGGCGTTCACGGGCCCGCCCGCCATGGTCATCGGCCGCCGGCGGTGAATGTGCAGGGCAGGTGCTTGATCCCGTTGATGAAGTTGGAGAGCAGCCGGTCGGGTTCGGCCGAGGCCCGGATGTCGGGCACATGCCGGAAGAGCTCCCGGAACATCACCGACATCTCCCGCCGGGCCAGGTGGGCCCCGAGGCAGAAGTGGGGGCCGGGGGCGCCGAACCCGATGTGGGGGTTGGGGGCCCGCGTCACGTCGAAGACGTCGGGGTTGGCGAACACCTCTTCGTCCCGGTTGGCCGAGTTGTAGAAGAGGATGACCTTGTCGCCCTCGGTGAACTCGTGGTCGGACAAAGTGGTCGGTCCCGTCACCGTCCGCCGCATGAAGATCACCGGAGTGGCGATCCGGACGATCTCGTCCACGGCCGTGGCCGTCACCCCGTCGACGTCCTGGGTCCAGGTGGCCCGCTGGTCCGGATGCTCGGTGAGCAGCCACAGGCCGTGGGAGATGGCGTTGCGGGTGGTCTCATTCCCGGCCACCAGCAGCAGGATGAAGAACGAGGCCAGCTCGGCGTGGGTGAGCGACTCCCCGTCGACGTTGGCGTGGAGCAGCTCCGAGGTGAGGTCGTCGGTGGGGTTCTCGGCCCGGAAGGCAGCCAGACCCTCCATGAGCCCGGCCAGCTCCGCCCCGGCGTTCAACAAGGTGACGACGGGGTCAGCACCCTCGGGGATGTACTCGGTGTCCCCGGCCGAGAGGATCACATTGGAGGCGCGGAAGACGGTGTCGTAGTCGCTCTCGGGAATCCCCAGCATGTCGCAGATCACCTTGAGGGGGAGCCGGGAGGCCACCTCGGTGACAAAGTCGCATTCGCCCCCCTCCCGCACCGTCTCGATGATCGAGTCGGCCACCTGCTGGATGGTCTCCTCGATGCTCTTGACCATCCGGGGGTTGAAGGCGGCCGAGACGATCCGGCGCAGCCGGGCGTGCCGGGGGTCGTCCATGTTGATCATCGACCCGAAGAACTCGAGGAATTCCACGGGCATGTCGAAGATGGACGTGGCCGACCGGCCCGAACAGAACAGCTCGGGGTGCCGGCTCATCTCCACGATGTCGTGGTAGCGGGTGATGGCGTAGTAGCCCGGCCCCTGGGGGAAGGGCATGGACTCGTCCAGTTCCGGTTCCTCGAAGAAGGCGATGGGCCGCTTCTGGCGCAGTGTCTTGAAGGCCGCCTCCCGGCTGCTCCATGGCAGGGCCCAGAATTCGAGGTCGGAAAGGTCGATGTCGTCCACCGACTGCGCCTGCTGGGTCGTCACCGTCAGCCTCCCTGGTCGTGCTGCCTCCATCCTCCCACCGGTCCCCGTCCGGCGGCGACTCCGCCCGCCCCCGGCTGGCCCGGCGGGTCCGGTCCATCGGGAGAGACGATGCGCTGCCTAAGCGGTGGGCTGGCCGAAGGCGTAGATGGGGAAGCCGTTCTCCCGGTTGGAATCAGCGGGAAGGAAGGGCCCGTTGATGATCACCGACAGCTGGCCCGACGGCGCCGGTCCGGCGTCGCCCTCGATGGTGACGATGGCCCCGTCAGGCCACACTTGGGCCACGATCCCGGTATGGACCGAGGAGGCCGTGCTCTGGGGCCCGGTGCCGTAGAGCACGGCGTCTCCCGGTGCCGCCAGGGCCCATGGCGCCAGAAGCCGCCCATGGCCCGCCACCCACGAGTACATGCTCCCGGTGAACGGGTAGGCGGGGATCGGGACTCCGGACTGCCGCCACACCCAGGTGGCGAAGAGTGCGCACCAGGCCTCACAGGGACCGTAGGGATTGCAGTAGGCCCCCTGTCCGAGGTCGGGGTCGCCCTCCACCTGGCTGGCGGCGATGGAGGTGATGGAGGCGGACGTGGACAAGGCGTAGGGCGAGGCGCCCGTGAAGAAGTAGTTCCAGTCGTCGGGCTCGAGGAGCCAGTAGCCGTTGCCGTCGGGGGTGGCGGCCATGGCGCTCACCGGGGAGAGGGGCTTGGTCGAGGCGGTGGAACCGAGCGGCGGGGCGTTGCCGAAGGTGTAGATGCTTCCGTCCCACCCGACCAACCAGTAGCCCTTGCCCCCGGGCGTCGTGGCCATGCCCACGATGGAGTCGGGAATGGGCTTCCCGCCCGTGGAGCCGAGGAAGTTGGCGTCGCCGAAGGTGAAGATCCCGCCGTCGGCGGCCACCAACCAGTAGCCCTGGCCGTCGGCTGTCGCCGCCATGCCGGTGACGACGGCCGCCAGAGGCATGCCTCCCGTCGAGCCGAAGAAGCCGGCGTCGCCGAAGGTGAAGACCCCGCCGTCGGCGGCCACCAACCAGTAGCCCCGGCCGTCGGCTGTGGAGGCCATCCCCACGATGGGTTGGGCCAGCCGGATGCCACCCAGCGACCCGTAGTAGCCGGCGTCGCCGAATGCGAAGACTCCGCCGTCGAGCCCGGCCAGCCAGTAGCCGTTGCCGTCGGGGGTGCCGGCGATGGCCACGATGGGACCGGTCAGTCGCAGCCCCCCGAGCGAACCCTCGAACGGCGCGTCCCCGGATGCGAAGACCCCGCCGTCGGCCCCGGCCAGCCAGAAGCCCCTTCCGTCCGGGGTGGCGGCCATGGCGGTCATCACCGATCCGAGCGTCCCGCTCGGCGTGGTCTCCTGGGGGGCGTCACCGAAACCCATCACCCCCGATCCGGCGTAGCTGTGGGCGACGGGCGCGGCCGAGGCCGTCGAGCGCCCGACCCCGTCGATCCCGGTCACGGCCACCAGCGAGCTCACCGTCAGAAGGAGAGTGGCGAGGCCGGCCCGGACCATCCACCACGGACGGCCGGCGCTCCGGGAGTCGTGCCCATCGCGGGACACGGGTACTTGCACCATCGAATCATCGACCACCGCCGGCCGGAACAGAAGGCCCGGCACGCAGCCAATTTGCTGCGATCTCAGGAGCTCACCCTCATCTGTCGGCAAAGTACCACCGAAAGAAGCAAGCTAACTACGAAAAGCGGTAGAAACCTCGGGGATCAGCCCGGCGGAACCGTGCTCGTCGTCGTGGTCGTCGAGGGGCTGGTCGTCGAACTGGTGGTCGTCGTAGTGCCCGAACTCCCACTGCCCGAACCCCCACCGCCCGAACCCCCACCGCCCGAAGCCCCACCGCCCGAAGCCCCACCGCCGGGGCCGCTGGCCCCCAGGCCGCTGTCGGGGACGAAGGTCCAGGCCTCGCTCACACAGTCGGCCGGCGCCTGGGACACCACCACGAAGACGTTCGGCTCGGCCAGCAATTCGCTCACACTCAGGGGCTCACCGCTGGCCAGGCAGCCGGCCGCCGGGTCATTGGTCGTGAAGCCGGTCAACGGACCGACCGGTTTGCTGGCGCCGTGGTCGGGGAGAGTGGAGAGGTCGACCGGGGCGAGACTGACGGTGGCGCCGTTCCAGACGCCCGAATAGCTGTAGCCGGCGGCGGCGGTCGTCGTCGTCGTGGTCGTGCTCGAGGTCGTCGGGGTGGTCGCCCCGGGGCCCGGTTGGAAGTCTTTGACCACTGGTGCGCTTCCGAGCAGGGCGGCCAACATGCTCGGATCGTTCCCGTCCATGCCGAGCGCCCAGACCCCGAGACCGGCGACATGGAAGAAGTTCGCCAGCTGTGCTTTCAGGGCGAGTGACGTCGGGTCGTCGAACCAGGTCTGATGCCACTGGTTGCCCACCTGATACGAGGTCCACGCCGTCTGGGTGGCGCTGTCCCAATACACCGGATGCCCGCCGCTCGTGATCTGGGAATAGCTCAGAGGCGTGGGCCCGCCCGTCGCCGGTGACCCGAGACCGGGACCCGACGTGGGCCAGTCGTAGCCGTAGTACGGCACGCCCAGGATCACCTTCGACGCCGGCACGACCGACGTGTACTCCTGGAGGGCCTGCAGATCGGTGAAGCCCGACCCGGTCAGCGGGGCTGTCGGCGACGGGGTCTTGGCATTCATGTCATACGCCATCACAAAGAAGGCGTCGACGCTCGGGGCCAGTCCGGCGATGTCGTAGAAGCCACCCGGATCGCCGGCCGACGAGGCGTAGGTGTCCATGGTCACCTGCCAGTGCGGGTTGGCGGCCCGCAACGCCCCCGAGACCCGGGAGACGAGAGCGGTCAAACCGGCCTGGTCGGCCGCCCCCTCTCCTTCGAAATCGAGGTTCACCCCGTCCAGGTTCTTGGCCGACACCAGTTGCACCAGGGTCGTGGCCAGACGGGTCGCCGCGTTCGGGTCCGAGGTCACCTGGTCGAGCGCGCTCTGCCCGAAACAGCTGGCCGTCAGCACCACCCGAGATCCAGCCGTATGGGCCCGGGTGATCAGGTCGGACAGAGCCTGGCTCTGGTAGCCCGTCCAACCCGGACCCGAGTTCTGCACGGTGCCGTCCCCGTTCACGTCGACGCTGAAGTAGGCGATCGTCGTCAGGTCCGAGACGGTGAACCCCGATTCCTGGGGCAGCGTCCAGTAGGGGGCGAAGCCGAAGATCTCGTGTGACTGCAGCGCCGCTGACCCGGCCAGCGACGGCGGCGCCGGAGCGGGCGGCGTGGTGGCCGCCGGCAGATCGGCCGCCGTCGCCCGGGAAGCGAACTCCTTGGCCATCCGGGACATGATGGAGACACCGCCGCCGGTGGTGCCCCTCGGATCGGCGGCCTGGGCCCCCCCTGTGCCGATGGCGCCCCACGTCGCTCCGCCGCCGATCAGGGCGACGGCGCCGATGCAGGCACCGGCCGGTCGCACCCGCCAGGTCCGCCCGTGACGTGGCCGTCCCCGGCCGAGCCATCCGAAGCCGCGTCCGAGCGTCAGGCTGGCCTGGGCCAGACTGGCCCGGGCCGAGCGCGGGGCCCGACGGGACCGGCGCAGACGCGAGGGCGGCGCCGATTCGGCGGTGCCGGGGGGAGCGGTGTTGAGCGACCACCCGGCGGCGGCATCGAGGAAGGCCGAGAGATCGGGTGCGCCCACCAGGAACCGGTGGCTCCGGCCGCCGGCCGTCAGCTCGAGCACCTGCAGGGGGTGGCCCCCCGACCCCCATGCCCACCTGTCGGCGTCCAGCCCGGTGATCTCGGACCAGGTCCACGAGCGCAGAAGCTGATCCGACGGTCCGCTCACGGTCACGAGGTCCGGGGAGGCGATCAGCGTCAGTCCCGGGAGCACCAGGTCCCCGTTCTCCGTCGCCGTCAGAAGCTCCAGGCCGCGCAGCTCTAGGGCGGGAGCTGTGGTTCGCCTGCGTCGGGTCATCGTTCTCGATCAGCTCGTGTCTGGGTCGGCTATCAGCGGCCCGACCAGGGTCTATGGGAGAGCGTGCCGAGAGTCGCCCCGGGGAGGTCGGGTCGGGGTGGGCCACCTCAGGCAGCTCTCGAAGGTCTCCAAGTGTTGTGGTTGAGGCAGGTGTTGACAAGGGGCCTGCCTGGGAATTGCCAGAAAGGTGTCGGCATTTGCCGCTCGGACCTTCAGTGGATGGCCCAGAAGGTCGATGAATTCGGCGTGACTCCCGAGAGCGTGCCGGCCGCCGCCGCCTCTGTCTCCGCCGATGGCACCCCGGCCGCCCTCTCGGACGCCCCCGACGGCCCCCACGAGAACTTCCTGAAACGCCACCGGCTGGTGAGCCTCGACGGCCTCACCGGCCGTGACGTCGCTCCCCGACGGCTGGGAGACGTCGTCTTCGTCGAGGTCTTCCGGCTCTTCCTCGTCATCGCCGGCGTCATCGGGGGCCTGGCCATCGGCGATCACATGGGCCGCAACACCACGGCGCCTCTGATCGGCATCACCCTCGGTGCCCTGGTCACCTACCTGGCCGGCGGCATCGTCGGCCGCTTCCTCGACCGGGGCGTGGCCGGAGCCGTCCACGAACTGCGGGCCATGCCCGCCAGCGAGGTCTTCGCCGGCTCGGTGGTGGGCACCACCGGGCTTCTGGCCGGACTGGTGGCCGGCCTGCCTCTCGTCGCCCTCGTCCACTCGAGCGCCGACTATCCGGCGGTGGCCGCTTTGGCCTGGGTCCTCTGCGCCGCCGGCACCCGGCTGGGTGTCACGAAGGGCCGCGAGATCATCAGGGCGGCCGGCTTCTCCCACCTGGTCGAGCGACCCGATGACCCGCCGCCGCACAACGCCTTGTTGATCGACACCTCGGCCGTCCTCGATCGCCACCTCTTCGTTCTGGGCCGGTCGGGACTCCTGGCCGGTGGTGTCGTCGTCCCCCGTTTCGTGGTGGACGAGGTCCGCGCCTTGGCCGAGAGTCCCGATCCGGTCTCGTCGCGTCGGGCCCGCCGGGGCCTCGAGGCGATCGACTCACTGCGCGCCGGTGGTGTCGACGTCCGCATGACCGAGGACGAGGTCCCCGAGCTCGACGATCCCGGAGAGCGCGCCCTGGCCGTGGCCCATCGACTCCACGTCCGCCTGGCCACCTGTTCCGCCGATCTGGCCGAGCGGGCCGAGTCCGAAGGCGTGGCTTCCATCGATCTCCGCCGCCTCATGTCCGAGCTCGCCCCCGACCATCCCCCGGGAGAGAAGTTGGTCATCGACCTGGTCAAGTCCGGACGTCAGCCCCGCCAGGCCGTCGGCTATCTCCCCGAAGGCGACATGGTGGTGGTGAACGACGCCTCGCATCTCGTGGGCCACGAGCAGGTGTCGGTGGTGGTGGCATCGGCCCGCCAGACGAGCCAGGGCTTCCTGGTCTTCGCCCACCTGGCCGAAGGCGGCCCGTCGGCGCTGACCAAGAATCAGACCGTCACCGTCTGAGTCGTCCCGGCAGGTTGAAAGTCGTACCGGTACCGCCATAGGCCGTCCCGATCAGGTGCAAAAGCTCGGGGTTGGCCGAGTCCCTCAAGGATTGTCCTTCGGCCGTCATCTCGGCATTCGGATAGGTGTTCCCCGCGTAGAGGCTGATCTGTCCGAGGATGCAGGTGTCGCCCACGGTCCCCACCGAGGCCGCGCCGGTGCCGGTTGCGATCCCCGGGGGGTTTGGTCCCCATCGAGCGCGGTACTTCTCTTGCGACAGGTCGCCGTCTTGGCGTGGTCGATGATCTTCAAGGCGTGGGCCGCGCCCGACGTCTTGTCACTGCCGTGGATCGTGCGCCGCCGTCGGGTATCGACGCCCCACTGACACCGGTGGCCACGAGAGCACCGAACAGCACGGCCACGGCCACGAGGACCGGCCGGTGTCCCGATCCCTGACGGACGATGGCCGCCGAGATCTCTGCTGAGTTCCTCCATCTCCGCCCTCCCTGAATCGCCGAGGCGGGAATTCTCCTACCGCGCTTCTCACGATCGCCGGGTGGCCGGAGGCCGGTTCGCAGGAGCCGGGGAGGGGCGCGGTCGCCCGACGCGCGACGTCAGGCGGAACGGACGGCGGCGACGAGTGCCGACAAGCTGTCCTTGGCGTCGCCGAAGAGCATGGTCGTCTTGGGGTCGTAGAGAAGTTCGTTGTCGATACCGGCGAAGCCGGGACGCATGGAGCGCTTCAGGAAGACGATGTTGGTGGCCTGATCCACGTTGATGATGGGCATGCCGAAGATCGGACTGCCCGGCGTGTTCTTGGCCGCCGGGTTCACCGTGTCGTTCGCCCCCACGACCAGGGCGACGTCGGTGGTGGCCATCTCGGGGTTGGCGTCGTCCATCTCCACCAACTGGTCGTAGGGGACGTTGGCCTCGGCCAGCAGCACGTTCATGTGACCGGGCATCCGGCCGGCCACGGGATGGATGGCGTAGTAGACCTCGACGCCGCGCTCGGTCAACGTGTCGGCCAACTCCCGGGCCACGTGTTGGGCCTGGGCCACGGCCAGGCCGTAGCCGGGGACGATGGCCACCTTCCGGGCGTAGGCCAGGAGCACACCGATGTCCTCGGCCGTCCCCGTCCGCACCGCCCGCCCGTCGGCTCCGCCGTCGGCGCCGGTGGCGGTGATGACCGAGCCGAATGCGCTGAAGAGGATGTTGGGCAGAGAGCGGCCCATGGCCTTGCTCATCATCCGGGTGAGCAGCATGCCCGACGCCCCCACCAGGGTCCCGGCCACGATGAGGAGATTGCTGTTCAGGGTGAAACCGGAGGCGGCCACGGCCAGACCGGTGAACGAGTTGAGCAGCGAGATCAGCACCGGGACGTCGGCGCCCCCGATGGGCAGGACGAAGATCACCCCCAGCGCCAGCGAGAGGACGACGACGACGACGAGTAGCGCCGTGTTGGCGGTGAGGATGGTGGCCAGCAGCACGGCCAAGATGGCCAGACCGACCCCGGCGTTGATGGCCTGCTGTCCCGGGTAGGTGATGGGCCTCCCCGTCACCAGCTCCTGCAGCTTGGCGAAGGCCACCGCGCTGCCGGCGAAGGAGACGGCACCGACCAGGACACCGAAGAGGATCTCGCAGATCTTGTAGATGGCGATCGATTTGCCCGGCAGCGAGATGAACTCGGTGACCGACACCAACGCCGCGGCCCCACCACCCACCCCGTTGAAGATGGCCACCATCTGGGGCATGGCCGTCATCTTCACCATCCGCGCCGCCGGTACACCGATGACGGTGCCGACGATCACGGCCACGATGATCAGGACCAGGTTCTTCGTCTGCCCGTAGACGGAGGGCAGGGAGAACGTCCAGGCCACGGCCAGCAGCATCCCGGCCGCGCCGGCCAAGTTCCCGATCCGGGCGTGCTTGGGCGAGCTCAGCCCCTTCAGAGCGAGGATGAAGCCGACGATGGCGATCAGATAGACGAGATCGGTGGCGGTGGCCCGACTCATGACTGGGCACCGTTCATCACGGGGATGGTCATCACGGGGATGGTCATCACGGGGATGGCTTTCACGGGGATGGTCATCACGGGGATGGCCTTCACGAGGCCGGACCATCGCCGTCGGCCGGCGTCTGCGCCTTGACCGGCTTCGTCTCGCTCCGCGGCTTGAACATGTGGAGCATCCGGTCGGTGACCACGAATCCGCCGACCACGTTCAAGGTGGCCAGCACGACGGCCAGGAATCCGAGGGTCAGCTGGGCGGCGCCGTGGGCCTCACCCAGAACGAGCATGGTGCCGACCAGGATGATGCCGTGAATGGCGTTCGAACCGGACATCAACGGTGTGTGCAGGATGCTCGGCACTTTCGAGACGACTTCGTAGCCGACGAAGCCGGCCAGCACGAAGATGGTGATGAAACCCATCAACCCGGGCCCACCCAGAACCTCCATCAGTTCGCCCCCTTGCCGTCGACCAGTTCTCGGGTGGGTCCGTGGACGATCTCCCCGGCCCGCACGACGCAGCAGCCCACCACGATCTCGTCGTCGAAGTCGGGGGCGAGCGCCCCGTCGGTCACGATCAGGGTCAGGAAGTTCAAGACGTTGCGCGAGTAGAGGAAACTGGCGTGGGTGGGCATGGCCGACGGGGGATTGGAGAGTCCGGCCACGCAGACGCCGTGGTGGAGGATGTCCTTCCCGGCCTCGGAGACCTCGCAGTTGCCTCCCGAGTCGGCGGCCAGGTCGACGATCACCGATCCTTCGGCCATCTGTTCGACCATGGCCGTGGTGACGAGGACCGGAGCCTGCCGCCCGGGGATGGCCGCCGTGGTGATCACCACGTCGGCCGCCGCCACCTCCTTGCCGATCGCCTCGCGTTGTTTGGCCAGGAAGTCCTCGGACTGTTCCCGGGCGTAGCCGCCGGAACCCTCCTGGGATTCGAGACCGAGGTCGACGAAGGTGGCCCCGAGCGACTGGACCTCTTCCTTGGCCGCGGCCCGGACGTCGTAGGCGCGCACCTGGGCCCCGAGACGCCGGGCGGTGGCGATCGCCTGCAGCCCGGCCACCCCGGCCCCCATGACCAGGACCTTGGCCGGCGGCACGGTCCCGGCGGCCGTCATGAACATGGGGAAGAACTTGGGCAGCCGCTCGGCCGCCGCCAGGGCCCCCAGATAGCCCGACACCGTGGACTGCGACGAGAGCGCATCCATCGACTGGGCCCGGCTGATCCGGGGGAGCAAGTCGAGGCTGAAGGCCGTGGCCCGCTTGGCCACCAGCGCCTTCACCGTATCGAGTTGGGCGCCGGGCTGGAAGAAGCTGACCACGGTGACGCCCTCGGGCATGGCCGCCACCTCGTCGGGCGTCGGCGCCTGCACCTTGGCCACGGCGGTGGCGCCCGTCATCAACTCGGTCAGGTCGCCGGCGACGGTGGCTCCTTTGTCGGCGTAGGCGGCGTCGGGGAAATGGGCCTCGACCCCCGCCCCGGCCTGGACCGACACGTCGACGCCCGCTCCGACCAGCCGGCCGGCGACGTCGGGAATCATGGCCACCCGGTGTTCACCGGCTCGGGTCTCTGTGGGGACGGCGAGTTTCACGAGGCGCTATCAGAGCACGCCGGGTGTCCGTCTGCACTTTGCCCCTTCCTGGTCACCGAGTCCACGGCGGCCAGGAAGGGCGGCCACTCTCCGCCTCCGTCGGCTTCGATGGCCGCGCCGGCCAGGTAGGAGGCCAGCGGGGAGGCCAGGAAGAGACAGACCCCGGCCATGTCGTCGGGCGTCCCCAGCCGGCGCAGGGGCACGGTGGCCGCCACCGCCTCCACCCCGGCCGGCCCGCCGTAGTGGTCGTCGGCCGCTTCGGTGGCCACCATCCCGGCCACCACGCAGTTCACCCGGACCTTGGGCGCCCACTCCATGGCCAGGCTGCGGGTCAGGTTGATCAACCCCGCCTTGGCCGCACCGTAGGCGGCGCTCCCCGGCGAGGGCCGCAGCCCGGAGATGCTGGCGATGTTCACGATCGAGCCGCCTTGGCCCTGTTCCTGCATGACCCGGTTGGCCGCCTGGGCGCAATAGAAGGGGGCCACCAGGTTGAGGGCGATCACCTGCGAGATGAACCGGGCCGAGGCGTCGGCCGCCGGCACCGACGGCGATCCGCCGGCGTTGTTCACCAACACGTCGAGCCGACCGAAGCGGCCCGTGGTCTGGGCCACCACCTCGGCCGCCTGCTCGGCATCTCGCACGTCGGCCTGGACGAAGACCGCCGTCCGGCCGTTTCGACCGGGGAGATCCTCGGCCGCCGGGACATGGCGGCCGCAGATGACGACGTCGGCCCCGGCGCCCAGGAAGCCTTCGCTGATCCCGCGTCCCACCCCCCGCGCCCCGCCCGTCACCACGACCACCTTGCCGCCGAAGTCGAGGGGATCGGCCTTCTCCCCGGGGCTCACCGCTTCCTTGCTCGGGCTCACCACCGCCTCCTTGGCCAGGGCGCACAAACTACCGAAGGTCGGCCACCTGGCCTATCCTCCTCTCGTTTCCTGACGCGGCATCAGATCACCCGGGCCGCCGCCAGCGCGGCACCGGCCGCCGTCGGGGACACCGTCATCACCGAGGATCCGGAGCCATCGATGAGCATCGAAACCCATGAACGCCTGGCCGGGACGGCGGAGGTGGTGATCGACGCGCCCCCGGTCAACGCGCTCGATGTCGCCGGCTGGTTCGCCCTGGCCGACGCCGTCCTGGCCGCCGGCCGCAACCCCGAGACCCGGGTGGTGGTGCTCCGGGCCGAAGGCCGCGGCTTCTGCGCCGGCGTCGACATCAAGGAGATCCAGGCCGTCGGGGACGCGGCGCTCGTCGGTGTCAACCGCGGTTGTGCCGCCGCCTTCGCCGCCGTCTACGACTGCGAGGTCCCGGTGATCGTCGCCGTCCACGGCTTCTGTCTCGGTGGCGGCATCGGCCTCTGCGGCAACGCCGACATCGTGGTCGCCTCCGACGACGCCACCTTCGGGCTCCCCGAAGTCGATCGCGGGGCCCTCGGTGCCGCCACCCACCTGGCCCGGCTCGTTCCCCAGCACAAGATGCGCCAGATGGTCTACACGGCCACCACGGCTACCGCCGCCGAGCTCCACGAGTTCGGCTCGGTCTTGCGTGTCGTGCCCCGTGACACTCTGATCGACGCCGCCTACGAGGTCGCCGCCGTCATCGCCGCCAAGAGTCCCACCATCATCCGCCGGGCCAAGGAATCGTTGAACGGCATCGATCCCGTCGACGTCAAACGCTCCTACCGCTACGAGCAGGGCTTCACCTACGAGCTCCATGTCTCCGGGGTGGCCGACGAGCAGCGGGCCGCCTTCGTCGAGAAGCGCGACCCCAACGTTTCCAAGTGACGACGCATGGCAGATAAGCGCGTCGGCCTCGACGAAATGGTCGCCGAGCTCCGGCCGGGCATGACGGTCGGCTTCGGCGGCTGGGGCTCACGACGCAAACCGATGGCGGCCGTCAGGGCCATCGTCCGGGCCGGCATCGGCGATCTGACCGTCGTCTCCTACGGCGGTCCCGACGTCGGCGTCCTCTGTGCCTCCGGCCTTGTCCGCAAGGTCGTCTACGGCTTCGTCACCCTCGACTCCATCGCCCTCGACCCCCACTTCCGTGCCGCCCGCCAGACCGGCGGCGTCGAGGCCATGGAAGTCGACGAGGGCATGTTCTACCTGGGTCTTCTGGCCGCCTGCCAGAGGCTGCCCTTCCTGCCCACCCGGGCCGGCCTCGGTTCCGACGTCATGCGGGTCAATCCCGAACTGCGGACGGTCACCTCCCCCTACGCCGACGGCGAGGAGCTGGTGGCCATGCCCGCGCTCACCCTGGACGCCGCCTTCGTCCACCTGAACCGGGCCGACACCCACGGCAACGGTCAGATCCTCGGCCCCGACCCCTTTTTCGACGAGCTCTACCTGGGTGCTGCGGTCCGTCGTTTCGTCACGGCCGAGAAGGTCGTGGCCCCCGGGGCGCTGCTCGACGAGGGCCCTATCCAGACGATCACCATCAGTCGGCTTCTCACCGACGCCGTCGCCGAAGTCCCCGGCGGCGCCCATTTCACCTCGTGTCCACCCGACTACGACCGCGACGAGGCCTTCCAGAAGGCCTACGCCGGCTCGGGGGCCGACGCCGACGCCTGGAAGGCCTTCGCCGAGCGCTACGTCCGGGTCGACGAGCCGGCCTACCGGGCGGCCGTGGCCGAGACGGCCGGGGCCAAGTCATGACCGCGACGGGCGTCGAGGTGGCCCGGGCCGAAGTGGTGGCGGTGGCCTGCGCCGAGGCCTGGCGCGGCGACGGCGAGATCGTGGCCAGTCCCTTCGGCACCATCCCGGCCATCGGGGCCCGGCTGGCCCGGCTCACCTTCGAGCCCGACCTCGTCCTCACCGACGGCGAAGCGGCGCTGATGGCCAACACCCCCGCCGTCTCGTCGGCCCGTTCCGCCTTCGTCCTCGAAGCCTGGCTGCCGTACCGGCGGGTCTTCGACGTGGTCTGGTCGGGCCGGCGCCACGTGATGATGATGGCCACCCAGGTCGACCGTTACGGCAACCAGAACATCAGCTGCATCGGCGACTGGGCCCGACCGAAGACGCAGCTGATCGGGGTCCGCGGCGCCCCGGGCAACACCGTCAACCACACCACCAGCTACTGGGTCCCCTCCCATTCGCCGCGCAGCTTCGTGGAGCACGTCGACATGGTCGGCGGAGTCGGCTACGACCGCGCCGCGGCGGCGGGCCCGGCGGCCACCCGCTTCCACGAGATCCGCGTCGTCATCTCCAACCTCGGGGTCTTCGACTTCGCCACCCCGGACCACGCCATGCGGCTGCGCTCGGTCCATCCGGGCGTGACCGTCGACGACATCGTGGCCGCCACCGGTTTCACTCTCGTCATACCCGCCGACGTCCCCGTCACCCGCCTTCCCGACCCCGGGGAACTGGAACTGATCCGCGAGGTTCTCGACCCGACGCGCCTGCGCGACAAGGAACTGCCCGGGTGACGGACGCCATGCCGGATCCGCACCCGGCACTGCGGACCCGGCTGTGCGAGCTGGTCGGGGTGCGCTACCCGATCGTCCAGACGGGTATGGGTTGGGTGGCCGGCCCCCGGCTGGTGGCGGCCACCGCCGAGGCCGGAGGTCTCGGCATCCTGGCCTCGGCCACAATGACCTTGGAGGAGTTGCGCGCCGCGGTGGCGGACGTCCGGGCGCGGACCACCAACCCCTTCGGGGTGAACCTCCGCACCGACGCCCCCGACGTCGAGCAGCGGGTGGCCCTTCTGGTCGAGTCGGGGGTGACGGTGGCCAGCTTCGCCCAGGCGCCGCGTCCCGATCTGGTCAAGCAGCTGGCCGCCGCCGGGATCATCGTGATCCCCACCGTCGGCGCCCGGCGCCACGCCGAGAAGGTGGCCGAGTGGGGGGTCCACGGCGTCATCGCCCAGGGGGCCGAGGGTGGCGGCCATACCGGTCCAGTGCCGACCTCGTTGCTGCTGCCGTCGGTGGTCGATGCCGTGGGGGAGACGGTCTGTGTCATCGGTGCCGGCGGCTTCTCATCGGGCCGCGGCCTGGTCGCCGCCCTGGCCTACGGGGCGACGGGTATCGCCATGGGTACCCGCTTCCTGCTCAGCCGGGAGTCGACCGTGCCCGACGAGGTGAAGAAGCTCTATCTGGCCACGGCGGTGACGGGAACGGTGGTGACCACCCGGGTGGACGGTGCTCCGCAGCGGGTGATCCGGACGGATCTGGTCGACCACCTCGAAGGCGCCGGCCGACTGGCCGCCCTGCCCCGGGCCCTGCGCAACGCCCTTGCGTTCCGTCGGCAGACCCACACGTCGATGCGCGCCCTGGCCAAGGAGGGCCTGGCCATGAAGGAGGGAAACGAGCTCTCCTGGGCGCAGGTGCTGATGGCGGCCAACGCCCCCATGATGACGAAGGCGGCGCTGGTCGACGGGGCCACGGACGTCGGCATCCTGCCCACCGGCCAGGTCGTCGGCGTCATCGACGCGTTGCCCTCGGTGGCCGAGATCATCGGCGGCATCATCACCGAGGCCAACGACACCCTCGAACGCCTGGGCCGCTCCTGAGCCGACCGGACTGCGCCGGTCGACAGGGCCGCCGGTACTGTCGTGAGCCATGGCCGCTCCCACCGATCTCCGTTCCCGCCGAGTCCTCGTGCTCGCCGCCGATCTCTTCGAGGACATGGAGCTGCTCTATCCGGTGGCCCGTCTGCAGGAGGAAGGGGTGACGGTGACGGTGGCCGGGCTCGACGCCACGCCGGTGCACGGGAAGAAGGGTTACGGACCGCTGGCCGTGGACACGACCGTGGACGGGTTGAAAGAGGACGACTTCGACGCCCTGGTCATTCCCGGCGGGTTCGCCCCCGACAAGTTGCGGCGGTCGGAGGCCGTCCTCGACCTGGTGCGGGCCTTCGACACCGCGGGCAAGCCCATCGCCTTCATCTGTCACGCCGGTTGGGTGCCCATCTCGGCCAAGATCCTGAAGGGCCGGCGGGCCACCAGTGTGGGGGCCATCCGCGACGACATGGAGAACGCCGGGGTGGACTGGGTCGACGAGGCGGCGGTGGTCGACGGAAATCTGATCTCGGCCCGGACGCCGGCCGATCTGGGCCCGTGGATGAAGGCGCTTATCGCCGCGTTGTGAGCCACTGCTCCCAGGTGAGCCGTCCGCGGGCGTGATCGGGACAGAGGTGCCTGCCCTGGTCGAGCTCTCCGAGAAATCCGATCCGGAGAGCAGGAACGAGCAATGTGGTCGATCCGGTGATCCGGCGGCGCAGGGCGGCGAGGGCGCGCATCGGCACCACGGCCGGACCTCCGAAGTCCTCGACCCGACCGGCCGGCCCCTCGGCGACGAGCTCGACCATCCGGTCGGCCACCTCGGCCGCGTCGACCGGCTGGAAGGCCATGTTCCTGGTCACCGGGAAGACCCGCCAGCCGAGGAAGCGGTCGAGGAGGTCGTGGAACTGTGTGGCGCGTTGGATGGTGAAGCGGACTCCTCCCGACTCGACCGCCTGCTCCGCTGCCCACTTCCCCCGGTAGTAGGAGTAGTGCATGGCGTCGACGCCCACGATGGAGACGTAGATGAGGTGGGCGTCCACCCGGGACGCCGCCGCGGTCACGTTGGTCGTGCCCTTCACCTCCACGGCGCCCGAGGCGCGCGGGGACGTGGCCGTGTGGATGATCGTGTCGACGCCGGCGCAGGCCTCGTCGAGGCCGGTACCCGTCGAGACGTCACCGCGGTGATGTGACAGACCCGGGCCCGATTTGTCATCCGACGGCGGCAGAGCCGTGGCCGGTGGGTGGCGGCTGAACGACCGGACCTCGTGGCCCTGAGCCAGCAGGCGGCTGACGAGCAGTGATCCGAGGGTTCCGGTGCCTCCGGTGACGAGGACGCGGGCCACGGGCCGGGAAGGTGCCGGCGCTAGCCGAGTCGCTCGATGATGGTGGCGTTGGCCTGGCCGCCGCCTTCGCACATGGTCTGCAGGCCGTAGCGGCCGCCGGTGCGCTCGAGCTCGTTCAGCAGGGTGGCCATCAGCCGGGCACCCGAGCAGCCGGTGGGGTGGCCGATGGCGATGGCGCCGCCGTTCGGGTTGACCTTGGTCATGTCGGGGTCGAACTCACGCTGCCAGGCCAGGACGACCGAGGCGAAGGCCTCGTTGATCTCGATGGCGTCCATGTCGGAGAGCTTGAGCTTGGCCTTCTCGAGGACGAGGGTGGTGGCCGGGATGACGGCGGTGAGCATGATGACGGGATCGTTGGCGGCCACGGCGAAGGTGTGGAAGCGGGCCCGGGGCCGCAGTCCGAGCGAGGCGGCGCGCTCCTCCGACATGACGAGGACAGCGGCCGAACCGTCGGAGATCTGTGACGACGAGGCGGCGGTGATGAGGCCGTCCTCGGCGAAGGCGGGGGCGAGGGCGGCCAGCTTCTCGATGGTCGAGCCTTGGCGGACACCCTCGTCGTAGTCGAGGACGGCGTCCTCGTCGGCTTCGGTAGGGGCCAGCAGGGGGATGATCTCGTGGGCGAAACGCCCTTCGTCCTGCGCCTGCGCGGCGCGGTTGTGGGACTCGAGGGCGAAGGCGTCCATCTCGGGACGCGAGACCTTCCAGCGCGCCGCGATCTCCTCGGCCGACAGTCCCTGGTGGATGAATTGGTAGCGGCGGTGGACGGCGGGGCCGTAGGCCTCGCCGGGACCGGGGTCGGTGGTGGAGCCGATGGGGACGCGGGTCATCGACTCGATGCCGGCGCCGATGACGATGTCCATGGCCCCCGACATGACGGCCTGGGCGGCGAAATGGACGGCCTGCTGGGCCGATCCGCACTGCCGGTCGACAGAGGTGCCGGGGACCGATTCGGGGAAGCCGGCGGCCAGGACGGCGTTGCGGCCGATGTTCATGGCCTGCTCGCCCACCATCATGGTGCAGCCCATGACCACGTCCTCGATCAGGGCGGGGTCGAGGTCGTTGCGCTCGACGAGCGCCCGCAGAGGCTGGGCGGCGAGGTCGACCGGGTGCCAGCCCGCCAGCCGGCCGTTGCGGCGGCCCACCGGTGTGCGGACGGCGTCGACGATGACGGCGTTCGGCATGAGGTCCTCCTCTGGGCCCGTGGCGGGCACTGGGCCCCGTTGCAGAGCCGCCCTCCATTGTTGCCGAGTATCTGGCGGTGTGTCAGATTCGACGGGCCATGGACCTCCTGTTCACAGCGGCACAGGACGAGTTCCGGGCCGAGGTCCGGAACTGGTTGGAGGCCAAGGTGCCCTCGGCCGCCAAGGGGACGGGACCGCTGGCGTCGCTCGACACGGCCGAGGGCTTCGAGGCCCACCGGGTGTGGGAGCGGACGATGTACGACGACCGCTGGTCGGTGGTGGCGTGGCCCGAGGAGTTCGGCGGCCGGGGCGTCGGGCTGATGGAGTGGTTGGTCTTCGAGGAGGAGTACTACCGGGCCGGCGCCCCCACCCGGGTGTCGCAGAACGGGATCTTCCTGCTCGCCCCCACACTGTTCGAGTTCGGGACGGCCGAGCAGCAGGCCCGTTTCCTGCCTTCCATGGCCTCGGGCGAGACGATCTGGTGCCAGGGTTGGTCCGAACCCGACGCCGGGAGCGACCTGGCCGGGATCCGGAGCCGGGCCGAGCGGGGGCCGGGCGGCGACTGGGTGCTGAACGGGCAGAAGACCTGGTGCAGCCGGGGGGCCTTCGCCCACTGGCTGTTCGGGCTCTTCCGGAGTGATCCCGATGCCGAGAAGCACCGGGGCCTGACCTATTTCCTGGTGCCGATGGATGCGCCGGGGGTGACGGTGCGGCCGATCGGCCAGCTGGACGGGGAGACGGGATTCGCCGAGGTCTTCTTCGAGGACGTCGAGGTACCCGAGGAGCAGGTGTTGGGAACGGTGGACCAGGGCTGGTCGGTGGCCATGGCCACGGCCGGATCCGAGCGGGGTCTGTCGTTGCGGAGCCCGGCGCGCTACACCGAGGCGGCCGGCCGGCTCGTCTCTCTCTACCGGCAGCGGGCCGGGGCCGACCCCGCTGCCGCCGGCCGGGTGGCCGACGCTGTGGCCCGGGCCGTGATCGACGCCGAGGCGTACAAGCTGCACACCTACTGGACGGCCAGCCGGGTGCTCGACGGTCAGAGGGTGGGTCCTGAGGCGTCGATGAACAAGGTCTTCTGGTCGGAGACCGATCTGGCCATTTACGACGCCGCCCTGGCGCTTCTGGGCGAGGAGGCCGAGTTGCTGGGCGACGACGGCCGGCCGGGACCGTGGCTCGACGGTTTTCTCTTCGCCCTGGCCGGTCCCATCTACGCCGGGACGAACGAGATTCAGAGGAACGTGGTGGCCGAGCGGGTGCTCGGGCTGCCGCGGGTCTAGAGGGCCGGAGACCTCGGTATGCGC
This sequence comes from Acidimicrobiales bacterium, assembly GCA_035535015.1. Taxonomy (GTDB): domain Bacteria; phylum Actinomycetota; class Acidimicrobiia; order Acidimicrobiales; family UBA8190; genus Palsa-661. Next base: position 32,688 of record DATLQU010000059.1, on the reverse strand, counting down.
TTCGGCTTCGATGAACGGCAGATCGAGTTCCGGAACCAATTGCGGGCCCTGACCGAGAAGAGCTGTACCTCGGCCGAGCTGCGCGCCGCCGGGGAGTCGGAACTGGGCTGGTCGCCGGCGCGGTGGGCGGCGCTGGCCGAGATGGGGGTGGTGGGGCTGACCGTGCCCGAGAGCTACGACGGGCTCGGATTCGGTCTGGTCGATCTGGTGCTGTTGCTGGAGGAGACCGGACGGTCCGGACTTCCCGAGCCGCTGCTCGAGACGACGGCACTGGCCGTGCCCCTGCTCGGCCAGATCAGCGGTGCCGGCGCCGAGGAACTGCGGGGACGCTGGCTTCCGAAGGTGGCCGCCGGCGCAGCGGTGATGGCCGTGGGGACGGCGGCCATGCCGAGCGTTCCGGGGGCCGGGGGTGCCGATCTGCTGCTGCTCGAGCGCGACGGCGAGATCCACGCCGTGGAGGCGGCGGCCACGGTCCGGCGGGCGCGGCGATCACTCGACGGGACGCGTCGACCGGCCGAGGTCTCCTGGGAGCCGTCCCCGGCGACCCGGGTGGTGGCGGCCGAGGATGCTCAGGGTGTCCTCGCCTCTCTGGCCGACCGGGCGGCGATGAGCACCGGGGCGGTGTTGGTGGGGGTGGCCGACCGGCTGATCACCATGACGGCCGAGTACGCCGTCGAGCGGGTCCAGTTCGGCAAGCCCATCGGTTCCTTCCAGGCCGTGAAGCATCATCTGGCCAACGCCCTGATCCGACTGGAGTTCGCCCGGCCCGCCGTCTACCGGGCCGCCTGGTCGCTCGACGTCGGCGATCCCGGGGCCGGATGGCACGCGTCGATGGCCAAGGCGCTGGCCGCCGAGGCGGCGACCGGAGCGGCGCGGATGGCCCTGCAGGTGCACGGGGCCATCGGCTACACCTGGGAGCACGATCTGCAGTTGTGGATGAAGCGGGCCTGGTCGCTCTCCGCCGCCTGGGGTGATGCCGGCTTCCATCGGGCCCGGGTGCTCGAGCGGATGCTGGCGACGGCGAAGGCCTGAGATGGCGAACATCGTGGAGCGCTACCTGGAGACGATGGTGGCTCACGACTTCGAGGCCATGGCCGGCTGCCTGGCCGAGAACGTCGTCCGGGTGGGCCCTTTCGGCGACACCTACACACCGCGCCACCCCTATGTGGCCATGCTCTCGGAGCTGATGCCGTCGCTTGCGGGTTATGCGATGCGGATCGACCGGGTGGTGGAGCTCGAGAAGGACCGGCTGGTCATGGTGGAGCTGACCGAGTTCGTGGAGATGGCAGGAGAGTCGGTGGAGACGCCCGAAGCGCTGATCTTCGATCTCGACAGCGAGGGACTGATCGCCCATATCTCGATCTACATCCAGACGCTCGGCCGCACTCCTCCGGCGGTGTGACGACGACCCCGGCGCAATTCGGCCGCCGCCGCTTCCTGGCCGCCGCCGGAGTCATCGGGATAGGCACGGCCATCGGTGTCGGCGTCGATGCTCTGGTCAGTTCGCCTGATACCGAAGTCGGTGAGGCAGCCTCCAAAGCGACGAGGCCTGCACCGAGACAACCGGTCCCTAGGGGACTCGTGTCCGGACGCTTTCGTTCAGCGCACCGCGGGCGGGAGGTGGGCTGGACGGTGTCGTACCCACCCGGCTGGCGGAGACAGCAACCCGTGCCGTTGTGCCTTGTGCTCCACGGGTATTCCGCCGACCACAGCTACGCCTTCCACCGGCTGCGGTTGCAAGACGCGCAGGCAGAGCTGGCTCGGACGACGGCTCCGGTGTCCCTGGTGCTCGCCGCCGCTGATGGGGGAGATGCCTACTGGCACCCACGCGCCGACGGGGATGATCCCCAGGCCATGCTCATGGACGAGTTCCTGCCGATGCTCCGCGCCATGGGTGTGACCACGGACCGGCTGGTGACGTTCGGCTGGTCGATGGGTGGTTACGGAGCTCTGCTTCTGGCTGAGACCTATCCCCAGCGGATCAGCCGGGTCGGAGTCGAGAGTCCGGCCATCTGGCCGTCCTATGCGTCTTCGCAGGCGGCCAATCCCACCGCCTTCGACTCGGCCGCCGACTGGGGCGCCCACGATGTGATCCGACGGGTCGCCGAGCTCGAGCAGATCGAGGTGCGGGTCGATTGCGGGCTGTCCGATCCGTTTCTCCCGGCCTCGCGTCAACTCTCCGGGCTGCTGCGTCCGGGCGACGTCACCCTTTCCCCGGGTGCCCATGATCTCGGGTTCTGGAAGTCCCGGGCGCCGGGCCAACTGCGATTCCTGGCCTCGTAATGACGGCGCCGACCTACTGGTCCTCCACCTGGACGGACTTGCCGTCGCGCCAGGACCGCAGAACGAGGTAGCGGCCCTTCAGCGCGCCATGGTCCCAATTCCCGAATCCCATGACGGTGCCGTCCATGCCCGTGGCCGCCGGCAGCCTCTTCACCCGCTCGAGGCCGTCTCTGATCCCGCCGCGGGTCAAGTGGGCGCTGCGGGCGATGGCCTCGCCGAGCAGCCGACCGATGTCGTAGGCGGCCACCCCGACCGGGCCGCGTGCCGTCTTCGGGGCGTGCGCCGCCAGCCGGGCCCGCTGCGTGTTCTCGTCGGAGACACCGTCGACGTAGACCCAGCCCTCCCAGCCGGCCCGCCAGTCGCGGCGGGTGTAGCCGAACATGAGCGAGGAGTTGGCCACCACCGGGAGCCTCCAGTCCTCGGCCTCCACGGCCATGGCCACGGCCCGCGCCGCGACGCCCAGTCCGAGGTAGACGAGACTCTCGGGCTCCCCGGCCCGGAGCCGGCGGATGGTGGGCGAGACGTCTTCGGCCAGTGGGGCGACGGCGGCGCTGCCGGTGATGTCGATGCCGGCGGTGGCGCCGGCCTCGATGAGCGAGTCGGCGTAGCCGCGGCCGACGGGGGAATTGTCGTAGACGGCAGCCAGGCTGGTGATCCCCTGCCGGACGAGGTGTTCGACCAGGACGACCGGCTCCTCCTGGAGCGAGCCCACCTGGTAGTGGAACATGAACTCCCCCCGGGTGTGCTCGCCCCCCGTGTAATTAATGGTGGGGACGCCGGTGCGGTCGGCCAGCGGACCGACGATCAGGCCGTTGTCGGAGATGGACGGCCCCACCACGGCCAGGACACCGTGGTCGACGAGCTCGGCGTAGCTCCTCTCGACGTCGTGGGCCGTCCCGCCGGGGAGGCCGCGGGCGTGGCGGGGGATGAGTTCGATCGACCGGTCGATGCGGCCCGTCGCTTGCACGTCGGCCAGACCGAGGCGGATCGCCTCTTCGACACTCGCCCCCCCGTCGGCCTGAGGGAAGTCGTAGAGGACGCCGATCAGGATCGGTGCGGCGGCCGGCGGAGCGGTTCCTGGCACCATGGACATGGCCGCCGATCGTAGGGCCAGAGGCCGGGGCCGGCCCGAATCCACGGCCCCGGGCCCGTGGCGGGCCGGGGACGCGATGGCGATCCTCCCTGATCATCGGCGGAAGGTGGCCGACTCCGAGAGGTCGCGGGATCAGTCGATCCGGGTGGGAAGGATCGTGAGCCGGGTCCCCCCGGGGTCGACCATGGCCACCCACGGAGTGGTCGAAGCCCCGGCCTCCGTGGTGGCGCCCAGCGCCGTCAGCCGACCGATCTCGGCGGGAAGATCGCATCCCTGCGGGTTGAGGTAGAGCCGGTTGGCGGGCGTCTTTCCTGCGCGTACCGGCACGAAGACGAGCTTCAGGTCGTGACCGTCGGGATCCCCGGACGCTGATATCCAGGGAACGTTCCCGGGCAGGTGCTCGTGCAGATCCCACCCGAGGGTTCGGCTCCAGAACGTGGCCGCGGCAGCCGGATCGGTGGACTCGACGACGATCTCGGTCAGTAGGGCGCCCATGGGTTCCATTCAAGCGCGACGGGTGCGTGGCCGGTCGGTTCTGCTCTTCGTGACGGGCAGATCAGGCGGCCCCGGCGAGAACGCCTGGCTACATTGAGCCAATGCCCGACGCGGCGAAGGACGCCCCTCGTCTTCCCCATGTCCCGGTGGCCGCGCCCCGCCGGCGGGTGCCGGTCCCGAGCCGGTCGGTCTGGCTGTCGCTGAGCGTCGGCGTCGTCATCGTCGTCTCACTGGCCACCGCCGCCGGTGCCAAAACACCGACGAAGAAGCAGTGGCCGTCAGGGGGCCAGAATCTCTCCGACACGCACGCCAACGCCTTCGAAACACACATCAAGGCGAACAACGTGGGATCACTGGGGGTGAAGTGGACGTCCACGACGACCGGTGACGTCTCGGCCACCCCGGCCATCGTGAACGGGGTCGCCTATTTCCCGGACTGGGGCGGCAATCTCAACGCCGTGAATGCGGCCACCGGAGCGACGGTGTGGAAGGAACCCGTCTCGAACTACGACGGCATCGCCAATTCGGTTTCACGGACCAGCCCCGCCGTGTCGGGCGGCGTGGTCTACGTCGGCGATCAGAACGGTGCTCACCTGATGGCGATCAAGGCCGGCACCGGCGCGCTGATCTGGAGGACGCAGCTCGACACCCATCCCTCGGCCATCATCACCCAGTCGCCCCTGGTCGACAAAGGCGTGGTCTATGTCGGGGTCTCATCCAGTGAGGAATACGCCGCTTCTCTCCCCGGCTATGCCTGTTGTACCTTCCGCGGTTCGATGACCGCGGTCAAGGCCAAGACCGGGAGGATGATCTGGAAGACCTTCATGGTCCCCGACAACGGTGGTGTGCCGGGGGGATACAGCGGCGCTGCCATCTGGAGCAGTACGCCGGCGTTCGACCCGAAGAGCAAGACCCTCTTCGTCACCACCGGGAACAACTACTCGATCCCCGCCGGCGCCACGACCTGCCAGACCAACGGCGGCACCCCGGACCAGTGTCTGGCGGCCGGCGATCACATCGATTCCCTGGTGGCCCTGGACTCAGTCACGGGGGCCATCCGATGGGCGAAGGGCCAGGGGGGCTTCGACACCTGGACGGTGGCCTGCAAATCGGGGGGCGGACCGAACTGCCCGACCAACGTCGGAGCCGATGCCGACTTCGGCAGCGGCGCTCAGCTGTTCACCATCACGGGGGCGGGCGGCGCCTCGGAACTCGTGGTGGGAGCCGGGGAGAAGAGTGGCGTGTACTGGGAGGCGGACGCCGCCACCGGCGACATCTTGTGGGGGACCCAAGTCGGCCCCGGTGGGCCCCAGGGCGGCATCCAGTGGGGAACGGCCACAGACGGGAGCCGGATCTACGTGGCCGAGGCCGACTCGAACATGGTGTCCTACACGCCGGCCGGGTCGTCCTCGCCGACCAGTGCCGGTTCGTGGGCCGCGCTCGATCCGGTGACGGGTGCGATCCTGTGGCAGACGGCCGACCCGAGCGCAGGAGTGGACATCGGGTCCGTCTCGGCGGCCAACGGTGTCGTCTACGCCGGGTCGTCGTCCGGCCACATGTACGCCATGAATGCGGTGACCGGCGGCATCCTCTGGGACCAGCTGGGCCAGGGGAGCTCCGTCGCCGGACCGGCCATCGTGAACGGCGTCGTCTACTGGGGCAACGGTTACGCCCGGCTGGGACCCCCATGGGGGAAGCGCAGCACCGTCTTCTACGCCTTCGCCCTGCCGTGAGCTGAAGTCGGCTCGCCGACTAGGAGCGGATGGCCGGAGCCGGCGACGCCGGGGCCGCGCCCCAGTGCACGGTGACATCGTCACTGCGCATCGCCGCCGTGAAGCCGAAGATGGAGATGGCCACCGCCGCAGCGGTGAGCGACCAGGTTGCCGCCGTCCGCTCGAGGACGAACATCTCGAGCGACGACGACAGAAGCATCCAGATCACCAGGCCGGCGTTGAGCAGCAGAACGGCGGCCCAGACGACCGAGATCTGGACGAAGAACTTCTGGACGCGGGGCCGGGCCAGGAGTTCGGGATCGAGGGGGCAGAAGTCGTGGGCGAAGCGCTGGGTGAAGGGCTTGCGCATGACGGCGGAGATCAAGAGGACCACGGCGACGAGGACGGCGCCCGCCGTCGGCTGGATGAAGTAGACGAAGGCGCTGCCGGTGACGAAGGCCACCGTCGTCCGCAGGGTCAGCAGCAGCGTCCCGAGCATCAGAAGAGCGGTGATCCGCTCGCCGCGACGCACCCGGCGGATGACCGCCCCGTACGACCAGCACAGAGCGGCGATCAACGCCCCCCGGAATCCGGCCAACAGCAGCACAACATAGAAGAGCGCCAGCGGACCGACGATGCCCTCGAAGACGATCGGCGCAGCATGGCGCAGTGCGGCGCGCGGCGACGGCATGTGGAGGACGGAATTGTCACGCCCGGAATGGTCACTCGAAAGCGCCAGCACCGGGAGCTGACCACGGTGGGTGGCGAGAGGTGCGATGAGTCGACAGTACTCCGCATGTTTCGCTCACATACAGCGGTCGCGGTGGCGCGAGACCCAACGGGCGCCCAATTCACCGACTTGAGCCGGACAATCAGGACAGCGCAGTGAAGAGGGCGATCCCGGCGTCGTCGGAGACGACCTCGAATCTCACCTCGACAGGCATCCCCACCTGCACGGCGTCCGGATCGCAGTCGACCACGTTGCTCATCACCCGCGGACCTTCGGCCAATTCGACCAGGGCGACGACGTAGGGGATCCAATCCCGAAAAGGTCGCGCATAATTCTGGCGGATCACCGTGAAGCTGTAGATCGTGCCCCGGCCGCTCGCCTCCACCCAGGCCACGGGACCCCGGCAGGCCAGGCAGCGGTGGCGTGGATAGAGCTGGAATTCGTCGCAGTCCTGGCATCGCTGCACCAGAAGGTGGCCGTCGTGCAGAGCCTTCCAGTAGGGCGCCGAGTCGTGATCGGCGATGGGTGCCGGCCTCGGCTTCGGTGGCCGCTCGTCGGTCGCCGGGGTGGTCGTGTCGGTCACGGTGCCTCCTTGCCGAGAACGAGGGTGGCCCCGGTGGAGAGCATCCCCCCGGTTCCATGGGCCACGGCGATCCGGGCATCGGGGACCTGGGTGACTCCGCCCTCGCCGCGCAATTGCCGGACCGCTTCGACGATCAGGAACATCCCCCGCATCCCGGGATGACAGGCCGACAGACCGCCACCGTCGGTGTTGGTGGGAAGGCGGCCGCCGAGTCCGAGGCCGTCGTTCTCGACGAAGGCACCGCCTTCGCCCTTGGCGCAGAACCCGAGATCCTCGACGGTCAGGACCACGGTGATGGTGAAGGAGTCGTAGAGCTGGGCGACGTCGACGTCGGCGGGAGTGATCCCGGCGCGTCGGAAGGCCAGCGGTCCGCACTGGGCGGCGGGCGAGACGGTCAGATCGGGCATGGCCGAGATGTTCATGTGGTGGGTGGTGGAGTGCGCCGCGCCCAGGATGTGGATGGGGCTCCGGCGCAGATCGGCGGCGCGCTCGGCCGACGTCACCACGCATGCCCCTCCTCCGTCGGAGATCACACAACAGTCGAGCTTGTGCAGCGGATCGGCGACCAGACGCGAGGAGACGACGTCGTCGACCGTGATGGGCTCGCGCTCCTGGGCCTGAGGATTGCCGGCCGCATGCCGGCGCATGGTCACGGCCACCGCGGCGAGTTGCTCGGCCGTCGTCCCGAATTGGTGCATGTGCCGCCGGGCGGCCAGGGCGTAGCTGCCGACCAAGGTGTTGCCCCACAGGGCGTCGTAGATGGCGGGCCCGGGGGCGAAGCCGGCCCCGCCGCCGCCACCGGTGCCGAGCCGCCTTCCCATCTGGGAGAGCTGGATGGACCCGTAGGTGATCAGGACGACCTCGGCGGCACCGCACTCGATGGCATAGGCGGCGTGCTCCACCAGGACCTCGAACGACGCCCCCCCGGCGTTGGTCTCGTCGTAGTAGGTGGGATGCAACCCCAGGTACTCCGCCACCCCGGTGGCGTACATGGGGAAGAAGCCGGTACTGGCGAAGCCGTCGACGTCGGCCATGGTCAGCCCGGCGTCGGCCAGGGCCCGGTCGGCCGCCTGCCCGTGGACGGCGTGCTCGGACATGTCCGGGAGCCGGGGATAGTCGGACGTGGCCACACCGACGATGACGGCCCGCCGGCCCGGCCTCGTGCCCGTACTCATGGCTGTGCTCCCTTCGTAACGGCTGCGGTATCGACCATGTCGTCGGTGTCCGTCGCCGGCCGGAAGCGGGGGACGGCCAGCTGCGGCCCCATGTCTTCCCAGACGACCTCGACGCGCATGCCGATGGACACGTCGGACGGTTCGCTCTCTATCAGGTTGGACACGATCCTCACCCCTTCACCCTCGTCGAGCTCGACGGCGACCACGATGTAGGGGATCCGGTCGGCCAGCGCCACCATGAAGGCCTGCCGGACGACGGTGAAGGTGAAGACCGCTCCCGTTCCGGGCAGCTCCTGCCAGTCCGTCGCCGTCGAGCGACAGCCCGGACAGAGGGGCCCGGGGGGGTGGCGGGTCCGGCCGCACCGGCGGCAGCGCTGCACCACCAGCCGGTGGGCGGATGCTGCTTCCCACCACCCGCTCGTCTCGGCGCTCACCCCGGGAACGGGCATCTCGTCGGGGAACCAGCGAGTGCTCACGATCCTGTCCCGCTGTTCACGACTGGGTCCTCACCGTCATCGCCGTCCGAGGACGAGAGCACTGGTGGGGACACCGGCGGCACTCGTGACCAGACAGGTTTCGGCCCCCTCCACCTGGCAGGTGGAGTCACCGCGGATCTGCCGGACGGCCTCCACCACATGGTTGAGGCCGTGGATGTAGGCCTCGGACAGGCTGCCGCCGTGGGTGTTGGTGGGCAGGGTTCCGTCAGGCCAGGCGAGAGCACCCGATGCCGCATAGGGACCGCCCTCGCCCCGGGCGCAGAAGCCGTAATCCTCGAGGCTGAGCAGGACGAGCCCGGTGAAGTGGTCGTAGATCTGGGCCACGTCGATGTCCTCGGGCCCGAGTCCGGCATCCCGCCACAGCCGTCCGGCCACCGTCCGGGCGCCGGCGCTCGTGTAGTCGTCGTCGGGCATGCCCACGTTGGCGTACTGGCCGTGGCCGAATCCGGCCGGCGCGCCCTGGGCGGCGCCGAGCACCTCGACGGGGACGTGGCGGAGATGGCGGGCGCGTTCGTGGGTGGTCACCACCACGGCGCAGGCCCCGTCGGTCTCGAGGCAGCAGTCGAAGAGCCGGAAAGGTTCCGAGACGAGCCGCGAGCGCAGATAATCGTCCATGGTCATGGGCCGGCCGCCCATGACGGCGCGGGGGTTGCGCGCCGCATGGGCCCGCGTGGTCACCGCCACCTGGCCCATCTGCTCTTGCGTGGTGCCGAACCGGTGCATATGGCGTTGCAGGACCATGGCGTAGGCGATGGGGGGGCTGAACATGCCGAACGGCATGGTGAAGGCCAGGTGGGCGTCGAGCAGCGACCGCGCCTTGCGGACCGCCGGCCGCCGGGCCGGGTCCCGGGGTGGGCGTGGCGCCGGGCCCTGGCCGAAGCGGTGGAACTGCCCCTGGCAGAGCGACCGGTAGACGACGACCACCTCGCACGCCCCCGTCTCCACCGCCATGGCCGCGTTGGCCACCGCCGCGCAGGAGCCCCCGCCGCCGGGGAGCCAGGACATGGTGGCGTAGCGCAACTCGGCCAAGCCCAGATCGGCGGCGGCGAAGGTGGCTTCGTTGCGGTCGTCGGCGAACGAGGCCAGGCCGTCCACCTCGTCGACGGAGAGCCCGGCATCGCCCACGGCGGCCACGATGGCCTCGACGGCCAGCTGGTACTCGCTCGCCTCGGTGATGGCGCCCCACTTGGCGTAGCCGGTCTCGCCGATCCCCACCAGGCAGGCGCGCCGGGCCGCGTGGGCGCTCATGGGCGCGGTGATCCGCCGGGCCCGACGGCTCTCGGCGCGGCCCACTCGGCCGAGACCTCGGCCGTGTGCTCCCCGAGCAGCGGTGGTCGCCGGTGGATCACCCAGGGGGATCCATGGGCCACGAAGGGTGCTCCCGGATAGGTGACGATCCGGTCGAGCTCCGGATGGCGCAGGCCAACGAAGTGGCCGCGCGCCTGCAGATGCTCGTCGTCGAGAACCTCGTCGGGCGACCGGATCACGCCCCAGGGGAGCCCGGCCTTCTGGCCCAACCGGTAGAGCTCCTCGGCCGAATGTTTCTGGGCCAACCGCTTCAGCGCCCGCCAGACCTCGCCGTAGTTCCGGGCCCGGTGACCGGGATCGGCGAAAGCGGGATCGGAGAGGGGGCCGGCCACGTCGTCGGCCTCGAGCATCTCGAGCATCCGCTGGAAGACGTGGGGCCCGAGGAAGTCGGGCGTGAGAGCGGCGATCTGCCGTCCGTCGGCGGCGGTCAGAGTGGGGTGCGGACCCCGCCGGTAGATCTCTCCCGAACACAGGTAGCTCATCAGATGCCACTCGGTCATCGACGCCGAACACTCGTGGGCCGAGACGTCGATGAACTGACCCCTCTCTCCTGCCTTTTCTCCCGCCGCCGGTCCGGCGCCGCGCCAGGCCACGGCGGCCAGGACGGCGATGGCGGCGTAGGTGCCGGCCGTCCGCCAGGCCTGGTCCTCCTGGCAGGCCAGGGGCGCCGTGTCGTAGACGCCGTCGGCCCCGGGGCCGTAGCCGCAGCCGGCCATGGAACCGCCGAGGGCCATCAGGACGAGGTCGTCGGCCAGATAGTCGGCCCAGGGACCGTCCTGGCCGAAAGGCGTGACGGCGCAGACGATCAACGACGCGAAGGCGGCGCCGAGCGTTGCGTACGAGAGCCCGCGGCGCTCGGCCTCGGCTGGACGAAGGGTGTGGACGAGGACATCGGTTCCCGCCACCAGTGCCCGTACGGAGGCGTCGTCGTCGACGACGACCGACCGCTTTCCCACGTTGTCGGCCCAGAAGGCCAGGCTGCGGTCGGCACCGGGCTCGTCGTCGAGAAAGGGGCCGACGGCGCGCCCGGGTGACCCCTCGGGCGCCTCGGCCAGGACCACGTCGGCCCCGAGGCCGGCCAGCAGCCGGCCGCAATAGTCGACGGTCCCGTCGGTCAGCTCGAGGACCCGGATGCCGTCGAGCGGACCGCTCACGAGAGAACACCTTCGGCGGCCAACGCCTCCACCTCGTCGGGCGACATGGCCAGGAGCTCGGTGAGGACGGCCGCCGTGTCCTCTCCCAGAAGCGGAGGACCACGGTGGAGCAGTCCCCCGGTGTGGGGGGCGGTGGCGGACATCCGGAAGGGGACGCCTTCGAGGGGAAGCGCTCCCACCTCGGCGTTGCCCAGTGCCGTGAAGTGACGGCGCGCCGCCAGCTGGGGGTCGCGCTCGAGCCGGTCGGCGGCATCCTGGACCGCACCCGCCGGCACCCCGGCGGCCTGCAGGGTGTGCATCACGTCGTAGCGGTCGCGCTGGCGGGTCCAGGATTCGATGAAGGCGTCGAGGGCGTCGGCGTTCTCGACCCGGCTCCCGAGCGAGCGGAAGCGGGGGTCGGCGGTCCAGGCGGGATGTCCCATGGCGCCCACCAACGCGTCCCAGTGACCCTCGGTCCGACAGGAGATGACGACCCAGCGGTCCTCACCGGCGGCGCGGTAGGCCCCACCCGGAGCCGAGGGTGGATGCAGCCGACGGTTCCCCGTCGGGTAGTCGACCCGGCGCGACGGCCGCCGGTTGAGCATGGCGTCGAGCAGCAGGGCACCGCAGAGAGCGGTGGCCGGCTCTAACTGCGAGACGTCGAGATGCTGGCCCTCTGCCGTCCGGCGCCGGTGGAGTAGCCCGGTCAAGATGGCCACCGCACCCAGGTAGCCGCCGACGTGGTCGAGATAGGAGAAGGACCACCCGGCCGGTGGCCGACCCGGGAGTCCGACCAGAAAGGTGAGTCCGGTCAGGGCCTGGGCCGTCGGGCCCATGGTGACGTGGGAGAGGTCAGGTCCAAAGTGGCCGAATCCGCACATGGAGACGTAGATGATGTCGGACTTGATCTGCCGCAGGACGTCGTAGCCCAGTCCCCAGCGGGCAAAGGTTCCCGCCGCGAAGCTCTCGGTCACCACGTCGGAGACGGCGACCAGATCCTTGAGAAGCGCCAGCCCTTTCGGATGTCGGGCGTCGACGGTGATGGAGCGCTTGCCCCCGGTGTTGTACTTGTAGAAGATCCCTCCCCGGTTCGCACTGCCGGCGCCCGAGGCGTTGGCCAGGGTGGCGGCACCGAAGCCCTCGCCCTGCTCGCCCGGGTCGGGAACGTAGGGGGGCATCACCCGGATGGCGTCGGGATGACGGGTCGACTCCACCCGGATGACCTCCGCTCCCAGGCATCCGCAGATCAGGGTGGCCTGCGCCCCGAAGCCCAGCCGGGTGAAGTCGAGGATCCGCAGTCCCGCGAGGGCCATGGCGTCCTGGCCCCGGCCCTCGGTCGTCACGGGATGCGACGATAGTGTGAACCTTGACACGCGTGTCAGGGATCTCGGGAGACGGGGAGGGGAAGTGCTGCTCGAAGAGCTGGTACTCGTCAGTGTCGACGACCATGTCGTCGAACCTCCGGGGATGTTCGCCGACCGGATGCCGGCCCGCTTCGCCGACCAGGTTCCCTTCGTCGATCGACGCGACGACGGAACCGAGATCTGGCGCTTCGACGGCAAGGAGGCCACCAATATCGGGCTGAACGCCGTGGCCGGCCGACCGGTCGAGGAATACGGGATCGAACCCACCTCCTTCGCCGAGATCCGTCCCGGTTGCTTTGACATCCACGACCGGGTCCGTGACATGGATGCCAACGGGGTGATCGCCTCGATGTGCTTCCCGTCGTTCCCTCAACTCTGCGGGCAGCTCTTCGCCAAAGCCACCGACCCCGATCTCGGTCTGGCCGTTCTCCGCGCCTACAACGACTGGCACATCGACGAGTGGTGCGGTACCTATCCGGGTCGGTTCATCCCTCTGTCGTTGCCGCCCATCTGGGACCCCGAGGCGATGGCCGACGAGGTGAGGCGGGTGGCGGACAAGGGCTGTCACGCCGTCTCGTTCTCCGAGAACCCGGCCAAGTTGAAGCTGCCGAGCTTTCACGGCGACCACTGGGATCCGTTCTGGTCCGCCTGCTCCGACGAGGGCACCATCGTCTGTCTCCACATCGGATCGTCGTCCTCACTCGTGGTGACCGCCGCCGACGCCCCCATCGACGTCCTGATCAGCCTGCAACCGGTCAACATCCTCCAGGCCGCCGCCGATCTGCTCTGGTCGCCGGTGCTCCGGAAGTTTCCCGATCTCCGGGTCTCTCTGTCCGAAGGCGGGATCGGCTGGGTGCCGTACTTCCTCGATCGGATGGACTGGATCTACACCCGCCACCACGGTTGGACGGGCCAGGACTTCGGTTCGATGCTGCCCTCCGAGGTCTTCCAGCAGCGGGTGGTCGTCTGCTTCATCGACGATCCTTCGGGCCTCGAGCTCCGGCACCGGGTGGGGATCGACAGAATCTGCTGGGAAGCCGACTATCCCCACTCCGACTCCACCTGGCCCACCTCGCCCGAGACTCTCTGGGCGTCGCTCGACGGGGTTCCCGACGACGAGATCGAGAAGATCACCCACGGCAACGCCATGACCCACTTCCGCTTCGACCCCTTCGCCCACCGGCCCAAAGAGCAGTGCACGGTGGGCGCGCTCCGGGCGCTGGCGCCCGACGTGGACGTCACCGCCAAGGCGACCGGTGGTCGCCGCGGACCGCGGATGACCAAGGCCTCGGACCTCACCCGGCATCCGGGTGCCAATCGCTGAAACCGTCAGGGCCACCCGTCACCGGCGGCGGCGCCGACCAGAGGGCGGTGGCGTCGAAAAAATGCGAGCGGCAGGGGTGCCCGTCGGCGTAGAGAACGTGGGGGCGCTCCGTCTCAGAGGCCGGGATGCGGATGAGGTTGGACGAGCGGGTCCCGTAGTCCTCGGTGTGCACGCAGGCGGCCAGGCTCTGCGGACGCCGGCTACCGGTCACGGCCGTCGGCTCGGGCGTCGAGTGATCGGCCAGCACTCCGCGGATCCTGGTCATCACCTCCTCGCCCCGTAGATCCTCCAGCCGGCCGAGGAGCCGGCGGACGTGGTCGACCTTGGCCGAAGCTGCCGAGAGGGGATTGTTCTCGAGAACGTGGATGCCCGGTTCGAGCCGCTTTGCTGTCGGCCTCTCCCCGTCGGTCAGGTCGACGGCGTAGAGCGACCGCCGATCGCCGACCAGGAACCAGGCGGGGTTGTAGTGCCGTGGACGGAAGGTGGCCACGAAATGGTCGACGGCCTCGTCGGCGTGGCGGTGGGAGGCGAGGGCCAGGGGAAGCTCCCCCCGGCTCCGCCGGGCCGGGTCCGGCCCGTCGGGAAGCGGCCGATTGGTCAGGCCGGCCACCAGGCCGTGTTCGTTCACCGCCAGCCAGGTTCCTCCGGCCACCTCGTCCCGGCCCCCCAGGATCCGGGGGCCGGACTCCCGCAGGACGGTCATGGCCGTGGCCGGGCGATCGAGATGTTCGTCTCGGTTGGCGCCGACGATCAGAGGGGCCCCGGGATCGAGTCCGAACGCCATGACCAGGAGACACACGCGTCAGACAGGGTACCGGCGGGCCCCCCACCGGCCCTCCCGTATCGGGCCACCCACAATTGTCACTCTGAGTGCTTAAGCGGCGACCACTGCGCGCCGATGTCGGGCTACGCAAAGCAGCGAGCAGGGGGGCCGGATTGGGCACGGAAGCCGACACGTCGGCCGCGGTGGACAGACATTCCCGGAACTGCGAACCCCACGTTCCACGGACACCGGATCTGCGGAGGTCTGAGTGAGTATCCGGCCTGAACAGCCTGAGCCGTTTCTGCGCGGCTGCGTCTTCCCCGCCGTCACCGGCGCGCCCTACCCCCGGGCCGATCCCGCCGGCTCCGACTATCTGCCCGCCGACGTCTGGGCCGCCGCCCAGCTGCCCGTCGGGGTCCGCCTCGAGCTGGTCGGGAACGCCCGGACCATCCGAGTCTGGTACGAGACGACCCGGGCGTCACTCGGTTACCGCGGCGAGTCGGCCGGCTGCTCATTCGTCGCCTACCGGGCGGGCCAGAAGGTGGCGGTGGCCGAGGCCGTCATGGGTGAAGGGATGGCCGAGCTCGTCATGACGGGCCGGCCCGATCTTCCGGTCACCGTCTATCTGCCCGAAGGCATGGTCCCTCTCGTCACCGGCGTGGCCGGCGTCGAGGACACCATGGTCCCGGCCCCCCTCCAACCCCGATGGCTCGCCTATGGCGATGCCGTCACCCAGGGCTGGCTGGCGTCGTCCCCGGCCATGGCCTGGCCGGCGGTGGCCGGCCGGAAGCTCGGTCTCGACGTCTGCAACCTCGGGTACGCCGGAACCGCCCGGGGCGAGACCACCTCGGCGTTGATGCTGGCCGAGACCCCGGCCGAGGTCATCTCCATCGCCTTCGGTCTGAACAACTGGAGCCGCGTTCCCCACACGCCGACGTTGATGGCCGAAGAGGTCCGCTGCTTTCTCTCCCTGGTCCGTCAGGGCCATCCCGAGACACCCGTCGTCGTGGTCAGTCCGACGGCCCGGCCCGATGCCGAAGACGAGCCCAACCGGGTCGGGGCCACCCTGGCCCAGCTGCGCCGGGCCATGGAGCAGACGGTCCGGACCCACATCGAAAACGGCGATGAGAATCTCTTTCTGGTCGAGGGGCTGGCCGTGGTCGACCCGGACGATCTCGAAGACGGTGTCTACCCGGGCGACGAAGGCCACCGCCGTCTCGCCGCCGCCGTGGGCAAGTGTCTCGTCCCCCGGTTGGCCGACCTCCGGGCCGCGGCGGAGAAGCGCTGGGCCGCCGAAGGCATCTCCCCGATTACCATCGCCATTCCGGTCCCCCTCGCCTACCCCGAAGCCACAGTCCCACCGGCCTCGGACCCCTCGACCCCTTCGCCGGAACCGGATCCGCTGGTCTCGGATCAGCCGGTGTCGACCACGGCGATCTTCGACATCTCGTCCATTGACGACTTCGATTTCGGAGTCGACGGCGCGACGGCCGACACGGATCTCCCAGAGTTCTCCCTGTCGGACGGCGCCCGCCCGCCCGACGAGACGCCGGAGTTCGATCTCTCCGAATTCACCGTCCACACCGGCGCTCTGGCGGACGTGACCGTCCCCGAGATCGCGTCGTCCAACGGCGTCACCTCGGACCCGGCACCGATCACCGCGATTCCCAACTTCGACGACCCGTTCGCCGAAGACCCGCTCGCCGACGAACTCTTCGCCGAAAATCGGTTCGCCGAAGCCGGCTTCACCGAGGTCGAGTTGGCCCAAGTCGGATTCACAGAAGAGGGGCTTGCCGAGGACGGCTTCACCGAGGTCGAGTTGGCTGAGCACGGGTTCATCGAGGACGGCTTCACCAAGATCACGTTGGCCGAGGATGGGTTGGTCCAGGACGGGTTGGCCGAGGTGGCGGCATCGGCCGAGGCCGAGATGGCCGAGATCGGCGATCCCGAGGTCGATGCCGAATCCGGTCACGACGTTGCCGTCGAAGAGGATGTCCTGACGTCCTCAGTGGAAGCGCCGACAGGGGACGAAACGACGTCGGCCCCGACGTCGGCCGACAGCGACACCCGGCTGTCGTCGGTGAACGGAAGTGCCGGATCGCCTGTGGACGGCTCCGTCGTCACCGACGGGCGTGACACCTCCGCGTCAGATGACGTCGTCGACGGCCAGCCGTTCGACGACACTCAGGCCACCAACCAGCCTGCCCCCCGTGCGGAGATCGACACCAAAGCAGCACCGCCCGAGGTGAAGAAGCCGATCCGTCGCGACAGAGGTCCCGTCGACATCGCCGTGGCCGACATGGTGGTGGCGGCGCTCTCCCTGGCGACCAATGGAGCCGACGACGAGATCCGGCGGGTGCCGATCACCGAAGACGAACTCCACTGGGTCGACGCCGTCGATCCCACTGCTTATTGAGGCCGCACATCGGGCATTAATTTAGAACCGCACATCGCGGTCGTCGATAGCCGTCTGGGCCGGAACCCGATGCGGCACAGTGATACACCCGCCTGAGAAGCTCCTGCTGTGGCTCATCGGTCGTCGAAATAAGATGATGGACTCGGCGAAGTACCACTTCATGTGGTGCCCGCAGTGCCGCCGGCAGGTGGGGGACGGCCCGTCGGGGTCCGTCTCAAGGGAATCATCGGGTCCGTGGTGGCCGAACGTGGTGACGGGGTGATCGAGGTGGAGGTCTTGCCCGACGCCGTGTCTCTTCTCGTCGAGGTGCCCCCAGCGATCGCTCTCTCCACCTGATGGCCCACCGCTACCGCCTCACGCCCGACGTAACTCAACTAGAGGGACTTGCGCGTCACTGTGCG
Source organism: Acidimicrobiales bacterium (assembly GCA_035535015.1). Taxonomy (GTDB): domain Bacteria; phylum Actinomycetota; class Acidimicrobiia; order Acidimicrobiales; family UBA8190; genus Palsa-661. The sequence goes on along the minus strand of DATLQU010000059.1, from coordinate 15,411 downwards.
GACGCCCGCTACGTGTGGAACCTCGCCTTGGAGCAGGCCAACTACTGTCGCCCGGGTCTGGGACCGACCCCGGGCTCCGCCGAGCGCCAACGACAGCTGGCTGAGGCTCGTCGGGGTAGCTGGCTGGGCGAAGGCTCCTCCTCGGTCCAACAACAAGCCCTAAACGATTTCGACCGTGCTCTCAGGAACTGGTGGGGCGGGACCCACCGCCGCCCCCGGTGGCGCAAGGCCGGGACCTGCGAGGGGTTCTGTGTGCGCGACGTCACCGTTGCCCGCGTGAACCGAAGGTGGGCCACTCTCGGCGTCCCCAAGCTGGGCCCGGTCCGCTTCCGGCTTTCTCGGCCGCTCCCCGAGGACTTCGGCATGGTTCGTATCACTCTGGACCGAGCTGGGCGCTGGCACGTGAGCTTCACGGCTCCCCAGCCCGTTCTCGAGCGCAGCGCCACTGGCCGTTCGATCGGGCTCGACGCCGGCGTGGTGGCCACGTTCACAGGATCCGACGGCAGTCGCCGCCATGCTCCGGGGCTCGGAGCACACGAAGGGCAGCGTGTGCGTTCGCTCCAGCGGAAGCTGGCCCGCCAGCAGAAGGGCTCGAACCGCCGGGCACAGACCAATAGCTCTGTGGCCCGGCTCCGGGCCCGAGAGGCCGATCGCCGAAAGAACTGGATCGAGCAGACCACCACGGAGCTGGTCAGGCACTACGACCTGATCGCCATCGAAGACTTGAGGGTGAAGAACATGGTCCGCTCGGCCCAGGGCACCGTCGAGCACCCCGGAACCCGAGTCGCGCAGAAGCGGGGTCTCAACCGGGCCATCTCTGCTCAGGGCTGGTCGGAGTTCCGCCGCCGCCTCGAAGACAAGGCCGCCACCTGCGCCGTCACTGTCGTGGCCGTCAATCCTGCCTTCACGTCCCAACGTTGCTCGGCCTGTGGGCACACCGAAGAGAAGAGCCGCGAGAGCCAAGCGGTCTTTCTCTGTCGCGCCTGTGGGCACAACGACAACGCCGACGTGAACGCAGCCACCAACATCCTCGCCGCCGGACTGGCGGTCACAGCGCGTGGAGGGACACCCCGTCAGGGGTCCGATGAAGCGCGAACCCGACCGGTCGCCGCATGAGCGCCCGGGAATCCCATGACTTCGGTCGTGGGAGGGACGTCAAAGGTCGTCAGATCCGTGGCTATGCTCGCCCCCATGGCCGAACTACCCATGATCATCTCTGTCGATGACCACGTCGTGGAACCGGCTGACGTCTGGATGGACCGACTGCCGGCCAAGTACAGAGACGTCGGCCCCCGGATCATCCGTGCCCCCATGGGGGAGATCACCTTCATCGGCGGGAAGCTGACGGTGAAGCCGGGTTCAGAGGGTGCACCCACCGACTGGTGGTACTACGAGGAGCTCCGCCGGCCCCTGTTGCGCGTCGACTCGGCCGTCGGCGTCCCCCGTGACGAAGTCACCATGAAGGGGATCACCTACGAGGACATGCGTCCCGGTTCCTACCAGGTGAAGCCCCGACTGGAAGACATGGACACGAACCACCTGGAGGCCTCGCTCTGCTTCCCGACCTTCCCCCGGTTCTGTGGTCAGACCTTCTACGAGGCGAAGGACAAGGAGCTCGCCCTCCTCTGCGTGAAGGCCTACAACGACTGGATGGTCGAAGACTGGTGCGCCCAGTCCGAAGGCCGTCTCATCCCTCTCACGCTCATCCCTCTGTGGGACGCCGAGATGGCCGCCACCGAAGTCCGTCGCAACGCCGAGCGCGGTGTCCGGGCCGTCTGCTTCTCCGAGATCCCGCCTTTCCTCGGCCTTCCCTCCGTCCACGATCCCGACCACTACTGGGACCCCTTCTTCGCTGCCTGCGCGGAGACGGCCACCGTGGTGAACATGCACATCGGTTCGTCCTCGAAGATGCCCTCGACATCCGAGGACGCGCCACCGGCGGTCGGCTCGACGTTGGTCCACACCAATGCCACCTTGTCGATGGTCGACTTCCTCTTCTCCGGGGTCCTCGTCCGTTTCCCGACGTTGAAGCTCGCCTACTCCGAGGGTCAGATCGGCTGGATCCCCTACATCCTCGAGCGGGCCGACACGGTCTGGGAGGAGAACCGGGGCTGGGGTGGGGTGGCCGACATCGTGCCGGAGAAGCCTTCGATGTACTTCCACCGCCAGATCTACGGCTGCTTCTTCGACGACGCCCACGGCCTGAGGTCGGTGGACGAGATCGGTGCCGACAACATCACCTACGAGTCGGACTATCCCCACTCCGACTCGACCTGGCCGCACACCAAAGAGATCGCCGAGAGGCAGATGGCCCATCTGGACGACGAGACCAAATTCAAGATCGTCCGGGGCAACGCCATCAAGCTCTTCGGGCTCGACCACCTGGCCTCGTAGGCCGGCTCCGGACGCGGTTGCGGGGACCCGGGGACGCACGTGGATCTTCGCTACTCCGAGACCGAGGAGACGTTCCGGCTCGAACTGCGGAATTGGTTGGCCGAGGTCGTTCCCCGGCTCGGCCCCAAAGCCTCGTCGCTCGACTGGCCCGCCCGTCGGACCTACGACACCGCCTGGCAGCGGATGCTCTTCGACGCCGGCTACGCCGGGATCGACTGGCCCGTCGAGGGCGGCGGCCGCGCCGCCTCTCCCGTCGAGCACCTGATCTACCTGGAGGAGCTCGAGCGGGCCCACGCCCCGTACGTCGGGGTGAACTTCGTCGGTCTGCTGCACGCCGGTCCCACCATTGTGGTCGAGGGGACGCCCGAGCAGCGGTCCCGGTTCCTGCCACCGATCCTGCGGGGCGACGAGGTCTGGTGCCAGGGCTTCTCGGAGCCCGGAGCGGGAAGCGACCTGGCTTCGCTGCGGACGAAGGCGGTGCGCGACGGCGACGAATACGTCGTCACCGGATCGAAGATCTGGACGTCGCACGCCGAGGTGGCCGACTACTGCGAACTGCTCGTCCGCACCGGTGACGAGGACAGCCGGCACCGGGGCATCACCTGGTTGGCCATGCCCATGGACCGACCGGGCATCGATTTCCGGCCGCTCAAGACCATCGCCGGCTCGACGGAGTTCGGTGAGCTCTTTCTGGACGGCGTCCGGGTTCCCGTGGCCAACCGGATCGGCGAGGAGAACGACGGGTGGCGGGTGACCATGGTCACCTTGAGCTTCGAGCGTGGCACCGCTTTCGTCTCCGAGGTTCTCCAGTCGATGGGGCTTCTGCGCGACCTGCGGCAGATGGCCAAGCGGAGCGGGGCGTGGGCCGAAGCCGACGTCCGTCGTCGGATGGGCCACCTCGGAGCCGAACTCGACGCCCTCTGGGCCCTGGCTCGTCGCAATGTCTCTCAGGCCGCCCGTACCGGTGTGCCCGGTGTCGGAGGTTCCGTCTACAAACTGGGGCTGTCCGAGCTCCGGCAGAGGATCGGGGAGTTCGGCATGGACCTGATCGGGGGGGCCGGCCTCTCCTGGGACGAGCTCGAAGGACTCGACGGCCGCGGTCCCATCGGGAACGCCGACCAGGTGAACACCTGGGTCCACGGATTCTCCCGGACCATCGCAGCCGGGACCTCCCAGATCCAACGGAACATCATCGCCGAGCGGATCCTCGGCCTCCCGAAGGGTTAGAGGCGCCCCCGTGGACTTCGAGCTCTCCGACGACGAAGCCGCTCTGGCCGAGGGCATCCGGAGTCTCTGCGCCGGCCGTTTCCCCCTGGACCGCTTGCGGGCGGCCGAGGATGGAGACGGACGTGTCGACCTTGAAGGGTGGATCGAGCTGGCCGAGGCCGGTGTCTTCTCCCTCCAGGTCCCCGAGGCCGCCGGGGGCATCGGCCTGGGCCTGGCCGCCTCGGCCGTCGTCTTCGAGGAACTGGGCCGGGCCTTGATACCGGGCCCCCTCTTGGCCACCCATCTGGCCTCCTCACTCCTGGCCGGTTCGGAGGTCCCGTCAGGCCACGGCCTGTTCGACGGGGCGGCCGAGGGCAAGGTCGTGGTGGGCGCCGTCCGTCGGCCGCCGACGGCGGGGACGGCCGCCTTCGTCCCCGCCTTGGTGGAGAGCTTTTCGTCGCTCGGTGTCCTGGTGGTGGTGGACGACGACGGCCTGGCCGCCGTCGATCCGGCCGAGGTCGACGCCGTCCGCATCGAGCGCACCCTCGATCCGCTGACCCCGTTGTGGCGCGTCGACCACCTTCCCGCCGGTCGCCGTGTCGGTGGTGCCGACGAGGTCAGACGCTGGCGGCGCGATCAGGCCGTCCTCGGTGGCGCCCTGTTAGTGGGGCTGGCGGCCGGAACCCTGGAGATGGCCGTCGGCTATGCCCAGCAGCGCGAGCAGTTCGGCAAGCCCATCGGGTCCTTCCAGGCCGTCAAACACCTGTGTGCCGACATGTTGGTGGCGGCCGAGACGGCCCGAGCGGCGGTCCACGCCGCGGCGGTCACCATCGACCAGCCCGGCGTGGGTGACCCCGACCGGGCGGCTGCCGGCGCCGGACTGTTGGCCTCCGAGGCGGCCATCAAGAACGGAAAGATCTGCATCCAGGTCCATGGGGGGATGGGATTCACCTGGGAGGTGCCGGCCCACCTCTACCTGATGCGGGCCCGGGTCCTCTCGGAGGCCATCGGCCCGACAGCCGATCTGGCCGAGCTCGTGGCCGAGCTCTATTAGGAGGTCTTGTGGAAACGGTCTCGATCATCCCCGAGGGGAAAGTCGTCTACGGCATCCAGCTGCCCATCCAGTCGCAGTCGACCATGTACTGCGAGGACTGGGAGCCCTCCTCCGGTCCGGCCGAGCTGGCCCGGATCGCCAAGCAGGCTGACGAGAGCGGCTTCTTCTACATCGCCGTCTGCGACCACACCTTCATTCCCCGCCGCCTGGCCCAGGCCATGAGCACCACCTGGTACGACACCGTGGCCACCCTCGGTTGGCTGGCGGCGATGACGGACCGGGTCCGGCTGATGTCGCACGTCTATATCGCCACCCTCCGGCATCCGCTGCGGGCCGCCAAGGAATTCGCCACGCTCGACCTGCTGTCGGGCGGCCGGCTCATCGTCGGCGTCGGCGCCGGCCACGTCCTGGAGGAGTTCGAGTTCCTCGGTCCGGCCTTTCTCGAACGTGGCCAGGCTCTCGACGAGTCCATCGACGGCATCGCCGCCGCCCTGACCGACGAATTCCCCGAGCTGGCCGGCCCCCGTTGGCCGGCCACCGACCTCGGGATCGGGCCCCGACCCGTCCAGCGCCCCCGACCCCCCATCTGGGTGGGCGGCTCGTCGCCTCCGGCGCTCCGCCGGGCCGCCGCCCGCGGCGACGGCTGGCTTCCGCAGACGGCCAAGCGGGAGGAGTGGAGGACCCAGGTGGCCGAGCTGCGCGCCCTGCGTCACGAGCTCCGCGGTGACGCACCCATCGCCATCGGCGCCCTGGCCGGAATCTTCCACGTCGGCCAGCCGAGCTGGGAGCTTCCCAAGGGGACGGTCAGCGGCAGCCCGGACAAGATCGCCGAGAACCTGGCCGAGTTCGCCGAACTCGGCTGCTCGCATCTCCAACTCCGCTTCCCGAGCCGTTCGGTGGACGAATTGTGCGATCAGATGGCCGCTTTCGGCGAACAGGTAGGCCCCCTTCTGGGATCCTGATCGCTCTGGCGCGGCCGATAATCAGGATCTCTTGATGGTGATCCCGGGAAAGACCGGCACTTTTTCTCGCGCCGGGGAACTTCCCTGTCGCTTCCGACGTCTGTTCCGGCATGCAAGCAGCCAAGAGCAGTATCGGAAAGCCGGCGAGGGTGGCCGGGGTCGTGGTAGCCATGATGACGGCGGGGGTCCTGGCCGCCGCCTGCTCGTCGTCGCCGAAGCCGGCCGCGGCCAAGCCCAGTTGCGGCGGTTCCTCCTCCAAGCTGACGGTGCAGGGGACGGGTCTGGCCTCGGGCAAGCCTGATCTGCTGACCGTCTCCGTCGGCATCAACGTCACCGATCCGACGGCCAAGGCGGCCTTGGCCGACAACAACGCCAAGGCCACCGCTGTCATCGACGCGCTGGGCCTGAGTGGCTCGGCGGCCAAGGACGTCCAGACCTCCGACGTCACCATCGACCCCCAGTACAACCTGAAGGGCGTGATCACCGGGTACCAGGTTTCGAACAACCTGACGGCCAAGCTCCGCAATTTCACCACCGCCGGCTCGGTCATCGACGCCCTGGCCGCCGCCGCCGGTAACGCCATCCGGCTCGACTCCATCGCCTTCTCCGTGCAAGACACCCGGCCCCTCGAGGATCAGGCCCGAAACGACGCCGTCCACCAAGCGGTCAGCCACGCCCAGGCCATGGCCCAGTCGGCCGGGGAGCGACTGGGCCCGGTCTGCTCGCTCACGGATCAGTCCCAGATCCAGAACTTCAGCGGCTCGTTCCGGGCCGCCGACCAGGCGCAAGGGGCGCCATTGGCCAGTGCCTCGGCGATCCCCCTGGCACCCGGATCACAGCAGGAGACCGCCCAGGTGACGATGGTCTACTCCCTGTTGCCGGCGTCCCACGGGAGGTAACGGGCCGCCACAGGCCCGACCGACCACTTCGACGGCCGCCCGTCGCCCTGCGGGGCCAGTCATCGCGCCGGGGGAATCTTCCCGGGGACCGGCCCGTACACCCAGAGCTCGTCAACGCTCTTCGTAGTCATTTGGAGAATATCACCTGCTCAGGGTGATATTACCGCCAGACGGCGGGATTCACGCGTGGCCCAAGGGCTGAATTTCATTAAACGTGGTGATGCAACCGCACCGGCTTGCGTCCAGAATTTCCCGCAGTGGGCTCGAAGAGGAGGTCCGCGAGGGAGGGCGAAACTACGACGGCCCCTGGACGTAGGCCTCCCGCCGACAACACCGTCGACAAGGAGCAGGAATCAGATGAACGTCCGTCATAGTCGTCTGGCCCGGTTGGTCACTTTGACCGTCGTGGCCAGCATGCCGCTTCTGGGCATGGCCGGGGTCGCCTCGGCGAAGTCCCACCACGCAGCCCCGAACTGCGCCAAGCACCCGAACCGCAAGGCCTGCAAGGCCGGTGGCAGTGGCACCGGTGGTGGAAAAGGTGGCCCTGCGCCCCTGATCACCGTCACCGTTGACCCGAACCCGCTGGTGGAGACCGGTGCGTCCGAGGTCCACGGCGTCATCCAGGTGGAGACGTCGCCGTCTTTCGCCGGTGACATGGTGAACATCGACTCGTCGCAGCTCGAGGCTTCGTGCCTCGGTGGTGTGATTTTCACGAGCATCGCCTTGGCGCCGAACGGGCCGGGGCCGCTCAACGGCATCCTGCAGAGCCCGAACCGGATCGACGCCGTCCTCGATGACGACGGCAACGTGACCGTGGCGGTGGACGGCATCGACTGTGCCCCCGGAACGAGCGTGGTCGAGGCTGACCTCGAGGTCGCTCCGTTCTACACGGCACTCACCACCCTGGTGGCGGCGCCGCCGAACGTGACCCCCGAAGGCATCTCGGGCTACCCGCAGATCGCCGGCGTTCCGTCGGAGGTCGAGACCGGTGACACGAGCACCAGTGGTGACTCGAACGTCTACGCCGTGTTCTACGTCGAGACCAGCCCGGTCTACGCCGAGCAGCAGGTGGAGATCAGCTCCTCGCAGCTCGAGGGTCGTTGCCTGCGTGGCTGGATCTGGAATGCCGGCAACCAGGCCGGGATCGGTGTCACGCCTACGCCTCCGAACCCGACCGTGTTCTCGATTCCTGGTGGAGTGAACACCGGTCCCAAGGTCAACACCATCCTCGATGACGACGGCAACGCGGTCTTCGAGTTCGGTGGTGTGTCGTGCGCCGCCGGTACCTCGGAAGTGATCGCCGACGTCCTGGCCGGTTCGCACCCGACCTACGTCTCGGAGTTCACGGTCCTGCCGCCGGCACCGACAATCTGAGTTTTGAAAAATTCCTGCCGACGGTAGGAAAGGAAATGGGGGGCGCGCAAGCGCCCCCCATTTCTCATTCTGCCGACCGCGTCGTTGGCACCGCGTCGTTGGCACCGCGTCGTTGCCACCGCGTCGTTGGCACCGCGGAAACGTCACCGCTCCACCTACTTGGCCGGCGAACTCCGCTGGCCGTCGATGCCCTGTGCAAGCGAAAATCACCCTCGATGGGGGGTTGTTCGTCACGTGCTACCACTACCCTGAAAAGTCGTGCCCTCCGAACGCATGATCGACTCGGCCGCCAACTACATCGCCGGGGTGACCCGTTGTAAGGCGGCCTGGGACGCGTGCTTCGAACGGGCCTTCGGGGGCGAGCCCCTGACCCGGCGGGACCTGGTGGAGATGCACAGCGCCCGTCTCGGCCTGATCTGGACCACCAGCACGACGGATCTGGCTTCTGCCCTGGACATCGTGCGCTACGTCGAAGCGACGAGATCCGTTGTCGACGCCGGCCCCAGTCACGGCCATGACTTGGCCAGACGGGTGTTGGAAGGCCGAATCTCGAACTGAGGCAGGGCCCGGCCCCCTCGGTGCCCCCGATCCGTGCCTGGGATGAGAATACGGCCGCGGCGCTGGAGAAAATTCGAGATTTGTCGAAAAAGAGCTAAAGCTCCCCGGATGGGCTGCCGATAACAGAAGTGGGGTGGCGCGGGTGCCGTTCGGGGATCCAGGGATTCTCGGGCGGTCTGTCGGCGGTGGGTCTGGAGGGCGGGTGGCTGCGGTCCTGCTCAGGCGCAGGATTGGCCGACGGCGGAGACGCACCACCCTTTTCGGGCGGGCGACGGGCTCTTTGGCCGTCGGCACCAGGAGTGGCAACGATCCGCTGGACTTCGGTGTTCACCCAGCGGTCGGGCGCACCCAGAAGGGGAGTGTCTGTTCGCTTCCGTCGGCCCGTTCGAACCGCTTGAAGACGACTTTGACGGCTTCTCCGATCCGGATGCTCCCGGGGTCGATCTCGTTGAGCGGACCGTCGACACCGCTGACCAGGTTCCCGACGAAGCGGATGTTCGGGTCCTCGTCGAGGCTGACGACGATGACGTTGTAGGGCGCCAAGTCAGAATAGGGAGCCAGCAAGGGCGGGTGGGGGACGACGTAGGACCAGATCGTCGCCTTGCCGGACATGACGGCGAAACCCCGGTCGACCGACCGGCAGCGCGGGCACATGGGCCGTGGTGGGTGCCGGAGGTGGCCACAGGAGTTGCACTTCTGGATCCGTAACTCCCCTTGGGCCGTTCCCTCCCAGAAGAAGGCCCCGTCCTCGTCACCCGCCGGTAAGAGGAATCCCTCGACCGAGGGTCCCAGATTGGAGACGTAGGCCCCCGAGAACGCCGCCGCGTTGGCCATCTGCTCTCTCCTTCCGATCCTCGCCGCTACCGGCGAAGCAACAGAGCGCTGGTGGGGACGCCCTCGCCCGACGTGACCAGACATGTTTCGGCGTTCTCCACCTGCGCCGTCGAGGTGCCCCGCATCTGTTTGACGCCTTCGTTGATCAGATTGAAGCCGTGGACGTAGGCCTCCGACAGACCGCCGCCGGCGGTGTTCACCGGCAGGGAGCCCTTGCCCCATTCGAGGTTGCCGTTATCGGTGAAGGGACCCGCCTCCCCGCGCTTGCAGAAGCCGTAGCCCTCGAGGGAGAGCAGGATGAGCGGCGAGAAGGCGTCGTAGATCTGGGCCACCGAGACGTCGTCGGGGCCGAAGTCGGCGTTGGCCCAGAGGCGCTTGGCACAGGCCCAGGCCGGCCCGGTCAAGGGGTCGTCGTTGTAGAAGTTGACCATCGTCTGGTGCTCGGGGGGCAGTCCCTGGGCGAAAGCGTGGACGTAGACGGGGGGATGCTTGAGATCGCGGGCCCGTTCGGCGGAGACGACCACACAGGCCAGGGCGCCGTCGGTCTCCAGGCAGTTGTCGAACAGACAGAGCGGCTCCGAGACCCAGCGCGAGGACATGTAGTCCTGGCGCGACATGGGCTTGGCGTACATCATGGCCGCCGGGTTCATGTTGGCGTGGCCCCGGACCGCCGTGGCCACGTTGGCCAGGTGATCACGAGTGGCCCCGTAGTCGTGCATGTACCGCCGGGTGAGCATGGCGATCTCGTCCACCGGCCGCAGCAGGCCGGCCGGCCGCGTCCACTGGCCGGGCACGTGCAGCTGGGTGGAAGTGTTCGTCCAGGGCCGGGGGCCCGAGCCCCGCTTGCGGGCCCGCCAGGCCACGGCCACCTCGGCCTGGCCCGACGCCACGGCCAGCGCCGCGTGTCCGACCACACCGCAGCCGGCCCCGCCGCCGTAGCCGATCTGGCTGAAGAAGGTGATCTCTCCGCAGCCGATGTTCCGGGCGATGTCGACCTCTTCGGTCGCCTCCATGGTGTACGAGCAGAGGGCGTCCACTTCGGAGACATCGACCCCGGCATCGGCACAGGCGGCCACGATGACCTGGCAGGCCAGTTCCGCTTCGGAGGGCTCCAGATGTTTGGCGAACTCGGTCTGGGCGATCCCGGCGATGGCCGTCGCGTCTCGCAGTCCCACTCCCGGGCTCACGGCCCCACCCCCTGCGCCCTCGTCATCGTCATCGTCATCGTCGGGCATGGTATTTCGTCGGGCACCGTAGCAGCGCCTACCCACCCGCTCCTGACGGCACGTCAGATTGCCATTACCATCGGCGCTCATGAACGCCCCGATGAAGCAGGAACGGCAACTCCTGATCGGTGGGAAGTGGGTCGACGCCTCGGGCGATCCCTACGAGGTCGTGAATCCGGCCACCGAAGAGGTCGTGGGCCTGGCCCCGCAGGCCACCGTGGCCGACGCCGAGGCCGCCGCATCCGCCGCTCGCGACGCCCTGCCCGGCTGGGCGGCCACCGAGCCCGAGGCCCGGCTGGCGCTGATGGCCAGGGCGGCCGAGGCCATCCGGGCCAAGGCGGCCGACCTGTTGCCACTGGTGATCGCCGAGACCGGAGCCACCGCCGCGGTGGGGTCGCGGATGCAGGTGCCGGTGGCGGCCGACCGCTTCGACCGGTACTCCCGCGACCTGCGCCAGGTGGCCCAGCGGGCCCTGCCGCCCCAGGTGGCCCAGTCCACGCCCCTCGCCCCCGGTGGGCTGATCTCAGGCCTGGCCAACCGGGCCCCGGTGGGCGTCGTCACCTGCATCACCTCCTACAACTTCCCCATGGTGAACATGGCCGGCAAGGTGGCGCCGGCGCTGGCCATGGGCAACACCGTCGTGGTGAAACCCGCCCCCCAGGACCCCCTGGCCGTGATCGAACTCGTCCGGATCCTCGACGAGGTGGGCTTCCCCCCGGGGGTGGTCAATCTGGTGACGGCCAACGACGCCTCGCCGGCGGCGGCGCTCGTCTCGTCGCCCGACGTGGACATGGTCTCGTTCACCGGCTCCACCGAGGTCGGCATCCGGATCGCCCAGTCCGGGGCGGCCACCATGAAGCGGTTGCTGCTGGAGCTGGGCGGCAAGGGGGCGTGTCTCGTCTTCGACGACGCCGACGTGGCCGCCGCCATCGGCTGCATCGGCTCCACCTGGTCCTTCCACTCGGGCCAGATCTGCACGGCCCCCACCCGGGCCGTCGTGCAACGGGGTGTGTTCGACCAGGTCGTCGAAGGACTGCGCCGCTACGCCACGGTGTTGAAGGTGGGCGATCCCACCGATCCCCAGACCATCGTCGGACCGCTGATCTCGGCCGCCCACCGCGAACGGGTCGAGGGCTACATCGCCACCGGCCGGTCCGAAGGAGCCGAGCTGATCACCGGGGGCGGCCGGCCCGAGAACCTCGACCGCGGCTTCTACGTCGAGCCCACCCTGCTGACCGGGAGCAACGACATGGTGGTGGCCCGGGAGGAGATCTTCGGACCCGTCGTGGTGGTGGTCGCCTTCGACGAGGAAGAAGAGGGGATATCGATCGCCAACGACTCCGACTTCGGGCTCTACGACTACGTCTTCTCCGGCGACACCGCCCGGGCCTTCCGGGTGGCCAAGCTGCTGCGCGCCGGTCATGTCGGGATCAACTCGGCCCAGCGCAACCACGAAGCCCCCTTCGGCGGCTTCAAGATGTCCGGGGTGGGCCGCGACGGCGGCGACTACGGGCTCGAGGCCTACTCGGAGATGCAGGCCATCATCTGGACCAGCTGAGCCCGGCGCCCGGTGGCACGACAAGACCGGGCGGCACGACAAGACCGGGCAGGACGACCAGACCTTGCGGCACACGAACAGTGGCACGACAGAACAGAAACGGGGAGTGACGTGAGCACCTACGACCTGGCCATCATGGGCGGAATCGTTGTCGACGGAACCGGCCTGGCCCGCCGGCGCGGCGACATCGCGGTGAGAGACGGACGGGTGGCGAAGGTGGGCTTCGTGAACCCCGACGAGGCCGAGACGGTGATCGACGCCGACGGGCTGCACGTGGCCCCCGGTATCGTCGACGCCCACACCCACTACGACCCGCAGCTGACCTTCGAACCCCATGCCACGTCGTCCTGCTACCACGGGGTGACCACCGTGCTGGCCGGCAACTGCGGTTTCTCGGTGGCGCCGAACCGACCCGATCAGCGCGACTACCTGGCCCGGATGTTCGCCAAGGTGGAGGGCATGTCGCCGGTGGCGCTGTCGGCGGTCAAGTGGGACTTCGAGAGCTTCCCCGAATTCCTGGCCCGACGGGAAGGACGCATCGGAGTGAACATGGCCTGTTACGTCGGCCACTCGGCCGTCCGGCGGACGGTGATGGGCGAGGCCGGATCCGAGCGCGAGGCGACAGAGGCCGAGATCGAGCAGATGCGGGTGGTGGTGGCCGACGCCATGGAGGCGGGGGCGGCCGGTTTCTCGTCCAGCCACGGACCCACCCAGCTCGACGGCGACGACCGACCGGTGCCCTCGCGATTCTCGTCTCTGGCCGAGCTCGAGGTGCTGGTGGGCGAGGCGGGCCAGCACCGGGGGGGATCGATCTCCTATCTGCACCGCTCGGCCATCGGCGGGCTCGACCAGGCCGATCGCGATCTTCTCGAGCGCCTTGGCCGGGCCAGTCGGCTGCCCATCATCCTGCAAGGGCTGGGCGGCCGGTCGAAGGTCGACGTGCCCGGGGCCGGTTGGGACGACGTGGCCGCCTGGATCGACCAGATCGGCCACGAGGGGATCGGGATCTTCTCCCTGCTGCGGAACCATCCTTTCGACCGGGACTTCAAGGTCTCCTCGGGGACGAACCTCTACGAGGGCGTCCCTGCTCTGCACGCCGTGGTGGGTCCCGGTCTGTCCGTCGAGGAGAAGCTGGCGCTGTTGGCCGAGCCTCTGCGACGCGACGAGATGCGGCACGCTGTCGACCACCCGAACACCGACGGATCGAAGGGATCGACCCTGCCACCGCCGCGTTGGAAGGTGGTCGAAGTCGACGAGGTGATCAAGCCGGCCAACGAGAAGTTCGTGAGGCGGACCATCGCCGACATCGCCGCAGAGCTCGGGGTGGAGCCGGCCGACGCCTTCTTGGACCTGGCCATCGACGAGGGTCTGGAGACGACATTCCGCTACGTGAACAAGAGCCGCGCCTGGGAGGAGTCGGTGGCCGACGGGCAGAAGCACCCGGCCATGATCATCGGTGTCTCCGATGGCGGCGCCCACCTCGATCGTGACGACGGCTCGGACTGGTCGACCGCCTTCTTGGCCTTCTGGGTCCGCGACCGGAAGCTCTGGTCGCTCGAGGAGGGGATCCGGCAGCTGACCCAGGTGCCGGCCTCACTGCTCGGCTTCGAGTCCCGGGGGATGCTGCTGCCGGGCTACTTCGCCGACGCCTTCATCTTCGACCCGGACACCATCGAGCTCGAGTCGAAGAAGCAGGTCCGAGACTTCCCCGGCGGTGAGGCCCGGTATTCGGCCCGGCCCCGGGGGATCTACTGGACCATCGTGAACGGGGTACCCATCGTGAAGGACGGCGAGGTGCTGACGTCCAACCTTCCCGGCCACGTCGTCCGTCCCGGCATCGGCTGACGCCCCGGACCGTCAGGTGGGTCCGCTGCCGTTGGTGATCTGGAAGCACTCGTTGGTCGAGCTGTCCGACGCCGAGGCGTAGTTGCCGTCGCCCGAGTAGACGGCCCGGTAGCAGTAGAAGCCCGGCGACGAAGTGGTGAAGTTGGCACTGGAGGCCAGGCCCTCTGACAACGACTGACCCGAGACGACGGCGGCGGGCGAACCGATCTGGGACCCCGTCGCGCAGGCGACGGGGCTCTGGGTGGGCCCGCAGACGAAGAAGGTGACCGTGCCGGTGGGGGTGACGTTGGCGGTCCCCGTGACGACGGCCATGTCGTGGGTGTTGATGTTGGTAGCGATGGAGGAGTCGGCAGGATAGGTCGTGAGGATTGGCGTCTGCGCGGTGACGATGAAGCACTCATCGGTCGTCGAGCCGTCGGAAACGGGGTCGTAGTGGCTGTCGCCCGAGTAGGCGCCCAAGAAGCAGTAGCTGCCGGTGGCCGGCGGGGTGTAGGCCGGACTGAAGGCGTTGGCGCTGTTGCCCAATCCGACCAGGGCAGCGGTGCCGAGGTCCACCACACCGTCCGAGGTCGGTGTGCAGGGGTCGCTGTCACCGGGGCAGACGTAGAAGTGGACCGACCCCGTCGGCGTGATCGAGTTCTGGCCGCCCACCGTGGCCGTGTCGAAGTCGGAGTTCCCGAAGACAATGGCGTTGCTCTGCGGTGCCGAGGTGAGGACGTCGCAGGCATAGGTGGCGCCCGGGACGAGAGTGGCCGACTGGGTCTGATTGCCGTTCACGAAGGGGCCCACGTAGTCGTCGTCGGCCTTCACGAAGGTGCCCTTGAAGACGGCGCCGGTGTTGGCGCCGGCCGTCCATGTCATGGTGACGATCTTCTTGCCCTTGTAGGTGCCGGTGTCCCCCTTCACGGCCACGTCGGTGAACCTGTGGTGGCCGGCGAAGGAGTCGCTCTCGCAGGTGTCACCGATCTTGAGCGTCCAGGTGGTCCCCGCCTTGGCCCGGGGCACCTTCACCTTGGGCTGCTTGATGACCCTGGCGCCGTGGCCGGCAGCGGCCCCGGCCGACCCCGCCCGTACCGGGGTCGCCGACGCCGGTCCCGTGGTGGTGAGGACGGCGGTCAGGGCCAGGACGAGAACACTCGTCAGCGCTGCATATCGATGGAGAACTGCGAATCGAGCCATGGCCGGCCCTCCCGGACCCCGCTGACGGGACCGTTCGGCCCGCAGCACGTTTCTTGGCACTGTCTTCATCTTTCGCCTCGCCATCTCCGTCGGCCCGACACCGACACCGACGACGACGCCGACGACGCCGCCGACGCCGAGAGCGCCGACACCGAGAAGGTCATGCGGTCGCTCACATTGGTGTCGGAGAAGTACTTGATCTGCCACCAGCCGTCGGAGCCGGGGGGCACCGTCACCGTGAGCTGCAGATGACGGTCGTTGAACTGCGAGGTGCTGGCGATCCCGGGCGGTTGGCTGACCTGTTGGCTCACGTCGAGCACGT
>DATLQU010000058.1:0-9133 GCA_035535015.1 Acidimicrobiales bacterium | reverse complement strand
GATGGTCAAGGCGGCCGGGAAATGCAGCTTCACCCCTTTGTCGATGCGGAAGCAGTCCGAGGCGGCCGGCGTCCAGGCCGATCCCGGCGGCAGACTGTTCAGCCAGCTCCCGAGCGCCTGGGAGACGTCAGACGAGCAATCAGCGGCGATGCCCGGAGGCGACGAGACCGCAGTGAACGACGTGGGCACTGAGGCGTCGAGCGCCACCGCCGCCGCCTGACGGGTCGAGGCCCGGCGAGGATGGGTGACCAGCGAGACGGTGACCGCCGCCTTCGCCTTCCGCCCGGCCTTGGTGTTGGCCTTGGGCGTCGCCTTGGGCGCGGCCATGGGCTTTGCCATGGACTTTGTCGCGCTCGGAGAGGAGCGCCCCGTGGCGCCTCGGTGGCGTTGTCGTGGGGCGGGGGCGGAACTGGCCGAGGGGGACGGACCGGCAGGCACCGGAGACGAGGTCGTGGTGGACGAGGTTGTGGTGGACGAGGTTGTGGTGGACGAGATTGTGGCGTGGTGGGAGACGGAGCGGGGGACCGTCCGGGCCAAGGCCGTTGGCGCCCCGGCGACGGAGAGAACGGCCAGAATGAGCAGGGAGGCCGTGACCGATCCGGCGCGGACGAGGCCGCGACCAGGTGTCACAGGAGGGAATCCACCAGCACGCACAGTGGTTAGTTCGGCACCACACGTGCTTATCTTGACCGCGTTCCGTCATTATCACGATCGAGATCTGATGAGCCGTCAGGAACCTCGCCGCGCTGGGGAGCCGGCCAGGCGAGCCCGGCGCAGGTCATCAGGGGTGTACCAGCGGGCCGAGGGGGCGCCGGACCAGGCCACGGGGTGGACGCCCGAGCCCGTGTCCTTCGTGACCAGCGGGTCGACGTCACCCCAACGCCCGTCGTACACGGCGTCGAGGGAGCGCAGGCGGCGCCCGATCTCGGTGTTCCCGATGGCGTCGTTGGCGCCGTTACGACCGGCGTCGCCACCGAGCCGCTCCAGACGGGCCCGGGTGGTCGGTTCGTCGCGGTACGGCACGTGGTGCGTGACGATGCCGCCGCGGGGCTCGAACAACGTGTCGCGGGTCCGCAGGGTAGCGCTGTGAAATCCGCCCGTGGCCAGGAGGAAGGGACCGTGACGGTCGAAGCGTTGCAGCGGGTGCTTCCAATGCGGCTGGGAGCAGTGGCGCGGCCGTTCGGGAACGTACCTCTCGCACAGGGGTTGGAAGTCGAGAGGATGAAATCCGGGGATGTAGCGAGGTTCGTCCGAGGGGAAATGGCTGTAGTAGGTGCTGCCCACCATGCGGAACCGCCGGTCCAAGGTGGCGAGATAGCGGGCGACAGTCGTCCCGCCGGGGCCTTCGGGAAACTCGTCGGCGTCGAGCCAGAGCCACCACACGTGCTCGGCGCCCGAGGCCAGGGAGACCCGGGCCACCACGTCGTTCATGAGCAGGATGCGGACCCGTTCCTCGTAGACGGGCGAGTCCCAGGTCTCGGCCAGGGTGGCCCCGGCGGCCAACGCCCGGGGGACGGTGGCGTCGGTCGATGCATTGTCCACCAGGTACACCTCTTCGGCCCCCTGGGCGAAGGCGTTGCGCACCGTGGCCTCGACCACGTCCTGCTCCATCCAGGTACCGAGCACGGCGAAGAAGCGAAATGCCCCGGAGAGGTCGGGGTGGGGGGGGTTGGCCCGGCTGACGATTATCCCGTCATTCGGACGTTTCAGAAACTGCCGGGCCCGTCTGACCAAGATGCGCCGGGTCCGTTCTCGGAGACGGGGAATGACGCCTGTGCTGCGGTTCGGCACCGGGCCCACGGTAGTGGACGGCATCGGCGCTTCTGATCGGGGCCGGTGACGGTCGCGGCTGGTGACGGTCGCGGTAGTGGCGGCCAGAGCACAGGGGCGGGTGCGTCGGCCGTTTACACTGCCACCACCATGCGAGCGGCACCGACCCGGAACGCGGCACCACGATGACGATCGTCTACTTCAGCACCGTGGTCCGCGCCGGGGACCTCGCCCTGGCCGGGGAAGTGGTGGCGCTCGACTGGGAGAGCAAGACCATTCTGGCCACGGCCGTGGCCGCGCCCATGGACGCATCGACACCGGACAACAATCCCCGCGGCGGCCGGCGGGGCGGGCGGGGAATCTGGGTGACGGAGGACCACGTCTACGCCGCCACCCACAACACCATCGAATGCTTCGATCGCGCCCTCGATCGCCAACGTGTGCTGTCCAACGGCCTCATGGCCGGGCTGCACGAAGTGCACATGCGCAACCCCGGGCGGCTGTGGGCGGCATCGACCACCATCGACGCCGCCATCGAGGTGGACCTGAGCACGGGAGAATGCACCGACTCCTACTGGCCCCGCGAGGATGCCCAACTGCAGAAGGCGCTCGGTCTCACACCCCTCGAGATCGACAAGTCGGCCGATAACCGGCTGGTGTTCCAGACAGCCACCTTCACCCAGGATCCGAGTCACCTGCATCTCAATGCGGTGGCGTCATGGCGCGACGAGCTGCACGCCCTCTTCAGCAAGTCCGGAGTCATCGTGAACCTGGAACGCAGTGAGGTGGTGATGCAACACCCCCTGCTCGTCCGGGCCCACGATCTCGTGGTGGTGGGCGACGACGTCTACGTCTGCTCCACCCGGGCCCGACAGGTCTGTCAGTTCGATCTCCTCTCGGGGAGACTTGTCCGGGCCGTCGATCTGAAGGAGCTCGCCGGTGTGGCCGAGCTGAAGATGGCCAAAGGGTCGATTCGTCCGGGGTTGGCCGACCGTCTCGGTGCGAAGCTCGGTCGCAAGCCCGCCGTGGTGGCCGCCCCCTTGTTCGCCCGTGGACTCCAGGTCCACGGAGACCGGGTCTTCGTCGGCGTGTCCCCGGCCTCGATCCTGCTCATCGACTGGCCCGCCGGCCGGCTGATCGACACCTTTCAGCACTCGGACCAGGTGACCACGGCCGTGCACGGTCTCGTGGTCGTCGGTGCCGACTAGACACGGCATCACCGCCACCGCCACCGCCACCGCCACTGCCACTGCCACTGGGTCGCCGGTCGGCCTACCGGTCGTCCTCGTCCTTCCGGGGTGGCGGCCGTCGGCTCCCGCGTAGCCGCCACCACCCGTCGACGAGACGCATGGCCCGCGACGAGCGGACCTGGCGGTTCAAGACCTCGTACTCACGTCGCAGGGAGAGGACGTCCTCGACCCATTCCGGCTCGGCGCCGAGGTCGGGCGCACGCCAGGGCTGATGCGGGCCGTCGAACTCCCGAAGGGTGTCCAGGAGATGCCGATGGTCGACTACTGCAGCGGGCCCGTCGATCGGCGCCCGGGAGTGGCGCAGTCCGCCGTCGAGCGAAGAGACCGCCGCCGGCAATCGCGTGTCGTCCACGGTGATCCCCACGTCGGCCAGAAAGGCGATGACGCTGTCACAGAACGAGGACGGATTCTCGAGCAGGCGGCCGTACTCGACCACGAAGGTGGCGACCCCGTCCAGATCGGTGCACGAGGTGCGCACGTAGCGCTCCCACAGGGCGAGGCCGTGGGTCAGGTTGACCTGGCTGCGGGCGTGGAGCGACCGGGCCACTTCGAGGCCGTCGCGGTAGACGAGCACGGCGGCCACCGGAGGCGTCACCACGGAGCGCCAGAAAGGCAGGACGAGGCAGTTGCGCGGGTCCTTCCACGCCACCGGCCGGGCCGGGAACGTCTTGTCGAAGGCCCGGCCGGCGGCCGGCCGCAATCCCACGAAGCGTCTCTCGAGTTCCCAGCCCGGTTGGCGGGCCGGGGGCGCCGACCAGGTCCCACCGAGAAGGTGGAGGAGCTGGTTGTCGACACGTGTGAGGAGCTTGCTCTCGTAGTGGCCCCGTTGGTTGGAGGCCGTGGCGCCGATGAGGTCGTCCCCCGAGGGTCCGGCCAGGCCCAGCTGGGCCAGCGCACCGGTGACGGCCGAGGTGCCGCTGCGGTGCATGCCGATGACGAACACGCACGTGCCCCCGGACGCCCCCGGGGGCGTCGGCGACCGGTGGTCGGTCACCGGGATTCAGCCATCAACGGCAAGGACGGTGTCGTCGAACCGGAGGAAGAAGTCGTCGTGGTCCGACAGCGCCCGGAACACGTCCTCGCCCAGGCTGGCCAGGTTCCGTCCCCGCTCGGTCTTGGTCAGCTTCACGTAGTGACGGTGCTCGAGGCGGAGCCGGACCGTCTTCACCGTGGCCCGGGCGATGGCGCCGGGTCCGAGACCGCGCAGGGTGCCGGGGCCGGCGGCGGCCCGGGATCGGAGCATGCCCAGGCTCGGGCTCTGCGGCGTGGGCCTGAGCTCCCGGCCGGCGGCCGCCTTCTTCTCGTACCGGCTGGCCCAGTCCACGCGTTCGACCCGGGTGGCCTGGAAGCCGGCGCCGTGGTGGTAGATGCGGTGGTCGTAGACGCCGAACCAGACCGGATGGGGATTGTAGGTATTGGTGCGGAGCAGCGGCAGCCACTCGATGCCGCTGTCGCGCAGTTTCACCAGGAGGTTGCCGCCGGTGTCGACCACCTGGCGGCCGGCCGTGTTGACCCACGTCCCCCCCGGTCGCCAGTCTCCTTCGATGGTGTTCCAGAAACCCACGGTGGTGGCACAGAACGACGGATGAGGTTGGCAGTCGCCGAGGTTCTCGTCGCGGCGGACGGCCATCAGGGGGAAGGTGGCCAGGCACTGCTCGACCCAGGGACTGAGGCTCCGGATGGGGAACGCGTCACCGTCGAGGAAGATGAGGATGTCCGACGGTGACGAGTCGCGGGCGATGATGGAGGCGAGCTCGTTCAGCTTGGCGGCGTGGTTTCCCTGAAGGTCGGCGGCGAAGTGGAAGCGGCTTGCCGCGCTCTGGTCGTCGATCCCGTTCAGCGACGCGAAGACCCGGTAGGGGACGTCGAAGGCGCGCTCGACATAGTGGAGCTGGGGGTCGATCCATTTGTCAGTCTGCCAGTGGACGGTGGCGATGTTGATCACAGGCCGGCTCCGAGCGGGTCGTTTGGTCGTCGACCCCTCATGGTGTGCGCCGTGGCGGTCACAAGACTGTTTATCATTTGCCGGGTGGACCCTCGGATCATCAGGCGGCTGACGGGCCGCGCCGACGGGAGCCGTTCGGCCCGCCGTCAAAAGCGCCGCCCGTTGTCCGAGGCCAATCCGGTCCATCCCGACACCCTCCCCGACGTCCGTGTCTTCGCTGTGCTCGGCACGTGGATGGAGCAGGACGTGGTCGAGGCCACCGTGCGCAACGCCTTGGCCCAAGGCATCGAAAAGGTGTACCTGGTGGACAACGCCTCCACCGACGCCACCGTGGACCGGGCCACGGCCGCCGGGGCGGAACTGGCCGAGTCGTTCCGTACCGACGTCTATGACGAACGCATCCGGATCCTCTTCATGAACGCCGTGGTGGCCCGGATCTCGCTGGCCGCGGGGGATCCCCACATCTGGTGGCTCTGGTTGGACGGCGACGAGTTTCCCGAAGGCCCCGAGGGCACCACCATCGCCGACTACGTGCGCGGGCTCGATCGGCGCTTCCGTCTGGTGGGAAGCACCTACTACAACCATTTCCCCACGACTGCGCCGGGGTACATCCCGGGATTCCATCCCATCGACTTCCAACCCATGTGCGAACTCTTCGTTCCCGATGCGCCGCGTTACTGCGACCAACCCCACTGGAAGCACCCGCTCCAGCGATTCGACCGGCAGGGCCCCTTCCTCGGGAGCCTTCCCGGCTTTCACGGCGCCACCGTCGTCATGGGCGTTCCCGTGATCGAGCCGGAGGGAGGCGTCATCACCCACCATTTCCCCTACCGCGAAGAGTCCGCCACCCGGGAGCGGATGGAATTGCTGTGCGGCGGCCAGGACCGAAACGGCTACAACGACTCGGTGGGCAACAGCAGCATCAAGAAGCGTTTCGAAACCCTGGACGCCGTGTACCGGGGCCAGTGGGACAAGGTCGATTCCCTCACCTCGCACGAGCCGAAGCTCGGGGTGCACCTGGAGCCGTGGCCCGATCCGTCGAGCAGCCACCGCTGGTACGAGGCCCGGGAGCTTGCCGCGGCTCGGGTGCCCTGACGTCGAGGTCCTCAGGGGGTCGGTCGCTCGTTGTGCGACGCGGCCGCATCTACCGAGGCGTCGACGGCGGCCAGGGCGGCGGCATCGACGGCGACATCGAACTTGCGGGCGAAGGCGGCCCCCGAACTCTCGATGGACCCGAGATCGTCGTGGCGGAGAATCATGTCCCCTCGGAGTTTCTTGGTGGCGTGGGGGACCACATAGGTGAGTGGGGTCTGGCGCAGAACCAACTCCGGCCGGTTGTGGAGCACCGAATGGAAGAAAGACTGGTCCGGGATCCAGGTCTGGCGGAACCACTCGACCACCGTCTCGTCGGCGTCGAGGACGACCCCGGCGGCGCGCCGTCCGAAGGCCATCCACTGCGGACCGGTGTAGAAGAGCCACCCCGGGGGAAGGCTCCGGCGCCGGGGCAGGGCGAGGAAGAAGCGGTCGCGTCGGTCGGTGTACTCGATCTTGAAAAGCGGTTGGGTGTAGCGGCTCACCCGCCGGGCCAGGTCGACGCCACGGCGGGCGACACCGGCAACGGGGGGAAGGGCGCGCCAGCGGTACGAGTAGCGCACGAAGTTGATGTCGCCCGCCGTGGGTGCGCGTCCGAACGACGGCCTGCGGTCGACCAGCCGCGCCGGGACCAGGCCGTCGATGTGGGCCATCTGCATCTCACGTTCCCAGCGGGCCAGGTCGACCACGGGCCGGTCCTCACCGGAGAGAAAGACGAACCAGTCGGCGTCGAGCTCATCGACGGCGTAGCGGAGCAGCCGCCGCGACGCCTCCACGATCGACCAGTCTCCCCACAGCACACGCGTGCGCTCCACGAAGTGCACCCGCGCCGGAGCCACGCCGGACCAGGGAAGGCTGGGAGCGGAGACATCGTGGTGCACGACCACGGAACCGGCCGGGGAGAGCTGCAGCACCCGCTCGGCCAGCGTCTCCACCAGGTCCGGCCGGTGATGGCTCAAGATCAGGTAGGCGACCCGGAACGGTGGAGCGGTGGGTGTCGCCACCGCTCCGACTCTAGTTGGACCGTCGGTGAACAGACGATGTCTTATTGTGTCGGCGAGTGGCCGCTACCGGGACAGTGAAGAAGCAACGAGCGGCCGTGGCTCTGGGCCGCGTCGCCGCCCGGCCCAAGCGAACGTGGCGCCGGATGACAGCCACCCGTCGGGTTCTGCCCGATTTCGTCATCCTGGGGGCACAGCGCGGTGGGACCACGTCTCTGTTCACCTGGCTCATGGGGCATCCGTCGATCACGCCGCCGGTGCGTAAAGAGGTCCACTACTTCGATCGGAATTACGACAAGGGGGAGAATTGGTACCGGGCGCATTTCCCCCTGGCCCGACCGGGACTGGTCACGGGGGAGGCCTCGCCGTATCTGCTCTTCCATCCCCTCACCCCGGCCCGCGTGGCGCGCGACCTCCCCTCGTCGACGCGCTTCATCGCGGTGCTGCGCGACCCGGTCGAGCGGGCGGTCTCGCACTACTGGCACGAGCGCCGTCTGAAGGCGGAGACCGAGCCCCTGGGCGTCGCCCTGGCCCTGGAGGACGAGCGCCTGGCCGGAGCGACGGAGCTCCTCCTGGCCGGCGAGCGCAGCTTCGCCCATTTCCATTTCTCGTATGCCGCACGCGGACGGTACGCCGAACAGCTGCGACGGTGGTTCGACGCCGTGGGGCGCGACCGGATCCTCGTCGTCGAGAGCGAGCGGATGTTCAGCGACCCCGAGGTCTCGGCCGGGGTGACCACCTGGCTCGGACTCCCGTCCTCGCCCCATCCGTTCCCGGCCATGAATAGCGCCGACCGGGTCGATCCCGACGACGTGAGCGCCCTGAGATCGCTCGAGGCCTCGTTCGTCGCCGCCAATGAGGAGCTGTTCGAACTCCTCGGTTACCGGATGTGGGGGAAGTAGCCGGCGGTCCGGGGTCCGGAGGTCCGGACCCGGGCGAACCCCGGCGCACCGGTCGGATCGTGCTCCTGGCCGGTCCCGGCGACCCCACCAACATCGTCTACGGCTACCTGGCCCGACGGTTCCCCGACGTGGTGGTGGTCATGGAGCAGCCGGTGCCCCGTGTCACCCTGGCCCGACGTCGCGCCCGTCGTCTGGGATGGCCCCGGGTACTCGGCCAGATCGCTTTCGTCACCGTGGCGCTCCCGGTCCTACGACGGATGGCACGGCGTCGGACGCAGGAGATCCTGTCGGAGGCGCATCTCGACGTCGCCCCGCTGGCCGACGTCCGCCGGGTCACGTCGGTGAACGATCAGGACGCCGTGGCCCTGCTGCGGGATCTGGCGCCGACGGTGGTGGTGGTGAACGGCACCCGGATCATCACCGACACCGTGTTGACGTCGGTCGGCTGTCCTTTCATCAACATCCACGCCGGTATCACCCCGCGTTACCGGGGCGTCCACGGCGGGTACTGGGCGCTGGCCGAAGGCCGGAGGGACCTGGCGGGAACCACCGTCCACCGCGTCGATGCCGGCATCGACACCGGTGGGGTCCTGGCCCGCGCCTCATTCACCCCGACCCGGGCGGACTCCATCGCCACCTATCCCTACCGGCACCTGGCCGACGGTCTGCCTCTGCTGGCCGAACAGGTCGACCGTGTCCTCGCCGGTGAACCGCTGACCGATCTTCCCGGGCCGGCCGACCCCGACGAGTCGCGCCTGCGCTGGCACCCGACACTCGGCGGGTATCTGTGGACCCGGCTGCGACGGGGGGTGCGCTGAGCACCGGCGACGACCACTTCGGTGAGCGGGCCGTTCAGACCGGGGGACTCGGTACCACCATGGTTTCCGGTGTCCCGTGTATCAACTCGCAGGAGTAGGGTG
This sequence comes from Acidimicrobiales bacterium, assembly GCA_035535015.1. GTDB lineage: Bacteria > Actinomycetota > Acidimicrobiia > Acidimicrobiales > UBA8190 > Palsa-661. Next base: position 253 of record DATLQU010000058.1, on the reverse strand, counting down.
CCGATATCTAGCGCACCACTCCGGTTACGGTCCGTGGTCGCCTTAGATGCCGCTGCAGATGGGTAGTGTCCCTTGGAGATCCAATGACGGCTCAGACCATTTGGTCCGCAAAGCGCCCGGGCCCTCACGCCAAGCCTGCCGGCTACATCTTGGTCATGGTCCGCCTGGAACTGGATGATGACGGCTACTACGTCGGTCACGCGGAGCCCTTTGGCATATCCAGCTTTGGGGACAGCCTTGACGAAGCCGTGCA
>DATLQU010000057.1:0-54576 GCA_035535015.1 Acidimicrobiales bacterium | reverse complement strand
CTAGTGGTCTCGCGCGTAAGTCATTGTGACTTACGCGGCCCGAAGTGGGCGACCCTCGTAAGTCCAGCGGAAGGGTGCCGCTCGGCGGTTGTAATTCTTGATGAACGAGATGATGCGCCGGGTGAGGTCCTCAACGTCGGCGAACTCGCCACGGCGTAGCAGCCTGCGCTCCAAGATGGAGAAGAACAGCTCGACCTGGTTCAGCCATGACGCGTGGGTGGGCGTGAAGTGCAGGTGCACCCGGGGGTTGTGCTCCAACAGGGTGGCCACCTTGTCGGTCTGGTGAGCCGCAAGGTTGTCGACGATGCAGTGCAGATCCAGGTGCTTCGGGGTCTGGTCCATCAGGTCCCACAGGAAGGTCACGAAGTTGTCCGAGCAGGTGGAGTCCGTGACCCAGGCCGCCACCGAGCCTTCGTGCACATCGAGGCCGGCGAAGAGCACGGCGGTGCCGTTGCGTTCGTACTCGAACTCCCGTCGTTCAGGCGTCCCGGGTCGTGCGGGCTTGGTCGGGTTGATCCGGGACTTGGCCTGGATGCCGGTCTTCTCGTCGACCGACCACACCACGGCATTTTCCGGGGGGTTCAGATACAGCCCGCACACGTCCGCTGCCTTGGCCCAGAAGTCAGGGTCATGGCTCGTCATCCACGACTCCACCTGCCAGGGCTTCAGATCGAGGGACTTGCAGATGCGCCAGCACTGCGAGGCACTGATGGGCACACCGTGGGCGGCCATGGCCTGCGCCAGGGTTTCCATCGTCCAGCGGGTGGCCCCGTCGGGCGGATCCTCGGTGACAGTTTTCACCAGCAGCAGCACGTCGTCGTGTTCGTAGACGCACGGGCGGCCGGGGCGTTCGAAGTCATCGAGGCCGCCGAGGCCGTACTCGTTATAGCGCTGACGCCACAGACCCACTTGGTTGTAGTGCAAATCGACCAGCTCACCGATGTCACGATTGGAATGACCCTCGGCCGCCAGAAGCACGATGCGAGCCCGTTTCGCCACGCGTGCTTCAACCGTGCCCGCACGCGTCCACGACTCCAGGATCGCCCTGTCACCCTTGCGCAGTTTCAACGGAGATAGTCGCATCCCCCTATCAAAACACATCAGTGTGATTTACGCGAGGATCTACTAGTGCGGAGGCACCGAAGGTCGCGAGGTAAACCGACATGCTTGTAATTCCACGCATGGCCGCGCAAGAGTAAGCGGCTGCAGTCCGTGCCTTTGATGGAGGGCGTGCATGGCTCGGCCGGCCCAAGTGTTCGTCAGGAGCTGCGCGCCAAGGAACGAGCGTGGCTGCGTTCACTGCGTCGGCGGGGTGGCGAGTTCGCCTCGCCGGTGACGGTGCGTCGTGCCCAGGTCATCGTCATGAGCCGACGTCACTACACGGCTCCAGAGATCGCCGATGCGATGGACGCCACCAGTGACTGGGTGCGAGGCGTGATCCACGAGTTCAACGACATCGGGCTCGAGGCGCTACTTCCCGCTTGGAGCGGCGGTCGGCCCAGAGAGATCACCGACGCGATGCGCGCCCGCATCGTGGAGATCGTCGACTCCCATCCCCAGGAGCTCGGTGAGCCCTATGTGACGTGGTCGTTGTCGCACCTGCGGTCCCATCTGACGAGGAGCGGGGTCGTGATAAAGATCTCGAAGGAGCGCCTGCGGGTCATCTTGATCGAGGAAGGACACACCACCCAGACGACCAAAGGCTGGAAACACTCGCCGGACCCGGACTTCTCCACCTAGGCGGCTAGGTTGCGTCGGCCCTACCGGGCAGCGGAGCGCGGATCCTTGGACGGCGTGCTCGTGCTTCGACGAGCACGGACCGGTCACCCCTATCCCGAAGGCCGGGCGGGGCTGGTGGCCGAGGCGACGGCCAGGGCTCATACGGGCCAACTACTCCAAGCCCCACGGGGTGGCCCAGTTCTTTGGCGTCTGCGACGTCGGGGCCGACCAGCTCTTCGGTCGCTGGTTCTACCGCAAGGGGGCCGACCACGTGATCACCGTCTTCAAGATGATCCGAGCCCGCTATCCGGACGAGCGCATCTGCGTGGTCCAGGACAACCTGTCGTCGCACTGGACCACCGAGGTGCGACGCGTCGCCCGCCAGCTCGGGATCACGCTCGTGGCCACCCCCACCTACGCCTCGTGGATGAACCGCATCGAGTGCCAGTTCGGGGTGATGGTGAAGGCCGTCTTCGCCGGCTCGGACTACCGGGACCACGCCGAAATCCAGGCGGCCACCGCCGCCTACCTGCGGCGGAGAAACGCCGAAGCCCGGCGGGACCGGGTGCAGCGCCGAGCGGCCCAGCAGGCTCGTCGTCGGAAGCGGCAGACCGATCGGCGCCTCCGAGCCGCCGCCTGACCGAGCCCATAGCATCGGCGCGGTGAACACCCCCGACCGCGCAAAATCCGACCTGGAGCGCCGCCTCGAAGCGCATCGCCAGAGCCGCTGGCCCCAACTCACCGACGCCCGGGTCCGCTTCCGCAACCCCTACGCCTACGTCGAAGCCACCCTGCCCGACGGCGATGACCAGCCACTGTTCCGCCTACGGTGGACCGGCAACCGGGACAACAAGTGGGCCTTCGCCATCTGGCTCGCCAGCAAGGATGGCTATGAGAACTCAGTGCTGCCCAACGGCTTGCGCGTGGGCACTGTTGAGGAGGCCATGGACTGCGCGGCGGCCTCTATCTCAACGATCCGAGTGCCTGGGAATTGCCCCGTCAACGTTTCGCGCTCGGCCACTAGTCGACAACGGTCTTGATCTGGGCGCGCAGCTCGCGTTCGACGCCGGTCAGCGCTGCCGCAGCCAGGAGCGCGGTCCTCTGGACCGGCGAGTCGATCGTAGGATCAGAAAATCACGGGCCAGATCGCTAGGCTGATCGAGTGGACCGAACTGTCCCCGCCTCTGAGCCCTCTGGCGCGTATCGGTGTGCAGATGTCGTACGACACCGCGCTCAAGCAGACGATCCTCTTCGGGGGACGGGAGACGTCCGGCTCCATGTCGGATCGAACGTGGAGCCGAGTTCAGCTCAGGGCTCACAACACCGTTCGACGCCATAGCTGCCACACCAGGCAACGGGGGATACGACCTGGCCGGGCGGGCTGGAGGGGTGTTCTCTGACCGCGACGCCGCCCATGAAGGAGTGGCCACGTCGTACGAACTGGTCAAGCCGATGGAGGGGTGTTCCGGCCACGGCCGAAGGGGTGGGCATTGGCTGGTGGGAGCCGACGGCGGGGTCTTCGCTTTCGGCGACACGACATACCCAAGGATCGACGTTCGGCCAGACATCATTTTGAGGTCGACGGCATAACTGAAGGGCACGGCCGTTGACGAGCCTTTCGGATGCTTGGTCTCGGGCTCTGGTTCACTCCCGTCGTTGGGGTGGCGCACGGAACTCTCTGACAAGCACATCCAGCACGGCCACCGGGGCGCTCACAGTATTCGTACAGGTCTCGATGGTTTGATTGATGTCAGCACTGAGCGAAGGAGTTCGAAATGTTGCGCTATGGACCCGAATTTCACCATGGTGTGGGAATCTTCGGCTGGTTGTTCCTGGCACTTGTCGCCGCTCTAGTAATCGTGGGCGTAGTGATGTTGGTTGTCACCCTGATTCGTCCGAGACGTGGACCGCAAGGCCGTTTGACGTCGTACTTGGCGGGCTCTCCGCTGGGGTTCGATCCCGCGCTCGCCGAACTGCGGATGCGCTATGCCCGAGGAGAGATCAGCTGGGAAGAGTTCGCCCTGCGGTCGGGCAACCTCGGACATCCCCACCCGCCAGGGATGGCGCCGCCCGGGCCTCCCTCGGAAAGTTCGCCGCCACCGCCGGCTCCGTCGTAACGGGAGTTCTCCTGCCACAGGGGAGTGCGGCTGTCGGAGTAGCCGGTGCGGTGTCGGTCAAGCCGAGCCTCGAGACATCGGTTCCAGGGGAAGATGGCTGGTTCGGCCGCTGACGGGGACTGCCACCTCATGGCTCGTCACGGGCTGTCAGATTCCTGGTCGGTGACGGGAATTCGCCTCGGGGGGCTGTTGGCGGTTCCCCGGCGTCAGTTCTATCATCGGTCGATCATCTGGCTGGGGGGAGAGCGATCATGAAACGGCGTTTCGGCCTGGCGGCTTTGGTCCTTGTTGCCGCCTGCGTCCCGAGTGGTGCGGTGGTGGTGGCCTCGACTCCGGCTATCGCCATGTTCCATCCGCCGATCGCTATTACGATGATCAACCACGACAGCGTCAGCTCCTCGAACTGGTCCGGCTATGCAGCCGAGTCGAGCAGCCAGTTCACCGACGTGGTGAGCAGTTGGGTGCAGCCGACGGTGTTGTGCAAGGGGAAGGGTCGGCAGTTCTCCTCTTTCTGGGTGGGTCTCGACGGCTATTCGAGCAATTCGGTCGAACAGCTCGGCACGGACTCCGACTGTGCGGGTCGAGGTTCGACGACGTACTACGGCTGGTATGAGATGTACCCTGCGTCCTCGATCAATCTGCCGCCTGCCACCTACCCGGTCAGTGCCGGTGACACGTTGACGGCTCAGGTGACGCGATCGGGAACGTCCTACACCCTTTCCCTGCACAGCAGTCGGGGCTGGACCTTCTCGACACACCAGACCGGCTCCAATCCCAACTCCTCGGCCGAGTGGATTGCCGAAGCTCCGACGATCTGCCGGGTTCGCTGCCGGCAGGGGAAGCTGGCCGATTTCGGCTCCGTGAACTTCAGCGGAGCTGACGCGGCCACTGGTGGTGCCGATCAGGCGATCTCGGCCTTCACGGACAGCGGCGGACCCCATGACATCACCATGACGACCAACAAAGGAGTCACCCGCGCCATGCCGAGTGTGCTCACCGCGGGCGGATCCAGCTTCTCCGAAACGTGGTCGCACTCCTGATCGAGTTCGTGAGGCGGGGGCCGATCGGGGGTCGATAAGCTCCGGTCACCACTCGCCGAGAAGGAAGTGACTGGCTGCTGCGTCTGACTAGTCCACGGGTCACCGTCATGAGCAGGGGAGACGGAGGGCAAACATGGAGGCCAGCCAAATGAGGCGCCGGATGTCGAGAAGCCACGGGTTTCAATTGACCGCTCGAGCCCGGAGAACCCGGATGCTCATCCCGGTGGTGATCGTGGCCCTGCTGGCGGCGGCATGCTCGTCCAAGACCCCTGTGGCCGGATCGGCGTCGTCGACGACCACCACGACCGGTGCTTCCACTTCGACCACCGCCAGTGACGCTCCATCTCCTGGAGTTACGGCCACAACGGTCACTGTTGGTCAGGTGGACGACCTGACCCTGCCCATCTCGGGTCTCTTCAAGGGGGCGGAGGACGGCACCCAGGCTTACTTCGACTACATCAACAGCCGCGGCGGGGTCAACGGGCGCAAGATCAAGCTCGATGCACAGGACAGCCTCTACAGCGACGGCACCGTGGCCAACGACACGGCGGCTCAGATCAAAAGTGATTTTGCCCTGGTCGGCGGCTTCTCGCTCGACGACGCCGCCGAAGAACCGCTCGTATCAAGCGCCAAGATGCCTGTGGTTTCCTATCCGCTGGACCCGGGCCTGGCCAACCTCCCGACGGCATACAGCCCCTTCCCCAACGCCGACAGTGACGTCCCGACGACCATCTTCAAGGTGTTGAAGAAGAAGTTCCCGACACAGATCAAGCATGTTGGCATCTTGTGGGCCAATGCCACTCCTTCAACGGCACTGGCCGAGAAGGCCTTCGAACGGGGAGCAAAATCGGAAGGGTTCGACATCGTCTATGACGCCAGCTTCTCACCCACCCAAACGACATTCCTGGCCAATGTCTTGACCATGAAGGCGAAAGGCGTCCAGATGTTCTTCACCCAGCAGCTGCCCGACGCCTATGCCGCGACCGTGGCCAAGGAGATGCAGCAGCAGAACTTCACGCCCATCAACGTTGAAGAGGACGCCTATACGTCGAACCTCATCAAGGAGGGCGGTTCGGCCGTCAACGGCATGTACCTGTCGGCGGGGTTCGCCCTCTACCTGGGCACCGATGGCACTCTGCCTGCCGTGAAGCTGTTTACCAAGTGGATGAACGAGGCTGATCCGAATGCCAACTTCGAGCTGGAAGCGCTCTTCGGATGGGCTTCGGCCGAGCTCTTCGTCGACGGTCTGAAGGGCGCCGGTTCCCCGCCCACCCGGGCCGGGCTCGAAGCGGCCTTGGACAAGGTCACGAGCTTCAACGCCGGGGGTCTTCTGTCGACGGGGAATCCGGCTCAGAACATCCCGGCGCCCTGCGTGGTCCTGGCCCAGGTCCAGAACGGGCAGATCGTCCGGGTTCCACCCTCACCGAAGACGGGCTACATCTGCTCGCCGAATTCTCTGCTGCCCGTACCCGGGTTCAAGCCGGAGGTCAGGCCCGTTCCCGGGTCGTGAGCCGGCGACGGTCGGCCGATCGAGGCGTCGATCGGCTCGGCTCGGGCGCCACGCGAGCGTTGATGTTCTGAGAGGGAGTCTCCCGTCGGTGCGCCGACGGTGGCGTCTCGCCGTTCGATGGGTCTCAGCCGGTGAAGACCGGGCGGCACTTGATCACAACGTTCTGCCAATTCCGGCATTCCCACGGATCTTTCGCCGCGCCGCGCCGGCTCTCGTTCGCCGGTGTCGTGCCCACGACCGCCCGTCGGCTCCCTCTGGGCCACCGATGACGTCGGTCTGCGCCGATCCAAAGGAACCCTTCAGCTTTCCCCCCCGGCTGCCGATTGGAGACGATCACTAGAGAAGGTGTGGACGGAACCACACCAGGCCAGTGGGCCATCTCACGGATGAGGAGGAATATCGATGCGACGGAATAAGAGGGTCCTTGGGGTCGCCATCGGCGTGGGAGCGCTGGTGTTCGCCGGGGCTGCTGCCTTCACCAACACCGTTTCGTTCAGCAACACCAACACGACGGTCGGCTACGGGTCCGAGAACGTGTCTGGCGCCACCCTGACATCGATCAGCTACGGGCTGAGCACCGACGGCACCACGATCGACTCGGTCACGTTCGTGGCTAGTGGCGACACAAGCGGCTCGGCGGCCGATGTTGGCTTCACCATTGCCGGTCCCACGAATCTGGCAACGACGCCCTGCGGCACCGGTGTGTTCGCGTCCGGCGCCACCACATACGTGTGCAATGACAACGGGAGTGGGCTGAATCAGTCAACGTCCACCATCACGGCCACCGACATCGTGGTCCAATAAGGGAAGCACCCGGACAGAGGCGGTGCGGGCCTAACCAGCCCGCACCGCCTCATCTCGGGGAGTCTCAGTCATGCTCGGTCGACGCTTTCGACGGATCGGCGCCACCAGCATCGCGGTCTCCGGCATCGCCGTCATCGTGGCGCTGGCCACCGGGGACGTGGGGCTGGTCACCACGTACGGGGTGAGCATGCTCCCGAGATTCCACACTGGTGACCTGGCCGTGATTGTCCCTGCCGCGCAGTACCGGATCGGCGACATCGTCGGGTATCACAGCCCGCTGTTGCATATCACGGTGCTTCACCGCATCGTGGCCGAGCACGGCGGTCTCTTCACTTTCAAGGGCGATCACAATTCCTTCCGGGATCCCGTAGCCCTTCCGGAGTCGGCCATCAAGGGCCGTCTGTGGCTCCATCTCCCGCACGTCGGTACAGTGCTCGGTTGGGTCCGGTCTCCGCTCGGCCTCGGTCTTTTGGCCTTCCTGGTCGTCGGCCTCGGCGTCGTGGGTGCCGCGGGATCATCACGTCGGCGCCGGGCCGCCGAGCGAACACGCGGATTCAGAGCCGGCACCGACGGTGGCGAAGCCGAGCGACCACGGACCACGGCCAGGGCGCTTCCCGTGGTGTGGTGGCCGGTGGTGGGGCTGTTGATCGGGACCGTCATGCTCGGGTTCCTGACCGGGGCCTCGTGGTCGCGCCCCACCACCCGCATCAGCCGACAGCCCGTGTCGTACGACCAACACGTCACCTTCGGCTATTCGGCAACGGCGTCGCCCGGCGTCACCTATCCCAACGGGTCAGTGGTGACCACGGATCCCGTATTTCTGCGCCTGGTGAGTGCGCTCGACATCGAGGCCGGTTACGCATTCGATGCAACGAGCCCCGGACCGTCGACCTCTGAAGGGACCGATCTGTCGGGGACGATCGGTGCGCAGGCGGTGCTCGAGGGTCCCGGGGGGTGGAGCAGCCGCCTGGTGTCGGTCGCTCCCGTTCCCTTCTCCGGATCCAAGGCGAGCATCGAGATCCCCGTCGACCTGTCTCAGATCACCACCCTGGAGGCGAGGTTCACCGCCGAGACGGGACTTCCCTTGGCCACGACGACCATCACGGTGACGCCCAAGGTGCGTATCCGTGGAGTCCTGGATGGGGCCCGTGTCAACGACACATTTGCCCCGCCGCTGGCGCTCCAAATGAGTGGGGGAGTGCTCAACCTGGAATCGGCCCCTCCGAGCGGGTCCAAGAGTGCCTACCCGCAGCTCACTCCGAGTCATTCGGGGTCGGTCGATCGCCCCGTGCTGGTTACCGCGCAGATGTCGATCCTCGGTCGCTCGCTCGACGTCCTGGCTCTCCGTCGCGTGGCCATAGGAGGTTGGGCTGTCTTGATCGCCGCCGCCATAGTGGCAGTCTTGTGGTTCTGGCGTCGCCGTCGCATGGACGAGTCGGCACGGATCCGTGCCGCCTACGGTCACGAACTGGTGGCCGTGTCCTCCGATCCGGCGACTCATGCCCAGCTGGTGGTCGACGTGGAAACGTTCGGGGAGCTGGCGCATCTGGCCCGACGCTATGACTGCGTGATCCTCGAGCACACCTCCGTGGGTGGCCACGCGTACTACGTGGAATGTGGCGCCACCGTCTACCGATGTGGCATCGAGGGGGACTCCTCTCTCGGGCCTCCCCCTGATCATCACGCCGACGAGCTGGTTCCCGTGGCGGCGGCGATCACGGCCCACGATCCGGTGATGACGGGCGGTCCCGTATTGGGTAGCACTTTCGACGGCCCCGATCGCAGGGCCCGATCGATCCGCTCTCGAGCCGACGGTGATCCGGCCAAAGTGGCTGACGAGGTCGACCTGCTCACCAGTCTGGCCAAGGCGGAGTTGGTCTCGGGTGTGGGCGACGCCGCCGCACACTTGCATGCGGCGGCGATCATGGCCAAGAAGGCCGGTCTGGATCGGGCCATGGTCGAGCCCCTGTTGGTCAGCGTGCGGACGTCGTTCAACGCCGAGCAGCAGAGCGACCCCGAGAAGATTGAACTGCTCGAATACTCCTTGGCACGACCCGAGGGCACGCTCGCGCTCAGGGCGCGCCTCCTCGGGGCGCTGGCCGTCGAGCTGATCTTCGTGGGCGACGCGACCGTACGTGGACCGATGCTCGAGGAGGCACGAGAGCTTGCCCGACGTTCGTGCGATCCGAGGGCCATTATGGAGGCATCGGCCTGTCATTTCCTTGGTCGTCCGCGATCGAGCTGGACGGCCGGTCAGGTCGAACTCGATCGAGCCATCTTTGACGACGTCGTGAACGGAGCTGTGACGTTGGCCGATCCCCTGTGGATGGCGACGATGCAGGATTGTGCGGCCGCCTACGCAATGATGGCCGGAGACGGCGATCGCTTGCGCGCGCATGTGAGGAGGCTGTCGGAGACGAGCGCTGCCGGACAGAACCAGGTGGCGCTACGTGCCCAGCGCCGCTTCGAGCACACCATGGCCATCATCGATGGACGTCTGGGCGACGCCGAAGCGCTGGCCCTCGAAGTCGACTGCGTCGAACGAAATGGCCGACTGGGAGATGTCGAGGTTGATGGCCGGAGGAGACAGCTGGCGCTGCGGCGTGAGCAGGGCCGGCTCGAGGAGCTGATTCCGCTTTTCGCCGACCACCCCACGGTTGTCCCGACCAGCTCCACGTCAGCCGCGGTCATGGCCTTCCTATCAGCGGAGGTCGGCGATCTGCCTGAGACGGTGATCCGGTTGGAGAGCGTCAGACAGGCCGGCATCCGGGACACACCCGACGATGCTGACTGGCCGTTGGTGATGTCGATGTTGTCGGAGGCCACCGCATACGTGGGTGATTGGGAGGTGGCGGCGATTCTGCATGAACTCATCTCGCCCCACGACAGCATGCAGATGTGGACCACCGGCATCAATTGCGGTCCCGCGGCGCGACTATTGGCGATGCTGGAGTACGCGCTCGGCTGGGAAGACCATACCGACTGGCACTTCGCCCAGGCGATCGAATCGAGCCAGCGAGTCAGGAGTCCGGTCTGGGCGGCACGATGCCAGCTCGACTGGGCGAGGACATGGATCGACCGAGGAGAGACGGTGCGGGCCGTTCAGCTCATCTACGGCGCCGATGCCGCCATGGAAGGTCTCGAGTTGCCTGCGCTCCAGCACCAGTCGTCAAAGTTGAAGCGACAGCTCGACCGACGCTGATCGATCGCCGCCAGATCTCGGGGTCCGATTCGCCGGTGTCGGCAGTGGCACCGTCTCACCGGGCCCAGGCTCTCGGGTCGCAAATTCGGCGTCCGACTCATCAGATGCGGCCACGAACAGTCCCGGCCCGCCGCCCAATTCATGGAAGGTCCTTGATCGCCACTCCCTCGTACATATATCCCATCGCTTTCGGGCCTTTCATGTAGTACGTGTCGATCCGGTCCATCGTGAAGCCGGCATCGATCACCAGTCGCTCGATCGGTCGGTTGAGGTGACAGCCGCCGAAGATGGTCGACTGGAGCGGCGTCAGCCGGTGCTGCCAACGGGCGACGTCGGGTTCGGGGGACAGGCCGTGTTCGACGAAGTGCAATTCGCCTTCGGGGCGAAGAACGCGATGCATCTCCCGGAGGGCACTGGCGAGGTCGGGGATCGTGCACATGCTCCAGGTGACGAGCACACAGTCGATGCTGGAGGAGTCGACGGGCAGAATCTGACCGTCGAGCCCGACGTACTCGACCGGGATCGGACTCTCGTTCACCCGCCTCGCCGCCAGCCGTCGTCCGACGATCGCCGGATCAACGGCGAGGACGCGGTCGACGTCAGAGGGGTAGTGGCCGACATTCAATCCCGAGCCGAACCCGACCTCGAGAACTCTCCCGGATAGTCCGCTGGCCACGCGGTTGCGAATTCTGTGGAAAGCCTTGCCTCCGAGAGCCAGGTTGATCAGGCGGGGGAGGACTTGTTCCTGGTAGAAGACCATTTCGGCGATCGCCCCTCTCTCCGCCTCGCGGGAGCAGAAGTGTAGACGGGCCGTCGGGGGCGGGATCCAGGTGAACCGGGACCGGGTCCGAGGGAAATCCTGTTCAGTCCCTCTTCGCACCGCGGGACCAACGCCGGGGGGTGGCGCGGGTCAACCGCAGTGCGAAAAAGGACCGAACGACACCACCCTTGGTTCCAATTCGTGACGGACTTCACGAGAGGGCGCCATGGGACGGTGGTCAATGACTGAGTCCGGCGGATGCGACGATCGAGGCGATACGTACCCCTCGATCAAGAGATCTTTGCCCCTCCTCGTGGCCTCGGCGAGTTCGAAGCTCGGCGCTTGGGTTGCCAGGGTCTGGAGCAACGATGTCATCGACGAGACATGTGATGCCTCTGTCATGGGTGCTTAATACCTTTTTATCACAGCGGCTCCGTGTTGCAAGCGACATTTGTCAGCTGATGAGCAATCGGCTCCGGTCGCCGCTCGCCCTACGTGACGGCGGTCCGCCTGCGTCACGCAGAGCGGTAATCCCGCGGTCGGTGGGTGGGTGATGAACATATGCAAACTTCGGTCGAGAGGGTGAGAACGCACGGAGGACTCCGGGGTCCCTTCCGGCTCCGGTGGACGGCACGTCGTCATTTGCCTCAAGCGGTGTCGTGCCCCCCACCTGGGTCCTGTATGGCGGTCGGCACCTATCCGCCGAACGTCTGAGGGGGGCCTCCTGACCGAATCTCTGTCGGCACCACGTGGACGCGCCGGCGCTGCCACCACCTGCGTCATCGTTGGACACCTCACCCACGGCGCTGTCGTGCTCGTCGTCTTCGAGCTGCGTGGCCGTCGGCAACGTCTACAGCGTTGCTACCGTCCTGACGGGGTCCCATTGGACCCTCCACTGGAGCTGGTCGTGCCCTTCAGTTGGGTCCTACACCGCCGTCGGCGAGACCGACGGCGGTGCCGTTGGTCGAGAAACGACTGGACGCCGACTGGACGCCGACGAAGCCTCCGCCTCCCGCGTGAGATGTGGAGCGTCTCTGCAGGCGGTCGATTACACCCCGTTATCGTGTCTGCCGCCGGGGGAGGCAGCGGGGTGACGGGGACCTTTCCGGCGATCGTTTCTTCTCACTCTTGACTGTGACGCCGTGACGTCTCGACCTCACGCCGCCAGCTGACATTACGCCCGATGGGGGGCGGCCGACCGCGCCCTGTGCTCAGATGATGGGAGCAGGAGGGGCGACTTTTCCGAAGGCGACGGCGAATCCGTCCTGCGCCGGGTTGGGCAGCGACGGTATCGAGATCACCTTTCGATGCTTCACCATCGTTCCCGAGTCCGCCTTGACGAAGGCCGGGCTCGATCCATTCACAGTGGCGAGATCGAAGACGACCGTGCTGTCGTGGGCCAGAGCGGCGATGTGGTTTCCGACCGTTGGAGCTTCCTGGATCCACTCGGCTGATGTCAGAGAGCCCGAATAGGTCGGGGTGGTCGTGAAGGTCTTGCCCGTGGTCTGGTCGCTCACCGTGATCGTCCAATCGGGGAAGCCCTGGGTGATCGAAACGGCCATCACGTCACCGGGATGAACGGTCATGGTGATGGCGGTCTCAGGGTCGGGCAGGATCTCCCACCATGCCTGGTACTGGGCGACGCCGCCCAGCCAATCCTGTTCCGTACCGGCCTGGATGAGACTGGTGTTGTTGAACCCGTCTATGCCTACCCACGTCGAGGAGAATCGGCTCACGCGCTTGCGCTTGGGGGCGATCACGGTCGGGACCGTCCATTGCCCGGTCACGCTGGTGAAGCCGGTTCCGGTCACCGCGTAACCCGACCAGTTCCGTGACGACCAAGGTGCTGGAGCCGCCGTGGCCGCCTTGAATCGATGCGGCCCGGGGGCCGGGATCATGGGGGCGTGACTTACCGCCCCGACGGAAGCTGCCTGAGCCTCGGGACTACCGCCCAGACCCCCCATCGAGGTCAGGACGAGCACCGACGCGGTGCATGAACCAAGAAGAACAGCGACGCTCCGCCTCATGACCCCCCCTGTCGTGTGGCTCCCCGCCCCTGACAGACCAACCTGACAATGCTAACGCCGATCGTGTTCCTAGTGGACTCGGTCGCTGAAAGATACCGGGAGCTCCGCACGGGATGATTAGGCTCCGAATCATGGACGTCTTGGTCGTCGTCGGAAGCGAAGATGTGCCAGGTCAGCTCCTCGAGCGAGCCCGTCACGTCGTGCGGATACCCGAGAGCAGCCTCGGCCCCACCACGGTGGCCGAGATCCGGGCCCGTATCCCGAGGGACGTGGGCGTGGTCGGTCCTGTCGGATCCCAGGCGGCTCTCGACGCCGCCGGGGGGTTGCATTCGGCCGGTCTCCCGGTGACCCTCTACACCGACAGTGCCGGAGGAGCGGTGCCCCCGGGCGTGCGGGTCCTGCCGTTGTCGGACTCCGGCCCTTCGATGGAGGTGTCCCATTCGCTTCTCGACCTCGTGGGCGACACGCCCCTGGTCCGGCTCGACCGCGTCGGTCGGGATCTGGCGTGTCATTTGCTGGCCAAGCTCGAGTTCCTGAACCCCGGCGGAAGCGTCAAGGACCGGCCCGCCGTCGCCATGATCGAAGCAGCCGAACGTGCCGGGCATCTCCGGCCGGGCGGGACGATCGTGGAACCGACGTCGGGCAACACCGGCGTCGGCCTGGCTATCGTCGCCGCCCGCAAGGGCTATCACTGCGTCTTCGTGATGCCCGACAAGATCGCCTCGGAGAAGATCGATCTCCTGCGCGCCTACGGAGCCGAGGTCGTCGTCTGCCCCACCACCGTGGCTCCCGAGCACCCCGACTCCTACTACTCGGTGTCGGACCGACTGACCGGTGAGATCCGCGGGGCGTACAAGCCCAACCAGTACCAGAATCCCGACAATCCGAAGGCACACGAAACCTCGACGGGCCCGGAGATCTGGCGACAGACCGCTGGCCGTGTCTCACATTTCGTGGCCGGCATCGGTACCGGCGGGACTATCACCGGTGTCGGGCGGTACCTCAAAGCCCAGAACCCGAATATACAGATCGTCGGAGCCGATCCTGAGGGCTCGGTCTACTCGGGCGGAAGCGGGCGGCCCTATCTGGTGGAGGGGATCGGCGAGGACTTCTGGCCTGGGACGTACGACCCTACCGTGGTCGATCGTGTCGTCATGGTGAGTGACCGAGATTCGTTTCTGACCGCTCGCCGGGTGACGCGCGAGGAGGGCATCCTCGTCGGCGGCTCCACGGGGACCGCTGTGTGGGCCGGGCTCCAGGTGGCGCGGCCCCTGGGGCCCGACGACGTCGTGGTGGTGCTCATCCCCGACTCGGGCCGTGGATATCTGTCCAAGCTCTACAACGACGGGTGGATGGCCGACTTCGGATTCCTTCGGTCGGGCGGCCAGTCCGTGGGCGAAGTGATCGCCCACAAGGGCAGTGACCTTCCCCCTCTCATCCACGTCCACCCCGATGACTCCGTGCGCGACGTGATTGCCATCCTGCGCGAGTTCGGCGTCTCACAAGTGCCAGTGCTCAAGGTGGAGCCCCCGGTTGTCGCGGCCGAGGTCCTCGGGTCCGTCCACGACCGGGATCTCCTCGAAGCGGCCTTCCAGGATCCCGACCTCCTGACCAGGCCGGTGAGCGAGGTGACCGGCCCACCGCTTCCGACCATCGGCGTAGGCGAACCGGTCGAGATGGCGGTCAGCCGGATGGAAAAGGTCGGTGCCGTCCTCGTCTTCGACGCCGGACACCCTGTGGGTATCCTGACGCGCTCTGACGTCCTCGGGGCCCTGGTCGG
The DNA here is from genome assembly GCA_035535015.1 of Acidimicrobiales bacterium. GTDB lineage: Bacteria > Actinomycetota > Acidimicrobiia > Acidimicrobiales > UBA8190 > Palsa-661. Next base: position 39,617 of record DATLQU010000057.1, on the reverse strand, counting down.
TCGGGCCCCGTCCTGAGGGGCTCGAAACCATCATGACCACCACATCCGACAGTTCCGATCACGACGGGTTCGAGACCCGCGCCATCCATGCTGGTCAGGATCCCGATGCCGAAACCGGTTCGGTCGTTCCTGCCGTCCATCTGGCCAGCACCTTCCGTCAGCGGGTGGTGGGGGGCGAACAGGCCTACGAATACGCCCGTTCGGGGAATCCGACCCGAGCCTCTCTCGAGCAGCAGATGGCCTCCCTCGAAGGGGCGGCCCACGCCTACGCCTTCGCCAGCGGTCTGGCCGCGGAGGACGCCGTTCTGCGGGCGCTTTTGACCGCGGGGGACCATGTGATCCTGCCGTTGGACGCCTACGGGGGAACCTTCCGGCTCGTCGACAATGTGCACAAGCCGGCCGGCATCGATTCGACGACCACCGATCTGGCGACCGAGGAGAGTCTGGCCGCCGCCTGGCGAGACGAAACCCGTCTGGTCTGGGTCGAGACGCCGAGCAACCCGTCGTTGTCGATCGTTGATATCGCCGCCACGGCTGCCTTCGTGCACGGTCGTGGCGCTGTTCTCGTAGTGGACAACACCTTCGCCACCCCGTTCCTGCAGAATCCGCTGGCCCTGGGGGCTGATGTGGTCGTCCATTCGACCACGAAATATCTCGGTGGGCATTCGGACGTCGTCGGGGGGCTGGCCGCGACGAACGACCCTGACATCGCCGCTCGGATCGCCTTCCTCCAGAACGCCACGGGCGCCGTTCCTGGTCCCTGGGATTGCTACCTGATCCAAAGGGGGGCGAAAACGCTCGCTCTCCGCATGGAACGACACTGCGCCAACGCCGGGGTCGTGGCCGGGTACCTGCATTCCCATGTCCGCGTGGCCAAGACGTACTATCCCGGCCTGACTGACCATCCCGGGCACGGCATCGCCGTCCGGCAGATGCGGGGGTTCGGGGGAATCGTCTCCTTCCTGCACGCCGGCGGGGAGACCGACGCTCTGGCCATGGTGGCCCGGACCCGGCTGTTCACCCTGGCCGAGTCGCTCGGGGCCGTGGAGTCACTGATCGAGCATCCGGGCCGGATGACGCACGCTGTGCTGGCGCAGTCGTCTTTGGCCGTAGATCCGAGTCTCATCCGGCTCTCCGTCGGCATCGAAAGCATCGACGATCTGCTCGAAGATCTCGACGCCGCCCTTCGGGGGTGACCGGTGGCCCGCGCCGGCCGAAGTGTTGCGGAGATCGGCCCGAGAACGGGAACCATGAGCAGGGGGCGGCTGGAAGCCGGTGCAGGGCCTCACGGCCCCGGTGGCGAGGGAGGATCTGTCCGCACCGACAGCGCGGTACCCAGCTGATCGGCCAAGGCGACGGCGACGACGCAGCGCTCCTGGGAGATAGGGGTGGCGGGGGTCGGGGTGAGGATGAAGGTACCGAGAATGCGGCCACCGCCGCGGACCGGGAGTTCGACCTGCTTGGTCGGCAGTCCCATCGATGTCGTGGGCCAACGAAGAGGATTGAGCCGAACGGTACCGTCGGACTCGATCCACGCCCCCTTGCCCGACGGAGGGTCCCACACGAAGCGGCAATCCTGCAGCGACAACAGGTCCCGGAGCTCGGTGGCCACGGCCATGAGGACAAAGTCGGGTTCCTCGCCGCCGGCGATCCGCTCGGCCATGTCATGGATGCGGATGAGTTCGTGCCGGCCCTCGGCGGCATCCAGTCGATGCCGACGTCCCCGGGCGGCGAGATCACCGACGAGGAGTCCGACGACGACGAACAGCAATTCGGTGGTCAGGTCGGCCTGCCGGCTGATGAGGAAGGACTCGTACGGTCGGGTCAGGAAGAAGTCGAACGAGGCCGCCGACACGATGGCCGCCAGCGCCGCCGCCGCCCTTCGGCCCGATGACGCCACGGCCACGGTGACGACCACCAGGATCAGAGCGTCGTCAGCCGCGCTCAGGTGACCACGACCGGGGATGAGCAGCAGAGCGACACCTATGGGAGCAATGACGGCCAGAGCCCAGATGGCTGAGGTTCGGGTGCGCATCGAGGCGGGGGAGCGCGAGGCCCGGAGCGATGTCGTCGGATCGTCCGTCATTCGTGTCCGGCGTGCTCGGGTACCGACGTCAGCTCGTAGGTGGGGTTGATCATGGCCAGTCGGCCGTCGTGCTTGCCCACCATGGCTTCGGCGATCATCTGGGTTCCGTTGCGAATTCCGGGAATCGAACGGCGGCCCAAGAAGACGAGGGTGATCGCTTCTCCGCTGCCGTCGACCAGGACGCACTGAAGAGTGGGGACCCCGGACCAGGGTTGCACGCGCAGGGTCTTCACCCGGCCCGCGACGCGGGCCGGGTGCCGCCATTGCAGCTGGGCGATGGGGATGGCCCCGGGCGTCGTCGGCAGCGCCGCAAGGTTGACGTCACCGCGAGGCGTGGGGGTGCGGGGCAAGATCCCCGTCCGCGGTTGGACGGCCATCGAGATCGAATGTTCATCCTCGATGCCCGGCGCCACCAGGAAGGGGACGATGGTGGCGTTGATGTGGGAGAGCTGACTCACGATGGCCACGATCTGGTCGGCGGTCTGATCGTGCAGGATGCGCCGCCAGGCGCGCCCGTAGGAACGTCGGGGCAGCAGCATGCTGACTTCGGTCTCACCGTCGGCCAGCTCAGCGGCGAGCTCCAGTGCGGCCCGGCCGAGGCGGCGGTCCGGACAGTCGATCACGTCGAGCGGAAGACGGGTCAGACCCACCCGCTGCCAGCGTTCTATGAGAGCTTCGGCCCGCCGGTTGTCGATATTGAAGTGGACGGCTCGCAGGTCATCGGGCATCAGGGTGCGGGCGTACTGGATGGCCCGGGCGGCGGCCAGGTCGATCCGGTCGATGAGGATGACGACGACGTGGCGACGCAGGAGTTTGGCTTCGCAGGCCTGGAGTGCGGCTCCTTCTTCGAGGACCACGTCCTCGGCCCGGTACTGACGGTTCGTGCGGACAAGGCCGTAGATGAGCGCCGGCATCACGATGACGACGATCCACGCCCCCTGTTTGAACTCGGCCACGGCGAAGACGATGACGACCACCAGGCACACGACGGCGGCCACGGCGTTCACGGCCACGCTCTTTCGCCAGTGCTCCTCACGATGGGACAGGTGGTGCTTCACCATGCCCGACCCGGCCATGGTGAAGCCGGTGAACACACCGATGGCGTACATCGGAATGAGCGCCGCCACCTTGGCCCCGGTGGCCAGCAACAGGGCGATCGACGCCATGGCCAGCAGCAGGATGCCGTTGGAGAAGACGAGTCGGTGACCTCGCACGGTGAGTTTGCGCGGCAGGAAGGAGTCCTCGGCCACGAAGCTGACGAGGAAGGGAAATCCGGTGAAGCTCGTGTTGGCGGCCAGGATGAGGATGAGGGCGGTCGTGGCCTGGAGAGCGTAGAAGGCCGTCTGACCGATCGGGCTGGGGCCGTAGACGAACTTCCCGATCTCCGAGAGGATCGTCGGCGTGCCCCCACGGAACGGAACCGAATGGGTGAGGGCGGACAGGACCGAGACACCCAGGAACATCGTGCCCAAGATCGTGCTCATGAGCACCAGTGTGGTGCGGGCGTTTCTGGCCTGGGGCTCACGGAAGATGCTGACGCCGTTGGAGATCGCCTCGGTCCCGGTCATGGCGGAGCTTCCGTTGGCAAAAGCACGGAGCAGATAGAAGGCGGAAACGCCGAGGAGGAGGCCGCCGTTGGCGTGCCCGAGCTTCTGGGTTCCGCGGAACCTCGGCACGTGCCCGAGGTGGCCGAGTTCGGCCAGGATGAGCCCGGTGACGATCAGGATGGCCATGTTGGCGATGAAGAGGTATGTGGGGATGGCGAAGAACTTCCCCGCTTCTCGGATCCCTCGAAGGTTGCCGAAGGCGATGAGTACGACGAAGCCGATCGACATCTCGACGACATAGTGGGACAGAGCCGGCGCCGCCGAGGCGATGGCGTCGGCTCCGGCGGCCACCGAGACGGCGACGGTGATCGTGTAACTGATGAGGAGGGCGGCCCCGGCCACCTGCGCCACGTTCGGCCCGAAGTTGTCCCGGCTCACCACATACGAACCGCCGGCCTTCGGGTAGGAGCGGACCACGTCTCGGTAGAGGATGGTCACCACGGCCAGCACAGCCAGGATGCCGGCGGTGAGCGGGGTGACCAACGAGAACGCGGCCAGGCCGGCGATGGGGACCAGGATCCGCAACATCTCCTCGGTGGCGTAGGCCGAGGACGACATCACGTCCGACGACAGAACGGCGAGTGCCGTGGGCTTCCCCAGCCGCTGGCCGGCCAGCTCGTCGCTCACCAGCGGCGGGCCGAGGAGGAACCGCTTCACGCGGTAGGTGAGCGTTTCCGGCAGGTTGGCGGCGATCGTCGTGTCCGTCCGCGATGGCGATCGCGCCAGGTTGGGCGCTGCTTCCCCGGTCCCGTCCAGGTCCGGGGCACCGACGTCGGTGTCACCGGTGGTCAGCGTTGACTGTCTACCTTCTGGCGGTCCCAACCGATCGAGCCTCCGTGTCCGCGGCCTACCGAGCGTAGGGCACGGACACGGAGGTCACCCGCAGGCCCGGCTGATCGGGGTCGGGCCACGGGCATGTATCGGGGTCGCGAGGGCGGGCGCCCGCCCCGGTTAGGAGCCGGTACCGGGTGGCGAGGGATCGGGTGAGACGCAACCTGCCGGCGGGACGGCCGATCCCTGCTGACCCGGCATCAGGACCGTGCCGGCGCAACCGAAATTCGAGAATATGGTCACGTCGGTCGCCGTGGCGCCGTCGGAGAAAGCCGCCACCGACTCGGTTCGGCGGATGTACCCGGAGCCGTCGATGGAGATCTTGACCGTCGTTCCCGTATATCCCTGTTGGCTCAGGACCTCGAGGGCACTGCTGATGGCGGATGCCTCCTGCGTGGTCGTCCCCGCCACCGCGGCTTCCTGATCGGGGTGGAGCGTCACCTGATAGACGGTGACGGGTACACCATCCACCGTGGCGCTCCCGATCCGATCGGCACCGGTGATGGAGTTCTGGTCGAGCTCGAGATATCCGGTGGGACTGGCCAGTCCCATCATGTCGAGGGCACCCTGGCGGGGTCCCAGGGTGCCCTCCACGAGCCCGGCGAACCCCGACAAGGGCGATCCCACGCTCGGGCCCGCCGAAGCCGGCTGCCCGTAGTCGCCCCCGCCCTCCTCCCACACATTGGTGCCGTCGTGGTACAAGGTGACCTGGCCGAGCCCCGATACCTGGGAGACGGCCACCATGGCAAATGGATGGGTGTCGATCGTCCCGGTGCCTTTAACGGCGAGGCCCGGTCCCGACCGCTCCGAGATGCAGGTTTGCCAATGACCCGACAGGGTCGTCGTGGAAGAAGGTCCAACCGACCCACCGCCAGTGATCGATGAGTTCGGACACGTCGTGGTGGTGGTCGACGTCGGATCCGTGACCGGTCCCTGGGAGAAGGTGATGTCGAAGCTGCCCGAAGCGATCGTCTGGTTGAGCGCGCTGACCACACGTTGGCGGTTGCTTCCGTGGTGGCCCGCCGTCGCCGGCCGGGCCGACGAGAGAGCCAAGACCACCGGGACAGCCACAGCCACGAGTACAGCGACCGAGACCACCCGCGCCACCGTGCGCCGGTGTCGGGTATGCCGATGCGAATGGCGACGGCGGTCGATGACTTCCTCGAAAGTGACGGCGTCGACTCCGTCCTCGATGAGGGCCCGTATGTCGTTCGACAAATCAGCCATGGTCGGCGACCTCCAATGCGGCCCGGAGCTTGGCCAAGCCTCGCTCCAGGTGGGTGTGGACAGTGGACGGGGTGATCCCCGTGAGCTCGGCTACTTCACGGATCGTCCAGTCAAAGCCGTGGACGAGGATGACGGCGATCCTCTGCCGTTCGGGCAGGTCGGCGAGCAGCCGGGACAATGCCGGCTCGCAGTGCGACTCGCTCTCGTGAGGGCGCTCGAAGACGGCCGGCACTTTGCGGCGACGGACGCTGCTCTGGCCGACCCGGTAGAGGTAGCCGGTGGGATTGGTCATCGTCCGCACTTTGGGCCATTGCTCCCAGGCGTAGGCCAGGGCGTCCGCCGTCGCCTCCCGACCCCGTTCCCAGCCCAGACCGGCGGCCAGAGCGCGGTGCAGCCGGGGCTCGGTGGCCATCATGAAGGCCCGGAAATCGACCTCCTCGGTCTCGTCCATACCTCTCCCGTCGACGTCGCTCAAACCATGAGAGCGCTGAGACCAGCGGATCTGCCACACATTTGCCCATTTTCCTCCCCGGCGCCCTCCCTGGTTGCGCCTCCGGGAGGCCGATGACGGGGTCAAGGTCGGCCTCCGGCCTGCCGATGGGTCAGGTCGGAGGAGAGCTTTGTCGCGACACGAATCATGGAGAGTGCCGCGCCGGGTGCGCTGGCCCCTCGTCGGGGCCGTGACCGCCGCCGCCTCCATCGTGCTGCTCGGCCCGGCGGTCCTGGCCGGCGCGCTCGACAGTGCGTCGGCGCGATGGGCGGGGACACCCCCACCCGTTCTTCGCCAACCCGTCGGGTTGCCGGCTGGTGTCGCCGGCGGGTCCCCTGGTGGGTCGGGGTCCGAAGACTCCACCCTGGGCGCCATCGGACCGGGCGAGACGACGGTCACCTACTGCGCCCATGGCGGGATGTCCGAGAGCCTTGACGTCCACGAACCGACGCCGCCGCCGACCGGCGCCGTTCCTGCCGTCGTGTATGTCCACGGAGGTGGCTGGACGGGCGGGGATTCGTCGTTCACCCCCGACTCTCTCGTCGGTCAGGTGGCGTCGACAATCGAGGCCAGGGGCTGGGTGGTCATATCGATCAACTATCGGCTCGCACCCCGCTTCCCGTGGCCTGCGCAGATCGAGGATGCGTCGTGCGCCATCCGCTTTCTTCGGGCCAACGCCGCTGCTCTGCACATCGACCCCCGACACATCGGGGCCATCGGCGACAGTGCCGGGGGCCAGATCGTGGCCCTGCTCGGGTTGGCTGGGCCGGCCGCCGGTTTCGATGTCGGTCCGTACGCCGACCAGTCGAGCTCCGTCCAGAGCGTCGTCGATCTGTACGGACCGTCGGACCTCACCGCCCCCGACTGGAGACGTTCTCCCGTCGTGCAGGCGGTGGCACCCGATGTCTTCGGAACGACTCTCGGCCCCGGCCCGTCGGGGACGCCGGCCCCGGCATTCTTGAAGGCGGCCAGCCCGGTGACCTACGTCGGATGGCGCGCCCCGCCGTTTCTGATCATCCAGGGTGATGAGGACTCGGTGGTTCCCCCCGAGCAGTCGGTGGAACTCGCTGATCGGCTCCGCGCCGCGGGGAACACTCCGACGCTAGTGATGGTGCACGGGGCCCAGCACGAATTCGTGCCCGCCACCGGAGGTTCGGTCACGCCCGATGTCAACCAACTAGCGGCCGAGGCGGCCGCCTTCCTGGTCCAGCACCTGGGATCGCTCTGAGAGCCGAGTTCGTCGAAGAAGGCGAATCAGGCGCCGGCGACGAACATCTGCTGCGTGATCCCGGGACCGAGGGCCACAGTACCGCCGTCGATTTCGAGAGTTACGGTCCCGTCGGGGGCGCGTGACCGGACCACGGCCGATCGACCCGGGATGCACCCGTGCTCACCCAGGTATTCGAGGGAGGCCATGTCGAGTTCGACCTCCTCGGTGATCCTTTCCAGTCGGACCCGACCTCCTGGCTCGACGTCGGCCAAGCTCACCTGAGGCACTTGACTTTCGGCTCCCTCGACTCCCGGTATGGGATTGCCGTGGGGGCAGGTGCTCGGATTGCCGAGCAGGGCCACAAGGTGGGTCTCGACTTCGTCGGAGATCACGTGTTCCCAACGTCCGGCCTCGAGATGGGCCTTGTGCCAGGGGAGACCGATGACGTCGACCAGCAATCTCTCGGCCAGCCGGTGTTTGCGGACGACGCTGTCGGCCACCGTCCGGCCCCGATCGGTCAGGATGATGACCCGGCCCGTGCGGCTGACATACCCGTCGTCCGTCAACCGGTCCAGCATCTCGGAGACCGACGGGGCGGTCCTGCCCATCCGTTGGGCGATCCGCGCCTGGATGACCGGCGTTCCTTCTTCGGCCAACGAATGGATGGTTTCGAGGTACTCCTCGACCGGGGGGTGAAATCCATCGGTCACGGCGCCATCTTACCGATGCGATGGCTTGGTGATATCGGGTGGCCATATCCCAAGAACCGAATAAGCCGAAGTCCTGTTAGTCGGCTTCCTTGACCAAAAATATTTGGTTACCCTAATATTCGCCTACCATCCGTGCCCAAACGACCGACGCCGAGGTTCGGCGGACAGGGCCGCCGCCTGAAGGGAAGCACCCTCATGAGGAAGATGACCCGAGCCGGATCGTTGGCCGGTTTCGTCGGTCTCCTCTTGGCCTGCCCCCTTCTGGCCGGCTGCGGGGGCGGGGGATCGGCGGGCGCGCCGTCCATCACCCTTTACAACGGTCAGCATGTGCAGACCACTGAAGCTCTGGTGAAGATGTTCGAGAAGCAAACGGGCATCCAGGTGAACGTCCGTAACGACGACGAGGACGTCTTCGCCAATCAGATCGTCCAAGAGGGCGCGAATTCGCCGGCGGACGTCATCTACACCGAGAACTCCCCGCCGCTCGAGGTCCTCCAGGAACGCGGCCTGCTCGCCGCCGTGAGCGCGTCCAGTCTGGCCAAGGTGGCGCCGAGGTACAGCTCACCGCGCGGGGAGTGGATCGGCGTATCGGCTCGCAGCAGCGTGATGGTCTACAACACGGATCTTCTCAAAGCCGACGAGCTTCCGCGCTCGGTGATGGACCTGGCCCAGCCCCGGTGGCGCGACAAGCTCGCCCTGGCTCCTGGGGAGACGGACTTCCAGCCCATCGTCACGTCGATCGCCCTGAAGTACGGCAAGGCCGCCGCGCTGGCGTGGTTGCAGGGCGTGAAGGCCAATGCCGCCAACCACATCTATCCCGACAACGAAACCCTGACGAATATGGTCAACCGTGGTCAGGCCGTCATCGGCATCATCAACCACTACTACTGGTACCGGCAGAGTTATCAGGTGGGCGCCGCCAAGGTGCATTCGGCCATCGCCTATTTCGCCCCCGGCGATGCCGGATGGGTGATCGACGTCTCTGGGGCCGGAGTCCTCAAATCGAGCCGGCACCAGCAGGCAGCCGAACGGTTCGTGGCCTTTCTGGTGAGTAAGGACGGCGAGGAGATCATCGCCCACAGCCAGAGCTACGAGTACCCGTTGGGATCCGGTGTGGTGACGACCAAGAATCTGCGTCCGTTCGACACGTTGCACCCGGCCCCGGTCAGCGTGACACAGCTGGGCGACGGCTCGACGGCCATCGCCCTGCTCCAAGAAGCGCAACTCCTGTGATCGAAACCAGTCCGTTGATCCATCGGGCTCCTCGTTAGGCTCACGGATCTCGAAAGGTGGTCTCTTGAGCGAAGAGCAATATCTTCTGGACAATCGAACGGCGACTGTCGGCGACCGTCGGCGTCGCTTCTACGCCCTGTCGGCCCTCTTCGATCCTTCCACCTTCAAGCACCTCGTCGGGCATCTGGCCAACGTGGCCCGAGGACGTCTCGACCCGGCCCAGTCCCCCATGACCAGGGCGTGGGGCCGACGACCGTGACGGGCAGGCGACAGTCCCCACGCGCGTGGTGGCCGTCGTGACCATGACGGGGTTGCCCGAGGCGGTGCACGTGCCCGCCGTCCACCGGCGTCGTCCCCGGTCTCTCGTCGGCTCCAGCGCGGTGGTGGCGGCGCTGTTGATCCTGCCGCTCGTCTTCCTGCTCTTGCAGGCCCACCAGGTGGGGTGGACCGACCTCTCGGCTCTTCTGTTCCGGCATCTCACGGGCACCCTGCTGTGGAATACGGTGCGACTGTCCGTCGTGGTGACGGCGGCGGCAGCCGTGATCGGTACGGCCGCCGCCTGGTTCGTCGAACGGACTGACCTGCCGGGTCGACGGTTGTGGGCCGTTCTCGTGGTCATTCCCGTGGCCATTCCCGATTTCGTCGTCAGCTTCGGCTGGGTGTCGGTGGCACCTTCACTGCACGGCTTCGGTGGTGCCACTCTCGTCATGACGTTGGCTGTCTACCCGCTCGTCTATCTGCCCGTGGCCGCCAGCTTTCGCGGTGCCGACCCTGGTCAGGAGGAAGTTGCACGCGGCCTCGGCCTCGGCCGTACCCGCACCTTCGTCCGCGTCAGCTTGGCGCAAGCGAGGTCAGCCATTCTCGGCGGTTGTCTTCTGGTCGCGCTGGCCCTGCTGGCCGAGTACGGGGCGTTCGAGATGTTGCGCTACCAGACGTTCACTACCGAGATCTTCACCGAGTTCAAGGTGGGTAACGTCCCCGTCGCCTGTGCGCTGTCACTTGTCCTTGTGCTCCTCGGTTTCGTGCTGCTCACGGCGGACGGTTTCGGACGAGGGGGCGGTCGGACGAGTCGGTCCGGACCCCAGGCGGCGCGTGTCCGCCAACCGCAACGACTCGGTCGCGGCACGGTGCCTGTTCTGGCCGGCTTCGTGGCGCTGGCCGGCCTCGCCGTGGGCGTCCCTGTCGGCACCCTCGTCTACTGGCTCATGGAGGGAGGGCGGACCACCCTTCCCGCCGCCGCCTCGCTCTCGTCGGCCGCATGGCACAGCGCCGGTTACAGCGCCGGCGCTGCCGGCTTGGCCACCGCGGCGGCGCTCCCGGTGGCTCTGTTGTCGGTCCGTCACCCCGGGCGGGCGACGATGATGCTCGAACGCAGCACGTTCCTGGTTCTGGCCTTGCCCGGCGTGGTCATCGCTCTCGCTCTGGTGTTCTTCTCCGAGCGCTACGCCGCCTATCTCTACCAGCGCAGTGTCCTTCTCGTCGTGGCCTACGCCATTCTCTTCTTCCCCCTGGCCCTGGTGGCGGTGCGGGCGTCGGTGGCGCAGGCCCCGACGGGACTCGAGGAGATGGCCCGGGGCCTCGGCTGCCGGCCGTGGTCGGTGTTGTGGCGGGTGACGATCCGCCTCGTGGCCCCCGGCCTGGCCGCGGCTTTCTGTCTCGTGTTCCTCTCGGCCGTGACCGAGCTCACGTCGACTCTGATTCTCATTCCGACCGGTGCCCAGACCCTGGCCACCCAGTTTTGGGCGTACACGACGAATCTGTCCTACGCCGCCGCCGCTCCCTACGCCACACTGATGGTGGTCATCGCCGTCATACCGAGCTATCTCCTCGGACGTTGGTTCAACCGGCTTCCCTCCAAGGCGGCGATCACCACATGACGCGTCTGGCGGCCACTGATCTCTACAAGTCCTTCGGGAGCCAGACCGTGCTCACCGGAATCGAGCTCACCGTCCCCGAGGGTTCGTTGACCGCCATCCTGGGCCCGTCGGGAAGCGGGAAGACGACTCTCTTACGGGTGCTGGCTGGTTTCGAGCGGTCGGATCGCGGCGTGATCACCCTCGGCGAGAGGGTGGTGGACGACGGGCGTCGCTACCTTCCTCCCGAGGAGCGCGGCATCGGGTACGTGCCCCAGGAGGGTGCGCTCTTTCCTCACCTGACGGTGGAGAAGAACATCGCCTTCGGCCTGTCGCGCCAAGAGCGCCGCGACGGACGGGTCGCCCGCTTGGCCGAGATGGTGGGACTCGGTCACCTGTCCGGTCGCTATCCCCATCAGCTGTCGGGGGGACAGCAGCAGAGGGTCGCCCTGGCCCGGGCCCTGGCCATCGAACCTGAAGTCGTCCTCCTCGACGAGCCCTTCTCTTCGCTCGACGCCGGTCTGCGGTCGAGCGTCCGAGCCGATGTGCAGCGAGTGTTGCGCGAGGCCGGAACGACCGCGCTGCTCGTGACCCATGACCAGGACGAGGCGTTGTCGATGTCCGATTTCGTGGCCGTCATCCGTGACGGTCGGATCGGCCAGGCGGGGACACCACAGGAGCTCTATGAGCACCCGGTCGATCCGGCCATGGCCGAGTTCCTGGGCGACGCCAACCTGATCAGGGGATCGGTGGACGCCACCGGGGCCTCGACGCCACTCGGCACGCTGCCGTTGCAGACGGGCAGCAGCCGCGTGACGGGGCCGACACCGGCCATCGTGATGCTCCGACCCGAACAGGTCGAGATCTGGCCCGGTCGTGACGTTCCCGGTCTTGCCGCCCGGGTAGTGGACTCACAATTCCATGGTCACGACACGGTGATGCGCGTCGTCCCCGACGCGTCGTCGGGCATCTCTGCCATCGTGGCCCGGACCGACGGAGGCCTTGCCCTCGCTCCCGGCACGGAAGTGACGGTCACGGTCCGCGGGACGGTTCTGGCCTGGCCCGATGGTTGAATTGCCTCGGCCGCCTTCGAGCGATGGAGCCTCTTGCTAAGGGATGGTGACGACGGTGGCGCCCGACGGGAGGGCGAAGTCGCCGGCGGGCGGCGATGACGAGTAACTGGTGAGCGTGAAGCTGCTGGCGTCCGAGCCGGCATAGGCGAGGATCCCCTGTTTCGTTACGCAGTACTTGGCATTCTTCCCGGCCGTGCTGATGTTGGCGCAGGTGGCGCTCTCGCCGGCGAACGACTGCGTCGAGAACGACACGCTGTACCCCGCCGCGTGGATCGCTGCTTCCGCTTGGGCCGCCTTCAACTCCGTGAGTGCGGCAGCAGGGCTGTAGAGCGCCACGAGCGAGGCCAGGGGATTCGACGTCCCGGCGTTGTAACAGGTGGCCTGACCGCCGCTGTTGGAGCAGTAATAGGACGCTGTCCCCGTGTTGATCACACTGCCGCTGCCCGTCGAGAAAACGGATTTCGGCGGTGACTGCTCGATCGTCACCGTCTGGTCCGCTCCCGATCCCGTGGTCGTGTAGACGGCCTTGAACGTCTTCCTCTCCGCTGCCTTGACCTGGGAGGAGAGAGCGCCGATCTTCCCGGTCAACGAAGAATCGGCTGAGCCCGACGCGCTGGTCGTTGCGCTCGGCGATCCGCCGGGGGCGGCGGTAGTGGTCGTGGTCGTCGTTGCCGAATTGGTGGAGCTGCTGCAGGCGGGAAGGGTCACGCCGAGGAGGACAACTCCGCCGAAGGCGGTGACGCGAAGTGACGACGCCCTGGACGGGACTTTGGAGAAGGACGTTGACTTTGTCATGTGCAAGACTCCTACTCTCGAAGGCATGAGCGAGGAAAGTGTAGAGGTCGGGTCCTATCATCGGCGCGATGCTCGGGCGCTACGGGCACGAGTTCAACGAGGGGGCATCCGCGTGGCCGACAGCGAGGTTCTCTGGTCGGGGAACCGGAGTTGTAATGGCGGGGGGGTGAGCCCATGCCGTATGTCGTCGACACCGTCGAGGTCACACCGCAGCTGCTGGCGTTGTATCTGGAAGCGGTGAAGACCGTCGGCCTGGCGGTCATGACCGACGCCGGCGCACGGTTCGTTTCCTGCGCTACGACGTCGATCGACGTCGGCGAGAACGTCGACGTCCAAATCATCTGGTTCTTCGACGATCACGACCAATGGAATGTGATCCGGAGAAACCTGGTCCTCGACCCCCGCTGGTACGAGTACGCCCAACGGACCGCCGCCCTGCGTCGCGGAGGGACGCGTCGGATCTATCACCCGGTCGCCTTCAGCTCGTCATGATCCGGCGCTTCGAGATCTACTCGGTCCAAGCGCAGGCCCCCGATCGGCGCGTCCTGGCGCTCGAGACGGCCTGTCGGCGATGTGGTCAGTTCATTCCCGAGGTACTGCACACGGCGGTGGGGTGGAACCTGTCGGACGCCCCCGCCGAGCTGGTCTGGGAACACGCCTTTGACTCGGCCGAGACGTACCGGCGCTACATGGTGCACCCCTATCACGCCGACGTACTCGACCGGTACCTCCTGCCCGACTCACCGGAGCGGGTGGTGGCCGACAATGACCTCCGGGCCGGATTGGTGGGCTACGCCTGCGACGGCCCGGTGTTCGTCATGGCCGGTGGCGTGAGACGACTCGTTCTTCTTCGGGTAGGTCGAGACGCATCTCCCACTCAGATCGATCACCTTGTCTCGGTGCTCGGTGACGCGCCGGCGGAGGTCGACGATTTGACCCTGTCGGTGGCCGGTGCGAATACGCTCGGTTCGGCCTGGTTCGACGCCGAGACCCCCATCGGCGGTCGGCCCTTTTGGGGTTACCTGTGGGAGCAGGGGTTTCGCACCGGCGATGCCCTTGACGCCTATCTCGACGGCCCGTCTGCTCTCGCTCTCGCCGAGCGCCGGGAGTGGAAGGGGATCATGGACGACATCGTCGAGGCCGCTGTCAGCGTCCACTACGTGATTGACGCCCCCCGGCCGCAGCCGGGGTGATCAGGTGGACCAGGAAAAGGCCAGGGAGACCGTCCGGGGTAGATCGAAAGTGATGGTGAAGCTGGTGGCGTCGAGAGCACGGGCCACCTCGGCGGCGGCATTCTTGAACGCTTCGATGATGTTCCCGAACTTCTGGGGGACGCGTCGCAACAACGCCACCGCCCTCTTCAGGACTTCGGCGAAGGTGGCGAGGGCCCCCAGGGCCTTGTGGGGGTCCTTCGCCGCCTTGCGGCCCCATCGCCGCAGCGCCTTCACGCCATCTTTGGGATCGCGCACGAGGGCATGGGCCAGTCGGGTGATGGCGACGTCGGTAGTGCCGGCCGCCACCACAGAACCTTCGGAGTTCTTCAGGATCCTGGTCAGGGAATCGGCACTCATACCGGGCTGGTTCCGTCCGGCACTGGGCTTGTCGTTGCCCTTGTCCGTGGCGCTCGGCCGGCCGGTGCGGGGCCGGGCGGTGGCCTCGAGGAGCTCCATGGGGTCGGCCGCGACGAAGTCGTCGAAAGCCCTCGCGAACTCGCCCATCGTCTGTTTGCCCCCCTGTCACCGCGCCCACGGCGTCGGCGCAATCACTGCTTCGACCGAGCTTTCCATTTTACCCACTCTCCGTGTCAAGTCCCAGGTCGGACTGGGCGATCATTGACCGTATTCCGAAGTGTCTGCCCCCATGTGCTAACGATGGCAACCGTGTCGCGAAGCGGCGGGCAGCAGCGTGGGGACCGCCGCTGGCCGGCCGGGCTGCTGGGGGTGGTCCACGACACCGTCGCCCGCCATACCCCGGTTGATGCCCGGGAACGCCAGGCCCGGCTCCGGATCCTCGAGAGCCTCGATCTCCTGCCCCGGCCATTCGACGAGGAGGCCGACCCCGTTCACGTGACCGGTTCCGCTGTCGTGGTCGGTTCCCGGGGCACCGTTCTCCATAAGCACAAGCGCCTGCACCGCTGGATGCAACCGGGTGGGCACATCGACCCCGGTGAGAGCCCCTGGGACGCCGCACTGCGGGAGTCGGAGGAGGAGACGGGCTTGACGGTCCGCCATCCCGTCGAGGGGCCTCGGCTCCTTCACCTGGACGTCCACGAGGCGGCCAAGGGGCACACCCATCTCGACCTCCGCTATCTCCTTGTCGCACCTGACGAGGATCCGGCGCCCCCGCCGGGAGAGAGCCCCGAGGCCCGGTGGTACACATGGGACGAGGCAAAGGCCGTGGCCGACGAGGCTTTGGCCGGCGCCCTCGAGGTGGCACGGCGCCAGTCCGAGGTCGGTGACGGGGCCCGGCAAGACGGCAACGGGCCTGGTGGTCATCATCGATCGGACGCGGGACGAGGAGGTGGAGAGAGCCGGTGACGCAGGAGGAGACAGGCGAGGCGGCCAGGCCGTCCGGCGGTATTTTCGAGACGGTGCTCGAGGTGCAAAACCACGACACCACCATCGACCAGCTGCGCCACCGGCGTTCGTCGCTTCCCGAACAGGCCGAGCTCGCCTCCGTGGAGGCACGACTGTCCATCCTCGAGAACCGCGCCCACGAGATCCAGGGGGTTCGCGACGAGCTGGGTGGCCGTCAAGCTTCCCTGGAAGAGCAGATCGAGCTGGCTCGCACCCGGCGGACGGAGTTGGAGAGGCGGATGTTCGGTGGCCAGGTCTCCGCCGCCCGCGACCTCCAGGCCATGGACGAGGAGGTCAAACACCTGGCCCGCCATGTCTCCGAGCTCGAGGACCGTGAGATCGAGATCATGGAGCAGCTCGAGCCCATCGACACCGATCTGGGGGCGGTCTCGACCGAACGGGACATGCTGCGCAGCGACCGGCTCCGGCTCCAGGCGGCCATCGCCGCCGCCGTGGACGGGATCGACGCCGACATCGTGGCCGAGAGCGGGGCCCGGCTCGCCGCCGCCGCCGCCGTACCCGCCGACCTTCTGGCCCGCTACGAGCGTCTCCGGACGACGTTGGGAGGGACGGGGGCGGCCCGGCTGGTGGGGGGTTCCTGTAGCGGCTGCCATCTCTCCCTGCCGGCCATGGAGATGGACCGCATCCGCAAGGCTCCCGCCGACGAGGTCATTCTGTGCGACCAGTGCGGTCGGATCCTGGTTCGCTGACGGGAACTCCGTGCTCATCCTCGTCCGTCACGGCGAAACCGAGGCCAACGCCGCCGGCGTCCTGCTCGGCCGGACGGAGTCCCCGCTCACCGAACACGGTCGTTCTCAGGTGGCGGGACTGGCGCCGCTGGTGGCAGGGGCGCGCCGCCTGATCAGCAGTCCTCTGGGCCGAGCCCGGCAGACGGCAGCGGCCCTCGGCTTGGACGTGCCGACGGAGATCGACGAGCGCTGGGCCGAGATCCACTACGGGGAGCTCGACGGTCACGCTCTGGCCACTCTTGCTCCCGACGTGCTCCGTCAGTGGCGGGCCGACCCCGGTTTCCGCCCCCCGGGAGGTGAAACCCTGACCGAGCTCGGGACCCGGGTGCGCGCCGCCTGTACCGAGCTCTTCGCCCGCCGGCACGCCGGGGCACGAGGGGACAGTGACGTGGTGGTGGTCAGTCATGTGTCGCCGATCAAAGCCGCCGTGGCCTGGGCCCTGGGGGTCGGCGATGAGATCACCTGGCGACTCCAGCTCTCCACGGCATCCATCACCCGCATCGCCTGGGGCGTCGACGGCCCTGTCTTGCGGGGCTTCAACGACACGCAGGATCTCTGATCCGAACGGACAGGACCGGCGCGGACGGGTGAGCCCGCCGGGAAGGGCGGAGCAGGACTCGGACCGGATGGCCGGTTCAAGTCAGGGGACCGAGAGGCGAAGCTCAGGCCGGAGGGTTCTTGTGGACGAAGTCGATGACGGCCGACGCCAGCTCCGGACCGCTGTCCTCTTGGAGGAAGTGGCCGGCGCCGGCGATGGTGGGGTGCTGTTGATCGCGGGTGCCCGGTATCTCCGACAGGAACAACGCGTCGGCGCCGCCCGTGATGGGGTCGGAGTCGCTGAAAGCGCAGAGGAAGGGTTTGTCGAATCCCCTGAACACCTGCCAGGCCGCCCGGTTGGCATCGCCGGCGGGATCATCGGGTCGGGTGGGCACGAGGAGGGGGAACTGTCGGGCGCCTTCCTTGTACGACTCGTCGGGGAAGGGGGCGTCGTAGGCGGCGATGACATCTTCAGACGGCGATGAGGTGCAGCCGCCGGCCACGATCCGGCCGACGGGGAGTTCGGGCACCTCCTGGGAGAACTTCTGCCAGGCCATGAAGGCGTCGCCCATGCTCATGTCACCGGTGGGCAGGCCGGTGTTGGCGGCCACCACCCGCCGGATCCTGTCGGGGTTCTCGGCCACGAGTCGGAGACCGATCAATCCTCCCCAGTCCTGACCGATCACGGTGACGCCTGACAGGCCGAGAAGGTCGAACAGAACCGCCCGCATCCATTCCACGTGTCGGGCGTAGGTGTAGTCGGTCCGGTCGGCCGGCTTGTCCGAACGCCCGAAGCCGATGAGGTCGGGGGCGATGACGCGGAATCCGGCTTCGGCCAACGGGGGGATCATCTTCCGGTACAGGTAGCTCCATGAAGGCTCGCCGTGCATGCACAGGATCAGCTCGGCGGCGTCGGGTGGGCCTTCGTCGACGTAGTGGACGCGCAAAGACCCGTCACCGTCTCCGCTCGGGATCTCCACGTAGCGCGGAGTGAAGTCGTAGCCGGGGAGACCGGTGAATCTGTCGTCGGGGGTGCGAAGAACTTTCATGGAAGACCTCCTGTAGGGGGTGGAGAGAGAATCGCCGGTCCGGTCCGAGTGCGGCTCACCGCGCTGTCATTCGACGTCGAAGTAGAGGAAGCCTGAGGCTTCGTCGCGAAACCGGATGCCCGAGGCGCGCAGGGCGTCACCCCAGTTCCCGTTCACTTCAGGGTCGTTCTCCTCCATCCCGTGGTCGGCGACCAGGCAGAAGGCCGTCTGGTCGAACACTCCGGCGGCCTCGATGGAGGCGAGCAGCTCACCCAGTCGGGCGTCGGTGTCGCGCACCGAGGCACGAGCGATGTCGCCGTGAGGTCCGCCTTCGTGGAAGGCCGAGTCGGTGAGGGAGAAACTGACCCACATGAACACAGGTGGGGGATAGTCGACGCCGAGGTGATGGCCGGCCCAGATGGCGGTGGCCTGGCGGAGCGCCACGCTGTCGGCGAAGGACGACCACCGGTAGCTCTCGCTGGTCTCGGCGTACGGCTCCGTGGTGAACGGGGGGAGGACGGAGAAATCGGGAAGCAGCTCATCGGTGCGACCCTGGCGGAAGAGTTCGAATGTCGAGTAGTCGGCGCCGCTGTCGGCCGGTTCGTTCACCGACACGGTCACCGCCTCGGGCCGGTGTCGCTTGATGGCCTGGTGGATGGTCTCCACCCCCGGAGTGAGCCACTGCATGGCTTCCTGCCATGTGGCCGGGGATTCGGTGATCACCTGGCGGCCGAGCCGGCGGTCGTACCAGGCATTGTGCAGGACCCCGTGATGCCCCGGGTGACAGCCGGTCAGGAGGCTGGTGTGGTTGGCCAGGGTGACCGTGGGCAGAGACGCCATCGCCCCGTGGCGGAATCCGGTGCCCATGGCCAGCAGTCGGGCCACGTGGGGCGCCTCGCCGGTGGCCGCCATGTCATAGAGCCGGTTGGGGTTGCATCCGTCGAGGAGGACGGCCACGACGTGGTCCGGGGGTCCCGACGCCATGTCGAGGATGTCGATCAGGGCGTCGCCGTCCTGATGGGCCAGATGGGCGTCGGGGCGGGGCTCGCCGGCGGCGTCGTGCGGGCCGGGGCGCACCCCCGTGCCGGGTTCGGCCCCGAGCAACGCCAGCAGGGTGGGCGCCACGTCGATCAGCCGGCAGTGGCGGTCGGTCATGCCCAGTCGGCGCACACCGGCGCCGGCCAGGATGAACGGAGCCCGGGCTTGAACCACGCCGAGCGAGCCGTGTTCGCCGCGGTGGTGCTCCTGCTGGTGGGCGGCCGTGTGCAGCACGCAGAGGTCGGGGGCGCACGGGTGGTCGAAGATCTGGGCCGCGTGCTCCCAGGCGTACGGGTAGCTGTTGACCCGCCGATGGGGATGGCCGGCCGCCACCTCGGCCGGCAGGGGGGAGAAACGGGTCGGGTCCTGGTCGGCCAGCGGATCGCGTCCCTCGACGGAGTCGACGGCGAAGATCCATCCGTCAGGGGTCGGTCGCCGGTGGAATCGGACGGCTCCGTCGATCGACCGTGCCTCATAGGTGTGGGGGGCGGGGGAACTGATCACCATCTCGACCAGGGGCTCGAGGTCGGGGTGGAGCAGGACGTCGAGAGCCGCCCGGAACCGGTCGTCCACCCCGGTCGACCCCGCGTTCGTCCGTGTGCGCGACATTTCGGTGTTCGACATTTCTCCGAATCGTAGGCGAGGCCCTCTCCCGTGTGCCCAGGGGCCACGAGCGACATAGTGTGCTCGGCCGTGCGTGCCGTCGTGTGCCGGGAACTCGGCCCCCTCGAGAATGTCGTGATCGAGCAACGGTCGGCACCCGTGCCCGGCCCCGGCCAGGTTGTGGTGGACGTGAAGGCCATGGGGGTCAACTACGTCGACGGCCTGATGTGCCAGGGCCGATACCAGATGAAGCCGCACACGCCCTATGTGCCTGGAGGTGAGCTTGCCGGGGTGGTGTCGGCGGTGGGGGCCAATGTGAGCCGGGTGGGGGTGGGCGCCCGGGTCATGGCCATGAACGGCTTCGGCGCCTTCGCCGAGCAGGTGGCGGTCGACGGTGCCTCGGTCGAGCCCATCCCGGCCGATCTCGGTTTCGGCCAGGCGGCCGCCTTCATCCAGAGCTACAGCACGGCATGGTTCACGATGACGCGGCGGACCACGGTGAAAGAAGGGGAGTGGGTGCTCGTGCTCGGGGCGGGCGGAGGCATCGGCCTGGCCGCGGTCGATGTGGGTGTGGCCCTCGGAGCCAAGGTCATCGCCGCCGCTTCGTCGGCCCAGAAGCTCGACGCCGCTCTTTCCATGGGGGCGACGGCCACCATCGCCTACGAGGACGAGGATCTGAAGACACGGGCCCGGGAGATCTCCGGCGGTGGGGTGGACGTGGTCATCGACTCGGTGGGTGGTCGCCACAGCCAGCCGGCCTTGCGGGCCACCCGTCGTTTCGGTCGGTTCTGTGTGATCGGCTTCGCCTCGGGGCCGATCGCCTCGGTCCCTCTCAATCAGGTGCTGCTCAACAACCGCACGGTGGTCGGCGTCGACTGGGGGGCATGGGCCATCGGCGACCTGGCGGGCAATCGGGAGCTCCTCGATGAGCTGGTGGCCTTGGTTGAGAGCGGCCGGCTTCATCCCACGGTCCCGATCGAGCGTCCGCTGAGCGACGCCGCGGCCGTGATGACCGGCCTGCTCGACCGGTCCCTGGCCGGCAAGGTCGTGCTCGTTCCCTGACAACGGCGTCTTCGACGGAATCGTGTCACACACGGCGCCGGCCATTCGTCAGAAGGGGGGATGTTCGACTCGACGGCTACCCCTGGAAGGCGGGGGGTGCCGGTTGATCAGGTGGCATCGAACATGGCACGAAACGAATGGAGCTTTCCGTCGGAATGGCGGCGGTGTTCCTCGAAGATGCGGTCGTAGCCGGTGTGGCGGATCTTCCACTCGCCACCCACCTTCTCGTAGCGGTCGGCGTAGAGAAGCGTCCCGATGATCTCCAGATCGGCGGCGCGCACGACGACACGGTCTTCCAGGTACCAGGTACCGGTGGCCGTCGTGGCCCCGGTGAGCTCGATCTCGGGGTGGTGGCCGTTGTGCTGGGTGACGATGTCACCGCTGCCGAGTGTCTCTTCGAGAAAAGCCACGATGGCGTCACGTCCGGTGTAGGAGAGCTCCCCGCCCTGGTACGCGGTGGTGGCGTCGTCCGTGAGCAGTTCGCCCAGCTCGCGGAATCGCTTGGTGTCGAGGAATCGGAAGTAGCGGTACTTGAGCTGCTCGATGGCGGCGATTTCTTCCAGGTCCACGTGTCCCCCCTCGGCCCGGGCCCGTCATGGGCCCCGGTGGCGCGGCGACGAGTGTACCGACGCCGGCCGGAACGATGTCGCCCGGCGGGCCGGGCGCGAGACCACCCCGGCACCGGGGACGTTGCCCCTCAGTTGGTCCCCGGTTGATCGGAGAAGCGTAGGGTTCGGCTCATGAGACGTCGGATCGTGGTCGGAGCGCTGTCCCTGGCTGTCGTTCTGGCCGGGGTCGGAGGAACGGTGGCGGCCACGAGCAGCCGGCACATCGCCCCCGCCCACCGTCCTCACCTCTCGGTCCCGACGACCACGGCCGTCGCACCGGTGACGGCGGCGGCCGCAGGGCCGACCACCACCTCCGTGGCCCCGGCGGCGTCCGCCGCGGCCTCTGCGGCCGCGGCCGCTCCGCCCTCCACCGTGGCCCCGGCGGTCGCCGGCGTGCCGGCGACAACGGGGGCGCCCAGCACCTCGACCACGGTGGCGCCCGCCATCGGTGGCCCCGGCGGCTCGCGCTTCGGCCCCGGCGGCTCTCCTGCGACCCCGGCGCCGTCTGGCTCCACGGCCACGACTCCGGTGGCACCGGCCATCGGCGGTCCCGCCGGAAGCCGCTACGGCCCGGGCGCAACCCCCGTCACGCCGTAATCCGGGCCTCGACCGGTCGCTCAGGTTTTCGTCTTCGGGCGGGTCCCGCGGCCCGCCGGGGCGGTTCCCCACTGGTACGTCTCTTTGTGGATACGGAGGTAGATGTCGGTCTCCGTCGTGCGGACACCGTCGATCTTGCGGATCTTCTCGTTCAGAAGCTCCAGGAGGCCCTCGTCGTCCTCGACGGCCACCTCGATGAGCATGTCGAGAGCGCCGGCGGTGAGAACGACGTACTCGACCTCGTGCAGATCGGCCACCGCTTCGGCCACCCTCCTGGTGTCGCCTTCGATCTTCAACCCGATCATGGCCTGACGGGTGAAACCGAGGAGCCGGGGATCGGTGACGGCCACGATCTGCATGACGCCGCCGTCGATGAGGCGCTGGACTCGTTGCCTGACCGCCGCCTCGGAGAGCCCGACCGCCGGGGCGATCTGGGTGTAGGGCTTGCGGCCGTCCTTCTGGAGCTGCTCGATGATGCGCCGGTCGATCCGTCGCTTCGGGCCTTGGCCGCCGGTCTGGGTGGCTCCACCCCGACCACTGCGGTTCCCGTGCCCGCGCCACCACCTGGTCAGTGACTTGGTACCGCCGGCCGATCAGCCTCCGCCGCCGGGCCGCCGCCCACCGCCGGGCCGCCGCCCACCGCCGGGGCCCCGCCGGCCGCGGGGCCGGCCGGTGACGATGCTCCTTTCACCACAGCCTGCAATTCCTCGCCGTCGACCGTCTCCTTCTCGAGCAGCAGGCCGATCACGGCGTCGAGGGCGGACCGGTGACCTCGCAAGAGAGCGGTCGCCCGTTGCTCGGCTTCGCTCAACAGACGGCTCACCTCCTCGTCGATCACCTGCTGGGTCCCCTCGGAGTACTGCCGGCTCTGGAATTGCAGCTGCCCGTCGAGATAGCCGGGGCCGTCGGTGCTGAAGCCGATGGGACCGAGACGCGGCGACAGGCCCCAGTCCCGGACCATGTGGATGGCCAGACCGGTGGCGGCGGCCAGGTCGTTGGAGGCTCCGGTGGAGGCCTCGCCCAGCACCAGGATCTCCGACGCCCGACCGCCCAGCCGCACGTCCAACGAGGCCAGCAGGTAGCTCTCGGAATAGAGGTGCTTCTCGTTGGCCGGCAATTGCTCGGTCACCCCGAGGGCCCGGCCGGCCGGCAGGATGGTGATCTTGGCCACCGGGTCGGCGTGCTCGGAGAGCACGGCCACCAGGGCGTGGCCCGCCTCGTGCACGGCCACCGACCGCTTCTCGTCGGGCAGCAGCGCATTGGACGCGTCGCGGCGGCCGAGAAGGATCCGGTCGCGTGCCTCGTCGAGGTCGCCGGCTTTGATCACCTCCCGGTCGTGGCGGACGGCGACGATGGCCGCCTCGTTCAGCAGGTTGGCCAGGTCGGCGCCGGAGAAACCCGGCGTGGCCCGTGACACGGCGCCGAAGTCGACGTCGTCGCCGAGTTTCTTGTCCCGGGCATGCACGGCCAGGATGGCCGTCCGCTCCGCTTGGTTGGGCAGCGGGATCTCGACCTGCCGGTCGAAACGACCGGGCCGCAGCAGCGCGGCGTCGAGCACCTCGGGCCGGTTGGTGGCGGCCAGGATCACCACCCCGGTGGAGGCGTCGAAGCCGTCCATCTCGGCCAGCAGCTGGTTCAGGGTCTGCTCCCGTTCGTCGTTGGAGACGATGGACCCGCCCCGGCGTTGCCCGATAGCGTCGATCTCGTCGATGAAGACGATGGAGGGCGCACGCTTCCGGGCGTCGGCGAAGAGGTCCCGGACCCGCTTGGCCCCCACCCCCACGAACATCTCGACGAAGCTCGAACCGGTCAGCGCCAGGAAGGGGACCTCCGCCTCCCCGGCCACGGCCCGTGCCATCAACGTCTTCCCGGTGCCCGGCGGCCCCACCATCAGCACCCCACGCGGACCGATGGCCCCGGCCCGGGTGTACCGCTCGGGCCGGCTCAAGAAGTCGACCACCTCGGCCACCTCGCGTTTGGCCCCGTCGTAGCCGGCCACGTCGGCGAAACGGGTGACCGGCCGTTCCTCGTCGTAGAGCTTGGCCTTCGATCCCCCGATCCCCATGATCCCGCCCTGCATCTGCCGGCGGGTACTCCGGCCGAACCAGATGAACACGCCGACGAAGAACAGCAGGGGCAGAAACGACAACAGGTCGGTCACCAGACTGGAGGACGCCCCCACCCCGGTGATCCCCACGCCGTGGGCCTTCAGCACCGGCGCCAGCTGGTTGTCCTGCAGGGCCGTGGGGATCTGGCTGGTGTAGTTGTCGCCGCCCTTCAAAGTGCCCGTCACCGCACCGGTGGGATTGATGGAGGCCGACTTCACCTGGCCCGCCTTCACGTCGGCCAGGAACTTCGTGTAGCTGAGGCTCTTCGTCGGCGTCGACTTCAGAGCCGGCGCGAACAGAAGTAACAAGGTGGCCACCACGCCGGCCAACAGCAGCCACGACCGCCACTTGGGCGGCGGGGGAGGAGCGGGTGCCGGCGGCCGGTCGGGGCCGGATCCCGGCTTGGCGGCGTTGGTCGGATGCCGACTGGTCAGGGAGATGGTCCGTCCTCCTCAGGCGCGGCCGGCGGCCGTCAGCGCGGCCACCTCGTCGGCGGAGAGCTCGATGCCGGCGGCGGCCACGTTCTCCTCGAGGTGCCCCACCGTGGCCGTTCCCGGGATAGGCACCATGGCGCTCGACCGGGCCAACAGCCAGGCCAGCACCACCTGCCGCGGCGTGCAGCCGTGGCGGCCGGCGACCTCGGCGGCGGCGCCGTTGCTCTCGATGTCCAAGATGGGCGCCCAGGGTAAGAAGGCGATCCGCTGCTGCTCGCACAGGTCGACCATCGACTCCGACGTCCGGTCGGCCACGTTGTACCGGTTCTGCACCGACACGATCGGCGTCAGCCGCTGGGCCCGGTGCAACTCCGTCTCGGTCACGTTGCAGACCCCGATGTGCCGGATCTTCCCCTCGTCCTTCATGGTCACCAGTTCGCCCATGGACTCCTCCATCGGCACCTCCGGGTCGGGCCGGTGGAATTGGTAGAGCGTGATCTGCTCCACCTTCAACCGGGCGAGGCTCCCTTCCAGGGCCTTGCGCAGGTGTTCGGGCCGCCCGTCCATCGTCCACTGGTTGGGCCCGGGCCGCAGCAGCCCGCCCTTGGTGGCGATCACCAGATCGTCGGCGTAGGGGTGCAGGGCCTCGGCGATCAACGTCTCGCTCACCTCGGGCCCGTAGGCGTCGGCCGTGTCGATGAAGTTGACCCCCAACTCCACCGCCCGCCGGAGAACGGCCAAGGCTTCCTCGCCGTCGGCCGGCTCGCCCCAGATCCCGTTGCCGGTGATCCGCATGGCCCCGTAGCCCAGCCGGTTCACCGTGAGGTCACCGCCGATGTCCATGGTCCCGGCTCCGGCGGCGTTGGCTGTGCTCTGGCTCATCGGTGATCTCCTTCACTCATCGCTTCCTTCTTCTCCGGCTGACCCTATGCGGGCCCGGCCTCCGTCGCTCCCGCGCCCCGCCCCGGTTCGGGTCGGACCTCGACGGCGCCGCCGGCCGCGAGATGGCCGGCCAGCAGGCCGGCCACGGCGCGGTAGAGGCGCTCGTTCGGACTGGTCCGCCGCCAGAGGAGGCCGATCGTCCGGGAGGGGGCGGGGGCGCAGAACGGTCGGGTGGTGAGCCCCGTTCCGGGACGCGCCTCGAGGGCCACGGCGCTCGTGGGCAACAGCGTCACCCCGAGACCGGTGGCCACCATCTGGCACAGCGTCGACATCCCCGTCGCCTGCATCTCCGCCGCGTGGGTGCCCACCAGCCGGCATACCGACAGGGCCTGGTCCCGCAGGCAGTGGCCCTCCTCGAGCAGGATCACGGGCAGCTCGGTAATGGCGCTCACCGGCAGCGGCTCCGACCCGGCCAGCGGGTGCTTCTCGGGCAGGGCCAGGACGAAAGGGTCCTCGGCCAGGGCCACCCCGACGAGGTCGTCGCCCGGCACGGGCAGGGCCAACAGGCCCAGGTCCAGGCCCCCGTCGCGCAGCAGCCGGAGGATCTCCGACGTCTTCAACTCGTGCAGATGCAGTTGCACCCCCCGGTGCGCGGCGGTCAGCACGGGCAAAAGCCCCGGAAGCAGGTAGGGCGCCATGGTCGGGATCACCCCGAGAGCCAAGGGGCCCCGCAGCTCGTCGGGGTCGGTCCGGGCCGCGTCCACCAATTCGTCCATGTCCCTGAGCACCCCCCGGGCCCTCTCGATCACCCGTTCCCCGACGGCGGTGGGCAGCACCTGACGGTTCCCCCGCTCGAAGAGGGTGCTCCCGAGCCGTTTCTCGAGCTCCCGGATCTGGGCGCTCAGCGCCGGCTGGCTCACGAAGCTGGCCTCGGCCGCCTTGCCGAAGTGCCGGTGCTCGTCCAGGGCCACCAGGTAGGCCAACTGCTGCAGCGTGGGCCGATCCATAACAACAGCCTATCGTCTTGATCGGTTCATTCTCTTGGACTTATGACGAGGGGAGGAGGAAGATGGCCGGGTAGCCCCCAGAGGGCCGGTAGCCCCCCAGAGGGCCGGTAGCCCCCCAGAGGGAAGGACAGCACCATGAGTCAGGACAAGATCCTCACCACCGAGTCGGGCGCCCCCGTGGCCGACAACCAGCGCTCCCAGACGGCCGGTCCCGCCGGTCCGGTTCTGCTCCAGGACCAGCATCTGATCGAGAAGCTGGCCCGCTTCAACCGCGAACGGATCCCCGAGCGGATCGTCCACGCCCGCGGCTCGGCCGCCTACGGCACCTTCGAGGTCACCGCCGACGTCACCGCCTACACCCGGGCCCGCTTCCTCGGGGAACCGGGCCAGCGCACCGAGACCTTCACCCGCTTCTCGACCGTGGCCGGCAGCAAGGGCGCACCGGAAGCCGTCCGCGACCCGCGCGGCTTCGCCGTCAAGTTCTACACCGAGGACGGCAACTACGACCTGGTGGGCAACAACACCCCGATCTTCTTCATCCGCGACCCGCTCAAGTTCCCCGACTTCATCCATTCCCAGAAGCCGGACCCCTTCACCAACCACCAGGAGCCGGACAACGTCTGGGACTTCTTCTCCCTCTCACCCGAGGCCACCCACATGTTCACCTGGCTCTTCGGCGACCGCGGCATCCCCGCCTCCTACCGCCATATGAACGGCTACGGATCGCACACCTTCCAGTGGGTCAACCACGAGGGGGAGCGCTTCTGGGTCAAGTACCACTGGCGCTGCGACCAGGGTGTGCGTTTCCTTACCGGCCCGCAGGCGGTGGACCTGGCCGGGCTCAATCCCGAGTCGCACCAGAACGACCTGGTGAACGCCATCGAGACGGGGGACCTGCCCTCGTGGACCCTGAAGGTCCAGATCATGCCCGATGCCGATGCCCCCACCTACGGGATCAACCCCTTCGACCTGACCAAGGTCTGGCCCCACGCCGACTACCCGCTCATCGAGGTGGGCCGGATGACCCTCGACCGGAACCCCGACAATTACTTCGCCGACGTGGAACAGGCCGCCTTCGATCCGGGCAACTTCGTCCCCGGCATCGGACCGAGCCCCGACAAGATGCTCCAGGGCCGGCTCTTCGCCTACGGCGACGCCCACCGCTACCGGCTGGGCATCAACCACACCCGGCTCCCGGTCAACGCCCCCCATGCCACGACGGTCGACAACTACGGCCGCGACGGCTTCATGCGCTCCGACGACAACGGCCGACGGTCCAAGAACTACGAGCCCAACAGCTTCGGGGGTCCCGCCCAGACCGATCACCCCCACTACGACGGGCTGGCCGTGGCCGGTGTCTCGGGTCCCTACCCCTGGGACGACCGCGCCACCGACGACTTCAGCCAAGCCGGCGACATGTACCGGCTCATTCCCGAAGACTCGAAGCAGCGCCTGGTCGACGCCATCGCCGACGGTCTTTCCCAGGTCTCGCGCCACGACATCATCGAACACTCCATCGCCCACTTCCGCGCCGCCGACCCCGACTACGGCGCCCGGGTCGAACAGGCGGTGAAGCAGCGCCGCAGCTGAAGAGGCCGAGCCTCGCTCGAGGATCAGGCGAGAACCTCCCCGTTCACGATCAGGGGAATCAGCGGCACCGAGGCGGCATCGGCGCCGAAGTCGGGATCGACACAGACGACGTGCCCGCCCCCGGGCCACAGGAAGTCGCTGTGCCGCTTGACGGGGTCGACGGTGGCCCGGGCCGTGGTCCGGCGCGGCAGCCCGGTGGCCCAGGTGTCGCTCGTCCAGTGCCGGGGGCTGGCGTGGCCGTGGACCTGGCTGAAGGGAAGCGGTTCCATGTCCCACGAGCCGAGCAGCTCGCGCGGTGACGCCCAGGCCACCCCGACCGGCAGCCGCGGCTTCACCCCGAGCCACTCGCCCGCGGCGAAGGCCCGGTCGGGATGGGCCGCCAATTCCGTGTTCAGCGCGGCGGCCGCCGCCTCGGGCCGATCGGGCCGGCCGATCACCTCCCACTTCTCCCGGGTCAGCCCGGCGTGGGTGACCAGGGTGGGGCCGTACTCCACCGTGTCGAGGGCCACGGCCAGACGGGCCTGATCCGATTCCACCCACCGCCGGAGGTCGGCCTGCGCGCTCTCCGACAGCGACTCCGGCCAGAAGTGCGGCCCGCCCAGTCCTTCCTGGCCCTCGTGATTGCCGATCAGCTGGATCCACTGACCCGGTGCGCCCGAGATCATCCGGTCGACCAGAGCGACCACACCGGCGCTGTCCGGCCCCTTGTGCACCAGATCGCCGACCTGGACGACGACCAGATCGTCGGGCACCGTCGCCCTGGCCGTGTCGGCCCCGAGCTCCTGCAGGCAGCGCCGGAGCATCCAGAGATGGCCCCCCACATCGCCGAGCACGGCGATCCGGTGCGGTGGTTGGAGCGCGGGCACTACGGCAGCGTAGGGGTCGGCCGCGCTTGCGGCTTCCCCGATCCTTTGACCCCGGGCCGCTGAGCCGGTGGCCCCGGTCGGTATCTTCGCCGCTCGGCTCGACCCCCTGCCCGGCCACCCGACGGCGTGGCCTGGTCCCGGCCCGGCCCCGACCCGCGTGATGCACCCGTCGGAGACCGACGCGCCCGACCGGTTGTTCGACGAGGCCTTCGACGACACTGGGGATCAGGCCCCCGGAGCTCCGACAACGCAGCCGTCGGCCCCATGGTCGGATCTTGACAGCCGAGAAGGGCAGTTCAGATCCCCGTGAGACGGGGATGAGTCGGGATATGACCCCCGGCTCATCCCCACAGTGACCAGGTGTTACTGATGACCTTGCCGCTGGGCCTTCGGTGCTCTACCCGGCAGCGGCCGGAACGAAGTATCCAGTGACGGTGGCAGCTCCAATCCAGCCTCCACCGGGGAAAGCGCAGACTTCATCACCAGCCGGGACGGGAACACCGGGTTCATAAGGAAGGACTGTGATCCCGTTCGAGGCGAAGTTGACGGAGTCGAAGGTTGCGCCCGAAGTACAGCCATTATTTGCAATTCCAAACGCGACGCCGCCCGTGGTTCCGGAGATGTTGTCGATGTGGATCGACGTGATGATGAGCGCATCGCCTGCCGGTATCACCGCGAGTGACCTCGGAGTTGTGATGCCAGGAGTCCATCGGGTGTACGAGGCGCCGGCATCTGCCTGCGTGGTGAGAAGTTGGCCAGCAGCCGAGACGTCCGCCTTGTTGGTGCTCGTTCCCTCGATGCCCGTGAAATGGAGCGCCTTTGCTACGGCGACGCCGGACGGCACCATCATCATGGCGATGAGGATGCCGATGACAATCCAACCCCCACGCGACATCTTCTTGATTTTGGACACACCTTCTCCTTTGATAACGGACCAGCGGTGACTAGTCGATGGGTGTGATATCTGCGGCACCCGGAGGTGTCGTCCGTTGCCGCACGATTTCGCATGGCCAGCACACGGCTGTCCGGCGTGCCGACATCAATAATGAGTGACCCCCGCAGCGCCATGGCCCTGTGTTGTCCCGGCTTTTCCTGGCGACCGGGGAGGCCCTGGGCCGAAACCAGGAAAGGCTGAAACGTCGATGCTTGGTCACGACGGCAGACACCCGGGTGGGGATGGAGGTCGAGTGGTTCGGCGAGCCGATCGACCGGTGGCGGCAATCCGATTGATCCCGCCCGGGATGACGTCGACCTCGTGGTTGCGGCGGTGACCCCCGGTCGATGACGGCTCCACGGGACCGTGTTCACGCCGGCCGGGCTCGGACGAGGGATAACCGGTACCCCTTGAATGTGCGCTATCCAGAGTCCGCCCGTTACTTGCGTCTCTGCCACTCAAAGCTGCGTTCAAGGAGGTAGGAGCAAGCGGCGTCTTTCGGTGACGAATGTGCGGTGCTCATAACGAACCGCACGTTCGCTCATGAAGACGTGCCACGTCAGACCTTCGGCCAGAAGGCACAGAGCTTGGTGGCTCCGAGCCGATGCCGTAGCACGTGGGATCGACCTTGGCGTTGTGGAGCGCCTGGCCACTTCCGTAACCCTCATGACGCGCCGTTCAACCGCATGAGAACCCCGAGTCGGAGGTGTCAGCATACGGTCTGCCATGATTCATACTTGAAGGAAGACGGGCCAAAGTGAGCGAAGCCATCACCTTGGGATCGGTTGGCGCCGTCGGAAGCGTCGTATTCGCCTCCGCCATCCTGCAGCGGGCCGTGGGATTCGGTTTCGCTCTCCTGGCCGTGCCGCTCCTGGCCTTTGTCGTACCGACCAAGAGCGCGGTCGTGATCGTCTTTCTCAACGGGACCCTGACCTGCGCTTGGCTGACCCTGCGCCTGCACCGTGATGCTGAGTGGTCGACGGTCCGGCAACTGGGAGCCGGCGCCCTCATCGGTGCGCCGGTCGGTGTGGTTGTCCTGCGCTTCATCTCGGCGGGAGTCCTACGGCTGATACTGGGAGTGACAATCGTCACGGCGGCCACCTGGATCATCGTCCTGACACGTGTCGGTGGCGCCCGGCCCGCAGGCTCCCGCCGCCTGACCACCTTTACGACCGGCGTGATCAGTGGGGTGCTGAACACGGCTCTGGCTACCAACGGACCACCCTTGGTCTATGAACTCCGCCGCCGCGGATTCAGTGACGACCGGTTCCGGGCGACCATCTCGTCGGTCTTCCTCATCTCGAACGTCATCGGTCTCCCCCTGCTCGTCGTCGCCGGCCTCGTCAGCGCGTACGACGTGGCGTATGCCGCTGTCTCGCTTCTGCCCTTAATCCTGGGCATCGCCGCGGGTTCCTGGATCGGGAGGCGCATGGCGCCGGGCCACTTCATCATCACCGTCGACGCCCTCCTATTGGCCACCGGTGTCTTGACGGTCGTCAAGGCGTTGACTTGAGCGAAGCCCAGTGGGAGCGCGTATTCCTCGCCATCTAGAGCGCCCATGCCAAGCTGGTCCGGTGGTTGGCACTGATCCGTTCGATGCGCCTCTCTTCGCCCTTCCCGCCCAGTCGGCCGACGTCTCCTGGCCGACCCTGTCGTGGCCAGAAGGCGCGCCCCCTTCGGCGGTGAGCCGGGCGCTCGATGTTCTGCTGGACGAAGCTTTCGACCCGGACGGACCGTTGGCCAAGACGTATGCCGTGGTCGTGGTCAGCGGCGGTCGGTTGCTGGTCGAGCGTTATGGGGGCACCGATCCCCGGAGCTTCGACAACGCCCCCGTCGGCCCCGAGACACCGCTGCTCTCGTGGTCGATGGCCAAGTCCGTGCTGCACGGCGTGGTCGGCCTGCTGGTCGCCGACGGCCTGCTCCGGCTCGACGAACCGGCCCCGGTGCCGGCCTGGGCCGAGCCCGACGATCCCCGGCACGGCATCACCTTGCAGCAGCTGCTCGAGATGCGCGACGGCCTGGCCTTCACTGAGGACTACGTCGACCGCGGCGTCTCCGACGTGATGGAGATGCTCTGGGCGTCGGGCCGCCACGACGTCGCCGGCTACGCCGCCGCCCACCCGTTGGCCCATCCGCCGGGGAGTGTCTTCCACTACTCGAGCGGGACGTCCAACATCGTCTCCGGCGTGGTGGCCCGGACGGTGGGCCCGGGCGAGCCCTACCGCCGGTTCCTGGCCGACCGGCTCCTCGGACCCATCGGGGCCTCTTCGGCCGTCCCCGAGTTCGACCCGGCCGGCACCTGGGTGGCGTCGACCATGCTCTACGCCACAGCGCGCGACTTCGCCCGCTTCGGTCTGCTCTATCTGCGCGACGGAGTCTGGGATTCCCGGCGGCTGCTGCCCGAGGGTTGGGTGGACCACGGCCGGCGGCCCCGTTCGGTCGATCCCGACGACGGCATGATCCACGGGGCCCACTGGTGGGTGGTGGGCGACGGGTACGGCTCGTTCTGGGCCTCGGGCTACAGCGGCCAGTCCATCGTGCTCTGTCCGGCCCTCGACCTGATGGTGGTCAGGCTGGGAGACACCCCCACCGAGCGCGGCCCCGATCTCCTGCGCTGGAAGGCGGACATCGTGGCCGCCTTGGCCGGGTCCGCCTGACGCGTTGTCTACGGCAGCAGCAAAGGGGGTCTACGGCAGCAGCAAAGTGGCCAACCGTCGGGCCGTCACGGTCAGGCCGACGAGTCCCATGACGGCCAGATAGAGGGCGTGGCCGAGGATCGACCAGGAGAACAGACCGGCGTCGATGCCCCGGATCATGGCCACCCCCTGGTAGAGCGGCGTGGACCGGACGACCAGCTGCAGCCAGGCCGGGTAGACGGAGAGCGGATAGAAGGTGGCCGAGAAGAGGAAGAGCGGGATGATGGCCAGCGACACTTTGTCGAAGTCCTGCCAACTGCGCATGTACGAGGTGGCCGCCATGCCGACACCGGCGAAGGCGAAGGTGGTGAGGACGGCGGCGGGGAAGCAGAGGACGGCCCACGGGGTGAGGCAGTAACCGAAGCCGGTCATGGCCACCAGGAAGGCGGCCGAGTAGATCGATCCGCGCATGAGCGCCCAGGCCAGCTCGCCCAGGGCGATGTCGGGGGGCGCCAGGGGGGTCGACAACATGGCGTCGTAGGTCTTGGCGATCCGGAGCTTGAAGAAGATGTTGAAGGTCGAGTCGAAGACGGCGCCGTTCATGGCCGAGGAGGCGAGCAGGCCCGGGGCCACATAGGCCGTGTAGGCCACCGTGTGGCCGCCGAGGGGGAGGTGGCCGACCAGCGTGTTCAGGCCCACCCCGATGGAGAGCAGGTAGAAGAAGGGCTCGAAGAAACCGGAGACGAAGAAGAGCCAGCCGCGGCGGTAGACGAGGATGTTCCGCTCCACGATCCGGCGGGCCCGGCGGCCGTTCAGAAAGAGCGCCGGCGTGATCCGGAGCACGGCCGCGGGCACGCCGCTCGTCGGCCCGGTCCCCGTGGACCGGTCGGTGGCCGGGTCGGTTCTCATGTGACCAGCCTCCGGCGGAAGCTCCGGCGGGCCAGGGCGAATCCGACCCCCGTCAGGACGAGCAGATAGGCGGCGTGGGCCAGGTCGGGCCCGGCGTCGAGATGGCCCAGGGTGAGCGCCCGGCAGAGCGCCACCCCGTGATAGAGCGGCGTGGCCTCGGCCACGATCTGCAGCCAGCCGGCCAGTTGGGTGAGGGGGAAGAAGGTGCCGGAGAAGAGGAAGAGCGGGATCATGCCGAAGCGGTAGAGCGCCGAGAAGCCGGCGTCGTTGACCTGGGTGGCGGAGAAGGCGGCGATGGGGGCGGCGAAGGCCATGCCGGTGAGCACGCCGGCGGGGACGGCCAGCAGGGCGAAGGGGGAGTGGACGGTGCCGAAGAGGGCCATGATGGCCAGATAGATGGCCGTCACCGTCGTCAGTCGCAGAGCGATCCAGACCAGATGGCCGAGCAGGACGTCGACCACGCCGAGCGGGGTGGCCAACATGGCGAAGTAGGTCTTCATCCACTTGATGGCGCCCATGACCGGGTACATGGCCTCGTTCCCGCCGATCTGCATGGCCGTGGCCGCCATCAGCCCCGGGGCCAGGAAGTCGATGTACTTGACGCTGTCGACGGTGTGGGCGTGATGGTTCACCAGGGAACCGAGGCCCACGCCTATGGCCGAGAGGTAGAGGACGGGGTAGAGGAAGCTGGTGGTGATCGATCCCCGCCAGGTCCGCTTGTACTGATACAGCCAGTAGCCGAGGGAGCGGGCCCAGAGGGGCGTGGCCGGACGCCGCCGGCCCGCTGCGTCCCGCGGTCCCGGCGGGGCCGGCCCGAGGTCGAGGGACCGGGTCATTCGACCAGTGACCGGCCGGTGAGCCGGAGGAAGACGTCCTCCAGGGTGGAGCGGCGGACGAGGGAGCTCTCGGGCCGGCAACCCCTCGAGTGGACCTCCTCCAGGGTGGCGTCGCCGTCGTCGGAGTAGAGGAGCAAACGGTCGGGGAGGATCTCGAGCCTCTCCACCAGGCCGTCCAGGACGACGGCGGCGGCGGCGTTGCCGTCGGGTCCGAAGCGCAGTTCCACCACTTCGCGGGTGGAGTAGCGGGCGATCAGGGCGGCCGGGGTGTCCTCGGCCGCCACCCGGCCCCGGTCCATGACGGCCAGGCGGTCGCAGAGTTGTTCGGCCTCGTCCATGTAGTGGGTGGTGATGACCAGGGTCACCCCCTGCTGCTTCAGCCGGTAGAGACGGTCCCACAGGAGATGGCGCGCCTGCGGGTCGAGGCCGGTGGTCGGTTCGTCGAGGATGAGGAGTTCGGGTTCCGAGACGAGGGCCCGGGCGATGGTCAGTCGGCGCTTCATGCCGCCGGAGAGGGGCTCGACCTTGTCGTGGGCCCGGTCCGACAACTGGGAGAACTCGAGCAGGGCGTCGGCCCGTTGGCGGATCAGCTTCTTGGGCAGGTCGAAGTAGCGGCCGTAGACCATCAGGTTGTCGAGGACGGTGAGCTCGAGATCGAGGGTGTCCTCCTGGGGGACGAGGCCGATCCGGCTGCGAATGGTGGCCCCGTCGGTGGCCGGATCCAGGCCGAGGACTCGGAGCCGGCCGTCGGAGACGGGGGACATGCAGGCGATCATCCGCATGGTGGAGGTCTTGCCGGCGCCGTTCGGTCCGAGCAGTCCGTAGGACTCGCCCCGGGCGATGGCGAAGTCGATGGTGTCCACGGCCACGAAGTCCCCGAACCTCTTGACCAGTCCGCGCGCCTCGACCATGGGCGCGCCCGGCGGCAGGGTCGAGCTGACCGTCGGGAGAGGTCGGTGACCGGGCATCGGGCCAAGCTACCGGCCCCCTGTGGCACCGCCGGCCGGGCCGGTGGGGGTGATCGGCGGTGGCGATCAGGTTCCCGACGCCCCGAGCGCGGCCCGGTAGGCCCGGCGCCGGAGCTCCGGTGCCGTGAGACTGCAGTCGGCGCAGCGGACGGCGCCGGGGAGCCGGTCGAAGAGACAGCAGTTCGTCCTCTCCCAGAACCAGCCCCGTCGTCCGTCGTGGACGAGGACGAGGAACGAGCCGAGACCCTGGAGCTCCGGGGGCGAGAGGGCGAAGAATCGCTCGCCCAGCGGCTCCGCCCACGGACCGAGGCATCCCGCCATGGTGCGGAAGGCGGTGGCGGCCGAGGCGGCCACGTTCCCCCAGAGCAGGCGTTCGCCCAGGGCCACACCGATGCCGGCGCGGACGGCGTCGATGAGAGGGCGGAGATGGTTGTCGATGGTGGCGTCGACGACGAATCCGAGGGCGTCGGTGATGGTGGCAGAGTCGGCGGGAAACTCCGAGATGTCGGCACCGTCGAGGACCATGACGGCGGGTCGGAGAAAAGCCACGAGCGACGGCCAGCCCCGGGACAGCCCGGTGGCCATCCGGCCGGCCGACGCATCGGGCGCCACCCCGGCGGCGGTCAGGCAACCGACGGTCAGGGTGACGAGCCGGTAGGAATAGCCCTGGACGAAGGCGGAGGCGGCCACCACCGGGTCCTCGGTGCCGATCTCCGCGCCGGTCGCCCGGATGATCCGGCCCAACAGGGCCGGCTCGTCGATCAGGGTCTGGCCGGCCAGGAAGCGGCCGTCGGCCGGCAGCCGGTGGCCGGCGTCGTGTCCGTCGGGCGGTGACCAGAGATCGGGGGGATCGATCCGGGCCGACAGATAGGGGACGAGCTCGGCCAGCCGGTCGAGGGCGGCGGCCAACGCGGCGGAAGCGGGCTCCCCCTCGATGACTGCTGTCACGGCGTCGTTTCTATACCGGTGCGGACCGGGGGTGCCCTGGTACCGAGGGGGAGGGCGCGCGAGAGTGAGGGCCATGGCCGACATTGTGGACTTCAACACAGCGATCATCGAGGAATTCCGGGCCCACGGGGGGAAATTGAGTGGGAACTTCGAAGGGGCCCCGATGCTGCTCCTGCACCACACCGGGGCCAAGTCCGGAACCGAACGGGTGAACCCGATGATGTACCAGCAGGTGGGCGACGCCCTCGCCGTCTTCGCCTCGAAGGCGGGAGCACCGACGAACCCCGACTGGTATCACAACCTTCTGGCCCATCCGAAGACGACGGTGGAGGTGGGCGCCGAGACGCTGGCCGTCACCGCTCGC
The DNA here is from genome assembly GCA_035535015.1 of Acidimicrobiales bacterium. Classification (GTDB taxonomy): domain Bacteria; phylum Actinomycetota; class Acidimicrobiia; order Acidimicrobiales; family UBA8190; genus Palsa-661. Next base: position 3,222 of record DATLQU010000057.1, on the reverse strand, counting down.
GAAGCCCAGGGTGACGAGCGGTCGGCGATCTGGGAGAAGCAGAAGACGGACTACCCCGGCTTCGCCGAGTACGAGGAGAAGACGAGCCGTCAGATCCCGGTCGTCATACTCGAGCCGGCCGACTGAGCCTCGGGGATGTCGGCGCGGCCGGGGACACCGTGTCGTAGGCCGACAAGGCCGAGCCAGGCCAGGACGATGACACCGGAGAACCACCAGAAGGGCCCCGGAGGGATCACGCTCCCGAGGATCATGGCCCCGAGGACGAGGACGCCGACACGCTCGGATTTCCGGTTCAGGCCTCCGGCCGCCAGGAGAACGACGGCCCAGGTGAGGTACCAGGGTTCCGGGGTGGGAGTGGTGAGAGCCAGGACGGCGAATCCCCAACCGAGGCCCGAGACCCATCGACCCGACCGGCCCAGGCCGATGACGAGCAGGACGGCGAGCACCGATCCCGCCATCTCGACGGCTTCGATCGGTCGACCGGTCTGGACACCGAGGAAGCGGGGCCCGAGCGACCAGGGTCCGGGGACCCAGCCGTAGGAGAGCAGGGATCTGACCCAGCCGAAACCCCCACCGGCGCCGAGACCGCTCAGCAGGAGCACGCCGACGGCGGCGGCCGTGGCCCCGATCACCCCGCTCACCCGTTGGCGTCGTCGGGTGCCCCAACCCCACCAGGCCAGAGCCCCGAGGGCGAGCAGCGCATTCGGTTTCACGGCCAGGCCGAGCGCACAGAGGGTGATCCCCCCGACAGCGACGCCCGACATGACCAGGGCGATTCCGGCCACCGTCAGTCCGAGCATCAGGGCGTCGTTGTGGATACCCCCCACCAGGATGATCAGCACGGCCGGGTTGGCCACGCCGGCCAGCGTCGCCCTGGTGGAGTCGGCTCCGAGGGACGAAGCGATCCGTTTCACTCCCCAGGCGCAGAGGGCGATGCCCACGATCGCCGTCAGCCGCCAGTACTCGGCCGCCAGCCAGGGTCGGCCGCCGGACATCTTGACGAAGAAAGCCGAGAGGTCGAGTGCTCCCGGTCCGTAGAGCGACGGCCGGGTCGCCCATTGGGCGTCGACGCCCGCGGTCCAGACCGAGTGCCCGATCAGCGACGCCGGTTGATAGCCGGACAGGCCGTCGAGCACCGCCTTTCCGTCCGCTCCGTAGTGCCAGACGTCCTGGCTGGCGAACGGAGCGGCGAGCAGCAGCGGGGTGATCCAGATTCCGACCATCGACCAGAGGGTGCGCGGCCGGAGGTCGGCGCCGTCGCCGGTCCGGCGCCAGAGGCGGGACCAGGCGAGAACCAGGAGACCGGCGCCGCCGACGACGGCCACGGTCGGCAGCAGTCGGCCGGCGGTCACCGTCGACGCCTGGTCGGACAACTTGGCCCAGGCCGGGATGTTCGGTCCCTCCCACCATGGTGCCGGTCCCGGAGCGGCCAGCGGCCAGAGGCCGGCGGCATGCGGACCGAACGGGGAGCCGGGGAGGTTGCTGGCCAGGGCCAGGAGGCCCGAACCGACCATTCCCACCATGGCCCAGAGGCCGGGGGCGAACACCGGCGTCTCGTGTGCGCCGGCGTCGGGCACCGGTCCGATCGGCACCGTATCGATGGTCACACCCTTGCTATCGCCGCCGGCCGGCCGTTTCTTGACCCCGGCCCCGAATGCCACGGAGTGGCGGCGCCTGCGGGTTACGGTCTTCGGGCAGACGTGATCCGACGGGGTTCGACGTCCCCGTTCCCGCAACGATGGGGAAGGCGACGCAGGTGGCGGTGCAGGCCCAGGCGTTCAAGGTCCGGACACGGGCCGTCCGGCAGGCGGTGCTGCGTCAATGGCGGCCGGTGATGGCGCCGGCGCTCGTGCTCTGGCTTCTGGCCACCATCGTCTCCTGCGGATTTCTCCATCCCTTCGACGTGACCGAGTACGAGCGGTACGCCCACGCCGCGCTGCGCGCCCCGCTGCTGCACCGCTTCCCTCTCGAATATCCCGCCCCCGCCCTGGCCGTCTTCCTCCTACCGTTCCTCCTGCCCTTCTCCTATCCGTGGGCCTTCGCCGTCTTTGCCGGCATCGTCTTGCTCTTCCTCGTCACCGGCTACGAGGGTTCGGGGACGGCGGGCATGGATGCCGACGGCGCCCGTCGGCTGATCGCCTACCTGGCCGTCGGGGCCACCTTCTTACTGACCGGCCGCTACGACATCTTCGCCGTGGCCGCCGCCTTCTTCTCCGTCCGCGCCGCCACCCAGGGGCGGTGGTCGGCCGCCTGGACGTGGAGCTGTCTGGGCTTTCTGCTGAAGCTCTTCCCGGCCGTCTTCTGGCCCACCCTGGTGATCGCCGAGTGGCGGTACCGCGGCCGGCCGCCGTGGCGACGGCTGGTCTGGATGGCGGTGTCGGCGCTGATCCTGGTGGGCCTACCCGCTCTCCTCAATCATCATGCGCCGCTGAACGCGCTCCATTACTACCTGCACCGACCGGCGGAGATCGGCAGCGTGGCCGCCGGGGTGTCGCTCCTGGCCGACTGGCACTCCCCGCTGGTCCTGAGCTTCCACAGCATCAACGTGGTGAACGCGGCCACGGGGCCGATCGCCGTGGTCATCGAAATCCTGGCCGCCCTGGGCTGTCTCTGGGTCTGGCGCGCCCAGCTCCGGGACCGGCTGCCCTTGGAGGCGGTCTTCCTGGCCACCCTCAGCCTGGTCGTCCTGGGCGGGAAGGTCCTCTCCGCTCAGTACCTGGTCTGGTTGATGCCCCTGTGGGCGCTCTACCGGATCCGGCCCCTCTGGCTGCTCGCCGCCCTGGCCAACGTCGTGGTCTTCCCCTACGAGGTGTCGGCCCAGAGCTTCCGGTTGGTGCCGACCCACGTCTTCGACGTCACCTTGACCCTGGCCTTCTTGGCCCGGGACGTCTTTTTGGCCTGGGGCACCTGGCGCTGGCTGCGATGGGTGCTGGCCGATTCCTCATGGCGGCCGTCGTCGGCGTCGCCGGCGGCGGCGGCGGCGGCGTGGCGTAGAGGGCGGTCGGCGGCCGGGCTAGGGAACGAGGTGGATCGGGCTCCCCTGGAGCGACACCGACCAGGTGGTGCGGTCCGAGACGTTGCTGTCGGAGAAGTACTTGATCTGCCACCAGCCGTCGGAGCCGGGGGGCACCGTCACCGTGAGCTGCAGATGACGGTCGTTGAACTGCGAGGTGCTGGCGATCCCGGGCGGTTGGCTGACCTGTTGGCTCACGTCGAGCACGT
>DATLQU010000056.1:0-23668 GCA_035535015.1 Acidimicrobiales bacterium | reverse complement strand
CCGAGAGTCCGGCCGGGAAGCCGGGGTAATTCTCGATGCGCGAGGACATGCCGGCCTGGCCCCCGAGGGCGGTGTCCTCGGCCAGGGTGGTGTCCATGCCCTCGGAGGCGCCGTAGACAGCCGCCGCCAGACCGGCCGGCCGTGCGCAGAATCAGCTCGCTGAGGTCGAGCTCCTGGGCCATGACGGTGCGGAGTCGGTCGACGCCGACGCGCAGGATCCGGCCGGCGGTGGTGGCCAGGGCGGTCAGGAAGACGTGCTGTCCGGTGAGGAGGCCGATCTCGCCCAGGAATTCCGACGGGCCGTAGCTGACGATGACGGATTCGGTGGGCTGGCCGCGGTTCTCGACGATGTCGACGGCGCCGTCGATGAGGACGATGAGGTCGTAGGTCCCGTCGCCGGGGGCGAAGAGGACTTCACCGGGTGCGACGTCGAACTCGCGTCAGTAGCGGCGGAGGTGCTCGAGTTGGGCCGGATCGAGGATGGGTGAGGGGCCGGCCAGGAGAGAAGAGAGATCGCTGCCGGTGAGATCTGGCATACCGGTGCCGAGTCCGGCCTGCCGGGAAATTCGGCCATGCTGAGCGGATGAAGCAGCGAGTGACGGTCATCACGCTCGGCGTCGGGGACACGGCGCGGTCCCGGCCCGTCTGGTCGAGGACACCTGTGTGGCCGTCACCGGCGGATGGGGCGGGATCACCCTGGCCCACAAGGTGGGGTCGCGCCGGGAGGTCGACGCCGTGATCGAGGGGGTGGGCTGCGCCGGTGGCGTCGTCGGACGGAAGGCGTCCGAAGCCTTCTGGGGCGGGTACAACGCTGTCGTCCTCGATCCCGACGGTCATCCGTGGGAGATCGCCCACAATTCATACTGGGTCGTGACCGATGCCGGGGGAATACGGCTCGGCGAGTCATGACCGGGGCCGGGAAAGAGTTTTCCCAGGGTTGACGCGTCATTCGCGAGCCGTTCATCTCAGTTCGTTACCGTTCTTTCAGTGCGAAGAGACGACTGCTTCGACAGAGCCGAGAGTCCTCCGGCGGGCGAGGATCTCCGTGAGGAGGAGCTCTGGTTCGAGGACAGGTCTCGAGACGTCGGGACTCCGCGTTTCGTACCGGGAGAACGGCGGATGTCGGCATGATCGAAGGTGTCCGGCCGCCGCTGCGGTTGGTCGAGGGCGAGGGTGGCGGTGCCCCCAGCCGGGCGGAATCCCTACTCGACCATCCGTCACGAGCGCTCGTTCGTCGGCCTGCTCTCTACATCGGGAGCCAGGCTGATGCCGCAGCGCTGCTGACGCAGATGGCGCGGCGTCGGGAGCGGATCAGATTCCTGGTGACCCAGGGGGGCCGCTAAGGGCGCCAGATGGCCATCGACCGGAGCCCCCGGATCATCGTGATGGAGCAGAATTTACCCGACGTGGACGCCACCTCTCTGGTGACGGAGCTCCGCCAGCAGATCGTGCCCCCCGGGGTGCCCATCGTCGTCTTGGCCCGCGCCACCACACCTCGTCAGCGGGCCCGGCTGATCTGGGCCGGTGCTAATGCCATCGTCGCCGAACCCCACGACTGTGTGGAGATCCGCCGGACGGTCGGGATGGTGCTCAAGGTCAGCTGCTGGCGCTGACCTCTGTCGTCATGGCCGCGTGTCGGCTACGGCGAAGACGAGGGTGATGGCTCCTCCGTCGTGAAGCGTTCTCCAGTGGTGGCCGAGGTGTCGGAGGCGATCGGTGATGGCGGTGACGGTGCGGTGCGCGGCGATAGAGAGCGTGGCGTCGGCGTCGGGATGTGGCGAGGCGAGGACGTCCACGGCGTTCTCAGCCCACCGGAGCCCGGCAAGATCGACCCCGGGTTCCTTGACGAGGGGTCTGCCGCCGCGGATGAGGGTGGCCTGGTTGTCGACGAGACTGACGTCCACGTGTCGGTCGATGAGGCCCCAGAAGCCGTCTGGGAGACCGAGGGCCTGCTCCACGACGAGGTGGCAGAGGTCATGGGGGAGGCCGTCGCCGTAGCTCGGGAACTCCCAGTCGACGGTGCTGTCGTCGGCCCGGAGCACATAGACGTGGTCCCGGAGCCCGGTCCGACGGACGAAGGTGGCCGTGAGCACGATCCCAGTCTGCCCGAGCCCGACCCTCGAGCTGAGGGTCAGGCTCGGAGCAGTCAAGTCCCCTGCGGGTTGTGGCAAAACTCCAACTGCTCGGAGCCACGCCGGCGGGCGCCTCCGCCGTCCGCAGCTGGTATGTCTGGGCCAGGGGCAGCGACGCCCACGACTGCTGGTCATCGGCCCAGGCCTGCGCCGGGCCGTGGTGGACGGGGGCAACGACGGCCAGCAGGTCTTGATCGTCGCCGGCGGTTCCGACCCGAGGGCGCAGTTCTCGACCACCTGACCATCGAGAACGGGACCTCCGGTGGTGTGCTCATCGCCAACGGGGAATCCGTCACCATCTCGCACTCGACCATCACAGGTAGCGGCGGGGAGTACGGATACCGCGTGGTCGGGTGGCACCGGCTACGGCGGCGGCGTCAGCGACTCGGGACCGATGACGCTGTTCGACGCCACGATCATCGGCAATGTCGCCGCCAGCGGCGGAGGTGGGATCGTCCTGGCCTCCGTCGGTGGGGCCGGGTTCTCCGGTTCGCTGCCCGGGGTTCCGGTGCCGGTACGCAACGTGGTCGGCATGATCGTTGGCCCCGACGGCGGGGGCTATCGGTTGATCGGTGCCGACGGCGGTGTCTACGCTTTTGGAGACGGCCACTTCCAGGGCCCGATGAGTGGTCGGCTCAGAATGGCCGCCGGGCCACGACCTGATCGTTCAGCGGTCGAATGCGCCGGGCATGCCAGCGGTGCTGGGCTTGAACTCGTGACCGGGGGGGCTGAGGGTCTCCCGGATCATCGGGAGGATTCGCTCTCGGAGGTTGGCGCGGGTCACCTGCTCGATCCGCCACGTGGGTCCGAAGGTGGCACCGCCGCCGAGGAAGCCCGGGTCAGGCTCCTGAAAGAGCTCTATCTCCTTGATGCGCTTGTCGCAGCGCAACATGAAATGCGGTGCGTCGTTCAGTTCGAGTTGATGACGGAGACTCTGCTGAGCCCGCTCCTTCGGCAAAAAGGCCAATGTGATCTTCGAACCCCCGGCCAGTCGCGGGTCGGGAGATGAGACGGAACCCTCCTCGACGAGGGCGGAGTGGCCGTGGGCTTCGAGCTGGCGCGCCACCTCTTCGAAGTAGGGGCGGACCACCGAGGCGATCAACTGTCGGAAATCAGCGTCATACCGAGCGGCGGCTGCCTCGGCCTGGCGGTCTTCATCCTCATGTTCTTCGCGGTAGCTGTCGTAGGCGTTCAGAACGGCCTCGACCTCGAAGTCAGTTTCGTCGCTCATTCATCTCACCACCCTGGGTGTCGAGGGTCGCTCGAGCACCCCGTTGCCCCTGGTCTCCGTATTCGTTGCTCGTTGACCACGTCGGTAGGTAGGGGGACGTGGCGTAGGGCCTTTGGTCACAAATCGAGCATGTCCACGGTGCGAAGATTTGGTGAACGGTTGATCCGTCGACTACCCCGAGGGCGGCGGCGGCCCCGCAGCCGTATGGCGGGTCCCCGGTGGATCGACGGCGAAGGGTGCCGGTGCAGCCCACTCGTCGAGATAGACGAGTTCGCCCAGGGGCCGGCGTCGCACGGGACCGTGTCGTCCCCGGGGGCGGCCCAGAGTGATGGTGGCGGCCACGAAGACGTCCTCGGGAATGCTGAGAAGCGTCCGAAGCTCGTCGTCCACGAACAGGTTCCATATGGTCATGACCCCCCCGTAACCGAGGGCACGCGCCGCCAGCAGAAGGTTCTGGCAGGCCGGGTAGATCGAAGCGCCCTCGGCTGCGAAGGGGGCGCGGTAGCGGATCATGCACGGCAGGATCAGCACCGGCACCGCGTCGAGATGGGCGACGTAGTCGTCCATGGTCCGGGCCATGGCTGCCTTGGGTGAGTTGGTGTCGGCCCCCGAGCCTTCGTCGTAGCGGTCGGCGCGGCGCTTGGTCTCCCAGGCGGTGCGGGCCGCCGTGGCGATGAGCTTCTTGGCCGACGCCGCTTTCGGGCCGTCGGTCAGCACCAGGAACCGGAACGGTTGACGATTGGAGCCACTCGGGGCGCGGGAGGCGGCGAAGAGCACGTCACGCAGGACGTGATCGGGGACAGGCTCGTCGTGGTAGCGGCGGATGGCCCGGGTGCTGCAGATACCTTCGAGCAGTCCCACCGTGTCCGACGGCAGGGGGGAATTGGTCTCCAAGGCGACTCCTGGTGAGCGGGGACCCGGATCCTACTCATGGCGCGTGCCGCCCGTTGCGGCCCGGAGGGAGGGGTCGTAGAGTTCGGATGCGACAGACAGCGCGACTCGCAACTCACCCAACTCGCAACTCACCCAACTCGCAACTCGATTGAGGAGATCACGGTGACGACCCAGCCGCTCGAACAAGCCATTGCCTCCACTCGTGCCGTGCTGAGTGCGGTGTCGAAGGAACAGCTGGGCGACGCCACACCCTGCGCCGCATGGAAGGTCAGCGATCTGATCAATCACATCGTCGGAGGGCAGCACTTCTTCGAAACGATGGTGAAGGGCGACGCGGCCTCCGAGGGTGAGACAGACTTCTCGGCCACCGACTTCCTCTCTTCGTTCGACGAGGCGTCAGAGCGCTGTGTCCAGGCCTTCCGGGCCGACGGCGCCATGGAGAAGATGCTCACCCTGCCGTTCGGCCAGATGCCGGGAGCGGCCTTCCTCGGGATCGCCGCCACGGATACGTTCACCCACGGATGGGATCTGGCCAAGGCCACGGGACAGAACACCGATCTGGCGCCGGAACTCGCCGGACAATTGCTGGTGGGCGCCAAGCAGGCCATCTCGCCGGCGTTCCGCTCACCGACTGGATCGCCCTTCGGCCCCGAGCAGTCGGTACCGGCCGGCGCCAGCAAGGCCGACGAGCTCGCCGCCTTTCTCGGCCGCGCCGTGTAGCTGGCCACCGCCCTCATCCACCGCCACCGCCAAAGCCACCGCCGATGCGGTTCGGTGTGTCGAAGGCCATGCCCTAACTGCCGACCCGACCCATTCCTCCGAGTGAGTAGGCGCTCTCGGCATGCTGAGTGAGGTCCAGGCCGGTGGACTCGTTCTCCGGACTTACCCGGAGGCCGATGGTCTTGTCGATCGCCTTGGCCAGGAGCCATGTCACCGAGAACGAGAAGGCGACGGTGGTCACGGCGGCCAGAGCTTCTTCACCGAGAAGATGGAAGCCACCGCCGCTGAAAAGTCCGTTGGCCCCGTTCGGATTGATCGTCCGGGTAGCGAACAAGCCGAGGAGAATCATCCCGACCAGGCCGCCGATCCCGTGTACCCCGAGAACGTCAAGGGAGTCGTCGTAACGAAGCTTGAATTTCACTCGCACGGCCAGGGCGCAGAGAACGCCGGCCAGAAGGCCTATCAACAATGCGGCCATCGGCGTCACGAATCCGGCGCACGGTGTGATGGCCACCATGCCGGCCACCGCACCCGATGCGGCGCCGAGCGTCGTCGGATAGGACTCCCGGATCCGTTCGAAGCACAACCAGCCGAGAAGGCCTGCCGCCGCCGCCAGTTGGGTATTGGCGAAGGCGGAGACAGCCACGGCGTTCATCCCCATCGCCGACCCGGCGTTGAACCCGAACCAACCGAACCACAAGACGCCGGCGCCCAAGAGGCTCAGCGGCACCGAATGCGGCGCCATTCCCTCACTCGGCCATCCACGGCGCCGTCCAAGCACGAGAACGATGGCCAACGTCGAAAACCCCGAGTTGATCTCGACGACCGTGCCCCCGGCGAAGTCGAGGACACCACGTCGGGCCAGCCAGCCCTCGGGGCTGAAAACCCAATGCGCGAGGGGGGCATAGACGAGGACGAGCCACAGGCAGATAAAGAGGACGAAGGACGTGAACTTGATCCGATCCGTCGTCCCTCCACTGATCAAGGCGGCCGTGATCACTGCGAACATCATCTGGAAGATCACGATCGCCATCGGTGACGCTCCCGCATGGGAGAACCCGGGGAGGCTGTGGGTTAAACCTCCCAGACCGGCCAATGAGAAGTTGCCGATCAATCCGAAGCCCGCATCGTGGCCGAAGGCGAAGCTGCATGCCACCAGAGCCCAGAGCACGGTGATCACGCCGATGGCGACGTAATTGTTCATCATCACGGCGAGCACGTTCTTCGAACGGACCATGCCGCCGTAGAAGAGCGCAAGGCCAGGTGTCATGAATAACACCAGAGCGGCCGAGACGAGGACCCAGGATGTGTCGATGCCATTCATGTGCTCTTCCCCCCGTTTGCGCTGACCGGTGAAATGAATGACCAGGCACCCTGGCCGTGAAAGGGCGTCCAAAATCGGCACCACGCACGGCACACCATTTTCTCCTGGACCGGCGACACCTTGCCGTCGCGTCGTCCCCTGTGGCGTCGGTGCCCAAGCGTCGTGACTCGTGGAGCGTACCGGCCCGAGGCACATCAAATGGTGAATGCCGACGTCTTCCCCCACGGTGAGCGTGCCGCGGTGCCGGATTCTGCGCCGTTTGACTATTCGATTGTCTTGCGTCCGAGCGAAGGCGATTGCCTGCTGCTCCATCGTCTGTCACCTGGGATCGTGTAAGGCGTGGCGCCGAGCAGGAGCGATTCGGAGGAATGAATGTCTTTTGGGGATCGTCGAGTCGGATGTTCAGGTGCCGAACTGGTCGACGGTCGGCTCTACGGTTCGGTGACAATCAGGGCCCGCCGACCCCCTATCCGAACTGACCCCATACGCGGCGATGATGAGAAAAGGACCGGCCAGGGTGAAAGCCATTCCGGCGACGATCCTTTTCGCGGTGCGAAATTGGAAGCTCGGGATCTCGGCAACGAGCCACAGTGACGGACCAGGTTCATCGCCGCCACAAGCGGACCCGCCTAGATGCAATGGCACGGCGTGGGCCCTTCTCGTTACGGCTACATGGCCCCGGAGGGCAATTCAGGGGCACCATAACCAGATCCCATCAGCCGTGATTCGACCGCCTCCGGGAGCCCGAGTTAGAGGCTCGATCTGAGGAAGTCCAGGCACGACCTGCGAACGCTCCTCAAGACGGCCTCCTCGGAGGTCGATGCCCAGATGTGATTTTTTACGCTGTGCAACCATTTTGGTTGTCCCATCGTCTGCCACGAAGGATGTTCGGACCAATGCCACTGCCTGGGAGTGGGGCAACTCGTATGCGACGGCACCAGTGAACTGAGCTTGGTCGACGCTGGCCAAAGACTCTCGCGTCTCGGCCACGAAACCCGGCTGGCGGTGAGGACAGTTTCGGCCAGTTAGTCGGACTGAGCTCTCTCGGACCACGGGGCGGGTAGCGGTAGCCATACAGTCATTGTCGTTCTACAATATTTCCAGGAAACGCCTCCCCCAGATCCAGACGGCGTCAGTCCCGGTGGACCTCGTGATGAGTCGAGCAAAGGGTCTTGGTCGCGGTGCTCTGCATGGCGCCGACGTTTCATCGGAGGACGGCGAGACCCGTCGTCAATCCTCGAGAGTGCAGGGAGCGAGGCCACCACCCGGCGCGGGATCGTACCCTGCCCTCTTCAGTCACGACCGCCCTCGTCCAGTCCGGTCCGTACCGTCAGGATGCTGAGAGACTCCAGCTGTGGTCACTGTCCTCGTCTTCGCCGCCACCCTGGCGGTGGCCGTCCTGATCTCGCAGCTCGCCCACCGGACCGTGCTGTCCACCGCTGTGCTGTTCCTGGCCGCCGGCTTGGTGGCCGGCCCCGGGGTCCTGGGCGTCGTCACCTTGACGCCGCGGCAGCCGGCCGTGCACGAGCTGGCCAACTTGGCTCTGTTCAGCGTGCTTTTCACTGATGGGATGGCGGCCGGCATCGGCGAACTTCGCCGGGCCTGGCGCCTGCCAGGACGAGCACTGCTCTTCGGCTTGCCGCTCACGCTGGCGGCGATCGCCCTCCTGGCCCGATACGTCGGTGGCCTCGGGTGGACCGATGCCTTCTTGCTGGGAGCTGTCTTGAGTCCCACCGATCCGGTCTTCGCCGCCGCCATCGTCGGCCGGGAGGAGGTGCCGGCCCGGCTCCGACAGCTTCTCAACGTCGAGAGCGGCCTCAACGATGGCTTGGCGCTCCCCGTCGTCATCGTTCTCCTCGCCGTCTCGGAGACAGGACGGCTGGATGCGGTGCGCTTGGCCGGAGATCTCGCTCTCGGGGTACTCCTCGGAGTTGTCGTGCCCTGGGTCTTCGTACGCCTGGAGCAGAGCCGATTCCTTTCAGCCAGCGCCCTCTACGAGCCTCTCGGGCTGTTCGCCGTCGGGCTCGGGCTGCTGGCGCTGTGTGAGGTCACCGGGGCCAACGAATTCCTGGCCGCCTTCGTCGGCGGCATCACCGTGGCCTCGGTGAGCGCCACGGCCGGCGATGCCTTTCATCGCTTTGGCGAGCTTGTCACCGAGCTGCTGAAACTGGCGGCCCTCCTCGCCTTCGGGGCCCTTGTCACCCCGGCCCTTCTCGGTGGCGTCGGTGTCGGGGGCTGGCTGTTCGCGGTGGCGACGATCACCCTGGCCCGTCCTGTCGCCCTCATGATTGCCATGCATCGGAGCACCCTGCCCTGGCAGGAGCGGGCGGCGGCGGCCTGGTTCGGACCCAAGGGCTTCGCATCCGTGGTCTACGGCTTGATGGTCCTCGAATCGCGCGATCCGTTGGCGGAACGCATCTTCGTTCTCACCGTGGTGGCCGTGGCTGTCTCGATCGTGGCTCACTCGTCAACTGACATCGTGATGGCTCGGTGGCTTGAACGGGTCGAACCAAAGTGACCTGCCGGCACCCCGGCGGGCTCATGACCACCGGCGCGGGCATCCGATACCTCGTCACCAAACCACGGCCAAAGGCTGACGTATCCTCCGACTCCGCACGACAGTGCTCTTCTAAGCTCGACAAAGTGACTCGCGCATGCCGGAAGTGCTAGACACGTGAAGACGATCGGCTGGATTCGACGCTCGGTGCACCGGACGTTGCCCGTCCCCTTGCGAGTCCGAGCCATCGTTGCGTTCGGCGCGGTATCGCTGCTTCTTGCCGGGACTCTCTCGATCGTCACCGACTCACTGGTCCGGACGTGGATCGTCAACGATAACCAGAGCGCCGCTGTACGCCAGGCATACACGGACGCCCGCCTGGTGCGTAGCCGTCTGCTCTCCGGCGAGACAGATATCTCCTCTCTTTTGTCGGGACTCCAGGTCACCGGAACCGGCGATGCCTTGATGGAACGCGGCGGACACTGGTATGCCAGCTCGATCGGCGTCGGTCCTGCGCGGCTGCCCGCTTCACTTCAGTCGGTGGTGAAGCAGGATCATGCGGGATGGCAGACAATCGCCACGCCCCATGGACCCGTGCTGGTCATTGGTGTGCCCATCGCCGAATCATCGGCTCGGTTCTACGTTCTCGAATCGCTCAATGACGTGAATCACACACTCACGGTCTTGGCCACAGCGCTGGCAGTGGGAGCTGGGATTGCCGCCCTCGTCGGTGCGGGCACAGGGGCGATCGTGAGCAGACGGATCCTGCTGCCCCTGCGAGATATTTCGGCGGTGGCACAAGATATCTCGGCGGGCGCACACGAGGCGCGCCTCCCGGCTAGTCATGATCCAGACCTCAAAGCACTGGTCGTCTCGTTCAACCAGATGGTCGACGAGCTCGAGGAACGGGCCCACCGAGAGGCCCGGTTCGCGGCTGACGTGAGCCACGACTTGCGAGGGCCACTGGCCACCTTCTCGGCGGCCGTCGGCGTTGTGCACCGACGACGCCAAACCCTTCCGCCCGAGGCAGGAGCGGCTATGGACATTCTGGAAGAGCAGCTCAAGTCTTTCAACAAGCTTGTCGTCGACCTCCTCGAGATCTCCCGCTTCGAAGCGGGGACCGCCACCCTTGCCACCTCCGTGGTCGTCGCCGCCGACTTTGTCCGGAGCGTCCTAGCCGAGCGAGGCGACCAGATCCCGGTCAGCTGCTCACCCGGCTACGAGCCACAGATCGATATCGATCAGCGGCGGATGCAGCGGGTATTCGCCAACCTGCTGGAGAACGGCAGCCGCTACGCCGGGGGTGTTTCGCAAGTGGTCATTGAACCAGGAGCTGATGGCTTCGTCGCCATCGCCTTCGAAGACCACGGGCCCGGGGTTCCGGCCGAGCTGCGCGAGGCAATCTTCACTCGCTACGAACGCGGACGTGCCCACGATGACTCCACCATGCCCAAGGGATCAGGGCTAGGCCTCGCTCTGGCCGCCCAGCACGCAAAGCTTCACGGCGGCTCCATTCGTGTCGAGGACGCTCCTGACGGTGGTGCCCGGTTCGTGATCGAACTCCCCGAGGTGACCTGATGAGCCGAAACCGATCCACGCTGGTCGCCCTCTGTCTTGTGCCGATCTGCATGGCGGCGTGTGGAGTACCGACCCAGCGCGTTGCCCATGTCGCGCCGGATAAGGACGTGCCCTCCGGTCTGCTCACCACGTCCACCTCGACGACCCCCACGGTGCCGTCGCCCAATCCCTTGACCGCAGTGACCATCTGCCTCGCCCAGCGAGTCGGACCCCTGAAGGCCGTCACGCGCGAAGTCGGGAGCCCCTCGACAATCAACGAGGTCTTGCGGGAACTGGCGATACCCCCGACTGCGCAGGAGCAGGGCTTGGGCTTAGAGACCGCGGTCTCACCCGGTATCTCGGGGACTGTGAAAGGTGGCATCGCCCAGATCTCGCTCAACGCCGACTTCACCGCCGGTTCAGCCGCTGATCAGCTGACGGCCGTGGGCCAGATCGTCTGCACTCTCACCGCCCAACCTGGGATCGGTCAGGTCCAGTTCGAAATGAGCGGCACGACCATCGACGTCCCTCGCGGTGATGGATCCACCACGGCAAATCCCGTTTCGCGCGACGACTATCCGCAGCTGGTGCCTCCTGCGAATCCCTGAGTCGCTCGCGACGGTCCGTTGACCACAGCCCCAAGAGCTGGGCATGGGTCCTTTTCCGGTGGTGGTGCCGACCTCATCAGGAAGCGGACCATGCACGGCAGGATCAGCGCCGGCACCTCGTCCAGATGATCGACGTACTCGTCCATGGTCCGGGCCATAACCGCCTTGGGTGAATTCTGATCGGCCCCCGAACACTGGTCGTAGCGGTCGGCGGCGCGCTTGGCCTCTGCCGCTTTGGAGCCATCGGTGAGGACGAGGAAACGGAACGGTGCCGAGGCGCTGCGATCTCCCGCTCATGCGCCAGTGCATGGAGTTGGTCGCCTTAGTTTCAGCGCGACGATCCGGCGTCGACCTCGTCGTTCCAGAACTCGTCGAACAGGTACGTGTCGGCGTGATAGACGGTGACCTCGGTGATCTTCCCGTGGTGGATCTCGAAATCGAGGGCCACCACGACGTCGAGGGAGTTCCCGTTCCGCGCGGCGGTCTCCCGTTGCAAGACGACGGTCCGCTCCGGTGTGCTGAGCACATCCAGGATCTCCGATCTTGAAGGTTCCGTCGCTTCGGGCCTTCAGCTGCCCCAGGAAGCCCAGCACGGTCTCGGGGCCTTTGTAGTCACCGGCGAGACTGCTGCGCCCCGGCTCATGCCACACGACATCCTGTCCCCATGACCACCCGCAGGAGATCCAGGTCACCCGATTCGAAGTCCTCGTACGCCTTGCGCGTCAACGACTCGCACAGATCCTGCGCCATAGCATTGCCTTCCTCCGTCTTCCCCCAATTGTCGACCCCCGACGGCTGGAGGCAAAGAGGCGACGGTCCCTTTCGCCAACGATCGCCGACATCCAGGTGGCGCGGTCAGCCCGAAGCGGGCCGGGATCGCCGACGGGGACCCGCATCCTTCTTACGACCAGGGGTCGCTTGCGCACGGCGAGTCAAATCGCGGATGGCACTCACGAAGCCTGCACCCACCTCCTCGACGGCAGGGACGAGCTCGGGGCACGCCATGATCCCGACGTTCAGATGGTGGGCTTCGCTCAGGACGGTCAGGTTCAGGGCGGCACCGTCCATGACGGGGCCCATCGGGAAGATGCCGGTCACCCGTGCCCCTGCGATGTAGAGGTCGACCGGCGGCCCGGGTATGTTGGAGACGATCAGGTTGAACACCGGCGGATGGATTCCCGCGAGCTTCAGGCCGGTATAGAGCCGTGCCGCCACCGTGGCGACCGTTGGTGGCAGGAAGCCGGTGAGCAGCTCCAGCGACTGGGGTCCGAAGGCCGAGAACAGCGCCTTGGACGCCACCGCGTGGGCGTGGACGGCTCGGAGCCGATCGACGGGGTCGGAGGGCTCGAGTTCGAGAGAAACCATCATGTTGGACACCCGGTTGCCCAGTTCGCCGTCCGCCGTGTTCGGTCCGTCGGCCCGGATGTTCACCGGAACGGCGGCGATGAGTGGTCTGGCCGGAACGGCACCGTGTGCTTCCAGGTAGGAGCGCAGAGCCGTCGCCGTGGCCGCCAGCACGACATCGTTGATGGTGGTGTCGAAGGCCCGCCGGATCTCGCGTACGTCATCGAGGTCGACACGTGTCAGACTGACCGACCGGTTTGCCGTGACGGCGCCGTTCAAGACCGTGCGCGGCGCGGTGAGCGGAGCGGCGGTCCCCGCGGCGCGCTGGACCGCCCAGGTACGAGCGGTGTTGGCCAGGTTCCAGGTGGTCCTCGCCAGATCCCGGGGCGCCTCCCACACGTACCGGGGAAGCGAGGCGATCGACCGCGCCGCCACCAAGGCGGCTGACGGGACCTGGTCGGGCTGCCAGGGTGTCTCCTCGGGTGTGACCTGGGCGATCTCGGGGCTCAGATCGAACAACGATGCCATCAGGTCACCTCCGGCGCCGCCGTCCATGATCGAGTGGTGCAGTTTGGTCACCAGTGCGATCGTGCTCTTTTCGAGACCTTCGACGATCCACATCTCCCACAACGGACGGTGCCGATCGAGCGGCCGGGCGGCTACTGTGCCCACGAACCGCTCCAGATCGTGCCAGCTGACCGGCGTCGGGAGCGGGGCCGGGAGAATGTGATCATCCAGGGAGAAATCCGGGTCCTCGATCCACACGGGATGGCCCATGCCGGCAAGGGGGGAGACCAGGCGGCGTCGGAGCGGGGGAATGAGGTGAATCCGCTGTTCCAATGCGGCGCGGACGTCGGCCATCCCGAAACCACCGGGTACGTCCGAGCCGTCGAGCACGAGCACCCCCACGACGTGCATGTGCATCGTCGGAGTCTCGAAGTAGAGGAAAGCCGCGTCCGTGTTGGTCATGTGTCGCATGAGAATGATCCCTCGACCTTCAGGTCCCACCGACGGACGCAGCTTGGGCGACCGCCTTGCCCCACCGGTAGTCGGCCTTGCCGCTCGGTGAGCGTGTGATGGCGTCGGTCACCACCACTTCTCGCGGGATCTTGTATCCCGCCAGGGACCTACGGCATTCGTCCCGGACGGTGTCGCCGTCGATCAGGCACCCGGTGCGCGCCTGCACGACCGCCACCACCCGCTCGCCGAAGCGTTCGTCGGGTATGCCGACGACGACGACGTCTTCGACGCCGTCACAGCCCTTCACGACCGCCTCCACCTCGTCGGGGAAGACCTTCTCTCCTCCGGTGTTGATGCAGAGGGAACCCCGGCCCAGGACCGTGATCGCACCGTCGGGGTCGACGGTCGCCATGTCGCCCGGAAGAGCCCAGCGCTTCCCCCCGGACTCCACGAACGTGGCCGCCGTCTTGTCGACGTCGGCCAGGTACCCGATGGGGATGTGGCCGCTGCGGGCCAGGCGCCCGACCAGGCCCGACCCGGCGACGACGGGCCGGAGCTCGTCGTCGAGGACGTCGGTGCTGTCATCGACGTTCAGACGCGGGGAGCCGTAGGGGTCACCGTCAGGGGCCCGACCACCGAGCTGCCCGGTCTCCGAGGAACCGAAAGCGTCGACGACGATGCGGCCTGGGAGCGAGAGGGCTAGGCGACGCTTGGTCGACGGCGACAGGACAGCGCCGCCCGAGCCCACGGCCATGAGTGACGAAGTGTCGTAGAAGGTCGCGTGGACATCGAGTTCGTCCAGGAGGGGGCGGGCCATGGCGTCGCCCACGACCACGACGATGTTCACTGCTTCTGCACCCACCAGCCGCCAGAGCGCGGCCGGGTCGAAGCGACCCCCGGGCAGGGTCACGATCTTTCCGCCCGCGAAGAGGATGGTGAACGCCAGCCAATGGGCGCTGGCGTGCATGAAGGGAGGGGCGGGCAGCGCCGTCATCCCGGGTCGCATCACCCGCGCGGCGAGCTCCCCGGGCGACGAGATGACGTTGCCGAGCTGCAGGGCGTCGCCGCCACCCATGGCGGCGAAGAAGATGTCCTCGTGGCGCCACAGCACACCCTTGGGAACGCCCGTGGTTCCTCCCGTGTAGACGCAGTAGAGGTCATCCCCCGATCGCGATGCGAAGTGGCGTGAGTCGGCGGACGATGCCAGAGCCCGCTCGTAGGGATCGCCCAGACCCGAGGCGCCGGTGCCGTCACCGACCTCGAGGAGAGTCCGGCGCTCAGGCATGGCCGCCAGTGCGTCCGCCACCGCCGGGGTGAATTGGCTGTGGTAGATCAGGCCGACCAGTCCGGCGTCGTCGTAGAGGTAGCGGAGCTCGGAAGCGACGTACCGGTAGTTGATATTCACCGGCACGGCGCGGATCTTGAAGCAGGCGAGCATCCCTTCGAGGTACTCGGTCCCGTTGACCAGTTGAAGGCCGACCCGGTCGCCGGGCCCGACACCGGCCTGGTCGAGGTGGTGCGCCAGCCGGTTGGCCCGACCGTCGAGCTCGGCGTAGGTGAGTCGACGGCCATCGGAGACCATGGCCGTCTGATCGGCGACCACGTCGACCACGCTCTCGAAGAGGTCCGCCAAGTTGAAGTCCACCGCCGCTGCCTCCCGGGCTGGTTCCCTATTCACGTCCCCGGACGTAGTATGGCTGTGATACGCGCGGTATGCCGTACGGCTGGAATGTCGTGCGTTGTCGGAGAGGGCGCGGTGGAGCAGGTCATGTGCACCGTGGACGGCACTGAGGCACAGGGAGTGGACGCGGCTGGAAGCAGGCCGGCGTCCGATTCGACCGGGCGGGGACCTTCGTCACTGGCCGAACGAGTGGCCGGTTCGTATCGGGCCGCCATGAAGTTCCTGGGGAGACGGGCGCTCGCTCGGGCCACCCTGGCTGTGCCGAGAACGCTGCGATTCATCTGCACCACCGTGGCGAGCGGGGAGGTATCGGAGGCGGTCCCGGCACCCAGCGTGACCCTGGCCCTGGCCGGTGGCGTGGCCATGGACGAGGCCCTTCTGGCCATGGCCATGGCACCGAGCCGGTTCCCTCGCCGGGCCGATTTCGCCCGGGTGAGCGCCGAGCTCGCCGACGCGAGGCGGATGTTCTCCCGGCGGGGCTGGATCGCCCGCCCCGCCACGTACCACCGCTCCCCGCCGCCGCTCGCCCGAGGGGACGTCGAGACCACCAGCGGCTGGGCGCTGGGTCAGGGGTACGAACGAATCACTTACGACAGCGGCTTCTCTACGCGCCCCGATGAGCCGGGTGGTGATCGGTGGATGGCCTTCCAGCCCAACGGCCGGGCAACGGCCACCATTGTTCGTCACCGGGGTGAGCAGCGGCCATGGATCGTGTGTGTGCACGGGTTCTGCATGGGCTACCCCTTCATGGACTTCATGGGTCTGCACACCGCCAAGTTGCACCGGGAGCTCGGACTGAACGTGGCCTTGCCGGTGCTGCCGTTGCACGGGCCGCGCAAGGTGACGCGCGTGAGTGGCGAGCCATTCCTCTCCTTCGAGATGATGAATACGGTCCACGGGTTGGCACAGGCCGTGTGGGACATCCGCCGCCTCGTCTCATGGATCAGAGGCCAGGGAGCGACATCGATAAGCCTGTACGGCGTCTCGCTCGGGGGCTATGTCGTAGCCCTCCTGGCCGGCCTCGAAGCGGGGTTCGACGCCGTTGTGGCCGGCATCCCGGTGGTGGACTTCCCCGCTCTCTTCCACGAACACAGCCCCGTCCACATCCGGGCTCGAGCGATCGAGCACCGGATCATGGGGGAGGTCGCCAACGACGTCTACCGGGTCGTCTCGCCGATGAGCTTCGATTCGAAGGTGCGACGCGACCGCCGCTACATCTTCGCGGGATACGGCGACCGTCTGGCCTTCCCGCAGCAGGCCCGCATGCTGTGGGAACACTGGGATAAACCTCGTATCAGCTGGTACTCCGGCAACCACGTCGGCTATCTCTGGTCCCGCCAGGTGGAAGCATTCCTTGGCGAGTCGTTGTCGGCGGCCGGCCTCAGCGCCACTGGCGAGGCCGGCCGAGGCTGAACCTTGGAACAGATGGTGGGGCTCGACGCCAAGTTCCTCTACTCCGAGACACGCGCCACGCACATGCACACCCTGAAGGTGGCCGTATTCGACATGTCGGCCCTTCCCGGTGGGTATTCGTACGACGAGATCATCGAGCTGTTCGGTCGCCGGCTCGACCGGCTCCCGCCGTTTCGTCGGCGGGTGGTGCCGGTACCCCTGGGACTCGGGCATCCGGTGTGGATCGAGGACCCCGACTTCGATCTGAGAAGGCACATCACCCGTCGGCAGGCGGCCAATCCCGGAGGAGATAGGGAGCTTGCCGCCGTGGTGGCCGAGGTGGCCGGCCGGCAACTGCCCCGAGATCGTCCCCTGTGGGAGATCGTCGTGGTCGACGGACTGGCCGACGGTCGCCTCGCCGTCGTGGCCAAGGTCCATCATGCGGTGGCCGACGGAGCCGCCACCGTGGCCCTCCTGCAGAATGCCTTGAGAGCCGGCGACGCCGGCTCGCACGCCGAGCGGTGGCGCCCGGACAGGCTCCCCACGAAGCGGGAGCTCCTGAGGCTGGCCGCACGGGGCCATGGCACACGCCTGCGGCAGCTCCCCCGATTGGCCGGGCGCTCGTTCCAAGGTGTCCGACAGTCCGAGGTCCGGCGACGTGCGTCACCGGTCAAACCGCCACTGCCGTTCGAGACGCCCAAGACGACGTTCAACGTGTCGCTCTCTGCCGAGCGGACCTACGCGATGACGAGCCTCGCGCTCGACGATCTCCGCAGCGTCCGGCAGGCGCAGGGTGCCACGCTCAACGATGTCTACCTGACCGTGTGCGCCGGTGCCGTGCGCGCCTACCTGGTCGAGCGGGGGACGCTCCCCACACGCCCGCTCGTGGCCAGCGTGCCGGTCTCCACGGACCCGAGTACCACCCGCCTCGGTGGCAACCGTGTCGACAACCTGTACGTGTCGATCGGAACCGACATCGCCGACCCCCTCGAGCGTCTCCGCGTCATCATGGGGACGACGGCGGCGGCCAAAGACGTCCGCTCCGTCCTCGGCAACGACCTGCTCGAGAAGCGGGCCGATGTCGTTCCACCCCAGCTGTACGCGTTGACGGTGCGGGCCTGGGCCAGGACGCGTCTGGCTAACCACATCCGCCCGCCGGTGAACCTCATACTTTCGAACGTCCCCGGACCGCGTGAGCGGCTCCGCCTCGGACAGGCCCAACTCGAGGCCATCTACTCGGTGGGTCCCATCTTGGAAGGCATCGGCCTCAATATCACGGCCTGGAGCTATGCGGGCTCCCTGCACGTGTCCGTACTCGGCTGCCCGGCCAGTGTCCCGGATCCCTGGGTGATCGCCGATGCCCTTCACGACTCGTTGTCCGCTATGAAGCGGGCCTCGGACGGTGCGGCCCGGACAGGCTGACAGGACGTCGGTCCTCGCGAACCTCTCAGCCGAGTTCCGCAGCGCATGGCGCACGCGTATCCGACACACCGCGCTCCGCCTGATTCCGCGCCAGCTGCGCACATCCTCTGAAGTCCTACAAGCATCATCACGTGAGCATGAGGCACAAGCACCTAGCTCGTCGAGCCCTTCCGTCGGCCGAGAGCCTGGATCAGCATCCTGGGCCACCAGCTCGGGTAGGCAGGCCCACTCTCGGTGAGCGGCCTATGGGTCCTTCGGCCCTAGTCGGCGAATTGCGTTGTCTGTAGCGTCGGAGGTGGTGACCGGCCCGCGATGACGTGGGAGCCGGTTTCGCGAGTCGCAAGGCGTTGCTCGGACTGTCCATGGGAGGAGTCCCGTCATGAAGGCACTGGTCTACGGAGGTCCTGGCAAGAAGGGGTGGGTAGAAGCCCCCGACCCTAAGATCGAACAGGCGACCGACGTGATCGTGAAGATGGTCGCCACGACCATCTGCGGCACTGACCTCCATATTCTCAAGGGCGATGTTCCCGAAGTGGAGGTCGGTCGCATTCTGGGGCACGAAGGAATCGGGGTGATCACGGAGGTCGGCGACGGGGTCACCCAACTAGCCGTCGGCGACCGGGTCATCCTCGCGTGCGTAAGTTCATGTGGACGATGCTCCAACTGTCGCAAAGGGCTCTACAGCCACTGCCTCGACCCCGAAGGCATGGCGGGTATCGGGTGGATCTTCGGCTACATGATCGATGGGACACAGGCCGAATACGTTCGGGTCCCGTTCGCAGAGAACTCGGTGTACAAGGTCCCCGAAGGCATGACCGACTCCGAGGGCATCCTGCTCTCTGACATCCTGCCGACCGGATTCGAGATCGGCGTGCAGTACGGACATGTGAATCCGGGCGATGTCGTCGCCGTGATCGGGTCCGGACCGGTTGGGCTCTCCGCGGTCATGACGGCACGCCTCTACGGCCCGTCGAAGATTGTCGCCATCGATCTGGACAACGCCCGACTGGCACGAGCCCACGACTTCGGTGCCACCGACACGGTCAACTCCGGTGACTCGAACTGGAAGGACCAGGTGTTGGCACTCACTGACGGACTTGGCGTCGACGTCGCCATCGAGGCGGTGGGGATTCCCGAGACGTTCACCATGGCGACGGTCATCGTCCGCCCGGGAGGCAACGTCGCCAACATAGGCGTACACGGCAGGTCGGTCGATCTCGCCCTCAACGAGCTCTGGATCAAGAACATCGACATATCAATGGGCCTGGTGAACACGAACACCCTCGGGATGCTGTTGAAGCTCGTCGCTGAGCACAAGCTTCCTGCCGAGAAGTTCGTGACGCACGAGTTCTCATTCGACCAGATCCTGGAGGCGTATGATGTCTTTGGACATGCAGCGGAGCACGACGCGCTGAAGGTCCTAATCCATTAGAGGGTCAGGGCCTGACAGTCACGAAGAGGTACAGTTGGCCCATCTGGGAGGCGACTACATCGAAGCGTGATAGTGAGATTGAATATTCCTTGATGTCGAACTCGATGTCGATCTCGAGCAGGACGAGTTCCCGTTGTCGGCAATGTGACTACGGATGGCGAAATACTCATGAAGCCCGGGAAATCGAAGACGGGCAGGGTGGTTTTTGGCACCACTACTCCGTCGCAGGGTCGTGGGCCGCATCACCATCGGCCCGAGTGCGTTGACCGAATTGCAAGCAGCAGACCGCCACCTGCGAGCTGGTCAATCGACATCGCGTCCAGAAGGAGGAAGGTTAATCGCGCAAGGACGTCGCAGAGATTGCGGTCGTCGCCACGGGGTCACATGACCCAATTGATTCGATCGAGAGCGGTGGGAACGCGACTTGTGCCAGGTCGATGCCGTCCCCCAACAGCTCGGCGAGGCGAACGTCAGGCAAACTCCGCTCGTACCTTCGGGAGGGGCCCGGTTCTCTGGTCGTGGACCGCAACCAGGTGCCGTTCGAGGCTGTTCTCCGAGGTGGAAGCCTGGCGGGAGTGTCCGGCGTCAAGTCGGGATCGCTCGGTCGGACGGGCCGAGGCCCTGTGCGCCCACGGCGCCGACATCGTGGTGACCGACCTCGCCGAGCTGCTGGACCGGCCATGATCCAGCACCCGGCCTTTCCGGTGGAGCCCTGGTGCCTGCGAGAGACCGAGCTCCACCTCGATGTCCTGGCCCAGAGCGAGTCGCTGTTCGCACTGTCCAACGGCCACATCGGCTGGCGGGGCAACCTCGATGAGGGCGAACCCCACGGCTTGCCTGGCTCGTACCTCAATGGCGTCTACGAGTCCCGCCCAATGTCCTACGCCGAGGCCGGCTACGGCCACCCCGAGGCCGGCCAGACGGTGATCAATGTCATCAATGCCAAGCTGATCCGCCTCCTCGTCGATGACCAGCCCTTCGATGTCCGTTACGGCGAGCTGAGCGCCCATGAACGATCGTTGGACTTCCGCGCCGGTCTGTTGGAGCGCCGCGTCGAGTGGGCATCGCCGGGCGGCCGGAACGTGCGGGTGCGCTCGACGCGCCTGGTATCGCTGGTCCAGCGCTCTGTGGCCGCCATCTCCTACGAGGTCGAACCGCTCGACGCCGCCGTGCGGGTGGTAGTCCAGTCCGAGTTGGTGGCCAACGAGGCCCTTCCGCCGCCCGGCGGCGACCCCCGGCTATGGGCCCTGCTCGCGGCGCCGCTGCACTCGGAGTCTCACGCCAGTCGTGATGCCGGGGCGTCGTTGCTTCATCGAACGGGCGCCAGCGGCCTGCTGGTGGCCGGCGCCATGGACCACTGCATTGAGGCTCCGTCCTCCGTGCAGGTGACGGCCGAGAGCTTCCCCGACCTCGCCCGGGTGACCATCACGGCCGCCCTTGAGCCTGGTGAGTGCCTGCATGTCGTCAAGTTCGTCGCTTACGGCTGGTCGGCGGAGCGATCGGAGCCGGCGGTGCTCGACCAGGTCGCGGCCGCCCTCGTGGCCGCCAGCCAGACCGGCTGGGAAGGCCTGGTGGATGAGCAGCGCGCCTATTTGGATGAGTTCTGGGAGCGCGCCGATATCGAGGTCGACGGTGACGCCGAGATACAGCAGGCGGTGCGCTATTGCCTCTTCCACGTCCTTCAGGCCGGAGCCCGGGCCGAGGGACGAGCCATTGCGGCCAAGGGCCTGACCGGTCCCGGCTACGACGGGCACGCCTTTTGGGACACTGAGACCTTCGTTCTCCCCGTGCTCACCTACACCGCCCCGGAGGCCGTTGCCCATGCCCTGCGGTGGCGCCATAACACCCTGCCGATGGCCATCCAGCGTGCCCGGCAGCTCGGGCTCGAAGGTGCCGTCTTTCCCTGGCGCACCATCGCTGGAGCCGAATGCTCGGGCTACTGGCCGGCCGGGACCGCCGCCTTCCACGTCGGGGCGGACATTGCCGCCGCCGTCGTCCGCTACGTCGAGGCCACCGGGGACGAGCTCTTCGAGCGAGAAGTGGGCCTCGAGCTGTTGGTCGAGACGGCCCGACTGTGGCGCTCGCTCGGCCACCACGACCCTCACGGTCGGTTCCGCATCGACGGGGTTACAGGGCCCGACGAGTACTCGGCGCTGGCCGACAACAACCTCTACACGAACCTCATGGCCCAGCACAATCTCCGTTCGGCGGCCGATGCCGCCGAACGTCACCCGGATCTGGCTCGCCCACTCGGCATCGACGCCGAGGAGATGGCCGCCTGGCGGGACGCGGCGACGGCCATGTGCATCCCGTACGACGACGTGCTCGGCGTCCATCCCCAAGCGGAAGGCTTCACCAGTCACGACGTTTGGGACTTCGCCGCTACCTCCACTGAGCAGTACCCGTTGCTGCTCCACTTCCCCTACTTCGATCTCTACCGCAAGCAGGTGGTCAAGCAGGCCGACCTCGTGCTCGCCATGCACCTGCGCGGTGACGCCTTCACCGACGAGGAGAAGGCCCGCAACTTCGCCTACTACGAGGGCCTCACCGTGAGGGACTCCTCGCTCTCGGCTTGCACGCAGGCGGTGATGGCGGCCGAGGTCGGGCACCTGGGCCTGGCCCACGACTACTTGGCCGAAGCCGCCCTCATGGACCTCGACGACCTCGAGCACAACACCCGCGACGGACTCCATATCGGCTCTCTGGCGGGGACCTGGATCGCCCTCGTAGCGGGGCTCGGAGGCATGCGCGAACGGCATGGCACCCTTGACTTCCTACCCTGCCTACCCCCGGGTATCACCCGGCTAGCCATCTCTGTCTCTGTGCGGCACAGTCATCTGCGCGTTGAGGTCACGCCGGACACCACGACCTATCGACTCCTCGAGGGCGAGCCGCTGCAGGTCCTCCATGGCGGGCAGCCGGTCAGCGTGTTCGCGGGGAGCCCGGCGCTCCGGCCGACCCGAAAGGCACCGCCGCCTGAGCCACCCACACAGCCGTGTGGTCGGGCACCGCACCGGCGTCCGGCAGCTGAGTGATGCGGTACCGGCCTCACCTGTCTGGACGCCGGCACCCGGGTTGCCAGTCCGGGCTGGGTATTCCCGCAGCCGACTCCATCCAGGAGATACCGGCAGGGCCTTTCGACCCTGCCGGGGGAGCACCTGCGAGCGCGATCGTAGGGGATGGGGCACCCGATCTGACACCGAGGAAAGGTCTGAAGACGTAGCCGTGACGACAAACCCGCTTTCCCCGGAGTTGCTCGACAACATGGATGCCTACTGGCGCGCCGCCAACTATCTGTCGGTCGGTCAGATCTATCTCTATGACAATCCACTCCTGAAGGAGCCGCTAAAGCTTGGCCATGTGAAACCCCTGGTGGTGGGGCACTGGGGCACGACGCCGGGCCAGAACTTTATTTATGTGCACCTGAACCGGGTGATCAAGAAGTATGACATCGACATGTTCTACATCGCCGGCCCCGGCCACGGCGGCCCGGCGCTTGTGGCCAACACCTACCTCGAAGGCACCTACAGCGAGATCTATCCGGACATCAGCCAGGATGAGGCCGGGCTGAAGAGGCTCTTCAAACAATTCTCGTTCCCCGGAGGGATCTCGAGCCACGTGGCACCGACGACGCCGGGGTCGATCCACGAAGGTGGAGAGCTGGGGTACTCGCTCAGTCACGCCTTCGGGGCCGCCTTCGACAATCCCGACCTGATCGTCGCCTGCGTGGTCGGCGACGGGGAGGCGGAGACCGGGCCGCTGGCGACGTCGTGGCACGCCAACAAGTTCCTCGATCCGCGCACCGACGGCACGGTGCTGCCGATCCTGCATCTCAATGGCTACAAGATCGCCAACCCGACCATCCTGGCGCGGATCGGCCGCGACGAACTGCTCAAATTGTTCGAGGGCTACGGCTACACGCCCTACGTGGTCGATGGCGACGATCCCGCGGTGCTGCACCGGCAGATGGCCGAGACGATGGACCGCATGCTGACGCACATCCGCCGCATTCGCGCCGAGCCAGCGGCCGGCGAGCATCCGCGCTGGCCGATGCTGATCCTGCGCACGCCGAAGGGCTGGACCGGGCCGAAAACCGTTGACGGCAAGCGCACCGAGGGCTTCTGGCGCGCCCATCAGGTGCCGATCCCGGACATGAACACGCCCGCGCATATCGCGCTGCTGGAAAGCTGGATGCACAGCTACCGGCCGGAGGAGCTGTTCGACGCCGATGGCCGCCCGCGCGCGGACATCCTTGCCCTCGCACCCAACGGCGAGCGGCGCATGAGCGCCAATCCGCATGCCAACGGCGGCGTGCTGCGCCGCGACCTGAAGCTGCCCGACATTGCCGCCCACGCCGTCGCGGTCGCGCATCCCGGCGAGCATGATGCCGAATCCACCTACGTCCTGGGCACCTGGCTGCGCGAGGTGATCCGCGCCAACGCGGCGACGCGCAATTTCCGCATCTTCGGCCCCG